>CALGAR010000018.1 GCA_937959285.1 uncultured Bryobacterales bacterium
TTCGCAGCCGCTCCCGTGTTTTCGCGGATGAAATGTCGCCGCTGTCGTTCGTGATCCGGCTCAGCACCCGGAGGACGTTTCCGTCGAGCACCGCGCGGGCAACCCCGAAGGCGATGCTGGCGACGGCTGCGGCTGTGTAATCTCCTACGCCGGGCAACGCGAGGATCGAATCGTAGTCGGACGGAAAGGAGCCACGCGCTACAATCTCCTTCGCTGCCCGCTGGAGATTCCTCGCGCGCGAGTAATAGCCAAGCCCGCTCCATGCTGCGAGCAATTCGTCTTCGCTTGCCGATGCCAGGCTTTGCACGTCCGGGAAGCGCTCCAGAAAACGCTGGTAGTAGGGCAAGACCGCGGCTACGCGCGTCTGCTGGAGCATGATCTCCGATAGCCAGATGCGGTAAGGGTCGCGCGTCTCCCTCCAGGGAAGTTTTCGATGATTCCGGAGATACCACTGTGACAACGAGCGTCGGAAGTCAATCAAATGTTCAGGCAACAGGGAGCATCCAAGCGGACTGGTATAATTAAGAGATACCACCCTCGTCCGATCGATCTCAGTGTAGGCCATTCCAGTGACCGGTGAAACGATTCGAATCCGCGGTGCTCGTGTCCACAACCTTAAGAACATTTCCGTCGAGATCCCGCATAATCAGCTGACGGTAGTAACGGGTGTATCCGGGTCGGGAAAGTCGTCTCTGGTTTTTGACACGATCTACGCGGAAGGGCAGCGGCGCTACGTGGAGTCGCTTTCCGCCTATGCCCGGCAGTTTTTGGAGCGGATGGAAAAGCCGGACGTGGACGAGATTGAGGGCATCGCGCCGCCCATCGCGATCCGTCAAAAGAATACGACTCGCAATCCGCGATCGACGGTTGCAACGAGCACCGAGCTCTACGATTTTCTGCGGCTGCTCTTCGCCCGCATTGGCCGCACCTATTGCCCGCAATGCGGGAATCTTGTCGAGCGAGACACGGTAG
This sequence comes from uncultured Bryobacterales bacterium, assembly GCA_937959285.1. Classification (GTDB taxonomy): domain Bacteria; phylum Acidobacteriota; class Terriglobia; order Bryobacterales; family Bryobacteraceae; genus JADGHK01. The sequence goes on from CALGAR010000018.1 coordinate 973, forward strand.
ACCCGATCGCTCTGCGGATGCTCGCACAGCCCCAAGGATCGCGCTGGTACGTTCTCTTTCCAGTGCGCAGCAGCTCCGGCAAAGAGCTGCAGCCGGATGCCCTGCGGGATCAACTCTTTGAACTCCGAAAGAAGGGCTTCAACCGCCTCTTCCAGAACGGACGGATGTTCGAGTTCTCGACGCCGGAATCTCTGCTCGATATCGATTTTGCGCAGCCATTGTTCGTGCTCGTCGACCGGCTCTCCATACAGCCCGGGCTGCGCCAGCGCATCGTCGATTCCATCGAGATCTGCTACCGGGAGGCGGGCGAGGTCATATTCGAGCAGGCGGGAGTGGCCGATCCTCAACGCCTCCGCTTCAGCGAGAAGTTTGCCTGCAAGCAGTGCGGTCTTGAGTTCTTAGAGCCCGAGCCGAGGCTCTTCAGCTTCAACAACCCTTACGGCGCCTGCCCGCGGTGCCAGGGGTTTGGCAACACCATCGATTACGACATGGACCTTGTCATTCCGGACAAGGGTTTATCGATCAAAGACGGCGCGGTGAATCCCTGGACAAAACCGCAGTACGAGTGGTTCCAGGAGGAGTTTCGCCGGAAAGCGCGCGGGAAAGTGCGTTTCGACGTGCCCTACTGCGATTTGTCTGCGGCCGAACGCGGCATTGTGGCTCAGGCCATTCGCGAGTTCTTCCGCGAGGTTGAGACCAAGAAGTACAAAGTCCATGTGCGGGTCTTCCTCAGCAGGTATCGCGGTTACACGGAGTGTCCGGACTGCGGAGGGTCCCGTTTGCGGAAGGAAGCGCTTTACGTGCGTGTTGGCGGCAAGACTCTTGCGGACGTGGTCCGCATGAACATCGCCCAGGCACGTGAGTTTTTTGACTCGCTGAAGCTCTCAGACGAAGAGAACGCAATTGCGGGCAAGGTCCTCATCGAGATCCGGCAGCGCTTGCAGTTTCTCAACGACGTTGGACTTGAGTATTTGACCCTCGACCGCCTCTCAGCCACTTTGTCCGGAGGGGAGGCGCAGCGCATCCAGCTAGCGACGTGCCTCGGCTCGCGACTTGTCGGAGCGTGCTATATCCTTGACGAGCCATCGATCGGACTGCACTCTCGCGACACCGGACGTCTGGTGCAAATTCTGGAGGAGCTGCGGGATTTGGGCAACACCATTCTCGTGGTTGAGCACGATGCCGATGTCATGTGCGCTGCCGATCACATCCTCGATCTTGGTCCCGGCGCCGGTGAGAACGGAGGCCGCGTCATCTTTCAGGGATCGTATAAAGAATTGCTGGACCCGTCGAAAGCCCAGGGGTCTCTGACGTCGCGCTACCTGCGCGGAGAATTAAGCGCCTCCAGGCCGCCATTAGCCAGAAAGCCGGTCAATCCCAAACGCGTTGTGCGATTCTTTGGCGCCCGGGCGAACAACCTCAAGGGCATCGATGTGTCGATCCCGCTCAACATGATGGTGGTCGTCACGGGCGTTTCCGGTTCCGGCAAGTCGACGCTGGTCCACGAGGTGATTTACAAGACGCTCGAAGCGCGCAACCGGCAGGTTTCTACCGACGGCGAGAGCGGCGGCCTTGCGGAGACCCGGAAGCAGGTATGCACCCGTGTGGAACGGGCGGAACTGATCCGGGATGTCGTTCTTGTGGATCAATCCCCCATTGGGCGGACGCCGAGATCGAATCCGGTCACCTACATCAAGGCATTTGATCTCATCCGTGAGATTTTCGCATCGACGACGGAAGCCGATCGCCGCGGCTACACGGCCGGCCACTTCTCCTTCAATATCCCGGGCGGACGCTGCGACACCTGCCAGGGCGACGGCACGGTAACAGTCGAAATGCAGTTCCTTGCGGACGTTGAGCTGGTCTGTGAGGAGTGTAAAGGCACGCGCTACAAGAGCGGCGTTCTGGAAGTGCGGTACCGGGGGCTGAACATCCACGAGGTGCTTCAGTTAACTGTGAAGGAAGCAATCAGCTTCTTTGCAGACTCCCCCAAGCTGGTGTCGCGTCTGAAGGTGCTTCAGGACGTCGGTCTGGGATACCTGCGGCTCGGCCAGTCTGCCACGACTCTCTCCGGCGGCGAGGCGCAGCGCGTGAAGCTAGCGGCTCACTTGATGCAGGCGACCTCTGAAGGAACGCTGTACATTTTCGACGAACCGACGACGGGTCTCCACTTTGACGATATCGCCAAGCTGCTCGATGCCTTCCGGCGGTTGATTCACAACGGAGGGAGCCTGCTGATTATCGAGCACAACCTCGACGTGATCCGCGCCGCGGACTGGATCATTGACTTAGGTCCGGAAGGCGGCGAAGGTGGAGGACGCATCGTAGCGGAAGGCACGCCGGAATTTGTCTCCAGCGTGCCTCAATCTCATACGGGCAAGTACCTGGCCAGCCGCCTCGCGCAAGTTCGCTGAGAGACTTACGCCGGAAGCAGAACTGGCTCCCGCGGCCGTCCCATCCATCCTCCAAATGCTGCAGCAAGGGCCGCGACGAGGAGGCCGATGAAGGTCCAGAAGGCCGCCTGTCCTAATTTTTCACTTGCTGTTTCAGCTGCCTGGGTCGCCTGCGCAATGTTCTGGTCCAGTATTGCTTCGGCTTTGGCTCGATCGACATTCCTTTGGGACATGATCGCCTGAATTGCGGCTTCACGAGCTGGCGAACCGGCCTGAGTGACGTCCTTTAGCTGTTGACGTGAGGGCATGCCTCCCGAGGCCACTGCGCCCTGAATCGTTCCTCCGAGAATGCCTACTGTGCCGCCAATCAGGCCGCCGACTGCGGTTGTCAGCAGGTAGGCCGAGACCAATGTCGCTAAGCCCCAAGTCACGATGCCGTGCAGCGCAGCGTCGCCCCTGCGTGCTACGCCTGAAAGCCGGGCTGCCACCCATCCTCCGACAAACAGGGCGATCAGACTGCTGATGATGAACCAGATCGCTGTGCCTATTCCTAGTCCTGCCCACGGATTTGGCTGTGTTGGGTCGAAAGCAGTCGCACCGATTGCGATGCCCAGGATGCTGAGCATCAGGTGAACCACAAGCGCTACAACCACGCCGGCAAAAACTGCACCCCAAGAGATGCGGCGAAACCGCATTCCCCAGCTCTCGGCGGCCGCGATAGCTCGGTCCGTTTCACGTTCACGAGCTTCGATTTCAGCGGCCATCGCTCGCTCCCTGTGACGGGCTTCTTCCTGGTTAATCGGTCTGTCGTACGTTTCGTCCGCCATGTTCTTCTCCTTGTCGTACAGCTCCGTCCGTCTCTCGGAGAAGGAAAATTTTTCCCTGTCGGAGCCGACTGGAGCCTTTTTCGCAGGCCCCCTCCGTTAATCTGCACTTTGTCTTCCATCTTCGTTTCCAGAACGCCCGCACTTCACTGCAGGGACTAGAATGAGGGTATGAATCTTCTTCTCCCTGGGTTGCTCTTTCTTCTGCTGCAGGCAGGCGATCAGAATGCCCAGGGGGTGAAGGCTCTTGAAGAACAGCGATACGCGGACGCGGCGACCCACTTCCAAAAGGCAATCGAAGCGGATCCCAAAGACTACTCAGCCCATTTCCATTTCGCGCTCGCTTGCAGCTTTCTCGAGCGCGACCAGGAAGCGATTCTCTCCTATCGAAAAGTTCTCGAACTGAGGCCGGGTCTTTACGAGGCGGAATTGAATCTTGGAATGGTCTTAGTTCGAAACAGGCGCTTCGCCGAGGCGGTCGAACCTCTAAGGGCGGCTCATGAAAAGAAGCCCGGAGAAGTGCGCCCGGCCTATTATCTTGGAGAAGCTTTGTTCGGGACGGAGCAGTTTGCAGAGGCGGAAAGGGCTTATCAGGCTGCAGCGGCGGCGGATCCGAAGTTTGGACCTGCTGTGGTAGGAATTGCCCGGGCGAAGGCGCGGCAGGGGCAGCTCGATGAGGCGGCGGCAGTCTATCAGAACGCCTCAGCCATTGATCCCTCTTTGAAGGAAGCGGTTCTGGAACTGGCAGCGATTTACGAGGTGAGCAATCAGCCTCGGAAAGCCATCGAGATTTACCGCCAGTTTCCTGAGAATCCCGCGGCCCGGGAGCGCCTCGGAGATCTGCTGGTGAAAGTAGGGGAAGATGCGGAGGCGGTCCCTCACCTGGAGTTCGCCGTGAAGAATTCGCCCACCCCGGCCAACCGCCTCGCCCTCGCTCAGGCCTACCTGCGCCTTAAACAGCCGGAGAAGGGAATCAGCCTTCTTGCGGAGGTTGTTGCATCCGAGCCGGCCAACTACGATTTGCGCATGCTCTACGGCAAATCTCTCAGGGACCAGAAGGACTACCAGGGCGCCGCGCGGCAGTTTCTCGAGGCGACGAAGCTCAGGAACGATTCCGCCGAGGCATTTAGCGAGCTTGCCGTAGTGTTGATATTGTTAGACGCTTACCCTCAGGCGCTCGGAGTGCTGGATCGTGTTCAAGCTCTTGGAGGCGAGAAGCCCGGACACGTTTACTTTCGGGCTGTGATCCTCGACCGCATGAAGCAATATGAGCCCGCCCTTGCGGCCTACCAGCGCTTCCTGACGATGAGTGAAGGGAAGAGTCCAAACGAAGAGTTCAAGGCACGACAGCGAATCAAGGTGATTCAGAAGGAACTGCGTCGATGATACGGAGTTTCTCTCTTTTCATCATGCTAACGGCGGCAGCGCTGCCTGTTTGCGCGGATCTGTCGGCACTCCTCGGAGAACCCAAGCTTGTAGACCGGTCGAAGAAGGCCCTCGAGCATGGCGAGCAATGTCTGGAGGCAGCACGATCCGCCTGGCGGGAGGGCGATATCAAACGGATGGAAGGCTTGCTCGAAGAAGTGAAGCAGTCGGTGGATTTGGCGCTTCAATCTTTGAAAGAGACCGGGAAGCATCCGAGCAAGCTGCTGAAGCACTACAAGCGCGGGGAGTTGAAGACGCGCGAGCTCGAAAAGCGCCTGCAAAGCTTTGCGCAGGAGACGTCGTTGGACGAGCGCGCGTTGATTGAAGGTGTCGGCCGTCACGTGGGTGAAGTCCATGAAGACTTCCTACTGGCCGTTATGAGCCGAAAGAGATGAGGTTTGATGATGAGATGGCTGCCGGTCGTACTATCGTTCGCGCTCCTCACCGTTCCCTCACACGCACAGCGCGATTTTCTCACTGCCGATGAAGCGGATCAGGTGCGTCTTGTTCAGGAGCCCAATGAGCGCCTCAAGCTGTATACGGAGTTCGCGAAGCAGCGGCTCAAGCTGCTGGAACAGCTGATGGCTAAGCCGAAGCCCGGAAGGTCGGTGATGATTCGCCAGACACTCGATGAATACACCGAGATTATCGACGCGATCGATACAGTTGCCGATGACGCGCTCCGCCGGAAGCTCGATATTCAGGCCGGCATGAAAGAGGTTGCAAAGGCCGAGGAGGAAATGCTCAAGATTCTGCGGAGAATTGAGGAATCGCAGCCGCAGGACCTGGACCTCTACCGGTTCGCCTTGAAGACGGCCATCGACACCACGGAAGACAGCGTCGAGTTAGCGAATCAGGACCTTGGGGAGCGAAGCGCGGAAGTTGCCGCACGCGAGCAGCGGCGCAAGAAGGAACTCGAGGAGATGATGACGAGCGCCGAGGTCGCCGCGCGTCGCAACGCCGAACAGAAAGCGGCCGAAGAAGAGAAGAAGCAGCAGAAGAAGCGTCCCAGCTTGCTGCGAAAAGGCGAGCAGAAAAAGAATCCCTAGTTCCTGTGCAACAGGCTTGTCCGCCCGGCCGGGAACGTCCGGCAAGTAGCCGGCTGAGGAATGCAGGGAAGGGAAAACAGAGACCTCGGCGGGAGAAGAGAGGCCGGGCGCCATTCAGTACCCGGCCTGAAGTCCACTAAAAGATCGTGGTCGATCGGAACCGGATGGTTATGATTGCCTCAGACGTCAAGCCTGCGGCATTCCGTACCGTCAGCCGGATTGGATAATCGCCGAATGCGCCAGCGAGGATGACGCGGGTGATCGGCTGGCCTTGGTCCATTACCGCGGCTCCGGTCTGCAGCGGTTCCCAGATATAGGTGAGCTGCCCGCCGCTCGGATCCGTCGACTGGCTGCCATCGATGGTCACCTGACGGCTGAAGGTCTCGAGGATCGGGCCGCCCGCGATCACCGCCGTCGGAGGCTCGGGCTGAAGCACGGTCACCTGAATCGTGCAGGTGGCGGGCGACGTGCCCGGTGCGCCAGTCGCGGTGATGGTGTAGGTGGTCGTCGCTGTCGGCTGGACAGTGATCGGCTGGCCCAGCGGCACGCTTCCCGGTCCCGGAGAGACCGAGATTGCGGTCGCGTTCTGAGCGGTGTAAGTCAGGGTTACCGGCTGGCCGGGCGCCGGCGAGGTGGCCGGATTCGCAGCGCAGGCAACCAGCGTCGGGGCGGGAGCGGACGGCACGTTCACCGTGACGGTCACGCTCGTAGAAACTTGCCCCTGCGCGTTTGTAGCGGTCAAGGTGTAGGTCGTCGTTTCCGTCGGCTGAACAGTCTGGGTCCCGGTGTTGCTCACCGTCCCGAGACCTGTGATCTGTACCGAGGTCGCGTTTTCGACGGACCAGGCCAGCGTTGAGGACTGGCCACGGTCGATCGTAGTCGGGGAAGCCGAGAAGTTAGCTACGCGAGGGAGCTCGCCGCTCGGCGATTGCTGCACCGTAATTGTGACGGACTGGCTAATCGCGCCGGCGGAATTCCGGGCGGTGAGAGTGTAGGTGGTGGTTGTCGTTGGCGAAACGCTCGACGAGCCGGACTGGTCGACCCGGCCGAGACCGGTGATGGTAACCTCGTCGGCATTATTGACCTGCCAAACCAGAGTGGAAGCCTGACCCGCCTGGATCGAAGGCGGATTGGCAACAAAGCTCACGATCTGTACAGGCTCAACCGAAGCAGACCTGGTCGTGACCGTTACCGTATCGATGCCCTTGGCGCCCTTGTCGTCCGTCACAGTCAGGCGGAAGCTGTAGCTCTGGCCTTCCTCCGCGGTGAATGTCGGACGAGCCGTATTCGCTCCGCTGAGCGCAACGGCAGGGCCGGCGATCTGAACCCACTCGAAGGTGATTGGATCACCCTCAGGGTCAAACGATCCGGAGCCGTCCAGTGCGATCTGACCCGCCGGAACGCCAATCTGGTCGGGGCCCGCATCTACCACGGGCGCGCCGTTTCCGGTCCGTACTTGACGCGTCAGAGTTTCGTAACGGATTCGCGGAACGTCGGTCGGTACCGGGCGATCGGTCTCCATGTACTGCTTCGGAGCCAGGAAGTTGCCGAACTGCAGACCGACAGCAACGCGTCCGTAGGCGTTGTTCGAAACAAGGGTCTCGTTAAACCCGCCGTCCAGTGTGACGGCAATTCGTTCGGTAATTGGCTGGACCAGCCGGAAGGTTCCACCGGGCTTGTCGTCGCCGCCAAAGCGGGACAGATAACCGACGTTACCCTCAGCGTACGCCCGGCCCCAGAGGCCGATCGTTGCGCTGACGCCTGCCTGGTCAACAATGCGGAGATAGGTCTCCTCGAAGACGTTCGGGCTCAGAGCACGCCGCGCCAGGACATCTTCCCTCATGAATCCCTTCGTACCGAACGCGCCGATGCGGCCTCGGCTGAAGAGGTAGTCCAGAGTGAGGGCAGCCTGACCAAGAGTTCCTCCGCCGAGATTGTTGGTGCGGAAGTCGACGTGCTTGAAGCTCGAAAACAGACCGGCCTGGAAGCGGCTCACCGGACGCGCCACAAGGCCGAGATCAAACTGTCCCTCCTGACGATCCTGCCAGCGCATGTACTCGCCCTGAGCCTGCACCGCGAAAAGATCCTTGAACGGCGCGAAGTATCTCGCCCGGCCCGACATCGTGAAGTCGCCGTCATTCGTCGGACCAACGTTAATGCCGAGGATCGCGAAACGCTTCTCACGCGAGGCCTCGATGGCGTCCGTTGCAATCTTGCTGGTTTCCTCCGCACTCAGCGGACGCGGGAGATCTGATACCTGCTGGCGGAGTCCGGACTGTGCGGCTCGCAGCTCATCGACATCCTTCCGCAGCCGGTCATTCTCGGCTTTCAAATCCCGCAGCATGTTTGCAATTTCGTCAAGCTTGTCGAGCCGCTTGAGAATCGCCTCGCAGCACTCCGTCTGTTTCTTCAGCAGCTCATCGAGCCCGTGCATTGCGTCACGGATACCGCCGTCGCCGATCGTACGGCCCTGCCCGTCGGTGACGGTGAGGGTCACACGCCGGTTCATCCAGCGCTGCAGCTTTGCCCGTTCCGCCGGCCGGCGGTCGGTGCCATACTTTGGATTGGTTTCGCCCTCCGATGCTGTCGTAATCTGGCTGGAGCGAGCTCCGTACTTTACGAGAAAGTCCCGCACGGCATTCGCACGGGCAAGTCCCAGCTTGTTGTTATACGGATTTGATCCGATCCAGTCGGCGTGTCCGACAATTCGTACCTTGTAATCCGGATTCTTCTGCAGAAGCTCGGCAAGCCGGAGCAGGCTCGGGTATCCATCCGTGAGAACGGAGGAATTGAACTCAAAATTGATCTCTTCCCAGTCATCCGGCCGAGCCGTAGTTTCCAGCCCTTGTGACCAAACTGACGAGATTAGAAGAGAGGACAGCAGCAGCAACCTCAATGCCTTCTTCGACATCTCTGATCTCCTCAAAATTTCTCCCGTGAAAATGCTTGTTTGCTTTCTTCTATTCATCGAGCAAACAAATCTGCTCTCTTTAGCTGCGACTTGATATACGCCGCGATACTAAACAAATCATAACAATTTGTGTGAGATAATGTAGAAGAGGCTGCCGGACGGGTGGCCGCTGTGCAATCGTTAACAATTGCGCGGAGGAAAGTCCGGTCTCCGAAGGGCAGCGTGCCGGCTAACAGCCGGGAGGGCTCGCTCAAAGCGGGCTTTACGGAAAGTGCCACAGAAAATATACCGCCGGCCGGTGCAAGCCGGGCGGTAAGGGTGAAAAGGTGCGGTAAGAGCGCACCGCGGATAGAGTAATCTGTCCGGCAGGGTAAACCCCACGCGGAGCAAGACCAAATAGGGGAGGAGGAGTGGCCCGCTCCGTTTGACTTCCGGGTAGGTCGCTAGAGCCTGGCAGTAATGTCCGGCCCAGATGAATGGCCACCGCCCTTCGTAAGGAAGGGTACAGAAACCGGCTTATAGTTCGGCAGGCCTCCTATATCAGACCGCAGCCAGTTCTGTCTGGTCTGCTTTCGCCAGCACGTACGGACCTTCCGGGATCACTGCAACCCGCGCCCCAGGTCCGAGCCGTCTGAGGAATGCTTCAACTGCTTCGGATGCTGAGGGGAAAGCACGGCCCCAGAGATTGCCGTGGTATTCCTGCGGGAGCCCAGGCACGTAGAAGAAAAGCTCCTTTTCCACGGCGACGAGCGCCAGCTTCTCTAACTGCCACTGGTCGACCGTGACAGGGGCGTGCAGGATCTGTTCCAGGAATTGCGGCGCTGGCGGGCTCTCCTTCAGCATCGTGCGGAATTCGTTCGCGCCTGCACCCTCGTCACACGACGCCACGAGAAGAATTGCGCCTCCGGGCCGCACAATGTGCGAGGCTGCTGTAATTCCCTTGATCGCCTGGTAGAACGTCAGATCCAGCGGATAGCCCGCAGCTGTCGTGATGACCCCGTCCACAGGCTGCTTCAGCCTCTCAAGCAGCGTGCGGGAGACGAACTCGACGCCGCGCCGGTGCGCCGCAACCGGCTCCCCTGCAAACACTCCAGCGATGCGGCGGTCTCTCGAAAGCGCAACGTCGACCATAAAGTCGTGCCGGGCCATCGCGGCAATCTCGAGCAGTTCCTCATGCAGCGGATTGTCGTCGATCGAGCCTTCGACGGAACGCCGGTCGCGCATGAACTTCGGACTGTGCAGAATCTTGATGGTCTCCTGAGCAGCCAAGCCCGGAGCGATTAGCTTGCGCCCTCCGGAAAAGCCGAGCATCAGGTGCGGTTCGATGAATCCCAGCGTAATGTGCAAGTCGGCTGCTACGAACCGCTCGTCGATATAGACTTCCGTTCCCGAGCGTGTCCTGCCCAGATAGCGGTGTTCGGAAAGCTCCCTCGCATTATGGTTCACAATGCGATACTCGACCGCGATCTCCCCGCCTACAATTTCCTGAATCTCACTTTCCGTAGCGGGCCGGTGAAGACCAGTGGCGATCAGGATGGTGACTCCGCTTTTCGGAATGCCCGCCTGATGGAGGCGGCGAAGCAGCGGAGGCAGCACCGTCCGGTTGGGCGCGGGACGTGTGATGTCGCAGACAGAGATGGCGGCCGTGTGTTTGCCCGCAGCAAATTCCGCCAGCGGGGGACGTCCCGCCGGAGCATCGAGCGCCTGTTCCACCGCTGCGAGCGGGTCCTCGACCGGGGTGGCCGAGCGTGCTTCGAGCACCTGATACTCAAATCCGCCGGGCAACTCCATGACCAGGCCCGTCTTCCCGAACGCCAGCTTGATCTGCATACGCTCAAACCTATCACAGTCGGCTTTGAAACGAAGCGCCTGGCGGAGCCACTAAGCAGATATCAGGGTGCTGGCAAAAGAATTGCTAGTCGATAAGACAAGGGGCGAAGGTTCCATGATGTTAGTCTCGGCAGTCATCGCGCTTTTGCTAATCGTGGGGCTCTTTTTCTCGGCAGTCTCCTCCGGGCCGAAGACCAACGGGACGTCCCATGATTGACACAGTGTGAACACAAGAATTCAACAGCGGATCGCGGGTAGAATGGCGTCCATGCGAGCCATCCTGCTTTGGCTGCCCTTTCTGTTTCCTTGCCTCCTGCCGGCGCAGTCTCGTTTTGACGTCGTCATCACCGGCGGCCGGATCCTCGATGGTTCCGGGAATCCCTGGTTCTACGCCGATGTCGGCATCAAGGGAGACACGATTGCCGCCGTCGGCAATCTGAGGGACGCCACCGCTGGAGTAAAGCTGAACGCCGAAGGCGCCATCGTCGCGCCCGGCTTCATCGACATTCACAACCACGGCATCGGGGGCATTTTCAAGAACCCGCACGCCGAAAACCTGATCCGGCAAGGCGTGACAACGGTGATCGAGGGTAATGACGGCAGCTCGCCTCTGCCGCTCGCGCCCTTCCTGTCCAAGTTATCCGGCACGCAGATCGCGGTGAATTTTGGTCTCTTCGTCGGCCACGGTACGCTCCGGCGGACTGTTATTGGGATGGAAAACAGGAGGGCCACGGAGGAGGAAATTCGCAAGATGGCAGAGCTCGCCCGTCAGGCGATGCTGGACGGCGCCTTTGGTCTCTCCACCGGGCTCTTCTATGTTCCCGGAAACTACGCTGCGACGGAAGAGGTAATAGAGATCGCAAAGGTCGTGGGACAACACGGCGGAATGCACATTTCCCACATGCGCGATGAATCGGCGGACATCGTGAGCAGCGTCCGGGAGACGATCCGTATCGGCGAAGAGGGCGGACTGCCGACACAAGTGAGTCATCACAAGGTCATTGGCGCGAAGAACTGGGGGTTAAGCTCGGAAACCATTCGGCTGGTTGCGGAGGCGCGTGCGCGGGGAGTCGATGTGACCATCGACCAGTATCCGTACACGGCGTCCAGCACCGGCACGGGCGCGCTATTCCCGCAATGGTCGATGGCCGGTGGCCATGAGGCGCTGCTGGAACGGCTCGAGGCTCCGGAGCAGCGAGCTCGAATCCGCCAGGCGATCATCACGAACATTCTTGAAAACCGGGGCGGGGGAGATCCGAAAAACATTTTCCTCGCATCCTGTAAGGAGCCCGGCTTGACGGGTAAGAATCTGGCCCAGATTGCGGTGGAGCGGAAGCTTGCGCCAACGGCCGAGAATGCCGCCGATATCGCGATTGAGATTCAGAAAAAGGGAGGCTGCTCCGCTGTCTACCACGCCATTTCCGAAGACGACATCGCCCGCATCATGGCCTATCCGTTCACGATGGTCGCTTCCGACGGCGGCATTCCGACATTTGGGGAAGACGTGCCTCACCCCAGAAACTACGGCGCTTTCGCGCGTGTGCTCGGACGGTACGTCCGGGAGAAAAAGATTCTGACGCTCGAAGATGCCGTGCGCCGCATGTCGAGCCTGCCTGCCCAGCGCCTGAAGCTGTTTGATCGGGGTCTCCTCCGGCCCGGAATGAAGGCCGACATTGTGGTTTTTGATCCTGAGAAGATCGTGGACAAGGCCGAGTTTCTCCATCCCCACCAGTATGCGGAAGGCGTGAGACACGTACTAGTCAATGGACAGGTCGTCCTGCAAGATGCCAGGATGACGGGGGCGTTGCCGGGGCGCGTGTTGTACGGCCCGGGAAAGCAGGAAAGATAGGCCGGAGACACAAACGGCGAGGCACAGACCTCGCCGCTTGTAAACGATCGATTCCCGGTGGCTTACTTCAGCTCGAGAATCTCTTTCTCTTTTGACTTGACCGCCTGATCCAGCTTGGCGATGTAAGAGTCGGTCAGTTTCTGAACCTCATCGTGACCGCGGCGGTCATCGTCTTCGCTGATGAGCTTCTCCTTCAGGAGTTTCTTGATGGAATCATTGGCGTCGCGGCGGATGTTCCGAAGGGCCACGCGATGCTCCTCAGCGATGTTGTGGAGCTTCTTGACCAGGTCTTTGCGCCGTTCCTCCGTCAGGGGCGGGATAGGAATCCGGATAATCTTGCCGTCGTTGCTCGGATTCAGGCCAAGGTCCGAATTGCGGATTGCCTTCTCGATCGCGCCGATCATCGACACGTCGTACGGCTGCACGGTCAGCAGCGACGGCTCCGGCACATGTAGCGTTCCCAGGTGATTGATTGGTGACGGTGTGCCGTAGTAATCGACCCGGATACTATCCAGCAAGTTCACCGACGCACGGCCGGTCCGTATGTGTGACATTTCATGCTGAAGATCGCCCAGTACCTTCTCCATCCGCGTCCTGGCGTGCGCTTCCACATCTTTTATGGTTTGGAAGTTGCCTGTGCCGGTTGTGCTTGGTTGTCCTGGTTTCATAACTTTCACTCACTCCCTCCGCAAAGGCGGCCTTCTGCACCCCAGGGCTCACCCAGCGGGTGGCATCTAATGGATAAGAGTTCCCACCGGTTCTCCCATCGCCATTCGCATTATATTGCCGTAGCGATTGAGATTGAAAACGATGATCGGCAGTTGATTATCGCGGCACATTGCCACAGCAGACGCATCCATCACGCCGAGAGCATTGGCAAGCACATCCTGGAAGGAGATTTCGCGGAACAAAACGGCGTCCGGATGCTTCAGCGGGTCCTTGTCATAAACTCCGTCCACGCGAGTTGCTTTCGCGACCACCTCCGCATGGATCTCAAGCGCGCGCAACGTGGCTGCGGTGTCCGTGGAGAAGTAAGGATTGGACGTGCCGGCCGCGAAGATCACGACTCTGCCTTTCTCGAGATGGCGAATCGCCCGGCGGCGGATATAGGGTTCCGCTACCTGGTGCATCTGAATCGCCGTCATGACCCGTGTCGGAATGCCTTCCTTTTCCAAGGCATCCTGCAGCGCGAGGGCATTGATGACGGTGGCCAGCATTCCCATGTGGTCGCCGGTTACACGATCCATATTACGGGCAGCCGCGGCAACTCCCCGAAAGAAGTTCCCTCCGCCGACAACAAGCCCGATCTGAACTCCTGTGCGAGCGACTTCCGCAATCTCTTTAGCGAGCGCCGCGACGCGTTCCGGGTCGATTCCAAAGGTCCCCTGGCCGGCCATCACTTCGCCGCTCAGTTTCAGCAGGATACGCTTGTATTTCGGCATCGATTCCATAAGAAATAAAGCCGCGAAGGGCCGCGAAACTCGTCGGGCCATTCGCGGCTTGAACTCCGCTCAAACGATCTGAACTACTCTGCGGGCTGCTCGCTTTCAGCAGGAGCCGTGTCGCCAACCTTCATCCGGCAAAAGCGGGTCACGGTAATGTTTTCGCCGATTGTAGCGATCTTGTTCGTGATCAACTGTCCGATCGTTACGCTGTTGTCCTTAATAAAGGGCTGCTCGTAGAGGCAGACCTCTTCATAGAACTTGTTCATGCGCCCCTCGACGATCTTATCGATCATCTTCTCCGGCTTGCCTTCGGCAAGGGCGCGGGCACGCTGAATCTCCTTCTCTTTCTCGATTGCTTCCGGCGTGACATCCTCTTTGCGGATAAACTGGGGATCCGCTGCCGCAATCTGCATCGCGATGTCGTGCACCAGGGACTGAAACTCTTCCGTGCGCGCAACGAAGTCCGATTCGCAGTTGACCTCTACCAGGACGCCGAGCTGGGAGCCGGGGTGGATGTAGGAGGCGATGATGCCCTGCCTGGTGGTCCGGCCCGATTTCTTCGCCGCCGTGGCCGCGCCGCGCTTCCGCAGAATCGAGACTGCCTCTTCCAGGCTGCCGTTTGCTTCCACCAGGGCTTTCTTACAATCCATCATGCCCGCGCCGGTCATCTCGCGGAGCTGCTTCACCAATTGCGCGGTAATTTCCGCCATAGATCCTTCCTACGCACCTGTAAAATCGCTTGAATTACACACGAACGCCGTCCAGGCAAAGGTACCGTGACAGCGCATTACGACTGATTCCGTCGCAACCCGGACGTTGCCGATCGGCTGCGTCCGGGACAGTCTGAGTCAGACTGTCCCAGGGAAGTGAAGTTACTGATTCTCTCCCACGCCCGGAGCCACTTCCGGAGCTTCCGATGTCGCGTTCTTGCGCGGCAGAGACACGGATGGGAGATCCTCGTCGCTAAGGCTCTCTTCCATCAACTGCTGCGCATACTGCGGATCCACGTATTGCGTGTATTCCGGGATGTCTTCCAGCGTAGTGGGAACTTCCTCAGTTTCAGGCTCTTCGAGCTTCTCCGCCAGGAATTCCTGTTCGGTCGCCAGAGCGCGGCCCTCGATCACCGCATCCGCAATCTTGGTGGTGAACAGACGGATGGCGCGAAGGGCGTCGTCATTGCCCGGAATCACCCAGTCGACTTCGTCCGGGTCGCAGTTGGTATCGACGACTGCTACCACGGGGATACCTAGCTTCCGAGCTTCCCTCACTGCGATCGCTTCCTTGTTCGAATCCACGACGAACAGGAGATCCGGCAAACTTGTCATCTCGCGGATGCCCGCCAGGTTCTGCTGCAGATGCCTCCGCTCACGCTCAAGACGCCCGACCTCTTTCTTTGCGCGGCCCTCCCAGAGGCCGTCCGCGGCCATCGCGTCGAGCTCTTTCAAGCGCTTAATCGAGCGTTGAACTGTAACGAAATTCGTGAGCAGGCCGCCCAGCCAACGCTGGTTGACGTAGTACATGGAGCAACGAGTTGCCTCCTCGGCAATCGCGTCCTGGGCTTGCCGCTTGGTGCCTACAAAAAGAACAGTCTTCCCCTGTGCGGCCATCTCGGCGACGAACCGCATCGCATCCTTAAAGAGCTTCAGGGTCTTCTGAAGGTCGATGATGTAGATACCATTGCGTTCGCCAAAGATATACTCCTTCATCTTTGGATTCCAGCGCTTGGTCTGGTGCCCGAAGTGAACGCCGGCTTCGAGCAGTTCTTTCATTGAAATGGACGGCAAAATACCTCCTGAATGGCTATTGAGGAATCAGATCCTCGGACCAGGATAAGGTCTTGCCTTCACGCCCTTCACACGGCCCAAAGCGATATTTGTGTGTGGAGTGAAGGTGACCCAAAACAACGGCAGGAGCAAAAGGCGGGGAAGGGGAATTCCCCGCACCTACGCACATTACCGCTTCGAGAACTGGAACCGCTTCCGAGCGCCCTTCTGTCCGTACTTCTTCCGTTCATGGGCGCGCGGATCGCGGGTCAAAAAGCCTAGTTCCTTCAGCTTGCCGCGCAGCTCGGAGTTAAACTCAACAAGCGCGCGCGCAATGCCCAGACGGGCGGCGCCAGCCTGACCGCTTACGCCACCTCCGTCTGCAAGAATCAGAGCGTCGAACCGGTCAGCCGTTTCCGTGGCCAGCAAAGGCTGGCGCACGATCGCTCTCGCTGACTCAGTCGTGAAATATTGTTCGAAGGGACGGCCGTTAACCGTAATCTCTCCCTTGCCTGGCCGCAGGAACACACGCGCCACCGCGCTCTTCCTTCGGCCCGTTCCTATATGCTGTACCAGGGTTGTCGCCACTACGCTTCCTCTCGATCTAGACCGCCAAGGGCACCGGCTTTTGTGCCTGATGCGGATGCTTGTCGCCCGGATAAACCTTCAGCTTGCGGTACATGTGCTTGCCAAGCTTTGTTTTCGGAAGCATTCCCCAGACCGCTTCTTCGATCATCCGTACCGGCCGCGTTTCACGCATCTTGCGGGCCGTCGTTTCTTTGAGTCCGCCCGGATAGCCGGAGTGACGGCGGTACACCTTCTGATCTTCTTTCTTACCCGTCAGCCGCACCTTAGCGGCATTCACAACAATGACATGATCCCCCGTGTCCAAAAACGGGGTATAGGAAGGCTTGTGCTTTCCCATTAATAGCATCGCCGCCTTGCTGGCGACCCGCCCGAGCACGGCGCCCTCGGCATCAATTACATGCCAGGATCGCTTGATTTCGCTCGCTGACGGAAATTCCGTGTTCATGGACAGACCTTCTCCGTTCGAGTCTACAAAACTCTAAGCGTACCGAACAGGGCACGCCTTGTCAATGACTTGACGGCCGCTTCGGCTCGATCGAATTCCCCAGGGTTCTCGCGGTTTCCGATCGGGGCTTTGCCTCCCGCCTGCCGCCACACAACCCCTTACCTTCATTTTACAACTCCGCAGGCGCCGATCTTGCGTTCGGCAGGCGGACAGTTGCGGGACCGGCGGGGGACTAGCTGATGATGTCCTTGATTACCTCGCCGTGGACATCGGTTAATCGGAAGTTCCGGCCGCTATAGAAGTAGGTGAGCTTTGTGTGGTCGAGGCCAAGCTGATGGAGAACCGTCGCGTGCAGATCGTGCACGTGAATCCGGTTCTCCACCGCCTTGAACCCAAAATCGTCTGTGGCGCCGTAGGTCATGCCTCCCTTGAAGCCTCCTCCCGCGACCAGATAGGTGAAGCCGTGATTGTTGTGATCGCGGCCGTTCTGTACTTTCACGAGGCCGCCGATCTCGACCGCCGGGGTCCGCCCGAACTCCCCGCCGATCAGCACAATCGTTTCCTTCAACAGCCCGCTCGCCTTCAGGTCGCGAAGCAACGCCGCGATGGGAGCGTCCGCGCGCGCGGCGAGCGGACGGTGCAGCTCGATATCGTCGTGGTTGTCCCAAGGCTGGAAGTTTCCGAAGTAGACCTGGACCATGCGGACGCCGCGTTCGACCAGCCGACGGGCGATCAGACAGCCGCGGGCGAAGTCTCCGTCGCCGTAGCGCTCGCGCACCGCTTCCGGCTCCCGCGTGATGTCAAAGGCCTCCGGCGCCTCCGCCTGCATTCGGAACGCGATCTCGGCCGATTGAATGCTCGCTTCGAGCTGCTGGTCCGAACCCACGCGATTCAGGTGCAGCCGGTTGAGGTCGTTCACCAGATCCAGCTCCATCCGCTGCTCTTGCGGCGTCCACCGCGTGTTCTGGATGTTGGCGATCAGCTTCTGCGGATCCTTTTCCTCAAGGGAGATATACGTGCCCTGGTGCACGGCGGGCAGGAAGGCCGAAGTCCAAAGCTGATGCCCCAGCACCGGCAGGCCCGGGCAAAGGACCACGAATCCCGGCAAATTCTGGTTCAACGTGCCGAGGCCGTAGGTGAGCCATGAGCCCATGGAAGGCCGGCCCGGAAGCTTTTCGCCGCAATTCAGGAGGAAGAGAGAGGGCTCGTGGTTGGGGCGGTCCGTGTACATCGACCGGATGACGCAGATGTCATCAATCAGCGATCCGATCTGCGGGAAGATCTCGCTAACCTCGATCCCGCTCTCGCCGCACCGCTTGAACTGGAACGGCGACCGCATCAAGTTGCCCGTCTTCCGCTCCGTCTTGAGGTTCCCTGTGGGCATCGGCTGCCCGTGGTACTTGTCGAGCATCGGCTTGGGGTCGAAGGTGTCCACCTGGGACGGCCCGCCGTTTAGAAAAAGATAGATGACATGCTTGGCCCGGGCAGGGAAGTGGGGCGCTTTGGGTGCGAGCGGATTGCGATCGTCGGTCGCCGAGAGCACGCCCTGCAAGCCGACCATCCCGAATCCTGCGCCGATCTTCGTTAACAGTTCTCGTCGTGTCATCTGCCGCTCCCTCTAATCCACAAATAGGAACTCGTTTGATGTCAGTAGAGCCCGGGCATACATGGGCCATTTCGCCTTAGTAAGGAAGTCCTGCCCAAGACGCAGCTCTTCGGGCTCCGGCTGCCTGCCGAAGAGCAGCCGGTAGGCATCGCGGATGCGGTCCTCAGCGCTTCCGCTCCCAGCCTCCAAACGGGCCGCCAGGGCTTCCGCCTGCCGCTCGACAAACGGGCTGTTCATCAGAAACAGCCGTTGGAGCGGAACGTTGGTTGTCAGTCGCCCTTCGCTCGTGCTGTTTGGGTTGGGGAAATCGAACAGGGCCAGCGTGGGATGGAGCTTCCGCCTGCTTACGAATCCGTAGACAGTTCGTTTCGTGTTTGTCTCGTCCAGCGGTTCCGCCTTTTCGCCGGGCGTGAGGTCCAAGGTGCCGGAGACAAACATCATGGAATCGCGCAGCGCTTCCACATCCAGCCGGCGTCGATTGGCTCGCCATAAGAGAAGATTGCCGGGATCCTTGGCCATGTTCGTTTCGTCGTTGGCCGCGCTGAGCTGGTAGACGGCCGACAGCATAATCTCCCGGTGCATTGCCTTGATCGACCAGTTATTCTCGATGAACCGGGCGGCGAGGTAGTCGAGCAGCTCCGGGTGCGTCGGACGCTCTCCGAGCTGGCCGAAGTTGCTTGGAGTCGCGACAATCGGGCGTCCGAAGTGGTATTGCCAGATCCGGTTCACCATCACGCGGGCCGTTAGCGGGTTCTTGGGGTCGATAATGTCTTCCGCCAGTTCGAGCCGCCCACTGCCCTTTGTATAGCGCTTGCGCTCCGGAGGGGAAAGAATCGCCAGGAACCGGCGAGGAGCAACCTCGCCCAGGTTGTTGCGATCCCCTCGAATCTGAACCTTGACGTCCGCGGGTTCCTCTTTGTCTCGGACGATTTGGAGGAATGGGTATTTCTCCGGCAAGGCGTTCTTGAGCTGCTCAAGCTCTGCCTTCTGCGCCTCCAGATACGTCTTCCATTCGCCTTGCAGGAATCGCTCGATCGTTCCTTCGTGATAGTAGTAAATGCCATCAGGAGTCTGGAAGAAGCCGGCGGAGTCCCTGGACGACCGCTCAAACAGGTCACGCCACAGATTGAATTTGTCGCGGCTCAGGGAAACCAGGGAGGCGTTGGCAACATCGTTTCTCTGCGGGTTCAGGCCGAGGGTGATCTTGTTCTTTTCGTCAACCTCCCGCTTCTCCTCGATGACATCGAGAACGAGTTGCTGGAATTCGTAGGCCTCCTGTTCGAACTCCTTCTCGCTTGCCCCGCGCGCTGCGAGATCGAACCATTTCTTCAGGAACGGATGCTCTTTCTCCGGCGATTCCAGGTACTTTTTCCAGCGCGACAGCGTTTCGGCATCGAGCCCTGCGTCGTCCCGAATCCCGCGCGCGGCGAGCATAAAGGCAGCCGTCTGCGAGGCCAGGATTTCGCCAATCTGCTGCCGCTGCGTATCGTAGAAACGCTGGATCAGATCCTCCTTGCGCTTTACTTTTTCTTCCTGCGCTTTCCAGGCATCGACGACATGGGCGGGCGCGAGCGGAAGCTCATCTAACCGGCTGCTGGAGAAGATGCCCTGGAGCGAGTAGTAATCCTTCGTCGGGATCGGATCGTACTTGTGATCGTGACACTGGGCGCAGGCGACCGTCAGCCCCAGGAAGCCGCGAGTGGTGGCGTCGACGCGTTCATCCTGCATCTCGGGGCTCAAGGCGTAGAAACCCAGGCCTGCGGCATACTGGTTCGGGTCGTTCGACGCCATCATGTCACCGGCGATCTGGGCTTTGACGAAGAGGTTATACGGCATGTCCTCGTTGAATGCGCGGATGACCCAGTTGCGGTAGCGGAAGCTGTTGGGATAGGGCTCGTCCTTGGTGGAGTTCAGGCTGTCATCGGAATACCGGGCAACGTCGAGCCAGTATCTCGCCCACCGCTCCCCATAATGGGGCGAGGCAAGCAGGCGGTCCACGACCTTGGCGAAGGCATCCGGGGAGTTGTCGGCGAGGAAGGCGTCGACCTCCTCAGGTGTCGGAGGCAGGCCGATCAGGTCGAGTGTGGCGCGCCGGATCAGCGTGCGCTTGTCGGCCGGTTTCACCGGACGGAGTCCTTCCTGTTCCAGCCTGGCCAGAATGAAGCGGTCGATGGGCCCCCGCGGCCAAGAGGTATCTTTCACCTGCGGCGGCTCCGTCTTCTTGATCGGCTGGAAGGACCAGAACGCACGCTGCTCGGGTGAAATCACGTACTCGCTGCCTTTGGCGGACTCCGTCTGAGGAGTATCGTCCTCCGGCCAATAGGCGCCATCCTTAATCCAGGCAGTGAGGATGTCAATTTGCTCGGGCTTGAGCTTCCGCTGGGGCGGCATTTTCAGGCGGTCATGAGAGTGGGTGACTGCCTGAATCAGAAGACTCTCTTCCGGCTTCCCCGGCACGACGGCGGGTCCGTGCTTGCCGCCTTCGAGAAGCCCTTTCCTGGAATCGAGCCGGAGGTTCCCCATCGCGCTTTGACGGTGGCAGGCGTAGCATTCGCTGGCCAGCAGGGGCCGGACGTTCATTTCGAAGCGCTCCCGCTGCTCCTCATTCGCGGGATGCGCTCTAAACAGGGAACCCAGAGCGAGCGCGGAAAGCGTGAGACGGAGACCCAGTTTTGCCATGTCAGTAACGCCGCAGCGGCTCCATATGATTCTATGCCCAACCCCGGCCGAAGTGTAGCCTCCCTCTCACCTTAGGGAACTTGGATCGAGCCTGCGGCAATGGTATACTATGGCTGTATCACCCGGGCGCGTAGCTCAACTGGCAGAGCAACTGACTCTTAATCAGTAGGTTGAAGGTTCGATTCCTTCCGCGCTCACCAACCCAATCTCTACGACGGCCCTAGGCTCGGACAGGCCAGCATCAGGAAAGGGCCCCAACTCCGATACCCCACATCACCGAATTTCCGGAGCTTGCTGCGCCGGCGACGAAAGCTCTTCACGTAACCCTGTTGCGCCCAGCTCGGGGATGCGCTAGATCGGCCCTATGAGGACCTTGCGCTTTGCACGTCTCGTACGAAGGCAGCCTACCGCGAAGGTACAGACGCGGCAAGGGTATTACGTACAGTGAAACCATCATCACTCGGCTGCGAAATAACC
This sequence comes from uncultured Bryobacterales bacterium, assembly GCA_937959285.1. GTDB lineage: Bacteria > Acidobacteriota > Terriglobia > Bryobacterales > Bryobacteraceae > JADGHK01. The sequence continues at coordinate 22,257 of CALGAR010000018.1, forward strand.
AGGGCGGGTGAGGACCTGGGCATCCGGGTATTTGCTTCGGGCGGCTGCGGACAAGCCCACCACAACGCTTCAAAAACCGCCTCGATTTGGAGACGGCTGAACGTAGGACAGAAGATACTCGTCGCGAAGGTGACGTAGGAGGGTCGTGAAACCCTCTTTTGAGGAGCCCGCAGCCATCTGCATGCCGCCGGTCTGCCGCACCAGGGCCGCTAAGCCGACAGAAATACCCGGGTATGGAGGCCTGGGTTCGGGTATCTCCACCGGCGGCAGCGGCCACGGGAAGAGAGTTCCAAGTGAGTGGCTTCCGCGAATCAGCATCACATGGTGCACTCTGGCCCAGGCCTTAAGTGCTTCATCGGCTGCCTGATCCGCCTTCATTTGCGAGCCTCTTTCGTCGCCGTTCGAAAGGACGATGATGACACGGCCGGTCCTTGCCTCCCGCGACGGAAAGGCCTTCGCGGTCATGGCTACGGCGTCGAACACTGGCTGTACGTTTTTTACCCTTCGCGGCGGAATTCTGTCTGTCTCCAGGATCTCTATGATGGCTTTGGTGTCAGTAGTAAAGTTCTGGGCCCACCTCATGTTCCCTTGTTCCAGGAGGAGGAGGGCTACACGGTCATTGGAGCCGAGCCGGGAGAGACCGCGCTTAAGATCGTTCCACTGAGCGCGCTCGGGAACAAGTTGCAAGGACGTTCTGTCTGCCACTAGCGCGATTGCGTGACCTATTGGCTGCTCACAAGAAAGGACTTCCACCTCCCAGCCGTTGTCGCGGATGCTGAAATCACTGCCGGTCAGCCCCCGGATGACCTCGCCACAGCTGTTTGTGACAGTCGCTTCGATAACGACCAGGGGAACGTCGGGCTGGGCGGAAAGCAATCGCGGATCGAGAGCAGGCAGCAGGAGGAGCCCGATACATACTAAGCTCTTTGGGCTTAGATGTGGATACCAGTGCCGCATCCCTCGTAACTGCCGGGTTGGACGCCGGGCGAGTCTTGAAGGTTGCAAACGAGGCCGAAGGGTGAACAAGACCCAACTTCCCTTGCCTCTTCGCCTTACAGCCATGTATTGCTGGGAATTCCTGCTCGCCAGGGCGTCGTTGGTGGAGGGATGGTAGAATCGCGGCTTGGAGTGATCGAAATCGAATGAAGAAGCTGAAGGCGGCAGCCGTCCAATTCGAGGCAGTGGCTGGCGATAAGAAGGCAAACCTCGCCAAGGTCGAGCAATTCGTGGAGTGTGCAAAGGCGCAAAACGTCGAGTTGCTGGTCTTCCCGGAGTGTTGCCTGACGGGCTACTGGTTTCTGAGGAATCTTAGCGCCGCCCAATTGCGCGAACTCGCGGAGCCCGCCTTCTCCGGTCCCTGTGCGACACGGCTCGCCGAGTTGTCGCGGACTTCCGGAATGACCATCGGCGCGGGGCTTGTCGAGGCCGGTGAAGACGGACGCCTCTACAACAGCTACATCGTGGCGATGCCCGACGGCCAAATGCGCTGCCACCGCAAGCTGCACGCCTTTGAGCATGAGCTCATCTGTTCCGGTAGCAACTACACGGTCTTTGATACGACCCACGGCTGGCGTGTCGGGGTGTTGATCTGCTACGACGTCAACATCATTGAGAATGTCCGTGCGACTGCGCTGATGGGAGCCGACGTGCTGCTCGCGCCTCATCAGACAGGTGGCTGCCGGACGCGCAATCCCCACCTGATGGGTCTCATCGAACGCGAAGTGTGGGACCGGCGACATACGGATCCCGCCGCGATCGAGCGTGAGATTCTCGGCGACAAGGGCCGCGGTTGGCTGATGCGCTGGCTGCCCAGCCGTGCTCATGACAACGGTCTGTTTCTCATCTTTAGCAACGGAATCGGCGTTGACGACGATGAGATCCGCACAGGCAACTCGATGATCCTAGATCCGTACGGCCGGATTTTGGTGGAGTCGCGGAAGGCCGACGAGGATCTGGTTTCAGCAGAACTGGATTATTCCCTCCTCGCTGACGCCACGGGCCGTAGCTGGATGCAGGCGCGCCGCCCCGAACTCTACAAGCTTCTGACCGAGCGAACGGGCAAAGAGCGGGATGCCCGTGTTCTCAAGTTCGCCGAGTAGCTTTTAGTTCATTAGCTGCGGTCGAGGCTGCGGTACTGCACGGCTTCGGCATGCCGCAGACGGCGATTTCAAGGTAACCGCTTTTACAAAGCGGACCAGCGAAACGCCCTTTAGGATGGGTTACACAACGCAATAGAAGTCGCGGGAGCAAGAGACATGCGACGTTTACCAGCGTCTACCATCATCCTGATCGTACTGTCAGTAGTGATGCCGATTGTCGCTGGTATCGCGTTGGTCAGCCTGCGTAATAGCTTGCCCGAGGAGTTTCCGGTTCATTATGGTTTGACAGGAAAACCGGATAAATTCGTAAAAACGACACCCGTTCGCGTATTATCTCCCTTGATTCTTGCTATTGGCTTGCCCTTGTTCGGCCTAAGCTACTTGCTCGGTTTTCTGCCGCGGTCTTCGGGGCAAACGAGTCAGAGAAGCGAGGAGCGAACTAGATTTAACTTGTGGTTCATCCCCGTACTGAATTTATGTCTTAGCCTGCTTTACTGCCTAATGGCGATATCGCCGATATTTCCTGTTCCTGGCGGCGCAGGAACTGTGATCGGATTTGTAGTTTTCATCGTCTGCTTCGCCATCTTGGGCTTTAGGCACTCGGCCAGTCTAGCGGATCCAGGAAGTCCTCGCAGAGGAGATGATGAGCACTGGAAAGCCGGAGTCATCTATTACAACCCGCAAGACGAGTCTGTATTTGTAGAGCGACGCGACGGACTGGGAATAACTATAAACTTCGCGCATCCACTCGGTCTCTTGATGATCGCTTTCGTCGGAATTGTAGTGATACTTGGAACTTACTGAAAAATCCTCCCATGCTGCAGGTGCGATCCCGAACTCTACACCCTTCCCAGTAGCTCTCAGCTCCAGTAGCTGCGGTCGAGGCTGCGATACTGCACGGCTTCGGCGACGTGCTTGGCCTGTACGCATTCCGAGCCGGCGAGATCCGCGATCGTCCGAGCGACCTTCAAAATGCGGTCATGCGCGCGGGCGGAGAGTCCCATCTTCCGCACCGCCATTTCCAGCGTCCGTTCGCCGGCCTCATCCAAAGCGCTCAGCTTGCGCAGCATGCTGGTGGGAATATGCGCGTTGTAGTAGCCGCGGGCAGCCTGAATAGCTCTCGCCGCCTGCACACGCTCCCGCATCTCCGCCGACGAGGGGCCATCATCCTTGCCGCGCAATTCCTTGTACGGCACGGCGGGTACTTCGATGTGCAAATCAATCCGATCAAGCAGCGGGCCGCTGATCTTGCCCAAGTAGCGCTGGATCATGGCGCCCGTGCAGCGGCATTCGCGGGTCGAGTCGCCGAAGAATCCGCACTGGCACGGATTCATCGCAGCCACCAGCATGAAGGCGGCGGGGAATTCAAGAGTCATGTTCGCCCGCGCCAGCGTCACGCTGCGATCCTCGAGCGGCTGGCGCAACTGTTCGAGAACATTGCGAGGAAACTCCGGGAGCTCGTCCAGAAAGAGAACACCGTGATGCGCCAGACTCACTTCCCCCGGGCGGGGCGTTCCCGATCCGCCTCCCAGCAGACCTGCATCTGAGACTGTGTGATGCGGCGCACGGAAGGGACGATCGGTCAGCAAGCCGGCGCCCTTCGGCAGCACGCCCGCGACACTGTGAATTTGCGTCGTCTCCAGAGCCTCGGCGAACGTCAGCGGCGGGAGGATTCCCGGCAGCCGCTTTGCCAGCATTGTCTTCCCCGATCCAGGAGGGCCGATCATCAAAACATTGTGGAAACCGGCAGCGGCCACCTCCAAGGCGCGCTTTGTCGTCGCTTGACCCCGAACATCCCTGAAGTCGAGCTGCTCCTGGGACCTCTGTGTGCCGTGGATCGGTTTGGGGGATGCAGGTGTGAAGCGGGAGGGTTCGTTCAGCAGCGACACAGCCTCCGCCAGATGCCGCACACCGAAGACATTTAGTCCTTCGACTACCGCAGCTTCCGCTGCATTATCCAGAGGCACCACGAGGTTTTTCAGTCCCTGCTTCTGCGCGCAAACCGCGATGGAAAGAGCTCCTCGCACCGCCCGGACACTACCATCGAGGGAGAGCTCGCCGGCAAACAGAAAATGCTCCGACCGCGAGACAGAGCCCATCGCGCCCAAAATTCCCATTGCCATCGGGAGGTCGAAGCCTGCACCCTCTTTTCGAACATTCGCGGGAGCCAGATTGATCGTCACCGCTTTGCTCGGGTAGCCGAAGCCCGAATTGATCAGCGCGCTCTTGATGCGCTCGCGGCTTTCCCGCACCGCGGTGTCGGGCATGCCCACCGTAATGAAGTCGCGGGTAGACCCGGAGGGGTACATGTCTACCTCGACGTCGACAAGATACGCCTCAATGCCGAATACTGCCGCACTTCTCGTTCGGAATAGCGCCATATCTCTCCGAAGGGTAGTGCGGAGTAGGGGAAATTATTCTACGCGAAAGGTGTGACGTTCTTCGTACGACTGTCCTCCCACCTTATCCCGGACCGAGACTACAAGGGAGTATTCCCCCTTTCCGGTGTCCGGTTTGGTGTTCAAGCTGAGAACCCCCATTACGTACCGTTTGGGGTAGAAGGATTCGTCTGCGACAACCGCTGCCGTTGGCTGATCATAGACGCGCCTGCCGTCCGGCAGTTCCACTCCAAGACCGTACTCAACCTCGAAGCGGTTCTTCTCCGCCATCCGGTAGCCTGTGATCTCGAACCGGGCCCAGACCGCATCGCCCGGCTTATATGCGGGGGGCGAAAGCGCCGGACCATCCGTCTCACTTTGAAGAAAACGAAAGTTCCGGATCACAAGGGTGTCGCTCGGCGGTACATCCCGACCCTGAACGTGAAATGTAAGATACTCCGCGGCTTCCTGGCCGGAGCTCTCATCTTTCACGTTGATTTCGATGCGGTAATCGCCGGTATCGGCAATCGGGGGAACCTGCACCATGGCCCTGATCTTCGGTAGCCAATCTTTGTCCTCGGGCGCCAGCTCGACGTCCACCGTACCTGTCAAGGTTTCAACCAGTTTGATCCCCTGGGGATCCAGGGCGTTAATGCGGTAGTTCACGCCAACTTTCCGATCCTCCCCCTTGGGGGTAAACCCGGAAATGAAGAATGTGAGGTGGACCAGGTCGCCCGGGCGCCAGGTGTAGTCCGGGGCGAGCGCCGGGCCGTCTTCGTATTGGTGAACCGATGGCTTCAGGATCTGAAGCTTCTTATTCTTAACGGCTTGGGAAGAAGGGGGCAGGAGAAGGGCGAGAGGAATCAAGAGGAGATACACAGCAATCCTCCAATCCCTTTGTACCTCAGTTCCGGGCTTGCCGGGATCCGGCTAGTCTGACGGCGGCTTCACTTGTACGGGAGCGGCGATGGTATATGGAATCTCCACAAAATGTACCTTCTGCTGCTCAAGGTCCCCGCCGTCGACAACGTGCAGTTTGTAGTTGCCGGGCGGAACGTCGAAGAGGATTGCGCCTTCTTCGGTGTGCGCCGGCGCAATGATTCGCAGCAGCCCAAGCCAGCCGTCAACCCCTTCTGCTGAATCCTCTTCCATGTACGTTTTGCCGCCCGCGTCTTCGACGCGCAGCAGCGGTATGTTCACGTTCTCGCCGGCTCCGTTCGTAATCGACAGCCGTACGACAAGGAACCGGTGACGGGGATAACGCCGGCCCGAGGGCGTTTCGAGATCGCTCCGCCAGTCGGCCTGGAAGACGTTGTATGTTACCGATCCCACTGATACGCGCTCGCCCATGGGAACCGGCATCGGCGAAGGGCTCAGACGCGAACAGCCGCAAGCCGCAAGCAGCAGTCCTGCACAAAGGAGGCGCAGAGCGCGGGAACTCTTTTGGCCAGAAGCGTAGGGAATCGGCATAGGGAAGCTGGTACTCTTAACAAATACACTGTATGTTCATGCGGTCGCAATGGAAACGCGTAAAGCTGCGGGCGATTGCGAGCCTCCTGGTCCTCGTCTCGGCTGGAGTTACCTGGTCGTATGCTCAGCAAGCGACCCATCCGGTGACCGGACGCCGAATCGCTCGCGTGATGGGCATGAGCGGGGCGCCCTGGCTTGAACGCTCCGAGCGTGAGATGGAGGAAGATCCGAATACCGCGCTTGAAGCGATTGGATTCAAACCGGGCATGGTGGTGGCGGACGTCGGAGCGGGCGTCGGCTACTTTACGGAGCGGATCGCGAAGTTGATCGGTCCTACGGGCAAGGTCTACGCCACCGATATTCAGCCGCCGATGCTCGAGCGCCTTAAGGAGCGCATGCAGAACGCAGGCCTTTCCAACTACGAGGCGATCCTTGGCTCCGAAACCGATCCCAGGCTTCCGCCCGGAAAAATGGATCTTGTCCTCCTGGTTGACGTCTACCACGAATTCTCTCAGCCTCAGGTAATGCTGCAGAAGATCCGCCAGTCTTTGAAACCCGACGGAAGACTCGTTCTCCTGGAGTACAAGAAGGAAGATCCCTCGATTCCCATTCGCGAGGATCATAAGATGAGCGTGAGCGAGGTGAAGGCCGAGTTGGAACCGGAGGGCTTCAGGCTCGAGAAAGCCATCAGCGACCTTCTTCCGCGGCAACACATTCTGATCTTCCGTAAACAGTCCATGTAGCCGAGTGGATGTACACTACAAAGGTGCAGTTCGGGAAAGGATCGATTCATCCTTCGGAGCATTCGACCTATCAAGACCGGGTGACGGGAGCCGTGGTGCATCAGTGCACGACGCACCCTTCGATCAACCACCCGACTTACTTCCTTCAAAGTTCTTTTACGCCGGACGGGCGGAACCTGATCTTCACGTCCTACCGGTCGGGAGACGCCCAGCTTTTCGAAATTCAGGGATTTCCTGACGGGCCGATCCGCCAGTTGACGGCTGGTCCTCCGATTCACCCTTTCTCGCCCGCGATCCATCCGAACGGTGCGGAGATCCTCTTCGTCCGCGGGGGATCTGTGTGGAAGATCAACCGGGAATCCTTGCAGGAGACCTGCCTTGCAGAGTTCAAGGGGGCACAGCTCGGCGAGTGCTCGTTGAGCGCGGACGGGTGGGTCACGGCCGCTGCCAAGAGGGGAACGGAAAACGGCATTGTTGTTGGGAAGTACGATGGAAATGAGTCGGACTGGACATTTCTGCCATTTCCCCGGACTGTGATTCATCCGCAGTTTCATCCACTCGAGCCGGAGTGGCTCGAGTTTGCCGCTGATCCTGCTCCGCGCATGTTCCGGATGCGGCGTGATGGGACCGGACTGGAGTGCCTTTACGAGCACGGCAACGACGAGTTCGTCGTCCATGAAACCTTCTTGGGCTGCACGGGCGATGTGGTCTACACCGTCTGGCCAAAGGCGCTGTGGCGGATGAACTGGCAGACGCGCGAGCGAACTCTCATTGCCGAGTTCAACGCCTGGCACATCACTCCCAACCGTGCAGGCACAAAAATCCTCTGCGATACGAATCACCCGGACGAAGGTTTGTTCCTCGTGGACGTCGCTACGGGATCCCGCCAGCGCATCTGTTTGTCCGAAGCGACCAACCAGGGGTCGCAGTGGACGACTTCACGGTATGCTCTGGCGGAAGACTTCGCAGCGGCCCGGAGTGCTGCGGGCAGCCGCGCGCTGAGCTGGATGGAAGTGGCCACCGACACAGTGTACGGTCCCCAGTGGACGCACCCGCATCCCTCCTTTTCCCATGACGAACGTCTGGTGGCTTTTGCGAGCGATCGAACGGGCCACACTCAAGTCTACGTGGTGGAGTTGCCGCCGAGTCTGATCTAGCTTGTCAGACGGCGAATACCACCGCCTAGTAGACTCAAAGTAGATGCAATTCGAACGCCTGGCCTCTTGGCTCTAAACCGAGCTGCCGTCGCTCGTGCGCCCAGGAGACAGGCGCGGAAACTTCTGCATGGACAATATCACCCATACGCTCACCGGGCTCGTGCTTAGCCGCGCCGGTTTAAATCGGCTGACGCCCCACGCCACAGCCATCCTGGTGCTTTCTGCGAATGTTCCGGACGTGGACATCGTTACGGCCTATGACGGAGCGCTCGCATACCTGGACCATCACCGTGGCATTACTCACACTCTTGTCATGCTGCCGGTGGTGGCTTTGGCCGTGGTTCTTGTTGTCGCGCTATTCAGCCGGGGAAAGAAGAAGTCGAAGCTGAAATGGCCGGGTGCTTTCCTGGCCGCGAGTTTCGGCGTCGGCAGTCATTTACTGCTGGATTGGACGAACGTTTACGGGATCCGCATGCTGAAGCCGTTCTCTTCGGAATGGCTGCGTCTGGATATTGTCCATGTCGTCGATCTTTGGATCTGGGCTATTCTCCTACTGGGACTTGCCGCTCCCGCGTTGTCACGCCTGGTAAGTTCGGAGATCGGGGCCAAGCCGGGCAGCGGGCGCGGCGCCGCGATCTTCGCGCTGCTGATGCTTCTTTCCTATGAGTACGTGCGTTACCTCGCCCATGCGAGAGCCGTCGCCGTGCTCGAATCGCGCGTTTATGAGCCGGGTCCCGTCTCGAAGGTGGTGGCCGTGCCCGGACCAGTCAATCTGTTCTCATGGACCGGGCTGATTCAGGGAGAAAACTACTACATGGTGGTCCCTGTACACCTGCTGCGTGAGTTCGACCCAACCGCCGGGCGCATCTTCTTTCAACCGGAAGGACGGCCGGAGATTGAGGCTGCCCGTAGCACGGAGGTCTTCCGCAGATACCTGAACTTCTCCCGTCACCCCCTGTGGCGAGTGACACCGGTGGACGAACCAGAGGGCGCCATACGCGTTCAGGCGATGGATCTCCGATTTGGGATCCCCCCCGAGGAGCGCTTTGTGGTCACAGCAATCGTCGATCAGCGTCTTAGGGTGGTACGATCCGAATTTAGCTTCGGTCCCTTCATTGGCCCGCAGCGAGCCGGCTCGCATTGAGTGAACGGAGGTAGTCGTCGATGAGCACTGTCGTTGAATATCCAATGGAGATTGGCGGACACGCTGTTACTTCCAGCCAGACCCGCACCGTGAAGCTCCCTTACGATGGCTCTCCGGTCGCGACGGTGTTTGAGGCGTCTGTGGAACAGGTAAATTCTGCTGTTGACGCTGCTGCTGCTGCCGGTCCGGCGATGCGCGCTCTGACGCTCGACGAGCGCTCAGCGATTCTGCGGAAGGCGCATTACCGGGTTCTGGAGCAACGTGAAGATCTGGCGCTCGCAGTTAGTTCGGAATGCGGAAAGCCGATTAGGGAGGCTCGGATTGAGGTAGACAGGGCCGCGCAGACCCTGCTGTTTTCCTCCGAAGAGGCGCACCGCCTGGCAGGGGAGGTGGTCCCGATGGATGCTGCGCCGGCCGGGAAGGGGCGATGGGGCATGACGCTGCGCGAGCCCGTCGGCGTCGTTGCGGCGATTACGCCGTTCAACTTTCCGCTCAACCTCTCCATGCATAAGATCGGGCCGGCGATCGCGGCGGGAAACACCGTCGTTCACAAGCCTGCCTCTCCGACGCCGGTCAGCGCCTTGAAAATGGCGGCGATTTTTCGGGATTGTGGCCTGCCTCCCGGCGCTCTGAATGTGCTTACTGGTCCCGGTGCTTCCCTGGGAGATGCTCTCGTCCTTCATCCCCAGGTGGCGATGGTCACGTTTACAGGCAGCGCCGATGTTGGGATCCGCATTCGCAACATGGCGGGTCTGAAACGTGTGACGCTCGAGCTCGGAAACAATTCCGCCGTCATTCTGGAGGAAGACGCCGATCTGGACGACGCAGTCCCGCGCTGCGTCACCGGCAGTTTCTCGCATTCAGGACAGGTTTGTATTTCGGTCCAGCGAATCTATGTGCATCGAGCGATCCGGGATCGGTTTCTGGAGCAGTTTGCGGAGGCCGCAAAGAAGCTCAAAATTGGGCACCCGCATGATCCGGAAACAGACATCAGTTCACTAATCACCGAGAAGGAAGCCGAGCGAGTTGTCTCCTGGATCGAGGAGGCGCGGGCATCCGGCGCGAAGCTGATTACGGGCGGCAAACGCACGAGAGCCACTGTGGAGCCGACAGTTCTCGCAGACGTCCCTGCCCATGCAAAGCTCTGCGTGCGGGAGGCGTTTGGCCCGGTCGTCGTGGTCAACTCGTACGACACCTTGGATCAGGCGATTGATCTCGTCAACCAGTCTGACTACGGATTGCAGGCCGGCATCTACACGCGCGACCTCCACAAAGCGTTTGAGGCGGCCAAGCGGGTTCGGGTTGGCGGGTTCCTGATCAACGACGTGCCTCAGTTTCGCCTCGATCAGATGCCCTATGGAGGCGTCAAAATGAGCGGCATGGGCAGGGAGGGCCCGAAGTACGCCATCGAGGAGATGACCGAAGTCAAGCTCGTTTCGTGGAAGCCCTGAAGTTTACCTGAGGTAATCGAAGAGGCTGCGGCGGGGACGCTGCGCCTGCGCATTCAAGGCGGCTTCCTGCTGAATCGTCGCCATCTCGAGTTCCAGGATTGCGGCTGCGAGATCTGCTTCCTCGATGTTCGCCGCTTCGATTCGAAGCCGCAGATCGAGAGAGTGTGAATCGTTAATCGCCTGCCCCAACTGCTCCTGCACGATTCCGTAGAAGCCCAGCTTTGAATTCAAGTAACGAGCGGCCGTATCCAATGCTTGGATTGCCTCGCGAATGGCGTTTTCATCACCGGAGAGCAGCGCCTCGCGCAGATCGTTTACCGTACCGAAGACACTTTCGGAAGGGCCGGAGCTATCGAAAAGCTCCTGCGCGGTCTTGGAAATGGACAATAGCGTGCCGTTTGGGAGTTCGATCTGCCTTGTTGCGGGTGATCCCGCATACGGACTGATCGGCGGAGTTTGCTGAAAGTCGAGCGTGTACGGAGGGACGGAGTCCGAATCGCCGGAGAAGACAAAACGGCCCTCAACCGCAGTCTGGCTCAAACTTACAAGGTTCTGAAGCTTGGCCGCGACCTCATCCGCCAGAATCTTCCTTGACTCCGCAGGCTGGCTTCCCGACGCGCCCTGGCTGCCCAACGCTTTGACCTCATCCAGAATGGTCACTGCGGTTCGGATCGCCGTCTCGGCTGCGTCGACCTCCGCCTTCACGCGTCCGAGGTTCCACTGGATCTGCGTATTCCGGCCGATCTCGCTCCGAATCCGAAGCAGCGAGCTCACCTGATCCGGTGAATCCGAGGCCGTCTTCAGCCGCAGTCCCGAGCTGATCTGATCGTTAGCCTTCGCAATCCGCTGATTAATTCGCTCCAGTTGCCGCAGGAACTGATTTGTATCTGGGGGCAGGGAATTGATCACGTCGTCTCCTCGTTAGCGGACCATGTTGATGATCGTATCGGTCATTTCATTGAGGACTGTGACCATTTGCGCGGCAGCCTCGTACGCTGCCTGAAATTCGATGATGCGGGCTGCCTCCTCGTCGAGCGATACACCCGAGATGGAAGCTCGCATGAGCTGCGCCTGCGTGAGCAAAAGCTCTTCAGTTGTTTCGCTTTCGCGGGCCCCGGAAAGATCCCGGCCGAGCTGTGCCGCGATTTCACCGTAAAAGCCCGTGAAGGTGAGATTGTCCAACGTGGCCTGAGGGCTTGTGCCGAGCGCGGCAAGGGCCAGGGCATTGCCATTGCTCCCCGGAGCGGTCGTCGAAGCGCCTGCGATTTCTGCGGGCGTCAGCGGATTTACAGTGAGCGTCAGGGCTGCGTCTGCGGCGGACCCATAGGCAAACAGATCCTGCGCGGGCGGCGCTCCGTTCTGGTCAAGACCGTTCGCCAGAGTTGTATTCACGCTGTCGGCAAGCGCCACCGCCAGGCGGTTGAGGTCGTTGAGATAGGACGGGATGTTGGTGTTATGAACTGCTACCAGAGCGCTTAGCGTTCCCCCCTGGATGTTGTCCGTCAAATCCTTGCCCTGGGCGTCAAGGATACGGAGGGATCCCGTGGAAGTATCCGTCCGCAAGGCAAAGGGCTGTGACGGCATCACGAGCGGCGTGAGTCCGCCGAGATAGATGGAGATGCCGTCGGCTCCTTCCATCATCGTGAAATCCGTGAGACCCGAGAGTTCCTCGAGCAGACTGTATAGCTGCGCGTCGACGCCCGCATCGCCATCGGTGTGGCCGCTGGTCCGTCGAGCGAGATCGAGCTGATGAATCCGGGCTGCGAGATCGTTGATGCGGGTAACGACCGAGGCAGCCTGCTGCGCCGTTTCCGCTCTTGCGTTGGTCAGCTCCCGCGCGGTGTAGTTGATGCTTGTCGCTACAGCGGCAGCACGGTCTAGGACCGCTTGCCTTGCGGCAGTGTCGTTCGGGGCCACCGAAAGCGCCGAGAAGCTTTCAAACAGCTTGTTGATGGCGTTGGGAATTCCCGCTCCCGCCGAAACGGTGAGGACGGGCTCGATCCGAGCCAGACTCGATGCGGTTTGAGAGGAGCGTCCATAGGACTGGCTTCGCAGCCAGACGCTACGTTCGGCGAAAAGATCGCGGGCGCTGATGCGCCTGCCGGCATCGACACCGCCGATGAGGCCGTACTCGGGCTGGAACGACCGCGCCACCAACTGCAGCCGCTCTTTTGCATAGCCGGGTGTCTGTGCGTTCGCGACGTTGTTCTGTGTCACGGCCAGAGCCCGTTCGTAAGCCCGGAGGGCACCCGCGGCGCTAAGCAGTGAACCGAAAAGACTTCCCACGTTTAGCCCTCTAATACGTGCGCTGGCGGAGGCGGAGCAACCACTGGTTCTCCGGTAGGGGTATAGGCGTCGCCGGTGGAGGCGAGCAGCTCGGCCCTCTCGGCGTGAAATCCAGCCGCACTTTGCAGAAGCACGCCGATCTGCTTCAGTTCTTTACGAAGATGGTCCACCTCTACCGCGAGGGCCGGACTCTTTTCGACACGAATATCTTTCAGCCTGTCGGCAACCCTCGCCAGGTGGCCCGTCGACTTCCTGACGTTGTCAGCCGATGCATCCAGCAGTAGCCTGCGCGCCGCATCCAGCTCAACCCTGGCTTCTGTGAGTAGGCTGTGTGGCGTCACCATAGCGCGGCTAGAAGCCGCCGAGAGCCGAATCGACGATTGCCGCGCTCACGGCGCTCGAATCGATCTGATAGCGCCCGCTTTCGATATCGCGGCTGAGCTGCTCCAATCGCGCTGCCCATTCCGGGGAATCCTGAGACAGACTCCTCACGGTTTCCGCCAGGTTCGAAAGCTGCACTTCATCGCCCGACGATCCCCATCTCGCACGGTCGACGGACGATCCGGAACGCCCTATGCCGCTAGTCGATCCCGTCCGCTCCAGGCCTGCTGGATTCAGAGACGAAGACTTTGAGTCATCAATCTTCATAATCCCGAGAGGTCCTCCCCCTCCTTCTTGTGCTTATCGGCATTGTCGCGCAAATCGATTAGAGCCGATCGCATGGGATTCCCGAAATCGTTGTCTGAGATGGACTAGGGCTCGAGCAAGGTGAGGTTTACGTCGAACTGCTCTCCCTCCTTCAGCTCAACCGCCTCTCCCTTGGCGTGCTCCCCTTCTGTGAAGGAACTATACACCTCATATCGGCCAGGCGGCAGGGCAAAGAGGGAAAATTCGCCCTTTTCATTCGTCACCGTGGTGCGCGGGCCCCCAAGCCGGCTGTTTACCTCCTCGTCCTTTGCTCTCAGGATGACAGGGGCGCCGATGGCTGGCGAGCCCTCCGCCGTCTTCACCGATCCCCGCAGCCGGGCCGGCCGATTCGATAGCCCAACCTCAACAGCAACCGATTGTCCCGGCAATAGTTTGAATTCAAAGCCGTCTTTCCCGATGCGAACATTCGATACCGATGCAACATAGAACTCCGGCGGCGCCATTACCCCGATCTCCCACAATCCGGGCCGCAATGGCGCCGTCTCTCCGCATGCCACCCGCTTCGCATTGCCCGCATCGCTTTCATCCTTCGGCCGGAGGAACGCGGAGATCCCCTCCAGGCTCGCGCTCTTGTCCTCCCGTTGACTGCACCGAAGCTGGAGAGTGGGCGAGGCGGTCAGAGTGAGGGAAACGTGTTCCGACTCAGCACCCAGGTTGACTTCCTGCCAGGCGCTATACGATGGCCGGCCATCCGTGAAGGCCCACAGCACGTATGAACCTGGGGCCAGCTCGCCGAAACTGACGGTTCCGCCGGGTTGCGCGTGCGCCGATCTTCGCCCGGTCTCTGTTTCCAGATTGATTGTTGCGGGGACAGGTCCATGCAGAGTAACAGTGAGCGCCGAGAGCCGTCCCGGTATCGGGGTAATATCGATGCCTTCCTGTTCTCTATCGAGTTCGACTTTCACAATCCGGGCGCCCTGAATCTGGACGCTTTGCCCGAAGAAGGTCGGTAACAGTCCCCGGCGATCTTCCAGTTCCCGCGCCCCGGTGCGGATGTAGTAGTCTCCGGGCTCGAGCCCTGGAATTCGATACACGCCCCGGTCATCGGTGACTCCGGCGCCCACCTGGCGCCGCCGGCCTGTCGCGCTGTAGGCGTAGACAGCGATTCCGGGCAAGCCTAGCTCGTTCTCGTCAAAAACCCTCCCTGTGACGGCTGACAGCCTCCGGAGCCGGAGTTCGAGCGCGAATTCCTTGTCAGGCTCCAGCACGATCGGCGTTCCAGGCTGAGACGGGCGACGTTGACCGTAGGTAGCGGTCAGGTAGCCCTGTTTCTGCGCCTTGAGGAGGTAAGTGCCAGCGGGAAGGGAAGAAAAGGAGAAACTGCCGGAGGAATCCGTAAGGACCGATGGCGGAGGCGGTGGCGTTTCACCAAGGGCCTCCAGGGATACACGAGCGCGGGCAAGAGGTTTCCCGCTCGTATTGTCGTAAATCAGACCGCGCAGCGTGGCTCCGCAAATCCACTGCGGTCCGACCAGTGTCAGCCAGCAGACAAGAAAGAGACGGCTAGAGAGTCGAGAAGCGGAAACCCCGATGAGAGGATCCCTTCTCTGCAGTCTTGTTGCCTTCGTTTGATGGCTGAACCTGCGACTGTCCGGTTCTCTTCCTGTACAGGTCGAGGACCGGGGAAGGGTCGATCCCAATGGCAGCCGCATACTGCCGAATATAACTTGTATCGAAGATCCCTCCCGGAAGCTCACCAAACCGTTCGGCTTCGATAGCTTCCAGAAAGTGCCGGCTGATCTTAGTCGATTCGATGATTTGGTTTAAGCTGATGCCCGCCGCCTCACGGCGCGAGGACAACGCAAGGATTGGCTGCGGAGATTTTGCAGGGTGGGATCTCGCCATCGCTGAACCAAATTCTCAAACGAAATGTAAGCTCTCATCATATCGGTAGACTCTTAGGTTTGTCCCGAAAAATATCGGACCCTCACGTTAAAATTGTCTGGAGGGCAGCAAAGACGGGAGGTGCGAGCGTGCGATTTTTCGGGTTTCTTTTCCTTTGCGCAATTTTTCCCGCCGCGGCGGCGACAACACAGGCGCCTGTGACTTTTTACAAGAACGTTTTGCCGATCCTTCAGAAGAACTGCCAGGGCTGCCACCGTCCGGGTGAGGCTGCGCCAATGTCGCTGCTGACTTACAAGGAAGTCCGGCCGTGGGCCAGGGCAATCCGGCAATCGGTGCTGATCAGGAAAATGCCGCCATGGTTTGCCGATAGCGCCCATGGTAAGTTTGCAAACGATCGGTCGCTTGCAAAGGCGGACATCGACACCCTCGTGCGCTGGGCCGACACCGGGGCCAAAGAAGGCGATCCGGCCGACGCTCCTCCTCCTGTTCAGTTCGTTGATGGATGGAACATCGGAAAGCCCGACATTGTGTTCGAGATGCCGAATGAGTTTCATGTGCCGGCATCTGGAACCATTGAGTATCAGTACATTGTGATCCCCACAGGCTTCACGGAGGATAAGTGGGTCCAGATGGCGGAGGTCCGCCCGGGGAACCGCGCGCTGGTTCACCATGTGATCGCGTTTGTCCGCCCGCCCGGCTCACAATGGCTGAAGGATGCTCGCCCGGGCATCCCCTTTGTCCCCGGCCGCCAAAAGTCAGAAACGGCGGAACGGTCCGGACAGCGGCAGAGGGACGAGGGCGATCAAGGAATCGGCGATTTCTTGGTGGGATATGCGCCCGGCACCGTACCAGAGGTGCTAGAGCCCGGTCGAGCCAAGCTCATCAAGGCGGGCTCCGATCTTGTCTTCCAGATGCACTACACCGCGAACGGAAAGGCTGGCACCGATAAGTCGAAGATCGGCCTGATTTTTGCCAAGGAGCCGCCTCGTGAGCGAGTTGTGACGATGGCCGTCTCGAACAACAAGTTCGTAATCCCTCCCGGCGCACCGAACCATCGTGTCGACGCCAGACTCACGATCCGCGACGAGGCCTGGCTGATTGGGATGCTGCCTCACATGCACCTGCGAGGGAAGAGCTTCGAATACCGCGCTCTCTACCCCGATGGCCGCGAGGAGGTTTTGCTGAAGGTTCCCAGGTATGACTTCAGCTGGCAGCTCTCCTACTACCCCGAAAAGCCGATCCGGCTTGTGCCTGGGACGGTGATCGAGGCCATCGCTCACTACGACAATTCGCCGAACAATCCGTCCAACCCGGATCCTACAGTCGAAGTCCGCTACGGCGACCAGAGCTGGGAAGAGATGATGTTCGGCTTCTTCGACGTTGCTTTTGACGTGCACAAGGATCCGGCGGACCTGCTCCGCGGGAAAAAGAAGCAGCAATCCGGCGATTAGGCCGTTCTGCCGTGCGTCCTGTTCTGTTTCTGCTCGTGGGTATTGCTACAGCGTGCTTTGCCCACGACCCGATCACGACCAAACTCACCTGGACCCGCGAAATTTCCAGGATCGTGCAGCGCCGGTGTCTCCAATGCCATCGCGAGGGCGGATCGGCGCCGATGCCGCTGGCCACGTATGAGCAGGCCCGGCCCTGGGCGGTTGCGATTGCTGAGCAGGTGCTCGAACGTCAGATGCCGCCGTGGGACGCAGTGAAGGGCTTCGGCGACTTCAAACACGATATTTCGCTAAGCCAGGAAGAAGTTCAGCAGATTGCAGATTGGGTGGCAGGCGGTGCCCCCGAGGGCGATACGGCGTACTTGCCCGCAACCCCTTCCGAGCCTCCCACGCTGCCTCCCGTTCAAGTCACAGGTCGAACTCTGAAACTCACCGGTTCGCTTCGCCTGAAGCGTGATGCTGTGGTGGCGGCAATCCGACCGGATACAATTCCCGAAGGGACATCCGTGCGAGTGATTGCGCATCGTCCGGACGGATCGGTTGAGCCGATGCTTTGGCTGCGAAACTATCGTCCGAAGTTTGCGCGCGCCTTCGAGTATCGCAAGCCCCTGCGGCTTCCCGCCGGCACGGTCGTTCGGGTTGTCCCCGCAGACGCCGGCTCCCTTACGCTTTTCCTCACGTCGTCTACCATAACCAAAAGATGAGATTTCTGATTCTCTTTCCCCTGACACTGCTGACGCTGTATGGACAAACGCGGCAGGATCGCGTGAACCAGATTGCTGAGTCCCTCCGCGACCGGTTAATTGAGCAGCGCCGGGACTTTCACATGTATCCCGAACTTTCCAACCGCGAGGAGCGCACGGCCAAGGTGATCGCCGAGCGCCTCCGGGCTCTGGGATTTACTGACATTCGAACCGGCGTGGCCCGGCATGGCATTGTCGCGGTGTTGAAGGGAGGAAAGCCGGGACCGGTCGTGGCGGTCCGCACAGATATGGACGCCCTCCCGATTACCGAGACCCTGGACGTTCCGTATAAGTCGAAGAACGTTGGCGTGAAGCACGCGTGCGGGCATGACCTGCATATGACGGTCCAGCTCGGCGTCGCCGAAGTGCTAAGCAAGATGCGCGATCAGATTCCGGGTACAGTGAAGTTCATCTTCCAGCCTGCCGAGGAGGGTGTTCCAGCCGGAGAGACCGGCGGCGCTACGCAGATGCTGCGGGAGGGGGTATTGGAGAATCCCAGGCCGAAGGCCATCTTCGCTCTTCATGCAGGACCGCATTTCCGCGCCGGACAGGTGGCCTACACTTCCGGTCCGTTCCTCGCCTCCTCGGACACGTTCACGATCCGGGTAGTTGGAAAAGGGGTGCATGGAGCTTATCCTCACATGGGCCTTGATCCCATTCCTGTCGCGGCAGAAATCATCCAGGGGCTGCAAACACTCCGGCGCCGCGTCCTGGCTGCGGAACCTTTTGTTTTGACGATCGGAAAAATCGAGGGGGGAACGAGGTTCAACATCGTTGCCAGCGACGTGAAGCTTGACGGGACGCTCCGCACGCTGAACGAGAGCGTGAGGGAACAGTTGAAGTCCCAGATGCGTACATTGGTAACGGGGATCGCGCAGGCGCACGGTCTGACCGCGGAGCTCAAGTTCGTGACGGAAGGCAACCCCGTGACTTACAACGACCCTGCGCTTGTCGCTGCAACCCTTCCTGAGATGAAGCGTCTTCTCGGAGAGAAGAACGTGATCCAGGTGGAACCGCAGATGGGCGCCGAGGATTTTGCCTACTACCAGAAAGTGATCCCAGGCTTTATGTACTGGCTGGGTGTGGGCAATCCCGATAAGGGCATCACAGCCATGATTCATACTGCAGAGTTCGATGTCGACGAGGATAGCCTCGTGACCGGAGTCAAGGTAATGTCGAACGTTCTGCTCGACTTTCTCGAGCGCAACTGATCTCTCCTGAATAGCGGGCGCAACCGGCGCGGCCAAAGTGTGTCCGCTTCTGCTACCATAGGGCAATGCGTCTCTAATCGCCCTCCAATAGTTTTCTTTTCTTTCCGTTTTTTGGTTCCAAAAGCAAAAGGGGTACCTGTGTCTTGTCTTGCGATTCGCGTGTCACAAGTGAAAAAGGTATTTCGAAAGCGCACAGGTTGGTGGCGCGGTCAAAGCACTGAAGAGTGGGCTTTGAAGGGCGTCTCCTTCCATCTGAAACAGGGCGAGGCGTACGGACTGCTCGGGCCGAACGGCTCAGGCAAATCGACGCTCATTCGAGTTCTTTCCACGCTCCTCGTTCCGGACGGAGGGGAGGTCGAGGTGCTCGGCTACAAGCTGCCCGAGCAGGAAGCCCAAGTGCGCGAACGGATTGGAAGAGTCAGCGTCGACGCCGCCTTTTATAAGAAGCTCTCCGCGCGAGAGAACCTGCTGTACAGCGCGTTCCTGTACGGTTTTGACAAAGCCGAGGCGGAAAAGCGCGCGCGGGAGATTCTCGGCAGGCTTGGATTTCCCCTGCGCCGTTTCAGCGATCCGCTGGAGGAAGCCAGCCGCGGGATGCAGCAGAAGGTCGCTATCGCTCGGGCCCTGCTCCTTCAGCCGCCTTTGCTTCTTCTGGACGAGCCGACCACAGGACTTGATCCGAAAAGCAAGCGCGAGGTGCAGGAGTTTATCGAGGAGTTACGCCGGGAGAGCGGCACCACCATTCTGCTCACGACGCACGACATGTTCGAGGCGGAACGTCTTTGCGACCGCATAGGCATGCTCGCTCACGGGAGTTTGGTGGCTGAAGGGTCGGCGGAAGATCTGGTGAGGCTCGCCGGGGGAGGAACGCTCGAGGACGCGTTCATCAAGTTGTCGGGTGAGAAATTGACAGGTGAAGAGGAGGCAACGGCGGAGGGAGCATGATCAGCCGGTTCAAACAGACATGGGCTTTCGTCTACCGCGATTACCAGCTTACAAGGAGGTATTGGTCGTGGGTCGTTGTGTTCACCGTCTACGCTGTCGTCAGTGGCGCCAGCGTTGCCCTGATCGGCGTAGCATCGAATGACCGCAAACTGACCCTCACCTTGACGATCGGCGTCCTGTTCTGGAGCGTTCTTTCCGTTCTGTTCAACGAGATTGCAATGTCGATCGCGTTTGAGCGGTGGGAAGGGACGCTCGAGTATACGTTCATGGCGCCGGTTTCGCGGCTTATTCACCTGACGGGCGTAAGCCTGTATGCAGCCGCCTACAGTACACTGCGGGCGATCGCGGTCCTGGGAGGACTTTTTCTGTTTCTCGATCTCGACTTTACGGGAGCAAACCTCTTTGGTCTGCTAATCGTGCTTGTCGTTAGCAGCTTGGCGTTCGTCGGGCTCGGACTGATTGCGGCGATTCTCCCAGTGATGAGCCCGGAGCGCGGCGCGGAAGCTACGAACATCTTCCAGAGCATTCTCCTGCTCGTTTCGGGCGTCTACTATCCGATTTCTGTGCTGCCGAAGTGGGTCCAGCCCTTCGCAGCGCTTTCTCCAGCCACTTACGCGTTGAATGCGAGCCGCAAGCTGCTTGGAGTGGAGACCATGACACCCGACGGAAAACTGATCGGACAGCCTTTGGCAAGCGTTCAGTCGGAACTTGTCACTCTGGCCGCATTAGGGCTGCTGCTGGTGCCGCTAGGGCTTTGGGTCTTCGGAATGGCGGAGCGGTGGGCGAAGCGGACAGGGAAACTGAAGAGGACAGGATAAGGGGCAGGGGCGTCTTTTGACGCCCCAATCTTGTACTGTTGCAGTTCAGGCAACCGCGGCCGGTGCGATTCCGAGCTTCGCGTACCAGGGCTTGGCGCCTTTGAGCGCTTCGTTCACCGCGGTGATGTTTTTCACGCCTTCCGTCGATAGCCAGTCCTCCAGGGCCTTCACACCCTGCTTCGCGTAGACCGGGATGCCGTCCTTCCAGGTGGCGCGGCCGCAGAGGACACCCGAGAAATCGGTTCCGGCTTCGGCCGCCATTCTCAGGCTTTCCGTGAACTGGGCGTTGCTGACGCCGGCGCTGAGGTAGATGAAGGGCTTCGTCGCAACGCTGGCGGCATTGCGGAAGTGCTCCAGCGCCTCCTGGTAGCTGTAGGCCTTCTGGCCCTTGTATACGGAGCTGCCCTCCACGTACTCTGCGTTGACAGGCACCTCCACTTTCAGCACGTCGACCTTGTAGATGTCCTTCGAGAACTCGGCCATGCTGCGCCGTACAATCTCCGGCTTCAGCTTCGCGTACTCGAATCCCTTCTCATCTCCGCCTTTAGGATCGTAGCCTACGAACTCGAGGAAGAAGGGAATGTCGTTCGCCTCACACTCGGCGCCGATCCGTTCCACAAAGGCATGCTTGATATCGTTGATCCGCTCGTCCTCGAACGGCGTGTAGTAGATCAAAATCTTGACCGCGTTCGCACCCCAATTCGCGATGCGCCGCACTGAAACGTGAGGCAGAAGATCAGGCAAGCGCCCAGGCTGAGTGTTGTCGTAGCCGCTCGCTTCATAGGCAAGCAGAAGACCCGCGTTCGCCGAACGGTTACGGGCCGCCTCCAGGCCCCATTCCGGATCAAGGAGAATCGCGCTGGCATGGGGAGTGAGAATTTTCGTGACGGTAACCTTGAACTCCGCCATCATCTCATCGGTAACCTGCTTCTTGTCGATCCCCTTGGCAGCGGCGATTGCCTTTTGGAGGCTGCCCCGCTGGTCCATGGCGGCGGCCGCAATAATGCCGTTGCCGTCAGCCAGGGCCTTGAGGTGCTTGATCTTCCCTTCGGATAGGCTCATGAATAGCTCCTGTATAGATTTCCTCAAACAGTATATCTCGAATCAGACATCAACGTCTGATTCGCTCGTAAAAGCCGGTTCGGGCGACGTCCAGCGTTCGCGGCGGCGGAAATAGGACCGGGCGCGTGTCACGTCGCGCATAATTTGCGACTTCAACTCCTGTGGCGATGCAAACTTCCGCTCTTCTCTCAAGCGGCGGCAAAAACTCAGCCGGATCCGGCGCGGGGCGTCGCCGGTCAGGCTTTCGAGCAGAAACGTCTCGATCGTCAGGCTGGTGCCGTTGAAGGTCGGCCGGTAGCCCACGTTTGTTACTGATGGCCAGTGGCGTTCGTGATCGAGGTCGTATGTTTCGGTGACGTAGACTCCGGTTGCAGGAAGGAGCTCCGCATCGGTGGACAGGTTGAGCGTTGGGACGGTTTGCCGGGAGCCGATGCCTTGCCCGGAGACGATGCTACCTTCCAGAGAATACGGGCGGCCTAAGAGCCTGGCGGCGAGGGAAACCTGACCGCTTTGCACCAGCCGCCGGACTTCGCTGCTTGACACAACCCGCCCCCGCAGGCGGATCGCGGGCACGATTTCCGTCTGATATCCGTACTTCTGTCCGAGTGCCTTCAAAGTCTCCGTATCGCCGGACTGCCGGTTGCCAAAGCGAAAGTTATCGCCGACCAAAACGGCTCGCGCGCCCAACTTTCCGGCTACGACTTCTGAGACGAACTCTTCCGGCGATAGCTCGGAGAAGGCGCGGCTGAATGGCAGGATCAGAATTTCCTCAATTCCCACTGCAGCCATCAGCTCACACCGCTGCTCGGGCGTCGTCAACAGCTTCGGCGCGCGGTCCGGAGCCACCACCTTGGTCGGGTGCGGATCAAACAGCATCGCCGCCGCTTTCCATCGGTTTGCGCGCGCGGTCGCGATCACCTTCCGTAGCAGATGCTGATGACCCGCGTGGACTCCGTCGAAGTTTCCGATCGTGAGCGCACAAGGACCGAAGTCCGCCCCCACTTCTGTAAGGCTGCGATACACCCGCGCTGTCATTCAGGACTTATCTCCAACGCAAACCCTCAAACCGTCGTACGCCAGACGCACATGAGGAGGCAGCAGGCTCTCGGCGCGTTCATGACTCAGGTCGTGAGAAATATGCGTGAAGTAAGCGCGCTTCGGAGCAAGGCGTTCCACATACTCCAGCGAGCGCTGCACCGTGCTGTGGGTGGGATGCGGTTTATAACGTAATGCGTCAAGAAACAGGACGTCGAGACCGTGCAGGAGCTCGAGGGATTCCTCCGGGATTTCGCTATGATCCGTCAAATAGGCCGCTTTGCCGAAACGAAATCCATACACGGTTCCACGGCCATGCTTGACGGGAATCGGCAGGAACTCCAGATTGTAGAGGACAATCGGCGAGCCGTTAATCGTGTTCACATCGATCTTTGGAATCGAGGATTCCGGATTGGTGTTCTCAAAAATGTATGCGAAGCTGCGCTGGATGGATTGAATCGTCTCCGGCGAGCCGTAAATTGGAATTCGACCCGCCTGCCGGAAGTTGAACGGGCGGATATCGTCCAACCCCATGATGTGGTCAGCATGGGCATGAGTGAATAGAATCGCGTCGAGCCGCTCGATCCCTGCCCGTAGCGCCTGCTGGCGGAAGTCCGGCGTAGTATCCACCACCACGACGTGGCCATCCCATCGCAATAGAATCGACGGCCGAAGGCGCTGATCGCGAGGATCTGTTGACGTACAGACGGCGCAGCGGCAGCCGATGGTCGGCACGCCGACACTGGTGCCCGATCCGAGCACAGTAATCTCTATTTCCGGAAATTGGTCCGGCATTTACTTGTTGTGGCCTTCTTCGGATACCTGGACGTAACGAAAACGCAGTTCCGTCAGCGAGTTCTCGAGCAGCCGCTTCTCCTCCAGGCTCAGATTTCCGCGAGTCTTTTCTTCAATAACTCCGAGCAAATCGATTGCGTGACGGGCCATCTTCAAGTCCGGCTTGGGTTTGTCCTTCTCCTCGCCGAAATGCAGCAGACCTAGGTGCAGCTCGGCCTGAGTGCGGAGAGACATCACCAGAAACTCGAAGGTGGCCGGAGGTAGCGGAAGTTCAGGAGCTTGTCCGCTGGCTGTGTCACTCATATATGCCTATTCTAGCGATTCCGGACGGCGCAGGGAGCCTCCGCGGCTCCCGTAACGGGGCGGGCAAGCGGGGCGTTACGGAACGGGCTGCGACCAGTTCCGCGGAGGTGTCAGCGCTTCTCTCATCTTGGAAATGCCGAGGCGGAGGCGGCTCTTCACTGTACCTAGGGATTCACCCAGGCGAGCGGCCAGCTCGGCGTGCGTCAGCCCTTCGAAGTATGCAAGTTCAATGACAACGCGCTGCGCCTTTGGCAGCAGCGCCATCGCCTCGTGAATTGCGTGAAGGGAGTCCGGGTCGGGGAGGACGCGTCCCTGGATCCTACTGTCAAGAGTTATGGCTGGTTCCGCCGGAGATTCTTCTGCAACGGAAAGGTTTCCTCTTCGTAATTCCCGTCTCATGTAGTCACGGGAGAGGTTCCGTGCTACGGTTACCAGCCAGGAGAGCAAAGATCCCTTGCTAGCGTCATAAAGACTCGGCCGCTCCCAAAGACGTACAAAAAGATCCTGTACTAACTCCTCCGCTACAGCCTCATCACCTACGACTCTTAGTACGGCCGAATACACACGCGATGTATATCGCTGGTAAATCTCCAGCAGAGCATTGGCATCGCGCTCCTTGACCCGAAGCAGCAATAGGGTGTCATCCTTGTCCTGAGACTGATTCCCGGCAATGTACCAGCTATTAGCCACTTGTGCGACAGATGCTCGCAATCCGGAGATTGTTTCTAAGTCTTTTTTTAACTCTTTGAGAGAGATCCAAACAGCTCTTGACTTCGTTTTATTACTGAACGGGAGTTCACCGTTCTAAGGTCACTAACTTGGAGGCTACGATGTCGATCTGGAAGGGCAAGACGATGATCTTGTCCCTGTTGCTCATCTCCTCTCTGGTCGCAGTTCAGGTTCCGGCAGAGGCCTCGACGATTCCTATAGTTGGAGGCCAGACCACAATACTCCTTGATAGCGATTTGTTCTCCCTGCTATCGGGAGCAAATATCTCGTTCAGTCCGGAGGGTTCTGCAACTCTGTCGGGCCTTACGCTCACACTTCCTATTACGGGCGGTACTGTCGACACAGACACGGAAGAGGCGATCCTCCTGCACCTCGGGAGCGGACTTTCCTTCTCGAGGATTCTGGGAAGCCTTGTATTCGCCAACTTTCTCGTGGATGTGAACTTGGGAACAGAAACAGGAGGGGTCACCGGCGATGTTTCCGGCCGCGTGCTCGACTTTTCCAATGTGCCGCTCTTCACGATCGGAAGCGGTTACGAGCTCTTTCTAACTCCGCAAGCCGCATTTGCCTTTTCGGCGTTTTTCGGGCTTCCCAACCTTAACGGAGAAAGGTTCGGAGCAATTACATTTGCTCCCACTTTGGTGCCGGAGCCGGACACAATGATTCTCATTGGGGCCGGGCTCGGGTTGCTTGCCTTGCGCAAAGTGCTCGTCCGCAGCTAGTTAGACTCTCTCGTGCCCTCTACCCTGCCAGGTTGTCTGGCAGGGATTTTTTGTCCCAACTTACTACCAAGCTACAGAAGTACTATACGTTCTATAACAGGAGGAGTTGCTGGCAAATGTAAGGATGGCAGTTAGCGGCTCCAGTTGAGCGTGACATTCTCCCCGCGTGACCGTCCGTTCAGGCTGACTTGGTCAATCTCCCGCCCGCGGTCGAGTGTGATGGTCATCTCGCCGTGCAGGTCACGCACGGTGTTACTCGAGACAACGTCTGCCCGGATGATGCTGTTTCGACGGTCGGTGACCCTGCCCGTGAAGGAGATGCGACGGCGCCGGTCTGTCTCGAAAGTGGCCGTTACGGTTCCGTCGCTATCAATGACAATCTCCGCATCGTCGATCGCCTCGCTGCGTTGCCCGGACCGGGCGTAAGTTCCACTGCCGCTGCCCCGGTAGCGAATCGTCGCTCCCGGAGCATAGCCGCCTCGAAAATCTTGTCTGGAACGAGAGCGCCGGTCGTCCCATCCTTCATTGCTGGTGATATCCCATGTGAGGCGGAAGTGATATCGGTCGTCGCCGCCGCTGCCGTCGCGGATCCGCACCACTGCCCGGTATCCATTCCTCCTGGAAGGTTCGGCGAGGAGCTTGATATCGCCGCGTCCGTCGCGCTTCTCGAAGCGGAAATTCTGCACGTCGCCGCGGGGAAGGGGCTCGTTGCACTCAGACCCTGCATCCTGCGCATCTCTGCCCGCGATGGTGCGAACGAATACTTGCGATCCCTGCACCGAGACCTCGACCTCGTGATCCACCCTGAGGCGAATATCGCACTGCCCTTTGCCGAAAGGGACGTCGTTGCGCGTCATTCTGCTCACCGTGAAGCGCGTGTCTGCCGCGGCTGGCAGCGCGCAAATCAGCGCGAATAATCCCGCAGTAGCGGGACGGGTCAAGAGAAGGTGCTTCATGTCATACAGGATGCGCTATTCCTGTTTCCGGTTCCAAGGACGGTGTTAACCCTGAGCGGGGAGCGGGCTGGCTTTCCGGATGCGGGCTGCGAGGGCCGATCCATTGCAGCACGGGCGTTGTCATGAAAGTCGTCACCAGAGCCATGACGACCATCATCGAAAAGAGGGTGGGCGAGATGATGCCGAGGTCGAGCCCGATATTCAGGATCACGAGTTGCATGAGGCCCCGGGTGTTCATGAAGGTTCCGATGACCGCCGCCTCGCGCCAGCTCAGCCCCGAGATCCGCGCCGCCACGGCAGATCCACCCAGTTTGCCGGCCACGGCAACCGCGGTGATCAGCAGGCAGTAGAACCACATTTCGGCGCCTTGAATCGAGCCGAGGCTCGTCCGCAGTCCGGTGAAGGCGAAAAAGATCGGCAGAAAGAGAACAACTGCGATGGAGTGCAGCTTCTCACTCACCTGGAGAAGGAAACCCTCATTCTTGGGAAGCATGGCGCCGAAGAGGAACGCTCCAAACAGAATGTGCACACCGAGCCATTCCGTAACAGCGGCCGAAGCGAGCAGGAACAGAAGGATGAGTCCCATCATGTCGTCCGAGACTCTGCCTCGCTTGCGGTAGACCGTTTCAAAGTGCCGCAGAAGGCGCCGTACCACGGTAAACATGAGAAACACGAACAGCGTCAGCCCGCCCATCGTTGTCCAGAGCGAGACCGCCTCGTTTGCTCGCACCATGGCAAGGATGTAGGCGAGGATGCACCATGCTGTTACGTCGTCGATGGCAGCGCATGCCAGGGTGACGCCTCCGATCCTCGTGCGGAGCATATTGCGCTCCGACAGGATCCTGGCAAGCACCGGAAAGGCAGTGACACTCATCGCTGCGCCGATGAAGAGCGCAAACTCGGGAAAGCTGACGCCTTGTTCTGCAAGACGCGGATAGAGATACAGCGCCAGCAGAGCGCCTAGCAGGAAAGGCACGCTGATGCTGACGTGGCTGGTCAGAAAGGCCGCATGTCCCTCCTTGCGCAGCATCCGCGGGTCGAACTCCATCCCCACCATGAACATGAAGAGCAGCAGTCCCACCTGGCTCAATGTCCCGAGGTGTCCGAGGCTGCTCGGAGGAAAAAGAGCGTGATACAGTTGCGGCGCCCATACACCAAGGAAGGATGGCCCGAGCAGAATTCCTGCCGCCATCTCACCGACAACCTGCGGCTGCCCCATCCGGCGTGCGATCATGCCGGCTGACCGTGCCGCAACTACAACGATCGCGATTTGCAGCAGGAGAATGACGAGGTTCAGAACAGAACTGCCGATGCCGCTGCCGGCTGCATCGCGCGCGAGCGCAGGAATCTCCGTTGGTGCGAGGGAACTGGCGCCGTACTCCAGAATCGCCGCGAGAGCGAGGATTGGCGCCCCGACCATGAGGGCGTATCCGAGGATCCATCTGCGGTTCGGCACGACCCAGGACCCAACTGTCAGAGTCAGGGGCGATGGCTGCGTCAAGAGGTCCTCCTTGAATGGCGGGTTCGGTGTAAACGGCGCATGATGCGAAACATCCCGGCTTCAGGATAAGGCAGGTCAAGGGGGCATCCCATACCCCCGACCCGGGAGCTACGGCGGAAAAGGGGAGTAGAAGATTTCTTGTCTGACCATAAGGCGGAAACACCCCGCAACGTGTTGTGACAGCAAGCTACAATCCGGTTCGTGCTACAACAGAAGCTTTGGGAGGCTTCATATCGTCAAGATCTGTGTGCTCGCCAGCAGTAGTTCCGGCAACTGTACATTTCTCGGCACGGAACGCACCCGGATTCTCATCGATGCAGGGCTGAGCCGCCGGGAAACATTTGCCCGTCTGGCCGCGATTGGCGAGGACCCCGGAAAGCTCGATGCGATCGTCGTGACGCATGAGCACTCCGATCATGTCGCCGGTCTCGTTGCCCTGGCGCGCCCGTCCAAAAGCGGGCGGCGGTTGCCTGTCTATCTCTCAAAACTCACTGCACCGGCGATTTCCTGGGAATCCTGCGAACCGCACGTCGAGACCTTTCAAGCTGGCGCGGGCTTCACGATCGGCGATATTACGATCGAAAGCTTCACGATCCCTCATGATGCCGTGGATCCTGTCGGATTCACCTTCCGGGCCGAGGGGGTGAAGATCGGGGTTGCGATGGATATGGGCTACATGCCGGATTCCATCAAAGTGCACCTGCGATCGTGCGATTTTCTGATTCTTGAATCAAATCACGACGTCGAGATGTTGAAAGTGGGGCCGTATCCGTGGTCGCTCAAACAGCGCGTGATGGGGCGAAAGGGACATCTTTCGAACGACACGGTCTGCGACTACATTGCCGAAAATCTTGACGGGACGACCGGGACGCTCGTTCTCAGTCACCTGAGCGAGCAGAACAATCATCCGGAGATCGTACGTCTAGTGGCGTCGCAGGCGCTCGAGCGCCGCGGCCTGAAGACCCGGCTCGTCGTCGCTGAGCCTCGCCTGCAAACCGAGGTATTTCAACTCTGAGGCCGCGCGCCTGATTGGAATCCAGTTTATGATAGCCCGCTATACCAGGCCTGAGATGGGCCGCATTTGGAGCGATGAGAATAAGTACCGTCAGTGGCTGGAGGTGGAACTAGCCGCCTCGGAGGCGCTGGCTGAGCTCGGAGAAGTACCGAGGGAAGCAGCACATCTCCTTCGAGCCCATGCAGGATTCCGTGTCGAGCGCATTCTCGAGATCGAGCGCGAGGTCAGGCACGACGTCATCGCCTTCACGACTGCTGTTGCCGAAACGATGGCTGCGGCCGGACATGCCGAAGCATCGCGCTGGCTGCACTACGGATTGACCTCGAATGATGTGGTCGATACGGCTCAGGCGCTCCAGATCAAACAGGCTTCGGCGCTTCTGCTCGAGTCGCTGGGCAAGCTTACCGAAAGCCTGAAAAGCCGTGCCATGGAGCACAAGCACACCGTACAGGTCGGACGGACGCACGGCGTTCATGCGGAGCCGATTACCTTCGGCTTGAAACTCGCGCTGTGGTATGACGAGGCGCGGAGGAACCAGCAGCGTCTCCAGGCGGCGGCCGAGGAGATGCGGGTAGGGAAGATTTCCGGCGCCGTCGGGACGTTCGCGCACATCGGTCCCGAGGCGGAAGAACGAATCTGCGAAAAGCTTGGACTCCGGCCCGCTCCAATCAGCTCGCAGGTGCTGTCCAGAGACCGCCACGCCAACTATCTCTCGGTCCTGGCTCTGGTCGCCGCGCTCTGCGAGAAGATCGCCCTTGAGGTGCGGCACTGCCAGCGTACGGAGGTTCGCGAGCTGGAAGAGCCTTTCGCCGCGGGCCAAAAAGGCAGTTCGGCGATGCCCCACAAGCGGAATCCCGTCACCGCAGAACAGATCTGCGGGCTGGCGCGCGTGGTGCGGTCGAACGTGCAGGCTGCCTACGAGAATATTTCCCTCTGGCATGAGCGCGATATCTCCCACTCGTCAGTGGAGCGGGTCATCCTGCCGGATTCTACGATCCTGGTTGATTATCTGCTCGCGAAAACGGAGTGGCTCGTGAGCGGCATGGTGGTGAACGTGGAACGAATGAAGCGGAATCTCGAGTCGACTCACGGACTGATCTTTTCCGGGCAGCTTCTGTTGGACCTCGCTGCGGCAGGAATGCTTCGGGAGCAGGCGTATCGGGTGGTGCAGGCGCACGCGATGAAGGCGTGGCACGAGGATGGGGATTTTCGGGCTGCTATCGAGGCGGATCCGGAGATTGCCCGCTACCTGAGCCGCGATCAGATCGCCGAGGCGTTCTCGCTGGAGAGGCAGCTGCGCAACGTCGACAAGATCTTCGATCGTGTTTTCCAATAATTAGCACTGGAAATACAAACGTTCCCGAGTCTGTTTCTACTTCTGTAGTGGCAAATTCTGGGATTGTTTTGTGGCAGTTTGGGTTACACTGGAAGCGACGTGAGACCGACCGAGCAGTTTGTGGATTCTGTTGAGTTTACGGAGGAGGCCGAGAAAAGGCCTTTGGCGCTGGCGCGAGTGCTGCTGGCGGACGACAATCCGGCTTCCCGATTAACCTTGCAGACGGTCCTGCAGGCTGGCGGTTATCATGTTGACACAGTCGCCTCCGCGGCGGAAGCCGTTGAGCGGCTTGAAGAGCACGAGTATGAACTC
Source organism: uncultured Bryobacterales bacterium (assembly GCA_937959285.1). Classification (GTDB taxonomy): domain Bacteria; phylum Acidobacteriota; class Terriglobia; order Bryobacterales; family Bryobacteraceae; genus JADGHK01. Next base: position 52,469 of record CALGAR010000018.1, read on the forward strand.
GTGCTGAGTGATCTGAGCATGGAGATGCCGGAGTCCGGGCTGAAGGTTCTGGCTCATGCCCGGATGATGCGCTACAAGCCGGCTACCGCGCTCATTACCACGTATCAGAATGACAGCATTCAGCCCGATTGGGCAGTCGGCGAGCGCGAGCTTCTGATTGAGCCGGAGGATGTCCCGGAACTGCTTGATAAGGTGGCGAATCTGATCAGCGAACGGGCATTGAAGCGCGTCCGTCGGGAACTCCGCCTTGCCGGCGAACGCCTTGCAGGTTAAGTCGCTAGTCGCCTGAGACGCGGCGCTCGGCAAGCCTTTCACTTGCGGCCCAGCTGCGAAGGCCGTCCACCCAGCTCCTGAACGAAGCTTTCCACTTTGTCTGAGCAATCGAGAGCGCAAGCATTGCCAGAATGACGACGATGGCGACGGCCAGCGTCTGCGGAACTGTTAGCGATTCTTTCCAGCTTCCCATCCAGCGGCCGTACACCAGTTCGATGTGAACCCAGTAGACGATGAGTGAGGTCGTCCCTAACTGGCGTACCCAGCTCCACCTCTGGACGGACTCCTGCTGGCACCAGAGGTAGGCGAAGGCAGCGATGAGAAGAATCACCCCGACTTTAATAAACACGAGTGCCGGGCTGTTCAGCCAGAATTCCGATTTTTGATAGAGAGAGTACGGGATTTCCGCAAAGTAGCGGCCGCCAAGGATCAGGCCGAAACCCATAATGGCCGCCCATTGCATGAGCCTCGCCAAATCCACGGGTTGCGGGAGGCGCAGCAGGCTTCCGGCGCTCACGCCAAAGGCGACGAAGGCGGCCCATGGAAAGAAGCTGAATGTCTGATAATCCGGGACCAGGTAGGCCGCCAGGAAAGGATGGACGGATGACCAGTCGAGGCCCGAGATGATTGGCGACGCCGCCGCGATGCCGATTCCAACAAGAAGGGCAACGCGTACACGCTCTGCGGCGCTGAGAACGCTCGTCAGCGACATCACTCCAACCGCAAGCGCCATGCAGTTCAGAATGTCCACCTTGAAGAGGTCCGTCCACGGGCTGTACGGCCACGCGAAAAGCCACAGTTGGAGGCGAAAGAGAAACGCAAGTGTCAGAAGGTATCCGGCGCGCCGAAGCGCCGCGCGGATGCGGCCCAGCGGCGGAACTCCTTGCCGTGCCCGGCTCTCCATCAGGAAAGCCAGGGTGACACCGGTGAGAAACAGAAAAATGGCGGGCGTGATCCCGCCGACGAACTGGGACAGGATATAGGGAGCATCCTGCCGAAGTTCTTTCGCAGTCAGTGAATGAAAGACGTGCCCTTGCAGCATGATCACGGCTGCAAGGCCTCGGGTCCAATCGAGAAAGGCCAAGCGCCCTGAAGAGTGAGTTGGCGGTTGAGGAGCGCTAGGCATCGGCAGGAATTAGCTACCGCTGAGGGTATTCCTTCTTGACATTCTTCGGCAATTTCAACTTCACGCTCTCTGCCGTCAGGCTGGGATTCAGCTTGATGTCCGAATACGTGATCAGGTAGTAATCCTTGGACGGCTGATGGATCTTTTGCTGAACCGGGTGTCCCTGCTCGGAAATCCATAGCTCTACCCGAGCAATGTGCTGGCGGGCCTCTTTGGATTTCGGTATCAGCTCCAAACGGGAAGCAGGGGCGCCTTCCACAACATCCTCTCCGATGTACTTCACGTCGTAGTGACGCAACAGTTCGGGAGTAGACGTTCCAAAGCCGAGCAGTAGAGCCTGGTCAACGAGGGCTCCCTGCTTGCCGAGGTCGTACTCCTGCACAGTGTTGATCTTCGGGTAGAAGATCTGCCACTTGCGATTCATGTAAGAGACCGACTTCTGATCGGGCTCCCGAATCTCAACGAGCATCTGAATGTCGCGCGGCTTCGGACGGCGTATGAGGATGGTGCCGCTCTCTGAGGTTGTCTCGTTCAGAACCGCGGTGAAGCTAACGCGCCGGAGATTTGCCGAGAGCGCATTGAACTTCGCCGCTGACTGATCCATCCTGGCCAGCACGGCATCAATTCCGTTCGTGGCTGCAAATCCGGTAAGGGAAAAGGCGCAAACAAGCGCGGGTGCGATTAGAAAGGAAAAACGCATCAGGCTTCCGTTCCGCAGTGCCGTCACGGTCGGGTGTAGGCCATGAAGCCTCGAAGTTCGTTCTCGGAGTCGACGAGGGGTTCGAGCCGCACGAGGCGCTGGCGCTTCTCCCGCCGGATCACGTCGCTGGCTTTCTCGAATCGCTTGTCTTCCGGTACCCCGGCAAGCAGGCTCGGCTCTACCCAGTGCACGCTTGTTCCGGCCTCAGCCGGAAGGGTCACTACGCCGCTGTTCGGTTGCCGGGGCCGATCCCGGAACCATTCTCGAGGCGTGAGGAACACAAAGGCGAGGATGAGTATGACCATCACGTCGTACTGCCAGCTTGCTCGAGGATAGTCCCACAATACGAAGCGCTTCATTCCATCGCCCGAATACAGAACCAGCTTACCACGATCACGTTGGGAGTTCCGCGTCGGCGCTGCTTATGCCATTTAGACGACTAGCCGCCTGTGTATCGTTTCCTTAAGCTGCCTTTACTTTTGAAGATTCAGCCTGCGAATTCGCAAACAAGGCACGTCATGTCATCGCTTTGGGGGGTGCCGCCGGTGAACTCTTCCACGCCTGAGAGAATCGCTTCCACCAGGCGGGAGCAATCAGCTTGCGCCGTCCGTTCGAGCAGCTTTCTTACGCGGCGGACCTCGAAGAATTCACCTTTCACGTTCTGCGCTTCGGTGATTCCGTCCGTGAAAACCACCAGTTTCTCGCCGGACCCGAGTCTTGTTTCCTTCACGGTAAACTCTGCCTGCGGAAGCAGCCCGAGGGGCATACCGGTTGGATCCAGAGATTCCAGGCGGTTCGGACGGAGAATGATTGGCGCGCAATGGCCGGCATTGGTCCAGCGCAGAACGCCATCGCGATTCAGTAAGCCGAAAAAGGCAGTCGCATACTTTTCGCCGCCCGTGCGCTCGTGGAGGAACAAATTGATGCGCTGCATCATGTCATCAGCCTGCAGGGGCCCCTCGGTTCCAAGCAGGAATGCTCCCTGCAGCAGGGCCGCGAGTAGAGCGGCACTTACGCCTTTGCCGGAAACGTCGGCCATGATCACAGCCCAGCAGTCATCGTTGACCCGGCGCACATCCACGTAATCTCCGCCGACGGCGTGCGAGGGAATACTACGAGCGACTGCGCGAAACCAGCCGTCTTGAGGGAGGTCTTTCGGGAGCAGACTCATCTGGATCTCGCGAGCGATATCCAGTTCCTCCTCGAGACGCTGCCTCTGCCGCTCCTGTTCGAGCAGACGCGCATTCTCGAGGATCGTCGACGCTTCGAGCGCCAGCGTCTGTAACAGTTCGCGGTTGCCGGAGGAGAGATCAGCCGCACCGATACGGGAATCCATGTACAGCAAGCCCGCTGTCTGGTTGTTCGCGGCGATGGTCATGGTTTCATCGCCTGTCATAGTAGGCAGGCGAATCAGCGGAACGCAGACAACGCTGCGCAACTCCAGATTCAGAACGCTTCGATCTGCCTGATCCTCCGCGCTAGCCGGATCGAAGTTCATCGAAAGCAGCTCACGGCGCTGCTGGAGCGCCCGGTTAATGAGGCGAGTGGGGACCCGCAAATCTGTAGGTGGCAGCGGTGAGCCATGGCGATCCCGCGCGACGCGAACCTGGAGGTCATCTCCTTCCCGAAGCAGCAGGAATCCCCGCTCGGAGCCCGTCACGGCGAGCGCGGCATTGACGACGGCTGCCAGTACGTCATCGACAGAGAGGGAAGTCTGGAGGGCCCGAGCGACCTCCATTAGCGCCCGCAGCTTACCCAGGTTTCCGGTGGCGGGCCGCCCTGGAATTTCCAGGTGCTCGATAAGGCGGCTGAGCTCGCCTTCCTCGTGGGTGAAGACCAGGTGGTAGGAGTCCGCGATGCCGAATTCGATCCGGTCCGCGTTGCGAAGAAGCTGGCGGCGGATGCGGCGGCCGTTTACGTAGAGACCGTGCGTGCTGTCCAGATCTTCGAGCACATAGCCCTCGCGTTCGAGGACGATGCGACCATGCGTGCGCGAGACGCGATTATCGCGCACCACGAGGTGATTGTCCGGGTGACGGCCAATGAGAAACGGAAGAGGATGGATAGGAACGCGGCTCCGGTTTCCCGCTGGATTCACCACCACGAGCGCTGCCGGATGTGGGGCGAATCCGCGCGACGGCTCCGCGCCGGTCATGTCCGGCGGGAGCGGCTCCGTGCGCCAGGAAGCGCCGCTTCCTCCGTCTCGGCGGCCTCTGCCGCCTCCTGGGCCTCGCGAGAGCGCAGGACCTGGCAATGCGCGCAGTATCCTCCGATCTCGGTTCGGGCGGTCAGAATCTCAAATCCGAAGTGCGCTTCGACCTGCCGGCGGAGCTTCTGCAACGGCTCGCCGAAAAATTCCTCCACGCGGCCGCACCGTAGGCAGATGACGTGAGCGTGCTCCTGCTTCATCCGGGTTTCGTAGTAGTGCTGATCACCCTCGTAGTGCATGAGATCGAGTTCGTCGATCAGCCCTCCTACTTTTAACAGCTTGAGTGTCCGGTAGACAGTGACGCGGTTGAGCTTCGGGTCAATCTCCTTCGCCATCTGGTAAAGGTGCTCGGCGTCCAGGTGCTCGCCCGACTTATCAATGAGATCAAGCAGGATCTGGCGCTGCCGTGTGAGGCGAATACCCCGCCGCTTCAGCGAACTCTTGATGTCGTCGCTGTGCTTTACCATCGTCCCGATCGCCTCCAACCCCGGGCTATATACATTTGTTGCATCTCAAGAAAAAAGCGTGTTGGCTCACGCCCTGCGTAGTGTTCCGATAATCTATGACTGTACCATGGCCGGCCGCCTTGGCTGAGTCGAACCGGATGGCCTGCAGTGCGTATTCTGAGTATTTATAGCAGGATTTTGTGAGCGAGAAAGGTACAACAGGCGAGCAGATTTCCGGTTCCTTGGCCGCATCTGAGGAACTGCTCTGCCGCCTGCGTGAAAGGATCGTGGGATTTGCGGCATCCCGCTATTCCAGGGAAGCCGCAGAGGATCTGGCGCAGGAAGTTCTGATGGTCCTTCACGATAGGTACAGCCACGTAACGAAGATCGAAGAGCTTCTTCCGCTCTCCCTCCAGATCCTGCGCTTCAAAATCATTACTCTCCAACGAAAGGCCGCGGTACGCCGCGAAGCAGCGGACGTCCCGGTGGACGACCTCCCGTTGTCAAGTGGAGATCTGGATCCGGAACGGCTCTTTGCACGCAAAGAGATGCTCAAGCGTTTGCAGGACGCGGTCTCCAAGATGGGGACTCGCTGCCGGCAGATCTTCCGAATGAAGCTCGAAGGGCGAACCTTTGAGGAGATTCGGGTGAGCATGGGTGTGAAGGCCATCAATACTATCTACACGTGGGATTTCCGCTGCCGCAAAGAATTGCTCGACCGGATGGGAGGCCGATGGGAGAAATGAAGCGCGAGCAGGCAGAAAAGCTTCTGGGCGGATACGCCGCGGGCAATCTGACGGAGGAAGAACGCGCGCTTCTGTTCGCTGCGGCACTCGAAGACCAGCGGCTTTTCGACGCTCTCGCCGAGGAGGAAGCTCTTCGTGAAGTGCTTGCGGATCCCGCCGTCCGCCGCCAGTTATTGAATGCGCTACCGGAAGCTAACCGGAAGCCATCCTTGATCCCGTGGCTGCGGCCGCGGTTCGTACTCGCCGCAAGCCTGATCGTCGTGGGTCTTACAACCTTCATTGTTCTCGACCGCGCCCGGCAATCTCCGGAGCAAACCCAAATCGTGGATGCCCGGACCGCTGCATCGAAAACCGCGGCGCCAATTGAATCGGCTGACGGTCGAAGCGAACGCCAGCAGAAAACAACTGCTGCTCCAGAGCCTCCCGAAGCGGCTCCGCTCCGCGCAGCCCGGCGGCCGGAAGCGGCAAGACAGTCCGTGGACACCGCGGCTGCGCCGGACGCGGTAGCCTTGTCGGCGCCGGCCGAGGCCTTACGGGCACCGGCTCGACCGGTACAGCCTCAACAGATGACAGTCCGGTACACGCTCGCTGCGCTGCGCTCGGACGGCAGTCTGGAGCCTCTCAACGATCAGCCGAAGTCGATCGACGCGTTGCATCTCACCGTGGAGGCAAGTCCTCCGGGCTACATTTACGTCCTGCGCACAGGCTCGAACGGGACAGTCCTGGTAACGCCGGTGTCCAGCCTCGCCGGGCCAGGAGGCACGCGGCAGGCGTCCTACTCGCTGCGGGAAGGCTCTGCAGGATCGATCCACGTGTACGTCACGCGCACGGCCGAATCGGACCCTCAAACCCTGCTGTCCCGTCACCCGGAACCCTCGGGCGCTCCGACCGCCATGGGCCAGGCGTGGCGGCTTACCGCTCCGGCTGACACGCAATTGCTGCACGTCGCCATTCCCGTTCGCTGATCGTTGAATCTCCGCTGAAAGGAAAGTTCCAAACGAGACATTCCTCTTACGAAGAGCCGGGTTATGTTTCCCCGGCTGGGAGGAAGAACAATGCCGCTGAGGCTTTCCAGTTTCCCTCGACCTTCCGTACGTTTTAGTACCAGCGCGCCTGCCGCCCTGCTTCTGGCCGTGTTAAGTTCAGGCATGTTAATTGCCGCTAGTAGTCCGGATCTCTCATCCGCTGCGGGTGTGCTTGCTCGCACTGACACGGAAGGTGCGATGCCGGCGCTCTGCCCGCTCCGCCATACTGACGTCGAAGCCAAGATTAGCGGATTTCTCGCGCGCGTCACTGTCACCCAGGAGTTCGAAAATCCCTTCCAGGAAAAGATTGAAGCGGTCTACACATTTCCACTGCCACCGGGCAGCGCCGTTGACGAGATGGTGATCCGCATCGGCGAGCGGACTGTAAAGGGCGTCATCAAGCGGCGGGAAGAGGCTCGAGCCATTTACGAGGCTGCCCGGAACCGCGGCCAAACTTCCGCTCTGCTCGATCAGGAGCGGCCAAACATTTTTACCGAATCTGTTGCAAACATCCCGCCCGGCGAGAAGGTCAAGATTGTCATCCGCTATGTGGAGACTCTGAGGTACGACGATGGTGTGTATCAATTCAGCTTTCCGATGGTGGTTGGCCCGCGGTACATCCCGGGGCATTTCGAGACCGGAAGGTCCGGCGGAGGCTGGGGACCGGATACCGACCGGGTACGTGATGGTTCGCGTATCACACCGCCTGTGACACCGCCCGGTACACGGGCCGGCCACGACATTTCCATTGCAGTGCGGCTGGATGCAGGCGTCCCGATCCGCGATGTCGAGTCGCCGACTCATGAGATTGCGACAGAATATTCGGGCCCGAGCCGGGCATTGGTTCGCTTGAGCAGGAAAGCGGAAATCCCAAACAAGGACTTCCTGCTGAGGTATCGCGTCGCCTACAAGGAGATGCAGGAGGCGATCCTTACGCACCGCAGTGGGAACGATGGATTTTTCACCCTCGTGCTTCAGCCTCCCGAGCGAGTCACCGAGGAAGATGTGACGCCGAAAGAGCTGGTCTTCGTCCTCGACACCTCGGGTTCGATGTATGGCTTTCCAATGGAGAAGGCCCGCGAGACGATGATGCTTGCTTTGAACGGACTTTATCCTCGCGATACGTTCAACATCATCACGTTCGCCGGCGATAGCAAGATCCTCTTTCCGGAGCCGGTGCCCGCTACCAAAGCAAACCTGGCGCGCGCCCGGAAGTTTCTGGCAGACCGCTGGGCGGGAGGCGGCACTGAGATGATGAAGGCGGTACGAGCGGCCCTTCGGACGACCGGGGATACCGGCAAGATTCGGATCGTCTGCTTCATGACTGACGGCTATGTTGGCAATGACATGGAGATTCTTGGGGAAATACGAAAGCACAGGAACGCGCGGGTCTTTTTGTTCGGCATCGGATCTTCGGTCAACCGGTTTCTGCTTGACAAGATGGCTGACGAAGGAAGGGGTGCCGTCGAATACGTGGGTCTGAACGACGACGGAACGGCTGCCGCCCGGTGCTTTCACGAGCGTATCCGCAATCCTTTGCTGACTGATATCTCGGTCGACTTCAACGGACTCCCCGTGGAGGACGTTTATCCGAAGCGGATCCCCGACCTTTTCAGCGCCAGCCCGGTTGTGCTGCATGGCCGCTACCGCGCGCCGGCGAGTGGTGTCATCCGGATGAAAGGGTGGATGTCGGGCAGGGAAGTCGTTCGGGAGATTCCCGTTTCGCTGCCAAAGCATCAGTCGGAGAATCGCGCGCTCGCAAGCGTTTGGGCCCGTGCCCGGGTCGATGACCTCATGTCGCAGGATTGGAACGGCTTGCAGATGGGAACCACGAGGCGGGACTTGAAGGAGGCAATCACGGAGCTCGGACTCAAGTACGGGTTGATGACGCAGTTTACTTCCTTTGTCGCCGTCGAAGAGAAAATCGTCAACGAGGGTGGCGCTCCAAGGCGTATCGAAGTTCCGGTCGAGATGCCGGATGGGGTGAACCACCACAGTATTTTCGGCGAACCCGATTGGGTGGCAATGGCTGCGCCAATGTCTGGGCCACCAATCGTTTTTGGACCTCCCGCAGGACATCAACCTGCGTACGTGACGAAGCGGGCTTCGGGGTATGTTTCCGTAGTCGAAGCCAGTGCGTCCGGCAAGCTGCATCCAAAGCTGGCTGCCCTCCTCGATCGGCTCCGCAACGGAAGCCTCAGCGAGGCCGACAGGAAGCTGGTTATCGAGGGAAAAGTGACGATCGAGGTCTGGCTCGTCGAGGCTACTTCGGATGTGCTCGATGCGCTGGAGCGGCTCGGATTCGAATCGACAGTCCCACCGAAAGTTGCCAAAGTGCGGATTGGGCGGTTGGCGTGGGACAAACTGGAGGAGCTTGCTGCTCTCGACGCCGTTCAGCACGTAGCAGTGCATCAGCCATAACACACTTCTGGCGGCTCACGAAGCCGCCCAATTTCCGCCATGCGCTACAATTTTCGTGCATGTTCCGGAAGGTACTGGTAGCGAATCGCGGTGAGATTGCGGTGCGGATCATTCGTGCGCTGCGCGAAATGGGCATCACGAGCGTGACCGCATACTCTGATGCAGACCGGGCGTCGCTTGCAGTGCGAATGGCGGATGAAGCAATCCATATCGGCCCCGCGTCTTCGAGCGAGAGCTATTTGAACATTCCCCGGATCCTGGAAGCAGCGCGTGCTTGCGGCGCCGATGCCATCCATCCCGGATACGGCTTTCTAAGCGAGAGCGCCGATTTCGCTGCTGCCTGCGAGACAGCTGGCGTTACCTTCATCGGCCCTTCGGCTGAATCCATCCGGCAGATGGGATCGAAGACGGCTGCCCGCCGGAAGGCAAAGGCAGCCGGGACGCCGGTCATCCCCGGGACGGAGGAGCCGGTGCGCGATCCGGCGGAAGCACGCCGAATCGCCGCCATGCTCGGATATCCGGTGCTCCTGAAGGCCGCAGCCGGCGGCGGGGGCAAGGGAATGCGCCGGGTTGACCGGGAAGAGCAACTTGCCTCCGCCCTGCGTGACGCTGCCAGTGAAGCAGAGCGAGCCTTTCACGATGCTTCCGTCTATATCGAGAAGCTGATCGAGAGGCCCCGTCACATCGAGATCCAGGTTCTCGGAGACCGCTTCGGCAACCTGATCCATCTTGGCGAACGGGAATGCTCTGTGCAGCGGCGGCATCAGAAGGTCATTGAAGAATGTCCCTCGCCGCTTATGATCAAGCATCCGGAACTGCGCCAGAAGATGGGAGAAGCCGCGCTATTCGCCGCCCGCGCCGTTGGTTACTACAACGCAGGGACGGTCGAGTTCTTGGTTGATGAGAACGACAACTTTTACTTCCTGGAGATGAACACTCGCCTTCAGGTGGAGCATCCGGTCACGGAACTTGTTACCGGGCTGGATCTGGTGCAGTGGCAGATTCGAATTGCGGCAGGCGAGCGGCTCCCGATCCGTCAGGAGGACATTACGTGGCGAGGCTCTGCCATTGAATGCCGCATCTATGCGGAAGACCCCGATAACGGATTCCTTCCCTCACCGGGGCGCATCGCGCGGCTCTCCATGCCGCATGGACCGGGAGTCCGGCTCGACTCCGGCATCTTCGAGGGCTGGACGGTGCCCCTGGAGTATGACCCCTTGCTGGCCAAGCTCGCTGTCTGGGCGCCCGATCGCCAGGCAGCCATTGATCGAATGCTCCGGGCGCTCGACGAATGCTACATCGCGGGTGTCAAGACCAACATCTCCTTCTTCCGGGAAATTCTAGCGGACGTCTGCTTCCGGCAGGGTGCGCTTCACACAGACTTCATTGAGGGCTTCTTTAAGCGGCGGCACGGCGCGACGGGAAGCAGGGCTGATGCCGACCGGGAAGCGATTGCGGCCTTAGTTGCCGCCATCCGATCAATGGAGACACGTCCTCCGGCGCCTGCCTCGCCGCCCGTGCAAAGTAATTGGCGGATCGCTGGCCGTCAGGAGATGTTTCGATGAAGTTCGACATTCGCCTTGGTGACAAGGATGGTCACCTGGAGCTTCAGCGGAAGGGCGGCGATTGGACGTTTCGGGCTGACTGGGCAGGCGAGGAGAGCCGGGAGGGAACCGCTTCTGTTCTCGAGGTAGAGCCGGGAGTCTACTCCGTCCTCGCAAATGGCCGCAGTTTCGAGGTGAGGATCATCCAGCGAGACCACCACTGGCTCGTCGACGTCGACGGGCGTGAGTATCCAATCGAAGTCCTTGATCCGAGATCGAGGCGCGGCCGGAAAGCCGCTGCGATCCTCGACGGCCGGCAGAATGTGACTGCGCCCATGCCGGGCAAGGTCATCAGGGTGCTCGTGGCGCAGGGAGATTCGGTGAAGGCAGGGCAGGGCCTCGTCGTCGTCGAGGCGATGAAGATGCAGAACGAACTGCGGGCGCCGCGTGACGGCGTTGTTGTGCAGTTATCTGTGCGCGAGGGAGCAGCCGTTTCCGCCGGGGAAGTCCTCGTCGCGATCGAATAACGACGAGCGCGCGATAATAGGAACTTACGATGGGAAGTAATGTCTGTCCGAAGTGCGGAGGTACCGGCTGGAAGATCATCGAGCGCCATGGGCTATCCGGAGCGGAGCGGTGCGACTGCGCTTTCGAGGAAAGAACACGGTATCTGGAGGAGCGCGCCAACATCCCGATCAACTACGCGAAGGCGTCCTTTGACAACTTCTCGCTGCCACAGGACAACCAGATTGCACGGCGCGGTCTTGCCGACGTGCTGCTGCTCGTAAAGGGGTACACGCGCGAATTCCCAAACGGGGATAAACCCGGCCTCCTGCTGATCGGGGATCCCGGCACCGGCAAGACGCATCTGGCTGTTGCCGCCCTGCGCATTCTGATCTCGCGAGGCTTTGAAGGCCTCTTCTTCGACTACCTCAATCTTCTGGATCGCATCCGGTCCAGCTATAACGAGTCTGGCCAGTACTGCGACAAGGAAGCCTACCGCTCGGCTCTGGAAGCGGAAGTCCTGCTGCTCGACGACCTCGGATCGCAGAGGATCACGGACTGGACGGAGGACACAATCAACTCCATCATCACCTACCGCTGCAATCACCGGAAGCCTCTGATCGCCACGACGAACTTGCCAGATCCGGACGCAGGCGGGGTGCTTATGGAGCGATCTCCGAGTCTACCTGGCAAGGTGGAGTACAGGACGACGCTGGCGGAGCGCATCGGCGCGCGAGCTCGATCGAGGCTCTTCGAGATGTGCCGCGTTGTGCGGATGCCGCAAGTTCAGGATTACCGCATCCGCACGGCTCGCTGACCAAGTCTCAGGCGCTGGCTGCTTTCTCTTCAGCCTCGTGGGACTCATCCGCGCTTGGTCCGTAAATGGACGGAACGGAAGCGCCCATCAAACGCAGGTAAACCGTGAGCTGGCCACGGTGATGAATCATGTGTGTCATGCTCGTGAGGAGATAGTCAATTGCGGGACGCTCAAAGATAGCGGTGGGAATCACTTTGCTCCAGGTCTCGGCTGGCAGATTCTTTAAGCGATCAATTACTTTCCTTACTTCTGCGGCATGCCAGGCAACGATGTCTGCAGGCGTCTTGACCGATTCGGGCTGTTCCATCAGCTTGACCTTAAACTGCCCGTCGGCGATTCCATTCAAGAAGAAAACCTCGGCGCTAGCGACGTGCCAGGCAAGCTGAGCAGCCGGCATGTTTTTGGGATGCGGAGTAAAATCCATCTTATCCGCGGGGACTGCTGCCAGAACACGTCGGGTCGTCTCGGCTTCGCGTTCTGCGGTGCTGATCAGGAACTGGGCAATGGTAGAGGCTTGTTCTGGTGCCATGGATTATGCTCCTTGAGCAGGATAGCATCCCGGTATCTGTGACCTCCTCGGTTATAGTGGTGGTGAAGGATGTCTCCCTCACGCAATCCGGCGCAGGCGCTGGTTCTGTTCGACATTGACGGCACATTAATCCGCCGCTCGGGACCGCATCATCGCGAGGTTCTGGTGGAGGCTGTCCGGCGTGTCACTGGCATCCAGGCGAGCATCGATGGCATTCCGGTGCAGGGCATGCTGGACCGGGATATCATCGCTCAGATGATGAGGAATGCCGGTGCGTCGACTCGAACCATTCGTGCCGCAATGCCGGAAATCGTCCGGCGTGCGCAGTCGATGTATGTACGCCGCTGCCCTGATCTCCGGCGCAAGGTTTGTCCTGGAGTACGCACCGTCCTGGCCCGGCTCACGAGGAGGGCAGTGCCGCTCGGGCTCGTTACCGGCAATCTCACGCGGATCGGCTGGAAGAAGATGGAGCATGCGGGGCTTCGCTCTTACTTCCGCTTCGGTGCTTTCGCGGAACTGGCGCGAGACCGCGCAGGCTTAGTCCGCATCGCCATTGGAGAAGCACGGCGCCAGGGATGGATTCATGCGAAAAGCCGGATCACCCTGATCGGAGATCACCCGAACGACATCCACGCGGCCCGGCGGAACGGAATCTGCGCTGTCGCCGTCGCCACAGGCTTGTCGAGCGAGCCGGAGCTCGCAGCGCACGCGCCCGATCTCGTGCTGCCCGATCTTCGATCTCTCAAACTCGAAATGCTCCTTGAGTAAACGTAATGCAGCCTCAATCGCTTTCGGTAAAGCGTGCTCAGGTCGAATTCCATAACTTTGCCTCGCTCGGAGAGCCCGAGCGGGCGATGGCGGCCTACCTTGAGGAGAATCTCCGGCGCAGCGGGTTCATCCGGAACCATCTTTCGTTCATCGGCCCGATGACGCCCTTTCTCGAGATTGGCGCGAATGCCGGCCACACCAGCTACATGCTGGTCAATGAGTTCGGAGCCGATGGCTTTGCGCTCGATCTTTCGGCCGATGCTCTTCGCCATGGCATTGCGCTGATGGACAAGTGGCGGCTCCAGCGTGCGCCAATCCGTATTGCGGGCGACGCGGTGAACCTGCCCTTTGCCGATGGCTCGCTCCGCTGTGTCCTGGCTTTCCAGATGCTCAGCCAGTTCATGGATATTGAGAGCGTCTTTCTGGAAGTGAAGCGCGTGCTGGCTCCCGGCGGCGTTTTCCTGTTTGCGGAGGAGCCTCTGCGGCGGGCCCTGTCGCTCCGGCTCTATCGATGCCCGTACTACAACGCGATGAAGCCCTGGGAGCGGAAGCTCTACGATTGGGGCCTGCTCGGTTACCTGGTGCAGGACGTAATCGGTGCGCACCAGGAAGAGAGCTTCGGCATCCGGCAGAACCACACCATGGGACTGACCGATTGGGACGCGCTGATCCGGAAGCATTTCGTCGCGCATGAATACGAGGTTTTCGTCCCCCAGCGCGGATGGGGAGAGCGTGTGATGAAGCGCATTGCCCGCCGCCTTGACCGCCACGGCTCGGACTGGGTTCCCGCCCGCCTGCTGGGTGGAACCTTGGCGGCCGTTTGCCGCAAGGAGGGAACAAGCGAGGTTAGCGGCTCAATGGAACGCTTCGAGTCCTACTTGCGCTGCCCGGACTGCCACGCATCGCTCAAACGGGATATCGAGGACGTTCTTCGGTGTGTCTCATGCGGCTATAGCGCCCCGAACGAGGACGGCGTCTTCAACCTCCTCCCGTCGCGCGAACGTGCTGAGCTTTACCCTGGCGACCGCGAGGACTTAATCGACTTTTGCCTGCCGAACCACGAGTCACGGCTTCTTGAAGGATGGCACGGACTGGAAGGCATTTTTGGCAACAAGTACCGCTGGATCGGCGCACGTGCTGCTGCGGTTCTCAAGCGGGTGAACTCAGGTCCGCAACGCATCCGCGTTCGTGGGCATGCTCACGAGCGTCTCTTCGAGCAGGGCAAACCCGTGCGGATCACGGTGCTGGCGAACAACGAAAAGGTAGGAGAGTGGACGCTCGACCGCACGGGTCTTTTCGTGCTCGAGGCGAATTTGCCGTTCGCGGATCAGTATCGGATCGACGTACTGGCGTCGCCAACCTGGTATGCGCCGGGAGATGGCCGCGAGCTGTCCGTAAACCTTTCCCTCCTGCGGTTGATTCCTGGCGAAGACTAGCGTTGCCTCTCTTCTCAATGCACTTACCGGAACGTGCGAAGTTCAGGGTCGCGCAAGTGCGGTATGGCGTTGAAGCTGAGCAGGGAGAGCGAGCCATTCTTCCTCGTCAGTACAGTGATCGCAGTATTGTATAAGGCCCCGGCGAGCTGCAGCGTGCGAGCAGTATCCAGGTTAAGAATGCGGCTCAACCAGATCGCCGTCGGCGTCGCTGATGTGAAGATGGCGATCGGTGCGCCGTCGTCGGGCCCGCAGAGTCTCTCTTCGCAGCTTTGCACGCGTTCGCGGAAGCTGTTCCAGGATTCACAGTTGACCTCGTAGCGCCCCTCCACCCAGGCACGCATCATCGCAACATCGCAGCGTGTCCATTTGCGATGGATTGGTGCAGCAGAGTCGCCCTTACTGGCCTGGATGGCCTTCTGCAATTCCGCGTACTCCCGGCGGAAGACCTCGTCGTCCTGGCAAAGCCTCGGAGCGATTTCCCGGAACGTCGCGTCCAGATCAAACTCGGTCCACGCGCGGTCGGTTTGCACTTCAGGGAACGGAATTCCGGCCTCATCGAACACGCGGCATACTGTGGCCGCAGTCTCACGCTGGCGATGCAGTTCTCCGGCGTAGATCGCCTTGAAGCGCAATCCCTCAGTCGCAAGATACTCGCCCAGCAAGCGAGCCTGTCTTAGACCGAGCTCAGACAGAGTGTCGTAATTGTCTCGAGTGCCCGCCTGCCCGTGGCGGAAGATCCATACGTCGCTCAACTACCCTCTCGGCGGCTTGCGCCGCTCAACCCCAATCAAAACTTTATGGTACGCGATCCGGCTCGTTGGGCTACAGCCCGAGGGTTTGCCAGATTTCATCCAAGTCGGATTGCGCGGGTTCGACTGGCTTGAGCATTTGCTCCGGTGTATCCCTCTCATCGAACGCGCGGAACAGCGACATCTTCGCCAGAGCGTATCGCTCGGTGCTGTCTAATTCCCGCCCGTTCGCCGCTGCCAATTCCACCAGCAGCTCGTCGAAAAGGAACACCGAAACATTGAATGAGGACTTTCGATCGGCGGAGACGTTGAAGACATATTCTCGCGAGGCTCGCCCATTCTGTTTGACCTGCCGCATGCCCTCGTAGTGGTACTGATACACGTAGCCGCTCATCGCGGAGTAGGTCTTCTGGCGGCGGACGGCAGGGGCGCCGGTGAGCGCGGGTGTGGGTCTCGTGGCAAACTTTCTGAGCCAGTTCAGCAAGGGCCGATCCTACCCAAGGCTAGCACGACGGGGCCTTCTGCTTCGGCTCGCCAGGTATACGGCTTATTCCGCCCGTTCGAGCTACAATCGCTGATACGGCATGAGACTCTCACTGGCGATTGCTCTCTGCTTGCCCGTTGCATACGCACAACTGCCGGAGCCCAAGCCCGCGCAAGCAGAGGAGCCACAGAAAGTCCTGACCTATACCGGGAAGCCGCTGCGCTTGCCTTTCGCCTGCAAGTCCGCGGAAATCGAGCAGTTCGCCCTATCCTGCACATCGGACGAGCCGTGCCCTGTCTATCTCGAGCTGGCATCGGTCGCAGCGCAAGGCGACCGAATCTTCGCGGCCGGAAATCTTCACACGACCTCGGTGACGATCTCCTCCGTTCTGCTTCGGAGCGACGATGGCGGCCGAAGCTGGGTGGAGCCCCATAAACGCATCCCTTCGGCGGGTCTCGATCAGATGCAGTTTCTGGACCTCGAAGTTGGCTGGATCTCCGGACACGTTCTGGGCGCGTTCCCCAAAAACCCGTTCCTCCTCCTGACGACCGACGGCGGTAAGACGTGGTCGCAGAAAGACATTCTGAGCGAGGGAGGCTTCGGAACGATAGAGCATTTCTGGTTCGATTCACGGAACTCGGGAACTCTGATCCTGGACAGAACCAGGGCGGAGGAAGGCCGCCATGAACTGTACGAATCGATGACCGGAGGGGAAAGCTGGACGCTCCGGGAAAGCAGCTCGAAGCCAATCCCCTTCAAGCAGGAAAAGCCGGCAGCTGCCCTTCGCACGCGAGCGGATGGTCCGTCGAAATCCTACGTCATTGAGAAGCTGCAGGGTGGACGATGGCAGATTCTGGCTCGCTTTCTGGTGGATGTCGGCGAATGCCGTCCCGAAGAGGCGGAGTCCGCACTGCCTCCCCCACCCGAGCTGGAGCCGGCAGAATCGGAGGCTCCGCAGACGGCGCCTTCCGCGCCGAAGCCAGCCGGGCTGAAGCGGCCGCCTACGTTGAAGAAACCGTGAGACACGATCCCATCGAGCTGGAGCTATTCCGGCACATTCTCGTTTCCGTTCCGGAGGAGATGGGCGGTGTGCTGCGCAAAGTCGCCTTCTCCGCCAACATCAAGGAACGCCGGGATTACTCGTGTGCCGTTTACGACGCAAACGGAGACACGGTCGCCATGGGAGACCACATGCCTGTGCACCTCGGCGCGATGCCTCTCTCCGTGCGTAGCGTCATTGAAAGGATCGATCTCGGCCCCGGTGACGTCGCCATCGTTAACGATCCGTTCTGCGGCGGCACGCACCTGCCCGATATCACCGCTGTTGCCGGAGTCTTTCCGGATCCCTCGTCCCGCCGCCCCGCCTTCTACGTGGCAAATCGGGCGCACCACGCGGACGTCGGAGGAATGAGTCCCGGGTCGATGCCCCTTGCCCGCGAGATCTATCAGGAGGGCTTGCGAATTCCGCCCCTCTTGCTGGTTCGTGGGGGAGAGATCAGTCATGAGATCATGACGCTGATTCTCGCGAACGTGCGCACGCCGGAAGAGCGCGAGGGCGACCTGCTGGCTCAATGCATGTCGATCCGCCGCGGGGAAGAGCGCCTGCTGGAGGTGGCCGCGCGTTATGGGGTTCCGAGGGTCCGCCGCAACATGGCCGAGCTGCAGGACTACAGCGAGCGCATGCTGCGCGAGGCGATCAGGAACCTCCCCGACGGCCGCTACGAATTCGAGGACTTTCTGGACGACGACGGTTTGGGAGGGCCGCCTGTCCGCATCGCCGTTGCCATCACAATCAGCGGCGATCGGATGGTGGTGGATTTTACGGGAACAGACCGCCAGCGCGAGGGTCCCGTCAATGCGAACCTTGCCATCGCTATGTCCGCCGTGCTGTACGTGCTTCGATGTCTGGTGGAGGAGGACATTCCCTGTACAGCCGGCCTCCTTCGACCGGTAGAAGTGATCGCGCCCGAGGGCACTGTTGTCAATGCGCGTCCTCCTGCGGCAATGGCCGCCGGCAATGTCGAAACCTCTCAGCGGATCACAGATGTCCTGCTCGGGGCGCTTGCCTCGGCCGCGCCGGATCGCATCCCTGCTGCCAGCTCAGGCACGATGAATAACCTCAGCTTCGGAGGCTTCGATCCGGTTCGGGGCAGAATGTTTGCCTATTATGAGACCATCGCGGGCGGAATGGGGGCTTCGTCCCGGGCTGCAGGCCTGTCGGCGGTCCACACTCACATGACGAACAGCTGGAACACTCCAGTGGAGGCGTTCGAACATCAGTACCCTGTCCGCATCCGGCAGTACGCAATCCGCGATGGGTCAGGCGGTGACGGCATCTACCGCGGCGGCGACGGCATCGTGCGGGAATTCGAGTTCCTCGCTCCCACGGAGGTGACGCTGCTCAGTGATCGCCGCGGCCGCGGTCCTTACGGGTTGAACGGGGGCAATTGCGGGGCGCCGGGGAAGAATAGTCTTTTCCGTGCCGGTAAGCGAATTCCAGTGCCTGCAAAGACCACGTTCCGGGCGGAGGCGGGCGACCTGCTCCGAATCGAAACGCCGGGAGGAGGCGGTTGGGGCAGGCCGGAGATCAGGGGTACTACCGACGGCTCCTGACTGTCGTCAGAACCTTCACCAGCTCCGCCGGCTCAATCGGCTTCGTGAAACAGCCGTTTGCACCCGCCGCGACAAAGCGCTCGTGCTCCTCCCGCGCACCGTTCGACGTAAGCATGTAAATGGGGATGCGTCTGCCAGTCTTGCGTTCGCGGGCACGGATCATCCGGGTTGTCGTGACGCCGTCGAGTTCGGGCATCTGCACATCCATCAGCACGAGTTCGAACGATGAGTCTTCCAGGAGGTCGAGCGCCTCTCTGCCGCTCCGGGCAAGGGCGACATTGCACCCGTGCTTGTGCAGCAGCGCGGCCGCGGCATGGCGGCATGTGGAGTCGTCGTCGACCAGCAGGATGCGAAGGCATTCCAGGCCCGCATCTTCCAGAGCCGGAGCAGGCTGGGTATCCAGCTCCAGCGTCACGATGAAGTGGAACTGGCTGCCTTGCCCTTCCTGGCTGTCTACCCAGATGCGGCCGTTCATCATTTCCACAAGGCGGGCGCAGATCGCCAGGCCAAGCCCTGTTCCTCCGTACCTCCTAGTCGTTGACCCGTCAGCCTGCCGGAACGGATCGAAGATCAGGGCCCGCTTGTCCTCCGGAATGCCGATGCCGGTATCACTGACGGTGAAATGAACCGCCGCCAGATTCTCGTTCTGAGACTCCAGCCTTGTGCTGACTTCGATTCGGCCCCTCTCCGTAAATTTGATGGCGTTGCTCAGCAGGTTCAGCAGGATCTGGCGGACGCGGACTGGATCGCCAAGACACCGCTGTGGAGTGTCGGGCGCAATTTGCACTTCGAGATCCAGCCCTTTTTCCTTCGCTGAATAGTACAGCGTCTTCACGCACTCATCGACACAGTCGGGCAGCGAAAAACTGACCCGTTCCAGTTCCATCCGTCCCGCGTCGATCTTTGAGAAGTCCAAGAGATCGTTGAGCAGGTGGAGCAGCGACCGTCCGGAGGCTTCTACCGTTTCGAGGTACTCGCGCTGTTCGGGAGTTAAGTCGGTACTCAGCGCCAGCGCCGTCATGCCGAGAACGCCGTTCATTGGTGTACGAATCTCATGGCTCACATTTGCCAGAAACTCGCCCTTCAGGCGGTTGGCCTCTCTTGCTTCGCGCAGCAGCCTTTCGATTTCGCGCTTCTGCTCTTCCACGAGAGCCTTCTCCTGCTCAGTCCGGCGTTTTTCCACTTCGAGCTGAAGAGTTCTCTCCTTGACGGCCGCCTCCAGCTTGCGCTGGTACGCCAGCAGCCTCCGGACTCGCAGCTTCCAAATCAGGCCCGCCAGCGAGAGAAGCAGGACGATCATCGCAAGGCGGAACCACCAGGTCATCCACCAGGGCGGCAGGATGGAGAAAGTGTAGACAGCCGGCTCGGGGTTCCAGGTTCCCTCGCCCGATCTCGCTGTCACTTCGAACTGATATTGCCCCGGCTGAAGATCGTGGAGGTCCACCCGGTTGCGATCAGTTTCGATCCAGTCGCGTGAAAGCTCGGGAATTCGATAGCGGTATCGAATATCGGCCGGATTGCGAAAGCTCAGGGCGGCGAACTGAATCTCAAATGGCCGTTCGTTGTAATCAACAGTCTGGCGATATTCCGGGGCGGTGAGGTCCCCGTCACGGGCTACCGTGAGACCAGTGATCACAACTGGAGGCGGGTTGGCCTCGTGCTTCTTCAGCTCGCGATAGTGCGAAACCCCGCTGGTTGTGCCAATCCAAACGCTGCCGTCCGCGTCCTCGTAGAACGCGTTGAACATGCAGTCCTGCCAGATCAGGCCGTTCGAAGGTCCGATGTGGCGCCACGAACCTGCTTCGAAAACGTCGATGCCATCATCCGTTCCCACCCAGATCCGTCCCCGGCGGTCGGTCTCCAGAAAGCTGATGTCGTCAGACCGCAGCTCTTTTCCTTGCCGGTAATGTGCGAAGACGGGTTTACCGTTTTCTATCGCGAGCCTTGAAACGCCAGCGACACCGCCGTATGCGACCCAGATGGAGCCATCCGGGCCTTCGGTGGCGAACGCGAGACTGGTCTCGTTCAGGCCGTCCGCCTGCTTGTACCGCTTCCATCCATTGCCGTCCTGCTGAAGCAGCCCCTCTGTACTAGCCATCCACAACCGTCCGCTTTTTGATAGAACGACGCGGTAGATCGTCTCAGGCTGGTCGGTAGGGGGTAGGGAAACGGGCTCGAAGCGGGTGGCCGCCCCGTTCGGTTTCGCCACAAAGAGTCCCTCCCGCGTCGGAACCCATAGTCGGTTCCTGGCATCGATCGTGAGAGACACAATCTTCTTCGAGGTGAGGCCGGACTGCGGTCCGAAGTGGTGAAATTTCCTGGTCCGATCGTCAAAGTAGCTAAGGCCAAATCCGTCGGTTCCGATCCAGATCCCTGACACCGGGTCGGCTACAACACTCCGTACTACGTCATGTTGAAGCCCGTCCCGGGTAGTGAAGGAGGTCCAGGTCCCATCGGGGTTCATCCGGTTGAGCCCGTATTTCGTTCCAATCCAGAGCTGTCCACGGGCGTCCCGCGTGATCGCGCTGACCGTGTTGGTAGTCAGCCCTTCATGGGATGTCCAGCTCTCCCACTCGCCGTAACCCATCCAGCGTGCCAGACCGTGGTTATCGAACCCGAGCCACGGAGTCCCCTCCCGGTCGATCAGTACGCAGCTGGTAGCATCGGCCGGAAGGCCGTGTCTCTCCCCTAACCGTTCCCAGGAATTGTCCTTTTGCCAGAGCACTCCGAGCTGGGTTGGGACAATAAGTCTTCCGTTGGAGTCAAGGGATAATGCCGTAGTGCTGCCAGCCGGAGGCACGCTAACTGCAATGCTTTCAAATGATGAGGCATGTAGCTTGCGGCGAATGAGTCGTTGCTGGCTTCGCGCCCAAATGGCGCCTTCTCCGTCCTGGATCAGCGCAGTCCAGTTCTCTTGGGGTACGCCATTCTGCTTCCCAAAGACCTGAACTGCGCCGCCATCCAGTTTGCAAATCTCCGTCCCGCATCCGAACCAGACCGCTCCTTTCCGATCAACTGTGACGGAGAAAGCTGGCACGCCGTTGAGCGCAGCCGGTAGCGGGACGCGCCGGAATTCAGAAGGCTGCGATGAAGCGCTGGCGGAACCGACAAAAAGTCCGCGGTTGCAGGCGATGTAGAGTTTGCCGGAACGGTCCGACGCTATGGATGTGCCTTTGTGGTCTACAGAGCCGGGATGGAAGTTAACAGGTATGAAACGTTCGCCCTGCCGATAGGCCAGACCGGCGTTGGTGTTTACCCAAAGTGTCCCGTCAGGAGTAATGTGAAGGCCCCAAATCCGGGCTCCCGGAAGTCCGCGTGCGACACCATAAGCCAGAAAGCGGGAGCCGTCAAAGCGATACAGGCCGTTGGCGGTTCCAACCCAGAGAAAGCCGGTGTGATCCTGGGCCAGCGCACGGATGGAGGCGTTCCCCAGTCCTTCCTGATGCGCATAGCGCTGGAAGGTGTACCTTTGCGCGTACAGCGAATCAGTCAAACAGATCAGCGCCGCGAGACTGAGGATTCGCTTGCGATTCCTGCATAGTCTGTCAATCTGCACGAAATGATACTTTGACTTTCCGTCTCTTGGCGTAGCGAAGTTCACTAGCGGACTTTAGCGATGCTGCCTCGACCTCGCCACCAAGCTGCAATTGAACGTATTTTTTGTGTTGCGAACATTCTCGCAGATTCATACTTGCAGCGCCATCTCCGTAAATACTGAATTCACATCATGAGATGCCTGCCGTAAGGCAGGAGCCGGCCCTCCGCCCGTTGTTACAATTGATTTCAAGAGCCAGGTGCGGAAATTCATCGTCCACAACTTCGGCTGCAGAGCCACACAGGCGGATGGCGTTGCCATTGAAGGCATGCTGCGGGCTCGCGGGATGCAGCCGGCGGAATCTTCCTCTGACGCACAGTTCGTCATTATCAACTCCTGCACCGTCACCGCCGCAGCCGACGAGGACGTGCGGCAGGCTGTACGGCGAGCTCATCGCGAGAATCCAGAAGCGAAGATCCTGGTCACCGGATGCTATGCGCAGCGGGCTCCGGAGGAACTGGCAGTTCTTCCAGGAGTGGCGTGGGTTGCCGGGAACTCCCACAAACACATGATTCCCGCGCTGCTGGATGGGACGGAAGCTGTGGAAGACACCTCGTACCACGGCCAGATCTACGTGAGCGACATCACGGCGTCCCACTCGTTTCTCACGGCTGCGGTCGAAGACTCGATGCTCGACCGTACACGTCCGAATCTGAAGATTCAGGACGGTTGCAGTAACCGGTGTTCCTTCTGCATCATCCCAAGCGTACGCGGGAAGAGCCGGAGCCTTCCGCCCGATCAGGTGATCGAACAGGTCAGAAATCTGGCAAGCCGCTACCGGGAGGTGGTTCTAAGCGGCATCAACCTGGGCAGATGGGGGCGGGAGCAGGGGATGAATCTGAGGCTTGCCTGGCTGATCCGCCGTCTGCTTGCAGAGACCGGCATCGAACGCATCCGCCTCAGTTCGGTTGAGCCGATGGACTTTTCGGACGACCTGCTGGAACTGATGGCGTCCAGTCCGCGAATCGCAAAGCACGTCCATGCTCCGCTTCAATCGGGCTGTGATCGCGTGCTCAAGCGAATGCGGAGAAAGTACCGGACACGGCATTACGAAGACCGGATTCGGAAGGCGCGAGCTCTGATGCCCGATGCGGCCATCGGCGCCGACGTAATGACCGGGTTTCCGGGCGAGACCGATGAAGAGTTCGAAGAGAGCCGCTCGTTCATCGCCTCGCTGCCCTTCACCTACCTGCACGTGTTCACCTATTCCGAACGTCCTGGAACGGAGGCCGCCGCGCTGGGGAATCAGGTCGACCCTAAGGTGCGTAAACACCGGACACAGGTTCTGCGTGCCCTGGCAGCGGAGAAGAATCTGGCCTTCCGGCAATCCATGGTCGGGCGGGAGCTTTCTGTGGTGACCCTCGGTGATCGGCGCTCGCTCAGCGGGAATTACCTTCAGGTCGAGCTGGCTACCCCAAGACCGGCAAACCAGATTGTTTCGGTAAGGATTGAAGGCCTTTCGACCAGCGGCCTCGTCGAAGCTCAGCCTTTGCGCGTTCTTGCCTGACAGCGGCGAACGGGCAGCGATCACTACATCTCGCGGCGGTTTTCGAGCGACTTCGACATCGTGACTTCGTCGGCGAACTCGAGATCGCTCCCGACAGGAAGGCCCATCGCGATCCGCGTGACTCGCATTCCCAGCGGCTTCATGAGGCGCGAGAGGTAAACCGCTGTCGCTTCTCCTTCGACTGTGGGATTGGTGGCCAGAATCAGCTCCTGCACGCCTCCGTCCCCGATGCGTTCAAGCAAACCCTTTATCTTCAACTGCTCCGGTCCAATGCCCCGCAGCGGAGAGATTGCGCCATGAAGCACGTAGTAGAGGCCCGAGAAGGCGCGCGTCGTTTCGATCGGCAGGATATTGTGCGGCTCCTCCACGACACAGATCACGCTTCGATCCCGATTGGGATCACGGCAGAAGGGGCAGAGCTCGCCGTCGCTGATGTTATTGCAAAGTCCGCACAGGCCTAACTTGTCCTTCACGTCGTAGAGCGCCTGCACCAAGCGCTCCACGTCCTCGCGCCGGGCGCGCAGAATATGAAAGGCAATTCGTTGTGCCGATTTTTGACCAATGCCGGGAAGTCTCTTCACTTCCTGAATCAGTCGGGCGAGCGGCTCAGCGAAATCGGGCATGGAAGACCGGATCCGTCAGAACAGGCCGGGTGGGAGTCCCATGCTGCCAAGGACGCCGCCCATAATCTTTTGTGTCTCTTCGTCGACTTTCTTAACCGCTTCATTGCAGGCAGCAACGATCATGTCCTGAAGCATCTCGACGTCCCCTGCCACCTCTGGATCAATCTTTACACCGAGGACGTTTTTCTGGCCGTCCATCTTGACTGTTACCATGCCCCCGCCGGAAGTGGCTTCCACGCGAATCTGCGACACCTGCTCCTGCAAGCGCTGCTGCATCTGCTGCGCCTGCTTCATCATTGCCTGCATGTTGCCGGGTAATTTCATGTAGACTCCTTGAGATCCCTGATTGTCCGGACCTGGCTGTCCGGAAATAGCTCCTGAAAGCGTTTTACTTCCGGATGCGACAGGGCTCTGGCTGTAAGTTCATCTTCTTCCTGGTTCGCCGCCTTCGGCGCCTGGGCAGGCGTCACTGCTGACACCTGGCCGATTTCGACGACAACCTTCAAAGGCCGTCCGAGAATCTGCCGTACTGCCGCTTCCACGTCCGGCGACTTCACCGCCAATCGGAACTCGCTCGCCGTCCGGATCTTCAGCTCGTTTCCTGACGGAATCAATTCCGAATGTTCAATCGCGTCTGCGCTGAACGTGTTGCCCTGCTCCATCAGAAGCGCGTGCAGCCGTTCCTTCAGCAACGAATCGGACGCTCCGATTCCTTGCTCCCTCTGCGGGCTCGTAGGGGGAGCAGGCGCCACAGCAGGCGGTGGAGCCGGAGGCGGCGGCGCTGCTGCCGGGTTTTTTCGATAGAAATCGCGTTCAAAGGGGGACGGTCCTGTACGCGCCGGCGTCGGGGAAGACGGCGCAACCGGGGAGACGGAAGGAGTTTGCCTGGTCCTTACGTCCGCCTGCCCCGAAGCTTTGCTGCCCGATCCTGACAGACCGGCCAGCGCTTCCTCGATGGGTAGGATGCGTCCGGCATGCACGAGGCGAAGCAGCCCAATTTCGAGGTGAAAGCGAGGCTGAAGCGAGGTCTGCAACTCGCGGAAAGATTCGAGGGTGAGCTGCAGGTAACGCGTCAGGTCCTCTTCGGAAAAGCCCGACGCAATTTCGGCGAGACGCTCCTGCTCCCGTCCTGAAGCGGCAATCAACCTCGTACCGGCGCCCGCGATCCGCGCGACCAGCAAATTCCGGAAGAATCGCGCCAGCTCCCGGCAGAAGTGCTGGAGGTTGTGGCCGTTGCGTTCGAGCTCAGCGACCACTTCCAGCATCGCCTGTGAATCGCTCTTGGCGAGAGCTGTGCTCACTTTCTCGAGCGATTCCAGGGAGAACATTCCGAGCAGACCGCGTACCTCTGCCGGGGTAAGGTGGTTCCCGCAGCAGGCGATTGCCTGGTCGAGGGCGGAAAGGGAATCGCGCACACTGCCTTCTCCCGCCTGCGCCAATACCGCCAAAGCTTCCGGATCGGCCTGCACTCCTTCCTGTTCGCAAATCCAGGCCATGCGTGACACGAGATCCTTGAAGTCAACGGACCGGAAACTGAACTGCTGGCAGCGGGATCCGATAGTTGTGGGGATCTTGTGAACCTCGGTGGTGCACAGAACAAAGACCACCCACTCGGGAGGCTCCTCGAGGGTCTTCAGAAGCGCGTTGAATGCTTCATTTGTAATCTGATGCGCCTCGTCGATGATGAAAACTTTATAGCGATCCCGAGCCGGACGGTAGCGGACGTTCTCCCGAAGCTCGCGCATCTCGTTGATGCCGCGATTGGAAGCAGCGTCGATTTCGATGACGTCGACGGCGTTGCCGCCGGAGATCTCAAGGCAGCTTGCGCATTTGCCGCAGGGCGTTGGTGTTGGGCCTTCGACACAATTCAAGCACCGCGCAAGAATACGGGCCACGGTCGTCTTGCCCGTTCCACGTTGTCCCGCGAAGATGTAGCCGTGCGCGATCCGGCGCTGGCTGATGGCGTTCTCCAGCGTCGTCCTGACGTGTTCCTGGCCGATCAGGTCGGCAAACGACTGAGGCCGGTACTTCCTGGCGATAACTTGATACATGGAAAGAGTCGCCGGCGAGGTGGTGTGATGTTAACACAAACCCTGCCAAGGAGCAGCCACTCCGCAGAAAGATTAGCTTCGCTAAATAGAGCCAGACCCCGGGTGATTCGCGGCACACGAGCTAAACTACTACCGTTGCTTCCTTCCGGACCTGGCGGGGTTCGCAGCCGCTCGTTGCACGAAGCCCGAGGCCTGACACCTAACTATCGTATCACGTTGCAGGCAAGCCCTAAAGCTTTAGGAGACAAGCGTGTTGCATTGAAGCCCCAGCTTGAGGCATGATAAAAGAGTCGTCGTATAGGCATCCGAAGTGAGGCTCGTGCAACCGCAACTTTCCCGATGAAGCGACTCCACAACAGATTCAAGTTCCTCGTTGTTGTGGCGCTTCTTTCCGCCTTCGCGGCCGGAGCCTTCAGCTTCCCGGACGCCTGGACGCAGAGAAACGCCCGTCCGCGGGTAAATCTGCGCAGCCTCCGGGCGGACACCGACGGCGAGCCCATCCACCTGGAGCCATTCAAGGATGGCTCCCACGAGACGGGGATGTGCTCGTCGGGTTCCTCTCAATCTAGTGTCCGTTTATCGCCGGCAGACACGTCCACCGACCATCCGCCGGCCGAGATAGCCTCCTATCAGCTTTTTGAGGTCGTTCTCGATCCTTCAGAGCCGTTAGAAGCCCTGAGCATTCCGGCGGCTCGGCCGGTCGTACAGGTGCCGTCCTCCGGCAGATCGCCCCCCTCACTCTAGCCCTCGAACTCCCACAACTGTTAACTTTTTGGCCGTGGTCTGACGGTGGCTAGTCCCATGTCGCACCATGCCCGGGTCCATGGCTTGTCAGTTCAAAGCCATTGATTGGTAAAGCCACGAGAGAAAGAGATGAGACGTTTACTCGAAGGATTGGTGCGATTTCACAACGAGGTATATCCCTCGAAAAGAGAGCTTTTTGAGAGTCTTGCGCAGAAACAAACACCCCATTCGCTCTTTATTACCTGTTCCGATTCGCGAATCGTTCCCGATTTGCTGACCGGCGCCGAGCCGGGAGATCTGTTCATTATTCGCAATGCCGGCAATATCGTTCCGCCCTACGGAGAGATGAATGGCGGAGTTTCCGCGACGATCGAATACGCAATCATGGCCCTCAATATCAAAAACATCGTTGTGTGCGGCCATTCTGACTGCGGGGCGATGAAGGCGGTGTTGCATCCGGAGGAGGTCGCGGACATGCCGGTCGTGGCCTCATGGCTGAAACATGCGGAGGTGGCGCGGCGGGTCGCGATGGCGAATTGTCCGGATCTCAACAGCCCTGAGCTGCTGCGAATCCTTACCGAGGAGAACCTCCTGGCGCAGGTCAGCAATTTGCGCACCCATCCTTCCGTGGCCGTGGGACTTTCGAAGGGCGAACTTACCATCTACGCCTGGCTGTATGACATTGAGCGAGGTCACGTTCGCGCCTTTGATGTGACTCAAGGGGAATTTGTTGCCGTCAGCGATAATGGCTCGCTGCCGATTGCCGCTCCACAGCCGCGGGAGCGTGTACAGGAGGTGGCTTCATGACTAGCCAGCAGACGATGGCAAAAGATTTTCTTGCATCAGTCGTCGTTTTCCTGGTAGCTCTGCCACTTTGTCTGGGCATTGCAATCGCCTCCGGCGTTCCACCTGCCCTGGGCCTGATTTCCGGAATTGTCGGAGGGTTGGTCGTTGGCCTCCTTGCCGGCGCGCCGCTGCAGGTCACCGGTCCCGCTGCCGGCCTTGCCGTGCTGGTGTATGAGGTCGTGAACGAGCACGGAATCGCGATGCTCGGTCCGATTCTCCTGCTCGCCGGCTCGATCCAGGTGGTTGCCGGCATCCTCCGCATCGGCCAATGGTTCCGGGCAATTTCCCCCGCGGTTGTCTACGGCATGCTTGCCGGCATTGGCGTGCTGATCTTCAGCGCTCAGTTCCACGTTATGGTGGATGACAAGCCGCGGGCCAACGGACTCGAGAATCTCATCTCGATTCCCTCAGCGATTTACAAAGGCATCTTCCCGCTTGACGGCAGCGTTCACCATCTCGCCGCCGGAATTGGGATCGTTACGATCGTGACCATGGTCTTGTGGGCGAAGTTCCGTCCTGCAGCGCTGAAACTGGTTCCCGCGCCTCTCCTCGCCGTCCTGGTGGCAAGCGCCCTCGCAAGCGCTTTCGAACTGCCGATCTCTTACGTCGTTGTTCCTGAACGGCTCACGGACTCGATCACTCTACCGACCTTCGAAAGCCTCTCCAAGCTGGCGAACAGTTCCATTCTGCTGGCCGCGGTTGCCTTTGCATTTATCGCCAGCGCCGAGACGCTGCTGTCCACCGCTGCTGTCGACCGGCTTCACAATGGCCCGCGGGCGAACTACGACAAAGAGCTGACGGCGCAGGGCGTTGGCAATATGCTTTGCGGTCTCTTCGGTGCGCTGCCGCTCACCGGCGTGATCGTTCGCAGTTCAGCAAATGTGGATGCGGGCGCCAAGACGCGCCTTTCAGCTATCCTGCACGGCGTCTGGCTCCTGCTGGCCGTCCTGTCGCTGCCTGCGGTTCTCCGGCTCATTCCGACGTCCGCGCTGGCGGCGATCCTCGTCTATACGGGCTACAAGCTGGTGAATATCGACAACATCCGCGCGCTTCAGCGCTACGGCCGTGTTCCGGTGGTGATCTACTTTGCGACGGTGATCGGAATCGTCGCCATCGATCTGCTCACCGGCGTCATCGTGGGCGTGCTCCTCTCGCTGTTCAAGCTCGTGTACAAGATGACCTACCTGGATATCCGTTTGGTTCAGCGGCCCGGCACTTCAGATTTTGATCTCTACCTGGAGGGTGCGGCTACATTCCTCCGCTTGCCCAAACTGGCTGCCACCCTCGACGGGCTTCCAGCCGGGACGAATCTGCACGTGCATGTGGACAAGCTGACCTATATCGATCACTCCTGTCTCGATCTGCTTGCAAGCTGGGAGAGTCAAAACGCCGAGCGTGGTTCAACTCTGGTTGTGCAATGGGACGGTTTGGTGGCGCGTTATCGGGGGAGAACGACCGCCGATCTGGCGGCGTGACCGGTGGCGGGCCGTGAACGTAGCACTGACTCAACCGCTCTCCAAGAAAATGAGCCGGGCGGCCGGGTAGGGGAGCGCCGACTTATGGCACTGTAAAAGAAGGATGGGCTTTGCACTCTGGATTGAGGGCGATATCGCCTGCGCGTACGGAACTCACGAGTACCGGCCGATGGGCGCGGCAATTATCGGCGTTCGCGGCCAGTTTACGCAACGGGACTTTCGCCCCCAGCGCCGGCTGCCTCGCCGTGACTCCCGGTCATTTGCCGGCTACTTTGCATCCATCGGCGAGATGAATGAGTTTCTGCGGCGCCGTTTGCGCGGCTACCGGAAGCGCAGAACGAAGAAGCTCATGTACCTGGAGCAGATTCTCCGCTGACCTATCCCTTCAGGTGTTGGAAGGCTTCTTCGATTTCCCGCTTCGCTTCCGGGCAAAGTGGGACGAGTGGCAGGCGGGGCGGACCGCCGTAGTATCCGTTCAGATCCATTGCATACTTCAGGCCGGGCACTCCGTACTTTGTCGTCACCAGGTACGCGGCGTGCGCGATCCGGTTCTGCCAGTCCTGAGCCGCCTCGATTTCGCGGGTACGGAAGGCCTCCCAGATCGTAATTGTGGCGTACGGCGCTGCATTGGCGAAGGCAAGCACCGCTCCGGTGGCGCCGACGGTGAGAGACGGCCAGAGGGTCGGCGCGCTGCCCACCAGAACCTGGAAGCCTTTCTTCACCTCCCGGATCATCCGCATCACCTTTTCCAGGTTCCCCGAGCTCTCCTTGATCGCCACAATGTTGGGATGATGGGATAGCTCGATGACCGCCTCGGCTGTGATATCGAGACCCGTCGCCTGCGGCCAGTTATAGATCATGATGGGGATCTTTACTTGGTCGGCCACGGCGCGGAAGTAGAGGACTTGCGCCTCCGTCCGGTTCAAGAGGTTTTTGTAGTAATGCGGCGTCCGCACCATTGCCGCTTTATAACCGATCGCGGCTGCCCGATTGGTGAGATCCACCGTCTCGCGAACGCTCTCGACACCAGTGCCTGCAATGAGCAGCTTGTCGGATGAGGCGAAATCGGCGACCCACTCCCACATGCGGATCTTTTCCTCGGCCGTGAGCATGACGCTTTCGCCTGTGGAACCACAGACGACATAACCGGATAAGGCTATCCGGTTCCACTTCTCGACGTTGTGCTGAACTTTCGCTTTGTACAACTCCCCGTCGGAATTAAAGGGAGTGGTGATGGGAGGGAATATGCCTTGCAGTTTCATGGAACGGATGTCCCCCGCATCGTTGCTTCTGCGGGGGACGAACCTGGGTTAAACAACCTTCAGCAGGATGATGACCAGAGTGTAGAGCGCCAGCGATTCGATCAGCACCAGACCGAGCAGCAGAGCGAATCGAATGGCGGCAGAGGCTCCGGGATTGCGCGCCATGCCTTCAGCGGCAGCGGCGACAGCCCGTGCCTGGGCCAGACCACAGAGGCCCGAGGCAATTGCCATGGAAAATCCGGAGGTAATGGCTACCCAGTTCGTAGCCGCTCCGGCGGGTTCCTGCGCAAAGATCGGCGTGGCGAAGCACAGCATCGCCAGAAGCAGCAGGGTTGTCTTCAAGTTCATCTGTTTCTCCTTGGTATGAATCGCTCTCAGGAGGTGGTTCCCGAACCGCCTACCGTAGTGGGGCCGGGCTCACACTGACAGCGGATAAAGCCGGTATTAATGGTCGTCGTGCGCCACCGCGCTACCGACGTAAATCATCGTTAGCAGTGTGAAGACATACGCCTGCAGGAATGCAACGAATACGTGCAGCCCCATGAAAATCGCCGGAATAAACAGGTACGTCAGACCCAGGAATGCGAGAGTCACCTGCTCGCCCGCATACATATTTGCGTAAAGACGAATGGTGAGTGACAGAGGACGAGCCGCATGGCTGATGATTTCGATGGGAATCATCAGCGGGGCAAGCAGCGGCATCGGGCCTGCGAAGTGCGCCAGATACTTCCCAATGCCATTCGCCTTCATGCCTACGTAGTTGTAATAAAGAAAGGCTGCCAGAGCACAGCCTGCGGGCACCGAAGGAAACATGGTCGGGGATTCGAACGTCGGAATGACCCCGATCAGATTGCTGAACAGAATGAAAAAGAAAAGCGTCCCGAAGAACGCCACGTAGTGGCGCCCGTGATGCCCGACCGCTTCGTCAGCCTGTCCCTGCAGGAACTGGTGGAGTACCTCAAAGACATGCTGCATCTTCCCCGGCCGGTCCATGGAGAGGCAGCTGCGCAGTATCGCGAATACGACCACTACGATCAGCGCGACCACAATCTGCATCGTCATGAAATTGGTCCACGGATGCGCCGGGTCGTGCGCGTGAACGCCAAAGAGCCCAAGAACGGCGTTCGCTACTCCACCTAGATACCTGTTGAACAGGGCGGTGACCCACAGTTCATGTTCGTGCATATGTGAAGAGTTGGTAAAGCGCTTCGAGGATCACTGCGGCAACCACGGTGAGCAGCCCCGCCAGGAGCGCCAACAGACTGACCCCAAAGACTCTTAGCATAACATAACCGCCCGCCCCGAGCAGCCCGTATCGCAGACCCAGGAGCACAGCCATGACGGTAGCGCGCGAACCGCGCCTCGCCGGCGCCCCTAACGTCTCCACAAGCCGCTTCAGCCAGAAGAAGTTCAGATAGGAAATCAAGGCTCCGGTGAGGAATCCGAAGCCCGCCGGCCACCCTCCCAGGCCAAACCCTGCGATGGTTCCTCCGAGGCTGAGCAGCAGCGTCAGCCGCTGAATCCTTCGGACGGGACCGGCATACCAACGGTCAGCTTCCACGATTACCCGAGTCCCGCTGAAGTTCCCGCACCAGTTCGATGAAACCGGCGGCGATGCCCAGGAGCAAGAAGACGATATACAAGAAGCTGGTGCCGAAGGCGCGATCGAGCAGCACGCCGATGAGGTATCCGACGAAGACACAAGCCGGCAGGAGGAAGGCCAGGCCAAGGTAGCGCCCTAGGGCCTGATAGACCGGATTCGGCCCGCGGTTCACTACCCCGCGCTGTTTCTTTTCCGGCATAGGATCTCCTGAGCCCTTTCCGCCGTCTCCTTGACGAGGAATCCCATCTTGGGGTGGCTGGGCGTGAAATCAGGCTTCAGACCGTACTCTTCGAGCATTTCGCTCGTGGTGGGACCGATTGAGGCGATCACGCACCAGGAGAGTCCTTTTCGCACTTCTTCGGCGATGCCTTCTTCGGATGCAATTCGGAGCAGATGCTCAATCTGAACCGAAGTAGTAAACATGGCAACGTCGAACTCTCCTTGCGCAAGCCGCCGCGCCGCCTCCCGCAAGGGCTGGGTGTCGACCGGCAGGTCCCATTGATAGACGCGAATCGATGTCACCTCAGCGCCTCTTGCCTTCAAAGCCTCGATCAGCTCCACATTGGGCTTTCCGTACTCCTGAACCGCAATCCGGCGTTCTGTCCTCCCCTTCGTCGCTTCGAGAAGTTCACGCCAGGTGTTCGGTCCGGGAACCAGAACATGGATTGGAACATTGAGCTCCCGGAGCACGGCTGCGGGCTTAGGGCCGCGGGCTACGACCGTCAGTTCTCTCAAGGCGGAGGGGAACCGGTCCTCGGGATATCTGGCAGCGAGCGTCTGGTGGAGCAGGCGTGTGCCGATGCCGGTGAGGAAGATCATCATGTCGAACTCTTTTACGAAGAGCCGTTCGGCGAAGGCAAATGCAGCTTCGTTTGATTCGAGCGGCGCTTCCCGCATCGACGGGGCCATGAACACCTCGCCGCCCTGACGCGAGATCAGGGTCGCCATTTCCGCCGCGCGCCTGCTCTCAAGGGAAAGGACCCGGAGGCCAGAAAAAGACATTCTGTCAACAGTATAGCGACGCCATCCCTTCGGATCGAAGAGCCTGGAGTCTGACGTCGACGAAGCGGCGATCAGTTGCGGTCTCTCAAGGGTTGCTGATTGGTCTTGGGGTAAGTAGCGGCCAACCTCAGTTTCCGGATCTTGCCATCGCCGAGTTTGAGCAAGAGGTTTTTCTTGTCAATTGCGATTTGGACTTTGTCTCCTTCGGAAAGCTGAAGTCTTGCCCATGGAGCGACTCGCTCTTGCGCAGTGTATTCTACGTCGCCCGCGTCAAAGTCGAACTCGCCTACCGCAAGCTGTATGAATCCATTAGAAGTTTCTCCCGGTCGGTGTGCGGCAGATGCACCCTCGGTACCGGCATACAATCCTTCTATGGAATATTGCACGTAGCGGACAGTCGCCGTCTTCCATTGGACCGGATCCTTACCCGGGAGCGGCTGCATTGAGACCGCAGCAAGCCCCCACAAAAGCGCCAGCTTTCGAGTGAGCGCGCTCTCCATGCTCCGAGTATATTGCCGGAGAATTTTCGCTCAATAGCTCCGATAGGAATCGGCGTCTCAGTCGTCGCCGCTGCCCTATACTGAAGCGAAATGAGCGTGATCGTTCGGCCCGTGAACTCTCCGGAAGACATTCCGGTGATTCGTGAGCTTTTCCTGGAGTATGCAGGTTCGTTGGGTTTCAGCCTCTGTTTTCAAGGCTTCGAACAGGAGGTTGCGACTCTCCCGGGACGCTATTCGCCTCCAGGCGGCGCCCTATACGTTGCCCTGTTGGACGGCGTCGCTTGCGGCTGCGTTGGGATAAGGAAGCTGGAGGACGGAGTTTGCGAGATGAAGCGGCTGTATGTGCGGCCGGCCGGGCGGGGAAGAGGCGCAGGACGGCGGCTGGCTGAAACGGCGGTTCGCTGGGCAAGGGAGGCA
Source organism: uncultured Bryobacterales bacterium (assembly GCA_937959285.1). Lineage (GTDB taxonomy): Bacteria > Acidobacteriota > Terriglobia > Bryobacterales > Bryobacteraceae > JADGHK01. The sequence continues at coordinate 86,484 of CALGAR010000018.1, forward strand.
GGCTATCGGGAAATGAAGCTGGATACGCTGCCTTCGATGCAGACGGCGATCGCGCTTTACCGTTCGCTAGGCTTCATTGAAACGGCGCCTTACACGGAGAATCCGATTGCCGGAGCGAAGTTCCTCGCGCTTTCCCTCGCAAATTGAAGCTCTCTACCAAGACAGTACCTTAGTCACGATATACTCTCGATCATGCAGTCGTCAGGGAAAGAGGTCTTCGATGCCATTGTCGTCGGCTCTGGAGCGACGGGCGGATGGGCAGCGAAACAATTGACGGAAGCGGGCATGCGGGTCGCCATGCTCGAGGCCGGGCCGAAAATCACTCCTAAGGATTTCACCGAGCACGTTCAAAGCTGGCAGTTGCCCTACCTCGGAATGTCCCCTCACATCCGGAAGGAACGGCCGATTCAAGGTCTGTGCTACGCCTGCCGCGAGCAGAACTACAAGTGGTTCGTCAACGATCTGGAAAATCCCTACGTTCAGGCGAAGCCTTTCCACTGGATCCGGATGCGCGTGCTGGGCGGGCGATCCTTAAGCTGGGGCCGCCAGAGCTACCGAATGAGCGATCTGGACTTCAAGGCGGCATCCCACGACGGCTATGGCGACGACTGGCCGATCTCTTATCAGGACCTGGTGCCGTACTACGAAATCGTGGAGCGTTTTGTCGGCATCAGCGGCCAGGCCGAAAACCTCCCGCAACTTCCGGACAGCATCTTCCTCCCGCCGATGGAGATGACGTGCGGCGAGCTGGCGCTGCGCAAGGCGGTTTGGGACAAGTTCGGGCGCGTGGTGACGATCGGCCGCGTCGCCATTCTCACCAAGCCCCTTAACGGCCGGCAGGCATGCCACTACTGCGGCCCCTGCGAGCAGGGGTGCGCCACATACTCCTACTACAGCAGTCCGTTCACGACCATTGCCGCTGCGCAGAAAACCGGCCGCTTGACGCTGATCAGCGATGCTGTCGCCGCCCGGGTCCTGATGAAGGACGGGAAGGCCGATGGCGTCGAATACGTGGACCGCCTCACTCGCGATCTCCGGCAGGTACGCGGAAAGATCCTCGTGCTTTGCGCCTCCACGCTTGAATCCACGCGCCTCCTGTTGAACTCCGGGATCTGTAATTCGAGCGGCGTCCTTGGTAAGTACCTGATGGATCACATCTATCAGGGAGGAGCTACGGGCATCATGCCGATGCTCGAGGCGAAGCCATGGGCTGGCATGCCGCGGCGGCCCAACGGCATCTATATTCCGCGCTTCCGGAACGTGAAGGAGAAGATGACCAACGGCTTCATTCGGGGCTATGGTTACCAGGGTGGAAGCAGCCCGGCCTTCGACTTCGGCGCTCCGGGATTCGGCGCCTCTTACAAAGAAGCTGTCCGCAAGGGCACGTGGCGTATCAACATCAGCCTTTGGGGCGAATGCCTGGCGCGTAAAGAGAATTACGTCGAGATCGACAAGAGCCGCGTCGACGCCTGGGGGATTCCCGTGCTCAAAATCCACGCGGACTGGAGCGACAACGAAAAGAAGCTCTGGGAGGACGGGCGGCAGCAGGCGGCGGAAATGCTGGAAGCTGCCGGAGCGAAGGAGGTGCAGCTCACTGGCCGCTATTCGGTTCCCGGCTTCTGCATCCATGAGGTCGGTACAGCGCGTATGGGCAACGACCCCAAGACCAGCGTGCTGAACCGCTACTGCCAGGCGCATGATGTCGAGAATCTGTTTGTCACAGACGGCGCTGCCTGGGTCTCGAGCGGCTGCCAGAATCCGACGCTCACCATGATGGCCCTTACCGTGCGGACCTGCGACTACATCGTCCGGGAGTACGCAAAGAAGATCGTCTGAACAGCGCTGGCGGTTATCTTGTTTGCGAGTATTCGAGGCGGGCGCTGCCTCTGACCTGATCCGCCGGCGCGGCTGCCCGGCGCTTGCCGTGGAATGGCAGATGGAGAAGCCAGAAAAGGACCAGCGCCATGGCATCCGCGCAGAGGATGTATAAGGGCCAGGGGCCGAGGAAGTCGAGCAGCGTTCTATGGCTCGGCTTCTCTCTTAGAAACATATAGTTCGTTCCATACAAAGCGTCGAAAAGGCCGACCAGGAGCGTGATCACGTTCAGAGCGAGGAAAGCTCTCCATATTCCCTTGCGGCTAGGTTTGGCCTCTCCTGCAAGCACAAGGAACAGGACCGCGACGACGACGCCGCCGTGGTCGATAAAGAACTGGATCGTGGCGACCGACAGCACGGGCGCCCACAGATCCGGCGTCACCATGCTCAGCCACGCGCCGGTCAGGCCGTAGTAGTAGGCCAGGTCGAAGCACCAGGATGACAGCGTAAAGAGGGCGAAGATGGTAATCCAGAGCGTGACTGTCGACAACTGTAGCGGCAACTGCTCCGGAAAGCGAAGCCAGCCGCGCCCGTGCAGATATCCGTAGTAGTACAGTTCGCTGCCCATCAGGAGCACAGCCATGGCGATCCGGAAGCAGCGTTTTCTTTCCGGATATTTTTGTGCCCTTTGGGCCAGAAGAGCCGCGCCCAAGGGAATCAGGACCAGGAGAAAGAGGTGAAGGGGGCCGAATAGAACGAAATCCGTCTGCATCCGTCCGAACTCTACCGATTCAGACACAGACCGCCGCCGCTCTGTTACGCCGGATTCCTCGCCGTTCCTGTTGCCCTTTCGGCCATCCCGTCCGTCTATACGAATGCCAGGTGGTCGTCGAGTTTCTCGTTTTCGTCGTTTTCTGTTACATCTTCTACGGCGTGTGGCTGGCCCGGCATCTCCTTAACAGGTGGCGGACTCGGCGCCGGGAGGCGACTCTTGTCCGGCTGGTAGCGTCGTTCGCCGGTAAGCCGGTGAGCGAGGCGCAACGTGCGCTGGGGCCGCCTGTCGAGATCCTGGACGGACCTTCCGGACGGAGGCTTTACGTGTGGCGTCCGCCTGCCTCCCGTGCGATCCCGCCAGCTCCCGGGGTCGTTGTCGTCACTACCACCGTGGAAGCCGACGGCACGGTGGCGGAGACGTCCTGGAGAACGATTTGATCAGACGCCGCCCCAGCGCGGGCAGGCCGGGGTCGCCACAGCCGGCGAGGATTATTTTCTTACCTGAAAGACGGCCAGCTCCGCAAACAGGTTGGGCGAGATGCGAACGCGGCGCGACCCGGAAAGGAAGTAGCGGCCCTCCACCTTCCACCCCTGATTCGCAACCAGGGCTTCGAAGTCGTCGACTGTGAGGAAGTGGACATTCGGCGAATCGTACCATTCGTACGGAAACAGCTTCGTCTTGGGCGCGCGTCCGGTCCAGAGGTGTGAGAGGCGCACTCGCCAGTGTCCGAAGTTCGGAAAGGCGACGATGGCGTGCGTGCCGATCCGCAGCATCTCCTGGAGCACGGCTAACGGCTTGCGCGTCTCCTGCAACGTCTGGCTGAGGATCACGAAGTCGAAGGCTCCGTCGGGATAGTCGCCCAGGCAACGCTCGATGTCGCCCTGGTAAACCGTGACGCCGCGCGCGATGGCCCGCTGCACCTTGGCGCCCGATAACTCAACACCCCGGCCTTCCACCTTCTTGTGCTCGGAAAGCCATTGCAGCAGTTCGCCGTCGCCGCAACCCAAGTCAAGCACCCGGCTCTTCGGCGGGATGATTTCCGTGATGATGGCGAAGTCGCTGCGTTCGAGAAGCTCGGGACTGAAGTCGCTCAAACGTTCTCCCTGGCAACTCTGGCCAAAAAACCGCGGATGACCTCGGCTTGCTCGGCGACATCCACTAGAAAGGCATCATGGCCGTAGTTGGATGCGAGTTCACAGTAGGCGACGTCGCGGTTGCGGCTCCGCAACGCGTTGACAATTTCAAGAGACTGATAGCTCGGATAGAGCCAGTCCGACGTGAAGCTGATGACCAGGAATCGAGCCTTCGTCTTCTCCAGCGCGGCCGCCAGCGACCCGTGCCCGTTCACCAGGTCGAAGTAATCCATTGCCTTCGTAATGTACAAGTACGAATTGGCATCGAAGCGGTCGACGAACTGGCTTCCCCGATATCGCAGGTAGCTCTCGACCTCGAAGTCGACTTCAAAATCAAAGCCGTACTGCTCCCGGTGCCGCAGGCGGCGCCCGAACTTTTCACGCATTGAGTCGTCGCTCATATACGTGATGTGGCCCACCATGCGAGCGACCGCGAGCCCCCGTCCCGGTGGCTTGCGGCCGTAGTAGTTGCCGCCGTTCCAGTCCGGATCGGCCATGATGGCCTGGCGGCCCACTTCGTTGAATGCGATCTGTTGGGCGCTGTGCCGCGCCGTCGTTGCAATTGGAATTGCGGACGCTACGGCATCGGGATATGAGACCGCCCACTGCAGCGCCTGCATTCCCCCCATCGATCCCCCGCAGACGCACAGCAGCCGCTCAATGCCAAGGGAATCGATCAGCATTTTTTGCAGCCGGACGATATCGCCGATCGTGATGACCGGGAATGTCATGGCGTACGGACATCCGGTCGCGGGATTGATGGACGACGGCCCCGTTGTGCCGCGGCATCCGCCAAGCACGTTCGAACAGATAACGAAGTACCGGTCGGTATCGAACGCCTTACCAGGACCGATCATGTTGTCCCACCAGCCCGGCTTGCCATCGTGTCCGATTCCCGCCGCATGCGCGTCGCCGGAGAAGGCATGCAGGATCAGGACGGCGTTCGTTTTGTTCCGATTCAGTTCACCGTAAGTCTCGTAGGCCACGTCAACCGGCGACAGCGTGGCTCCGGAATCGAGCGACAGGGATTCAAATCGGGCCTGTTTGGGTTCGACTACCATGCGAGACGTATTCAACCTGATGATATCAAAGGGGAGGCGAAGCCCCGAAAATCTGGCGCGGAAACCGCCTACCTGTTCAGCATCCGGACGCCTGTCACAACGGCCGCCCCTCCAATCAATGTCGAGGCGCTAATCGGTTCTCGCAGCACGAATGTGGCGGACAGAACACCAAAGACCGGGACCAGATTGATGAAGACGGATGCGCGCGAGGCTCCAAGCTGGCCGACCCCTTTCAGATACAAGAGGAATGCGGTCGTGGTTCCGAAAATGCCGAGGAAGGCCGCCGCCATCCATGCCTTGGCGGACCACGATACGCCCGCAACTGGCCGCAGCGCGCCGAACATCAGCAGAAGCAGGCTCCCGAACCAGGTCGAATAGGCGGTGCTAGCCATCGGAGCAAGCCGGCCTGCGACGGTCCGCCCGAGGAGCGTATACGCCACCCAGGAGAAAAGGCATCCCAGGATCCAAAGATCCCCCGAATTCAGCCCTGCCGCGAATAGCGCGGCGGGGTTTCCTTGAGAGAGGACGATCGCTGCGCCGATCAGGCTGATGAAGAGACCGGAAATCCTCAACACTGTCGCCCGCTCCTTCCACACAATGGCCGAGAAAAGAAAGACGATCGATGGCTGGAGCGACGCCACCAGAGATGCACGGCCTGCCGGGACCGTCTTCAGCCCATTGAAGAAGCAAAGATTATAGAGGAAGACACCGCAGAAGCCCATCAGGGCGAGCCTGACAGCAAGCTTTCCTGTGAGGCGCGGCCAGGGCCGGTTCAAAAGCATGAGGGCAAGAAGGCCCAGCGAGCCGAAGCTGAAACGAACCAGGGCGCCGTGGATGGCCGGGATTCCCTCTGTTGAAATCACTCGTCCGCAGAGCCAGGAAAAGCCCCAAATCGCGGCAGTTGCTGTCAATTGCCAGTACGCGCTGAGATTGCTGGAGGCCTTAGGATCCGATGTGCGCATGAACTACTATCATGACGCGTTCAAGGACCGGGCCTGAATCCGGACGAAAGTGTCCTGTTCCGCTGGCCTCCTGCACCGCACTGAGAGGCTTGTGAATTCGTGATTTTTTCCGTTGCTCCCCCAATCGGTCTATGGTATTGTGCCTAACACTCATTTGCCGGTTGGACGAACGGGGGCGAGTGAGCAGCCCTTTTTTTTCGCAGGGAAGGGATAAGACTATGCTGAACCGAGTTGTTCTTCTCGCCAGCGCTGCGCTTTTGTCGGCCACGCTGATCTTTGGTCAATCCACAGGCGCGGCCATCGGCGGTCAAGTAAATGATCCTACCGGCGCACCGATCTCCGGTGCTGTGGTAACGCTCAAGTCCACGTCTTCGGAGTTTGTTCGCAAACTGGCCACCGACGAAACGGGCAGCTTCTCCTTTCCCAATCTTCAGCAAGGCGGTTATGAGCTGGAGATTACCGCGAACGGCTTCAAGGTTTTCAGTCAGAAAAACATTACTCTCCGCCAGTACGAGAACGTTCGCCTCCCGGTCACGCTCGAAGTCGGCGAAACGAGCCAGCGCGTCGAGGTTACTGAAAGCATCTCGGCGCTGAATGTCGAAACCCCTGAGGTAAAAGGAACATTGCCGCGCCGTGAGATCGAGTCGTTGCCGCTGCAGGTGGCAGGCGGCCAGCGCTCCGCTGCCACATTCGTCACTCTCCTGCCCGGGGTCTCTCCGGGCGGCGGTCAAGCCGGTGCGTTTGAGGCGCGATTTAACGGCGGCCAGCGTTTCTCCGATGAGGCGATCCTCGACGGCGTCACCATGCAGGAAGGCCTGTTAAGCCAGAGCGGCATGGTTGCCATTCAGAATGATTTTCCGATCGCGCCGGAAGCCGTCAATGAGATCTCTGTGCTGACCTCCAACTACGATGTCCAGTTCGGAGCGTCGAGCGCGGCCGTGATCATCGCCTCCACAAAATCAGGCACCAATGAATTTCACGGCGGAGCCTACGAGTATCACCGCAACAGCGCGTTCAACGCTCGTCCCTGGGGAGCTGACACGCGCCCATTCACACTGCAGAACGACTTCGGCGGTTTCATCGGAGGTCCGGTCAAACTGAAGCCTGTCTGGAACTCGAAAGCGAAGACCTATTTCTTCTTCCATCACGAGCGCTTCCGTTCCGTCGGTTCGACAACGGTTCCGATCATGACTTTGCCAACAGAAAAGATGCGGCGTGGTGACTTCAGCGAATGGAGGGACTCTCAGGGAAATCTGATTCCGATCTTCGATCCGGATACGACGCGCGTCAATCCGAACTACGACCCTAGCCAGCCCACGGGTCCGTCGAATCTGCCCTACTTACGGAATCAGTTCATGGGTTGCGACGGCCGGCAGCCGAACGTAATCTGTCCGTCGGATCCCCGGCTTCAGAGTTCCCTTGCGCAAGGCTGGCTGAAGCTGCTGCCGCCGACGAACCGGCCGGGAATCGTCGCAAACTACCAGGCCGAACGCGGCCTTGCCTCGTCCCTTAACGCAAACACGAACCAGTACGACGCGCGTGTTGACACGTATATCGGTGAGAAGGACCGGCTGTCGGGCACATACCACTATCGCGGAACGCTCGAGTTTGTACAGTGGGTCCTGCCGCGCCCGCTGGATACGAATAACACGAGATATCCCAATTACAGCCACATCATACGGGCAAACTGGGACCGCACCTTTTCGCCGACTTTGTTCAACAACTTCAACTTCGGCTATCTGGATCTTCCAACGAACGTAGTCAATTCATCGGACTGCTGTGTGGATCAACTCCCAAAGATACAGGGAGTCTACGACAGCCAGAAGCACGGCTCGGCCATCCGCTTCGGCGACGGATATGCGGGTTTCACGGGCAACGCGGATTTCTACACGACGCGCCCGACATACGCCTTTAACGACACTTTGTCCTGGGTCAAGGGACGACATCAGTTCAAGTTTGGCGGAGAGTATCGCAGCGTCGGGTATCCGACATTTACGGAAGCCAATGGATCCGGAACGTTTAACTTCACGGGAGATACCACGGGACTTCGCGGACTTGTGAGCGGAAACTCGATGGCGAGTTTCCTGCTAGGCGCTGTCTCGTCTGCTACCGTGCAGTACTACAGCCTGCCGAGGTGGAAGCCCACCGGCTACTCCTATGGCTTCTTTGTTGGAGACCAGATTCGGGTAACGAGCAAGTTAAACGTCAATGCCGGTGTGCGCTGGGATGTCTATCACCCATCGATGGAGGCCGAGGATCGGATGTCGTTCTTCGATCCGGTAGGGCCCAATCCGGGGGCGGGGGGCCGTCCGGGCCGGCTTGCGTTTGCCGGCACACGCTGGGGCGACGCCAGTTTCGGCCGCCGCGCGCCGGAAACCACATACTACCGGGCGATTGCACCGCGTCTCGGATTTGCCTATAACTTCCGCTCCCGCACTGTCATCCGGGTCGGCGCCGGTGTGTTCTTTATGCAGAATTTCTACCCGGGGTGGAATGGCGGCGTCGCTACGGACGGCTTCAATCAGACGGCCGCGTTCAGCGCCGGCCTGGGAGGGCTGGAGCCGGCTTTCCTGCTGCAGAACGGCGTGCCGCAGAACTTCGCGAAACCGCCGTTTGTAGATCCATCGTTCGCTAACGGCTTGAACGCTCCCAACTACCGTCCTTTTGATTCCAACGAACTCCCGCGCTCTCAGCAGTGGAACTTCACGATTGAGCATCAGCTCACTCCGTCGATGTATCTGGCCGTGGGCTACGTAGGCAACAAAGGGACGCGTCTCCTTTCGCAAGTCAATCCAATCAATGTGCTCGATCCGGCCCTACTGTCGATGCGGGAACGGCTGTTTGACCAGTTTGCCCCCGGACAAACGGAGTTGCACGGTGTCCGGATTCCGTATGCCGGCTGGCGCGAGCAGATGAGGTCGTGTCCGCCATCCGTTGCACAGGCGCTTTTGCCGTTCCCTCAGTACTGCGGAGGCATCTACGGCCAGAACGAAAACGTCGGCAACTCCACATATCATTCCTTGCAGGTGAAGCTGGAGCACAGGTTCAACAACGGTCTGTTCTTCCTCACTTCTTACACGTGGTCGAAGACACTTACTTCGACAGACAGTGCGCAGTCCGGTTCGCAGAATCCCAGACTCTTCTCTCCTTATGAAATGAAGCGCAACAAGTCGCTTGCGGACCAGGACCAGCCGCACGTCTTCACTACAGCTGCCGATTATCACCTGCCTTTCGGGCGCGGAAAAAGGTTTGGAGGTAATGTCGGCCCGGTTCTGAACCATTTGATCGGTGGCTGGGAGCTTTCGGGTATTTTCCGCGCGAATGCCGGCTTGCCGGTCCGCTTCAGCTCGAGCTACTGCAATGTGCCGTCGCAGTTCCAGGCGGCTTGCGTCCCCGGGCTGATTCCCGGCCAGAAACCACTGCTGCAGGACAACGATAACTTTGACCCGAATCTTCCCAGATACAACATTGCCGCGCTGGAGCCGGCCTCGTCGTTCAACTTCTACTGGGGGAAGGGAAGCCGCTACACAAACGTCAGAGGGTTCCCGTACACGAATTTCGACATCTCGCTGTATAAGAACATCACGATCGCCGAGCGGGTCCGTATCCAGCTCCGGTTTGAGTCGTTCAACACGTTCAACCAGCACATCTTGACGTCATTCGATACGAACGTGGCGAGCCCGAATTTCGGCCGGTGGACAGGAGGGGTGTCGGCTCCGAGAAACTTCCAGCTCGGCTCGAAAGTAACTTTCTAAGAGGAGATGTTTGCGTCTCTGGCGCTCCTGCTGCTTCTGGCAGGGAGTGCAGCGCATGTTCAGACTCTGATCCAGGCAGGGCGGCTGGAGGAAGCCGCGCAGGAGCTCAAGAAGCTTCTCGCGGCTTCTCCATCCGATCCGGCCCTCCTCAACCTGAACGGAATTCTCGAGGCGCAGCGAGGGAATCCAGCGGCTGCCGAGGCAAGCTTTCGGGAAGCTCTGGCCGCGGCGCCGCAGAGCATCGCGATTCACCTCAATCTGGCCCGCCTGCAGCAGCAGGCTGGAATGGCGGAGAAAGCGCTCGCGACCTGGCGCCAGATCATTCGCCTGGAGCCTTCCCACGCCGAGGCTCATTATCAGATCGCCTTCCTGCTTCTGCACAAGGGTGACCTGGCAGGGGCGCTCGCGCATGTCAAGAAGCTGAGTCCATCGGCTCAGGCAAAGCCTCAGGTGCTTGCGATCAAGGCGGCTGCTGGCGACACCGGTGCGCTTGCGGATCTGAAGAGGCACGGCGATCTGACCGAGCAGGACATTCTGGGAATCCTGCCGGTTTTGAACAGGCGAAAGCAGGATGCAGCAGCGCTGGAGCTGCTCGGGGCGCTGTTCGATCGAGGGCTCGCAAAGCGTCCGTCACTGGAGGCATACGCCGCGCTCCTCGAAAAGCAGAAGCGCTATGCAGAGGCCCGAAAGGTGCTGGAGCAGGCCGCACAGGTAGAGGGCCGCGCCGACGTGCCCCTTCTCATGGCGCTTTCCCGTCTGTCATGGCAGCAGCAGGATTATGTGGGCACGCTCAGTTATCTGGGCCAGGCGCGCGAGTTACAACCGGACAACGGCGCCGTTCACTTCTTCTTCGGAATGACCGCGGTTGCGCTAGACCTGCCCGTTGAGGCGAAGCGTTCTCTGGCGAAGGCGGTTGAACTCGATCCTGCGAATCCCTTCTGGCGCTACGCCTACGGCGCGGTCCTTGCACAGGAGCGCGACGCGAGCGCGTCCATCCCGCACTTCGAGGAGTACGTGAAACGGCGGCCGGAGGATGTCCGAGGCCGGTTTGCGCTGGCGGTTGCCTACTTCCTCTCGAATCAGTCTGACGAGGCGAAAGAGCGGCTCGCTCCGCTCACGCAGCATCCCGAGACTGCCGCGGGTGCTCACTACTTTCTGGGGCGCATCGCGCGACGCGAGAACCGGCTGGAAGATGCCGAGCGGGAACTGCTCGCGTCGCTCCGGCTGCTCAAAGACCAGCCGGACGCTCTCGCCGAACTAGGGCAAGTCTACGCGCGCCTGCAGAAACCCGAGCTCGCCGAGCAGTATCTGACGCTTGCCCTCAAGGTTGATCCCGATCACTACGTCGCAAACCATCAGCTGCTCGCGCTGTACCAGCGGCAAAGGGATCCGCGTGCAGAGCAACAGGCGGTCCGGTTCGAAGAGGTGAAGAAGAAACGGTCGGAAAAGGAGCTCGCCCTCTGGCGAACGATCGATATCCGGCCGTACTGATCGCGCGCGCCGCTTCGAACTAGGGTGTTGTTTGGGAGGGGCCAGCCGGTTTCGCCTGGGACGGAGGAGTTGCGCCCGGTCCTCCGGGACGCATGCCAAAGGGCCGCGGAGGCTGCTTGACGAACGCTGCGACATCCCGCGCGGCTTTGGTTTCCACTCCCGGCTTCTGTAGGAAGCCCAGGTCTCGGAACCAGTCAATAAAGCGATACTGCCACGTGCCGAATGGAATTCCTTTCCGGTCAGTCAAACCGCCGGTCATGCGGCTGCCATCTTCCAGAGGATCGCCCGGGTGGCGGCCATTTCCGTAGATGTGCATCTCGATATTCGGCACACCCAGAGCTAGCATTGCCGAGTAGTAGTCCAGTGCCCAGATCGCGTGAATTCGATCGCCCGAGCCCGCTGTGGCGATGAACGCCGGCGGGACATCACGGGGAATGGGGGGCGCTGTGCGATTGCGTGCGAACGGAGTGGGACCAGGATAGATGATCCCGACGAAATCGGGCCGCGAGCTGATTCCGGCTAGCGGGTCGCTCGGATCGTTGTTGTTCCTGTCGAAGTCCTCGTACAGGACAGCGGCCGCCGAGGACAGCTCCGCGCCTGCGGAGAATCCCATAATGCCGATCTTCTTTGGATCGAGATTCAACTCCTTCGCGTACGCCCGCACCAGCCGGATCGCCTGTAGTGCGTCTCTCACGGCGTCGGTCTGGGGTGAATATCCATCGCGCCGGAGCCGGTTCCTCAGGATCACCGTATTGACGCCGTAGTTGTAGAAGAACGGCACGAAATCAGCCCCCTCTGAACCAACATTCAGCGTGTTGTGGCCGCCGCCTGCAGCGAGGATCACGGCCGCCCCGGTGTTGAGCGAGGGATCCACCGTGTGCACTTCAATCGACGGGTTATGAATGTTGACAATGCTCGCGATCCGCCCCGGCACGCTTCGGCTCATGTTGTATTGCTCGGCTTCGCGAATGCGCTCCTTGTTCAGGAAGGGAGAGTCCGGCGGATACAGTGGGACCACCAATCCGCCCTGGAGAATGGGCTGAGGTGAATAGGGCCCATTCGTTGCCGGTCCGGGCTTCGGCACCGAGCCCGGCGCGGGCAGCGGAGGCAGCAATTTACTCGCCGCAGCGCCCGCCGCCTGGGCATGGGCGTTCGCTGCTGACAGCGCAAACATGAGCAGCGCAGAGAGCGAGAAACCGAGTCTGCGCGTTCGCAAAACCGTTGGAATGTTCATTGTCCTTCAGATGATCCTGGTGAAGCGCGGCTAGGGGGTTGAGCGCGGACCGGGACGCTTCCTCTGCTCCAGCTCGCGCCGTCTCTTTGCCGCTGCAATTCGTTCCTGTTTTGAGCCCTTCAGCTTTATCACAGGACCAGGGCTTCCGCAAGCACGCTTCCGCGTCACAGGCTTTCCGAGGCGGGGTGTTCGTTTTTGGGAACGGGAGTCCGAAGGCGGACACGGTTCCTTCTCGCATCGCTTGCAAGTGGCAGAAAACAGGAGCACGATGATGGCCGTGCTCTTGCGGCCAGCGATGTTGCTATGAGGGACATCGGGTACACCCTCCGGATCCTTGCGCGATCCCCGCTTCTGACGCTCGTTGTTGTCCTGTCTCTGGGTTTGGGCATCGGCGCAAATACTGCTATCTTCTCGATGCTGCACCAGGTAGTTCTCCGCAGTCTTCCCGTCGAGCGGCCTGAGGAGATCGTCATTCTCAACTCACCCGAAGAGTTCAAGAGCGGGCGGATCTCGGTCGACAGCTCCGGCGGAGGGAACTTCATCTTTAGTTACCGGATGTTCCGGCTCCTCGAGAAAGAACCGCAGGGTGTTTCGGGGATTGCCGGATTCCGGCTATTGGATGCGAACATCAGCTACCGGAACCAGACGGTCGACGGGGTCGCGATGGTGGTCTCCGGTCAGTACTTCCCTCTGCTCGGGGTGAAGGCGAGGATGGGGCGGCTGATTGAGCCGGAAGACGATGTCCACGGCGCCGGGCATCCCGTAGCCGTCCTGTCCCACGGCTACTGGCAGAACAACCTGGGAGGGCGGGAAGATGTCCTGAACAAGCCGCTTCGCGTGAACGGTCAGATTCTGACCATCGTCGGTGTTGCTGCTCCCGGTTTCACCGGCATGACTTTCGGCGAAAGCCCGGACGTCTTCGTGCCGCTCGCGCTGAAGCCGTTCATGACGCCGGGGTGGGACGGCACGGACAGTTGGGACGACTACTGGCTGTATCTGTTTGCCCGCCTGAAGCCGGGCGTTTCGCGGCAACAGGCAGAGCAGGCGCTCAACGCATCCTACCGCGGTTTTATGGGGCTGCAGGCGACCGAATCCAACGCTCTGCGGCCTGAGAGGCGTGAGAGGTTTCTCAAGTCCCAGTTGACTCTTCTTGATGGAAGCAGGGGAGCGATACCGGCCCGCGACTCCAGCAAGACTCCGATCCTCATTTTGATGGCGGCAACAGCCCTCGTGCTGCTGATTGCGATCGCTAACACAGCGAACCTCTTGCTGGCCCGCGCGGCGCAGCGGAGGAAGGAGCTTGCGATACGAACGGCGCTCGGCGCCAGCCGCCTGCGCATCATGCAGCAGGCCTTGACCGAAGCGCTCGTGCTCTCGCTCGCCGGCGGTCTCGCCGGGCTTCTCTTCGCAGTTTGGACGATCAGTTTCATGGTCGGAGCGATAACCGGCGGCCGGCCGACGGAGGAGTTGAGCTCCAGTCTGGAATGGCCCGTCCTCCTGTTTGCCCTCGGCATCTCCCTGGTGAGCGGAGTTCTTGCGGGTCTCTATCCGGCCTGGGAAGCGGCGAGGAGCAGCGTTGCCGGAGTCTTGAAGGATCACGCCGCGAACGTTTCCTCTGGTCTTGGCGCGGCTCGTGTCCGCAAGCTGCTTGTTTGCGCGCAGGTGATGGCTTCCGCTCTCCTGCTGATACCGACCGGACTGTTCATGAAGAGTCTCGTAAACCTGCTGCACGTCGACCTCGGCATCAGAGTGGAGAGCATGATGACCTTTCGAATCTCTCCCGAGCTGAACGGGTACAAGCCTGCGCAGAGCCGGGCGCTGATAGACCGGGCGGAGCAGCAGTTGAGCGCGATTCCAGGCGTGCGCGGCGTAGCGACCTCCCTGGTTCCGCTGCTTGATGGAAGCAACTGGGTGAGCACTGTCAAGGTGGAAGGGTTCTCCCGCGACGCAAACGCGGATCGATTTTCGATGTACAACGTTGTGGGGGCGGGATTCTTCAGCAAAATGGGAATCCCTCTCATCAGCGGACGTGAGTTTACAGAACGCGACACAATGGCCGGGCCCAAGGTGGCGGTGGTGAATGAGCAGTTTGCGAGGCATTTCTTCGGCGACCAGAATCCGATTGGCAGGAAGTTTGCAATCGGTCCTAAGGACGCACTTGACACCGAAATTATCGGCGTCGTGAAGGACATGCACTACGCGGATGTAAAGGAGAAGCGCCCGCGCCTCTTTTTCACTCCATGGGCACAAAGTGAAGGCATCGGCTCGATCTCCTTCTACGTGTGGAGCGAGCTGCCCGCTGGAAGAGTGGCCTCGGAAATCCGTAGAGTCATGAACGGGCTGGACCCCGATCTTCCGCTTCAGGATTTGCGGACGATGGAGGAGCAGGTGCGGAGGAACATACGCTCGGATCACCTTATCCTTCAGCTTTCGGCGACGTTTGCAATCGTGGCGACGCTTCTGGCGATGATCGGGCTTTACGGTGTGATGGCCTACAACGTGACGCGGCGGACCCGCGAGATCGGGATTCGTATTGCGCTGGGAGCTGAGCCTGAGAGCATCCGGCGCATGGTGCTGAGCGAACTCCTGGTGATCCTTGGCGTTGGCATGGCCGCGGGCATCCCTGCCGCCATTGCCTTGGCGCGCTTCACCGAGAGTCAGTTGTTCGGCGTGAAATCCTTTGATGCCGCGGTCATTGCTGGAGCGGCGGTTGCACTGACGATAGCATCGCTGCTTGCCGGAGCGATTCCCGCAAGGCGCGCCACGCGTGTCGATCCCGTCGTAGCGCTCCGGTATGAATAGACAGCGGGCTGGGGCGTCAGGGAACGGCAGATGTGTGCAATGCTCGATGGTGATGAGACGCCGCGACTTTCTTGCCGCATCCGCTGCCGTCCCTTTTTCCGCCGGGGCGCCTGCCGTAAGGCCGCCAGCTCCTTTCGGAGCCACTCCTTCGGAACGGCAGCTCCGGTGGCATGAGATGGAGTCCTATGCGTTCCTTCACTTTACGATCAATACCTTTACAGACAAGGAGTGGGGTTACGGCGACGAAGATCCGGCTCTTTTCAACCCAACTGCTTTCGATGCTGACGCGATCGTAGAGCCGCTTGCGGATGCGGGGATGACCGGAATCATTCTCACTTGCAAGCACCACGACGGCTATTGCTTATGGCCGACCGCGACAACGGATCACTGCGTTCGAAAGAGTCCCTGGCGGGGTGGGCGGGGCGACGTCGTCCGCGAGCTGTCGGAAGCGGCACGGCGCCGCAAGCTCAAGTTTGGCGTCTACCTGTCTCCCTGGGATCGGAACCATCCTGCCTACGGCACACCCGACTACATCGGCGTCTATCGTTCCCAACTGCGGGAACTTCTGACCCGCTATGGACCAATCTTCGAGGTCTGGCACGACGGCGCGAACGGCGGGGACGGCTACTACGGCGGAGCGCGGGAAAAACGGGTGATCGACAAGCGGAGCTATTACGACTGGCCCAATACGTGGGAACTCGTGCGGTCCTTGCAGCCCGATGCCGTCATCTTCAGCGATGTCGGCCCTGATATCCGCTGGGTTGGTAACGAGAAAGGGTTCGCTGGGGAGACATGTTGGGCGACCTACGATCCTGTGGGGGAGGATGGAGGTGCACCGGCTCCTGGCTACACCCGGTATAAGGAGGGAATGACCGGGCACCGTCACGGCTCAAAATGGATGCCCGCGGAATGCGACGTTTCCATCCGGCCCGGCTGGTTCTGGCACGAGCGGGAAAACAGCAAGGTGAAGAGCGCGCGGGAGCTGATGGATCTGTACTATCAATCCGTCGGCCGGGGCGCGAGCTTCCTGTTGAATGTGCCTCCGGACCGCCGCGGGTTGCTGCATGAGGCGGATGTCCGTTCGCTGCGCGAGTTCGGGAAGCTGCGGCGAGCCGTATTCCAGCGAAACCTCGCTGCCTCCGCAAAGGTGACTGCCTCTAACGTTCGCGGCAAGGCGAAGGCTTTTCAGCCTCAAGATCTCCTCGATGGGTCCCGGACCAGCTATTGGGCGACAGATGACGAGGTTCTTACCGGAGACGTTATCTTCGAGTTTGCCGCTCCCGTCACGTTCAACGTCGTTCGCTTGCGGGAAGCAATCCGGCTTGGTCAGAGGATCGATTCCTTTGCCTTAGACGTCTGGAGCGATGGCGGATGGAGCCCGTTCGCGGAAGCGACGAGCATTGGCTCCTGCCGTCTGATTCGAACCGCCAGCCCGGTTACTACAATCCGGGTCCGCCTGCGGATTACAAAAGCGTCGGCATCCCCGGCTCTGAGCGACTTCGGGCTCTTCCTGGATGCTTAGGCCGCGATCGAGTAGGCTGCCAGAGTTGTTTCGTTGCGCAGGAAAATACGGCCTTCTGCGAGGGCAGGGTAGGATCGGACGATACCGGGCAGCAGTTGCGCCTTCCCTTCGGCCTGGTACGCTTTCGGACTGGCTTGCGCGAGGACCGCTTGTCCGCTCTCGCGCACGATGAGCAGCTTTTTCCGAGCAAGGTCACTGTGCCCGCGCCGAAATCATCGACGCTCCATTGCACTTTCCCGGTACTCATTTCCACGCAGCGGAAGCTCTGGCCGAACTCCTGCCTGCCGTGAAAGCCGTAGAGGAAGCCGTCTTTGTACACGTTGCTTGCGTAGTGGTTCGAAAGCACGTCGTCGGAAGACCAGAGCTTCTTTATTTGTGTCCCGCTGACTTCCAGAAGGACTGCTCCGGTGTTGTAGCTGGCTGAAAGAAAAATCCGGTTTCCATCTACCACGGGAACTGCTGCATTGACTGAGGCGTTGCTCCGGGAGCGCCACCGAAAGTGAAACCGGACCTTCCCGGTGTCCGGCTCGACAGCAGCCAGGCCTTCGCGCGTGAAACAAAGGATGGTTCGAACGCCATCGACGACAGCGGCGATCGGTGATGAGTAGCCGGCATCGTCATCCGTTGCGGTCCAAAGCACCTTGCCGCTGCTTTTGTCGAATGCGACCAGACCCGCTCCTTTAGGCCCTCCGACATTGACGTAGACTGCCCTATCGTCCACCAGCGGCGAAGCTGCAGCCCCAAAGAAACCCTTTCGGACTCCGAACTTCTGATGTGTGTCCACTCGCCAGAGGGCCCGGCCCGACTTTAGGTCGATTGCGTGCAGCACGCCCTCGGCGCCGAACGTGAAGATTCGTTCGCCCGAGACTGTGGGCGTCCCTCGAGGTCCTTCATCAAATCCGAAATCGTCCCGATAGTTGGTCCCGTACTCGAACAGCCAAAGCGACTTTCCGGTCGCGGCCTCCATGCACTCCACTCTCTCCTTGTCGCCGACTCGATGGAAAAGGATGAGCTGGTTCTTGACGACAACCGGTGAGCTGAACCCTTCACCGACTCCCTTCTTCCAAAGCAGGTGAGGATTCTTCAACGAAACGTCGAGCGGGTCCGGGTAGATGCCATTCCTTGTTGGACCGAGAAACTGAGGCCAATCCGCAGCGGCGGCAAAGGGAGCGGCAGCAATCGAGAGAAGAGCAGATCGTCGGGATGGCATCCGATTTTTCTTTCTCCCAATCATCTTAGTCCTGCCACTCCGACAAAGTTCCCGCCGGCGGAGCTTGAGGATCTTAGCCAGGGAGCAGCTGGCGAAGGCTAGGATTCGCCCAGCATCCGCAGGTAACCGGCTACTGCTTCAATCCCGCGGTAGAAGTTGGGCAGGTAGAGCTTCTCATTTGGTGAGTGCAGGTTATCATCGGGCAGTCCGAAGCCCATCATCACGCTCGGAATTTTCAAATGCTTGTCAAAAAGGCCGACGATTGGGATTGAGCCTCCCGACCGGATGTAGACGGTCTCCTGTCCAAACACTTGAGTCATTGCCCTGGCGGCCGTCTCGATGTAACGGTTGTTCGGATTGACCAGAGAGGGTGGGGCTGCATGAATCGTCTTGAATTCGGCTGTCACACCTCTGGGGCAGGCCTTGGCCACTGCCTGCTGCAGTTGCGCCTGGGCTTCCTGAGGATCCTGATTCGCAACCAGCCTGGCGCTGATTTTCGCGACGGCGCGCGCGGGGATTACCGTCTTGGCGCCCTCACCGACGAATCCGCCGCGAATCCCGTGGACTTCCAGCGTGGGGCGCGCCCAAAGGCGCTCCAGGACCGGAATGCCAGGTTCGCCGGTCAGCTCTCGTACACCAATTTCCTTTTCAGCGAACTCCTTCTCATTGAACGGCAGGCGAGCCCACGCTTCGCGCTCCTTCTCGGAGGGCGGCTCAACGCGATCATAGAAGCCTGGGATGCAGATGTGTCCATCACGGTCTTTTAGAGAACACAGGATCTCAGCGATGGCCTGGATCGGATTCGGAGCAGCGCCTCCATACATTCCCGAGTGCAGATCCTGTCTAGCGCCGGTCACGGTCAACTCACCGTAGATGATTCCGCGCAGGCCAACGCAAATGGTCGGCAGCTCGGGAGCAAACATTTCAGTGTCGCAGATGACCGCGGCGTCGGCTTTCAGCCGGGGGTCGCCGGACTGAACGAATGCCTCGATGTGCTCTCCGCCTACTTCCTCTTCGCCTTCGATCAGAAAGCGAACGTTCACAGGCAGCCGACCCTCGGTCTTCATGAAGCCTTCGACGGCTTTGATCAGGATGTAGGTCTGCCCCTTGTCATCGCTGGCACCGCGGGCGTAGATGTTCTCACCTCGCACTTGCGGTTCAAACGGCGGCGATATCCACTCGTTGAGCGGATCCGGCGGCTGGACATCGTAGTGCCCGTAAAACAGCAGTGTCGGCTTGCCTGGAGCTTCCAGCCACTCTCCGTAGACCAGCGGGTTTCCCCGGCCAGTGATCAGGCCGACGTTCTTGAGTCCGGCGTTCCGCAGTTCCTGCTCCACGAATTCGGCGGCGCGGCGGACGTCGGCGGCATGTTCGGAGAGAGTGCTAATGCTGGGGATGCGCAGAAAGGCTTTTAACCCTTCCAGGAATTGCTGCTGGTTCTCTCGGTAGTAGTTCATGTTCGTAGTCATTGTCGCCCATCTCTGTCTTGAGTTGTCTCCGCTATTGTTTCTCGCATCGCATTCGTTTGCCGCGACGGCGGCGGAGCCATGGCTGGTACACTAAACAAAGCGTCCCGCCAAAGGAGCCATCATGCACATCAACCGGCTGATCGACGAAAAAAGCCCCTACCTTCTGCAACACGCACACAATCCCGTGGACTGGCTGCCCTGGGGAACCGAGGCGTTCGAGAAAGCAAGGAGCGAGGATAAACCGATTTTTCTCTCTGTCGGTTATTCAACGTGCCACTGGTGCCACGTGATGGAAAGGGAGTCCTTCGAGAACGAGGAAATTGCAGAAGTACTGAATAGGTACTTCGTCCCGGTGAAGGTCGATCGCGAGGAGCGGCCGGACGTCGATCGCATTTACATGACGTTCGTTCAGGCTACGAGCGGCGGAGGCGGCTGGCCGATGTCGGTGTGGCTGACCCCGGATCTCAGGCCTTTCTTCGGTGGTACTTACTTCCCGCCGGACAACCGGTATGGGCGCCCGGGCTTCAAGTATGTGCTGGAACAGTTGGCGGCCGCGTGGCGGCTGGACCGCGCGCGGATCGTCCAATCGGCCGGAGATATTCTGCAGGAATTGCGGAAGCACATCCAGGTGCAAGCCGATGGACGGAAGGTCGAAGATTCCGCCTTCGATTCGGGATTCTTTGCGTTCCGGCGTATGTTTGACACACGGTTGGGCGGCTTCGGAGGCGCTCCTAAGTTTCCAAGGCCCGTGGCACACAACTTTCTGTTGCGCTACTACAAGCGAACCAGAAATACCGAAGCGCTGGACATGGTTCTGCTTACGCTGCGCGAAATGGCAAAGGGCGGCATGAACGATCAACTGGGCGGCGGTTTTCACCGGTACTCCGTCGACGAGCAATGGTTTGTGCCTCACTTCGAGAAAATGCTCTATGACCAGGCGCAGCTTGCTATTTCTTATCTGGAAGCCTTCCAGATTACCGGAGACGCGCAGTACGCAGACGAAGCCCGCCGGATCTTCGATTACGTCCTCCGTGACATGACGCATCCCGAAGGCGGATTCTACTCCGCCGAAGACGCCGACAGCGTCATCGATCCCGCGAAGCCCGATGAAAAGGGCGAGGGCGCGTTTTACATCTGGAGCCACGAGGAAATCGTCCGCATTCTTGGTAGCCCAGCCGCGGAATGGTTCAGTTACGCCTACGGCGTCGAAGAAGGCGGCAACGTGCGGAACGATCCTCACCACGAGTTCGTTGGCCGGAACATCCTCTATCGAGCCCACACGGCTGACGAAACGGCACGGAACTTTGGCGTGCCCGTCGAGCAGGTGGCGGAGTCTCTGGAGCAATCCCGTAAGAAGCTTCTCGAAGCCCGCTCCCACCGGATCCGGCCGCACCTCGACGATAAGATCCTCACCGCGTGGAACGGCCTGATGATTTCGGCCTTCGCGAAGGGTGCACAGGTTCTGGGCGATGACACGTATCTGAACGCTGCGCGCCGTGCTGCCGGCTTCGTGCTCTCTCGCCTATACCGTCCGGGAGAAAAAGTGCTTCTGCGGCGTTTCCGGGAAGGGGAGGCGTCGATCCCTGGCTTCCTAGACGACTATGCGTTCTTTGCGCAAGCTCTGCTTGATCTGTACGAGACCGTCTTTGAGCTGCAGTACCTCAACGCCGCGAACGATCTGACGCTGAGAATGCAGGAGCTGTTCGAGGACTGCGAGCACGGGGCGTTTTACAGCACAAGCGAGACGGATGAAAGCCTGGTGCTTCGGATGAAGGATGACTACGATGGAGCGGAACCCTCCGGTAACTCGATTGCCGTAATGAATCTGCTGCGGCTGGCTCACTTTACGGGCAATCAGGCATTGCGCGAGTCGGCCGAGCGAGCGCTTCATGCTTTTGCCTCGCGCCTCAACACCGCGGGGGCGGCAGTTCCGCAGATGCTCGTCGCGCTGGACTTCAGCCGGTCCGCCGTCCGGCAGGTGATTCTCGTTGGCCCCCATGATTCCGCTGAGACGCGGCAGATGTTGTCCGCGCTCCGCCGCCGCTTCCTTCCGCACATGGTCGTGATGCTGATCGGCAGTGACGAGGAACGGGAACAGTTTGCCGCCCTCCTGCCGGCTACTCGGGAGATGCATCAAATCGAAGGCCGAACGACGGCTTACGTTTGTAAGGATTACGCCTGCGAGCTTCCCGTTAACAACGTGGACCAGTTCGTCGAGTTGCTACAATGATGCTTCCACTGTTTTTCAAGTTCGAGAGAGGAGGCAGCAATGGACAGACCAGGCGCGACTACGTTCAAAGGAAGCCCGTTGACCCTTGTCGGACCCGAGATCAAGCCGGGTGATAAAGCACCAGATTTCGAAGTTACAGATTTGAGCCTTCAGCCGGTGAAGTTGAGTGATACGAGCGGAAAGGTGCGGATCTTCAGCGTCGTTCCGTCGCTCGACACTCCTGTCTGCGACATGCAGACGAAGCGCTTCAACGAAGAGGCGGCAAAGCTCAACGGCGTAGACATCTACACCATCAGCATGGACCTGCCTTTCGCCCAGAAGCGGTGGTGCGGCGCGTTCGGCGTCGACAACATCAAGATGCTTTCGGATCACAAGAATGCATCGTTCGGCACCAACTACGGCACGTTGATCAAGGAGTGGCGTGTGGAAAGCCGGGCGATCTTTGTGATCGATAAGGATGACACTGTACGGCACGTCGAGTATGTGAAGGAAGTGGCCGACCATCCGAATTACGAGGCTGCGCTTAACGCCGCAAAATCTCTTTCGTCATAAAATAGGGGGCCTGGATCGGCCCCTTTATGAAACTCTTCTCGTTTTTCGCGGCAGCTTCCTTTCTACTTGCGCAGCAGCCTTCTCGTACTCTTCCCCCTGTTCCTAAAACTGAGGTGAAGCGGGCGTCTTCCCGCATCGTCGTCGACGGCAAGCTATCGGACGAGGCCTGGAAGGCCGCTGAACCGGTGACCCTTCTGTTCCCGTGGGAACAGCGAGGCGCGAAACAGAAGACCCTCGTGCGGCTTCTCTGGGACGACGAGTATCTGTACGTGGCGTACGACTGCGAGGATGAGGACATCACAGCGCTGTTCGACCAGCGCGATGACCCGACGTATCGCGACGATGCAGTCGAGATCTTCCTCAATCCGAAGCCGCAGCAGAGCTTTTATTACGGGCTCGAGATGAATGCCCGTGCGGTCCTCTACGATTACTTCTACGCGTTTCCTCAGCTCCTGTTAAAACGCTACGACTTTACTGGCGTGCAGCTTGCGACGGACCTGAGAGGGACCCTGAATGCCCGGGGCGACAAGGACTCGGGGTGGAGCCTGGAGCTCGCGATACCGTGGCGGAATTTCGAGGAATTGGGTGGGAAGATGCCGCCGCAGCCGGGCGCCGTTTGGACAGCCAATATCAATCGCTGGGACGGAGTGGAGCCGGACCGCCGTCTTAGCGTCTGGTCTGACACCGGCCTCGACAGACCGAATCCGCACAATCCGGCTCGCTTCGGCCAGATTGTCTTCGTGAAATAGGCCTACTTGTGGCTGGGGGAGCGGGGAGTTAGGCGGACGCGCACGCTTTTTGCGGTTCGCGACGGCAGCTTCAGTGCGAGAATTCCGCCTGCATCTGCCTGCTCCTCGCGCTTCTCTGCGCCGTCCACCTCGACTTGGTAGAAGGCCCGCGGCTTCAGGCCGATGAAGTAGACCGTCTCAGGAGCGTCGGAGCCTGCCGTGAAATCCGGCCGCGAGGTGATGCCAATGCTTCCCAGCCTCAGCGGCTGCTTCAAAGCTTCCAGACTCAGCTCGGTCCGCCTGCCTTGAGTGAACCATTGAATCTGCCCGTCGACATAGCCAAACCACGACGCGTCTTCATCCCATGTCGAGCGGGCCAGAAGAGCGCCTCCTTCCCTCTCGGGATCATGGAAGGAGAGGGGCATGTGCGAATAGCTCAATCCCGGCTGGTACGGGTTTGCCCAAAGAAACTCGTACGGAATGCCGAAAGGGCTTCGCATCAGGAAGCGGTCGTGGATGAGCCAGCCTTGTACGAATTGATGCTCCGTTGCGTTGGTGTCATAAGCGACCAGCGCGAGCTCAGCGGCGCGGGCGAGCGCCGACAGCCGGAGGTCCGGATCTTTTTTCCCGGAGTACATCGGAATCCGGTACTCGTTTTCGGGCGCAGGCCACGGGCTAGGGTAGTGACGAAGAAGCTCGAAGGCGGGGAGATTCTTGAAGAAGCGCGGCGCTGAATCCCGCAAGTCGATCTTCAAGTTATCGCGGATGGCATGAAGCAGTTCGAGGAGGGCGAGCGTGTCGTCGGGCTGAAACGGGACACGGCCGCGCTTCAAGTCCTCGCTGACGGAGGAGCGCCACCACTCCTGCACAATCCCTCGCAGGACCCGTTCGGCGAGATCGGCATCCTCGCCGGCGAGAGCGATTGCAGCTAACGCCCGAGATCGCACAGTCGGAAGGTCGGTGGCATGGGCGGTCCAGTCGAGGGACTGGGTCAGCTTTGTGCGCAGGGTCTCGGATTGCGAGGCCGTGAGAGCGTCAAAGCACCAGTCATAAATAATAGCCTGCTGGCGGAGGTCGGCATCGGACGTAAGCGCCCATTCAATGGCCCGGCGGGCGGCTTGAGCATCCCCCGTGACCCGGTAAAAGAGAGCGTTTGCAAAGCCGGGCTCAGGCATTGCAGCACCTCCGGTCATCAGGAGCTCAAACTGCTGCCATCGAATGGATTCGCGCTCGCGCTCCCGTTTCAGCAGGCGGGATCGGCGGGCATTCAGGAAAAGCCGCGGTGCTTCCGTGTAGACTCGAAAGCTCTCCTCCTCGGCGGACGTTGTCGCGGAGGAATCCTGAGCTGCCAAGATTCCGGGCAATAGCATCGGAACGAGAACGACAGCGAGGCGCATCGGTCTCTGATTGTGTCACAATGACACACGCTCTGCGGCGGTGTCTCAGAATTGCCACCCGGCAGACATCGATAAGTTCCGTATTATGAGCAACAACGTGAGGCGTCTCTAGCTCTGGCAGTACAATTGCTAGAAACAATCCCGAATTGATGAAGTGACCTTGAAACCTGCCCTCTGCATCAACAGGCAGGCGGGGGAAGCGAGCGGCTGGCGGCAGCGTGCTTGCGGGAGCCGGTGTTTTGATCTAGAAACCGCTCTTTCAGCCGTTTGCAGGTTGCTGCAGAGGGGTTTTTTTAGCAGGAAGGAACGTCTCGATCTTACCAGGGGTCTCGGTATCAGTAGCTGTCTGGCATCTGTGGTGTTGGATATTTGGACGCGGGCCACACCAGGGATGATGTAGCAAGCGGGTTGTCTGTATCCAGACGCGCTGACGCCTGATCCCAGCCCCGATGCAGGGGCGGGCCGCATCCGAAGCCGGGCTCTACGCGGACTCATCTCAAACCGGTTTCTGTGCGGCTTTTTCTCTAGCTAGTAGGCTAGCGTTCCGCTTCTCGGCGTTTCATCCGAATTCGGCAGGTAAAGAGTCTTGCAGTTTTCACACCGGTAGATCTCGGCCTCTTCTCCAAACAGCCGCTTGATTTCTTCGCCAAAGAAGTACCAGCGTTTTAAGTGCCCGGCACAGATCTTGCCCTTCGCATCCTTCTCATTGCAGGCGCGCATTCGCCGCAGACGCCGTTTTACTTTCGTGCCATCGCTTAGCGTTTGGACGAGTTCGCATACCGGCGCCGTCTCAGGTGCTGGGGATTGTGACGTAGCCATAAGACTTCGACTGGCAGTATAGCACCGGCGGAGAGGCCTCCCGGCCGCGCGGAACGGGCGGGAGACCGCGCGCCTCTACTTTGCGAAGCTGATCCGGAACCCGGTCGTGAAGATGAGGTCGTTCTTCTTGCGTCCCTCTACAGGATTGCTGAGGTAGCGGCTGCTGATTGCCGCCTGCCAGCCCAGCCACTTCCACAAGGCGGTTTCCGTCGACGCGTCAAAGTTGACGCGATAGCTTCCGGTTCGAGTGAAGTTAGGGTAAACGGTCATCATTTGCTTTACCGTGGTTCTTTCGCTCAGCGCGTGGGATAGCTCCTCGCCAAGCAGAATTTCGCCGGACGTTCTGTTCAGGCCCGTTGCAAAGAACTCGCGGTTCATCGATCCACCGCCCTTCAGATCCAGCTTCGTGGCGGAACGGTCCATAAGCTTGTAGCCGAATCCAGCCGCCGGGGCGATGCGGAGGTCCAGGTCCTGGAACCTGTCAAATTCCATATCCGTGGAACCAAATGCAAAGAGCCGCGGCGAGATGTTGATGTTGTAGGCGAAACCTCCACGGATCGCGTTTGCCGTTACAACCGACGGGCCAAGAGTGTTGTTGCTCGCATAAAGGCTTGTGAAGTGGAGCGTCATCTTGTCCCGCAGCGTCTCTCGCACCGCCGACGCATTCACGTTCACCGTGCTGGTGTCGGCGTTGCCCTGCGTGGTGGAGTAGCCAAGGCTCAGGCTGCCAGTCCACAAATCAATCAGGCTGGGGTTCACGTAGCGTTGGAAATTGGCTTCCTCGGCTTCCGAGCGAATGTACTGGACGGATTCTTTCGTCGTCCTGATGAGTCCGGCGTCCTGACTCATAATCTCGAATCCTTCCAAGGTTCCTTTCACTGTTCCGACCAATTTCTGACCGTCCTGAAGGCCGAAGTTCAGCGGGGCCGAGGAAACGATCTCGACAACGGCGTCCCATGGCACGGTGATGGTCCCGGCGTACTCGGACTGCAAAACAAGAATTTTACCGTCCGATTTCACCACGGATCCTGTGATTCGGTCGCCGTTGGCGAACGTAATCTGATCGGCAACGGCAGGAACTGTCAAAACGAGCGCGAGTAGCGATACAAGTGGCAACCGTCTGAAGAACACCCTCTGATTGTCTCCCGCTCTCAATTGCCGGTCCACTGGAATAGCGCGAACCAGATATTCCGCAGCGCGCTGATCCCCCTGAACCGCAATGTGATAACCTGATTTCTTGCGCGCGAAGCCAATATGCCGGCTCGTGTGAGCGAGTCGTACATCCTACGGACGTATCCTTTCCAGGAAGCGGATCTAATTGTCAGCTTCTTCACTCGGGATCAGGGTAAGCTCCGTGGTGTGGCGAAGCGGGCCAGGCGCCCGAAGAGCAGCTTTGGCGCCGGGCTGGAGCGGCTCTCGCAAGTGAGAATGACGTATTACCAGCGTGAGAACCGGGAGCTGGTGAACTTGTTCTCGTGCGAGCTGGTGCGCTCTCAATTTGAGCTGCAGGCTGGTTATGAGACGGGCATTGCGCTGGATTTCATAGCCGAACTGGCCGAGCAGTTGCTGCCGCCCGAGGAGCCGAGTGAGAAGTTTTTCCGCCTGCTCCTTGCGGTAACGGGCCATTTGGCGGCGCATCCGATCGAAGGCATCTGGCCGGCGGTAACGTACTTCGCCCTGTGGGCGGTGCGCCTGTCCGGGTTCCTGCCCGAGCTGCGGGTGAGCCGCGAATCACGGGAGATCGCAGAGGAGATGTTGACGACCCACATCGGACAACTGGCTGAACGGACGTGGACCCGCGCCACCGCAGCCGATCTTAGGCGGTACCTGGTCCGGCTCGTCGAGGATCACGTCGAGCGACGCCTGCTTGTAGCTCCCCTGCTCGAATCGTTATAACGAATGGACTCTTTTCAGCAGACCGTCTTTAAACTAAAGCAGTACTGGGCAGATCGCGGTTGCGTCATCCAGGAGCCCTACGACCTGGAAGTCGGCGCCGGGACCATGGCGCCCGAAACATTTCTGCGCGTGCTTGGCCCTCAGCCCTACCGCGTAGCCTACGTTCAACCGAGCCGCCGTCCGGCCGACGGCCGCTACGGCGAGAACCCCAACCGGCTCTACAAGCACCAGCAATTGCAGGTAATCCTGAAGCCCGCGCCTGAGGACGTGATTGACCAGTACCTCGGCAGTCTCGAGGCGATCGGCATCGATCTGCGCAAGCATGATCTGAAGTTCGAAGAGGATAATTGGGAGTCGCCGACACTTGGCGCATGGGGGATTGGCTGGCAGGTGATGCTGGACGGCCTCGAAATCACCCAGTTCACCTACTTCCAGCAATGCGGGGGAATCGACCTCGATCTCGTCCCGGCCGAGCTGACCTACGGTCTGGAAAGGCTCGTGGCTTTCCTGCAGGACAAGGAGAGCGTCTACCAGATCGAATGGGCTCCCGGCTTCTCCTACGGGGATGTCCGTCTTGCGGAGGAAGTGCAGCACTCGGTTTTCAACTTTGAGCTGGCCGATGTCGACACCTTGTGGGAGCTGTTCCGGCTGCACGAGAAAGAAGCGCAGCGCCTGCTCGATTTGTTTCCTAAGTACGAGCCGAAAGAGCGCTTTCCGTTGCTCGCCGCCTACGACCAGGTGCTGAAGCTCTCCAACCTCTTCAACCTGCTCGATGCCAGAGGCGCCATCAGCGTGACGGAGCGCGTGGGCGTTATCGCTCGGGTGCGAAAACTTGCCGTCGGCGTCGCTCAGGCGTGGGTTGAGCAGCAGACTCCAGCTTCGGCGGAGGTGGCACGGTGAGCGGGCTTCCTTTTCTGTTGGAGATCGGCACCGAAGAGATCCCGGACTGGATGATCCAGCCGGCGCTCGCGAACTTGCGGGAGCTGTTTGAAGGCGTCATCGCGGAGCATTCCCTAAGCGGGAAGGTTTCCTGGGTTGATGCGACTCCGCGGCGGCTGGTGCTGCGTGCCGACGGTGTGCTGGAACGCCAGCCCGACACCGAAGAGCTTGTCCTGGGGCCTCCGAAGGCGGCTGCTTTCAAAGATGGAAAGCCGACCGGAGCCGCATCCGGCTTTGCCAGGAAAATGGGCGTTGCGGTCGAGGATTTGCGCGTCGAAGCAACTCCGAAAGGGGAGTATCTCGCGGTCACCCGGAAGGTGATTGGCCGGGCTGCTTCGGAAATCCTCGCCGAGGCACTGCCGCAGATCATTTCTCGGATCTACTTCCCCAAGACCATGTACTGGACCGGGAAAGGCGGGCCAAGATTTATCCGGCCCATTCGCTGGTTGGTCGCCCTGCTCGGCAACGGCGTTGTGCCGTTTGAATTCGCCGGCGTGCGATCGGACAGGATCAGTTCCGGTCATCGCCGTCTGGGCTCTCCGTGCGTTGAGGTGACCATCGATTCCTACGAGGAGAGCCTGAGCGCAAATTACGTGCTCATCCGTTCGGACGAGCGGCGGGAGAGGATTGAGTCCGGCGCCCAGGCCCTTGCGAGTTCCGCCGGCTTAAGACTGCGGCCGGATCAGGCGCTGCTCAATACGCTGGTCTACCTCACCGAGTATCCGACCCCGATCCTTGGCGGGTTCGACGCGAAGTATCTCGATTTGCCGGCCGAGGTGCTGGTCACCGTGATGCGGCACCACCAGCGCTACTTCTCTCTCGAGGATGAGCGAGGAAACCTGGCGCCGAACTTCATCGCGGTGATGAATACGAATGCCGATCCCGAGGGGCTGGTTCGACAGGGGAACGAGCGAGTCCTCCGGGCGCGCTTCAACGATGCGCGCTTCTTCTGGGACTTCGATCAGCAGAAGAAGCTGGCGGACCGCGTCGAGGATCTGAAAAACGTCACGTTCCAGGCGAAGCTTGGCTCCTATTACGACAAGGCGCAGCGCATGGTCGAGCTTGTGGAAGAGCTGGGCGGCGATAGCGTTGCGAAGCGGGCTGCTCTGCTCGCCAAGTGCGATCTGACGACGGAAATGGTGAAGGAATTCACCGAACTGCAGGGGATTGTCGGCGGTTTGTATGCCCGGGTGCAGGGCGAGCCTGAGGCCGTGGCGCAGGCAATCTACAGCCATTACAAGCCGGAAAGCATGGAAGACGACATTCCGCCGACGGCTGCAGGCCAGATTGTGTCTCTCGCTGACAAGCTCGATACTCTGCGCGGGTGCTTTGCGATCGGCCTTATTCCAAGCGGGTCCAAGGATCCGTTTGCTTTGCGCCGTGCAGCGCAAGGCGTTGTCCGGATCCTGGCGGAAGGGGAGATCGATTTCCGTCTGCCGGACAGCGGCGACTTGGGTGAGTTCTTCCGCGATCGCGTGGAGTACTATTTCCGGGAGGTTCGCGGTTTCCGCTATGACGAAGTGCGTGCCGCAATGGCAGCCGGCTTTGCCGACCTCAAGGATTTGAATGCCCGATTGGAGGCGCTGCGCGCGGTGCGCCCGACGGAAAATTTCGAGCCTCTCGCTGCCAGCTTCAAAAGGATCAAAAATATCCTTCGACAGGCGCAGTTCTCAGGCGGAGCGAATATCGAAGAGGCGCTGCTTGAGGCAGGACCGGAGCGAGAATTGCATGATTCTTTCGTAGCGCTTCGGACTGTTGTTCAGGAGCATCGGACCCGGAAGGACTACAGGGGAGCCCTGGAGGCGATCGCTTCGCTGCGGCCAAAAGTAGATCTGTTCTTTGACAAGGTTCTGGTAAACGCAAGTGATCCGCGGGTCCGGGAAAACCGGCTCACTTTGCTGCACTCCCTGTTAACGGAGTTCTCGGGCATAGCCGACTTCTCGGAAATCGTAACTGCGTAACCGGTTTGAGTTGATAGGTTTCATTGTAAGGAGACAGAAGGCCCAATGAAGAAATACGTATACTCCTTCGGCGGCGGCACGGCCGACGGCGACGGATCGATGAGAGATATCCTGGGCGGAAAGGGCGCCGGCCTGGCGGAGATGTGCCGAGCGGGCGTTCCTGTCCCACCTGGATTCACAATTTCGACGGAAGTCTGCAACATCTTCTTCGAGAATGACCGGACAGTGCCGGAAGAGATCGAAGAGCAGGTGGTCGAGGCGCTGCGTCTGCTCGAAGAGCGCATGGGGCAGAAACTGGGTGATCCGTCGAATCCGCTGTTGCTGAGCGTCCGTTCCGGCGCAAAGTTCTCCATGCCCGGAATGATGAACACCATCCTGAACCTTGGTCTGAACGACGAGACCACGGAGGGATTGGTCGCCAAGACAGGGAATCCGCGCTTTGCCTATGACTGCTACCGCCGGTTCATTCAGATGTTCGGCGAAGTGGCGCTTGGCATCGAGATGGCGCACTTCGACGAAATCTTTGACGCCCGCAAGCGCAAGGCCAAGGCGAAGCTGGACACTGAGCTTTCCGCTGAGGATCTCAAGGCAATCATTGTCGACTACAAGAAGCTGGTAAAGAAGGAGACGAAAAAAGAGTTTCCGCAGGATGCGAACGAGCAGTTGAAGCTCGCCCGCAACGCCGTCTTCAACTCCTGGTGGAACCCGAAGGCGGTTTACTACCGGAAGATGGAAAAGATTCCGGATGACATCGGGACTGCCGCCAATGTCCAGGCGATGGTGTTCGGGAATATGGGCGATACAAGCTGCACGGGCGTCGGCTTCACACGCGACCCGGGCAGCGGCGAGAAGGTATTCTACGGCGAATTCCTGGTAAATGCGCAGGGTGAGGACGTTGTCGCCGGTATCCGCACGCCCTCTCCGATCTCAGAACTGAAGGCCTGGAACGAGGACGTCTACAACCAGCTTGTCGAGATCACCTCGATGCTCGAGAAGCACTACAAGGACATGCAGGACTTCGAGTTCACGGTCCAGGAAGGCAAGCTGTTCATGCTGCAGACCCGCAACGGCAAGCGCACGGGGCCTGCCGCTGTGAAGATCGCCGTGGACATGTACGAGGAAGGGCTGATCGACAAGAAGACGGCCGTGCTCCGCGTCGCGCCCAGCCAGCTCGATCAGCTCCTGCATCCTGTGTTCGACCCGGCCTCGCTCAAGAAGCTTGTAAAGCTTACTACCGGCATTGATGCCTCTCCTGGCGCCGCCGTCGGAAAGGTTGCTTTCTCTGCCGAGGACGCCGTTGAGATGTCGACGAAAGCGCCGGTCATTCTGCTTCGCAAGGAGACCACTCCGGACGACATTCACGGGATGGACGTCGCGAAGGGCATTCTGACGGCTGTTGGTGGCAAGTCGAGCCACGCGGCTGTGGTTGCTCGCGGAATGGGCCGGCCTTGCGTCGTCGGTGCTGGCGCTATCTCGATCAACGAGCGCACCAAGACCGCGACAGTGAAGGTTGGCGATAAGACCATCTCCATCAAGGAAGGCGACTGGCTCTCCATTAACGGTACGACGGGCGATGTCTATCTCGGCCAGGCGCAAACCAAGGATCCTGATCCCAACTCGCCTGTCTTCGCCAAGTTCATGGCGCTCGCGGATGAGTTCCGCGGCAAGTTCGGCGTCAGGGCGAATGCGGATATCCCGCGCGACGCGAAGGCGGCTCGGGCGTTCGGCGCCGAGGGAATCGGACTCTGCCGCACCGAGCACATGTTCTTCGCCGAGGACCGGCTGCCGCACGTCCAGGCGATGATTCTCGCCAAGGATGAGAAGGGCCGCCGCAAGGCTCTTCAAAAGCTGCTGCCGATGCAGCGCAAGGATTTCGCCGGCCTGTTCGAGGCAATGGACGGATTCCCTGTCGTAATCCGCGCGCTGGATCCGCCGCTACATGAGTTCGTGCCGAAGCGCGAAGAGCTGATGGTCGACATTGCCGTCCTGCCAAACGCCGATATCAAGAAGAAGCGGGAACTGGCGGCGAAGTACAGCAGATTTGGCGCCGAAGTCAGGAATCTCAAGACGGTTCTGCCGGAACTGCTGCACCGGGTCGAAGAGCTGCATGAATTCAACCCGATGCTCGGCCACCGCGGCTGCCGCCTGGGCATCACGTATCCGGAGATTACCGAGATGCAGGCGCGCGCCATCTTCGAAGCTGTCGTCCAGGTGGCTAAGAAAGGCGTGAAGGTCATCCCCGAGGTCATGATCCCGCTGGTTGGCAGCGTGAAAGAGCTGGAAAACCAGAAGGCGATTGTGAAGCGCGTAGCTGAGGAAGTGCTGGGCAAGGCCGGGATGAGCGACCAGAAGTACCTGATCGGTACGATGATCGAAATTCCGCGCGCCGCCATCACCGCCGACGAAGTGGCCAGAGAGGCCGAATTCTTCAGCTTCGGTACCAACGACCTGACGCAGACCACCATGGGGCTCTCCCGCGACGACTATACGAAGTTCTCCAAGGACTACGAGGAGAAGAAGATCTTCGCCGCGGATCCGTTCGCTGTCCTTGACCAGGGCGGCGTTGGCAAGCTGGTGAAGCTGGCAGTCGAACTTGGGCGGAAGACCCGGCCGGATCTCGAGATCGGCATCTGCGGCGAGCACGGTGGCGAGCCGAGCTCTGTCGAGTTCTGCTATCGCATTGGCATGAACTATGTGAGCTGCTCTCCTTACCGTGTTCCGATCGCGCGTCTGGCTGCTGCCCAAGCCGCGATCACCGGAGCCGATAAGGCCGAGACGATGCGTACGGCGTAAGACAGGCTACAATCCTGGAGCGAAAGGCGAGTCTGCGGACTCGCCTTTCTTTTTGTAGACTGGGAGTCCGCATGAGCCAGAACCTTTCTGTCGTGCTTCGCCTTACCGCTGGTCTCCTCCTGACTGCCCTTTTCGCCACACCCGCCGCAAACACGTTGACACCAGAGGAGAAGGCACAAGGGTGGGAGCTTCTGTTTGACGGAGCTTCTCTTTCAGCCTGGGAGCAGCCGCTTCCAGGACCGGACGGAAAGCCAATCTGGGCGATCGAGGACGGCTGCCTGGTCGCCAAACCGTTCGACGGACCCAGTCAGTACCTTTTGACACGCGAAAAGTACGGCGACTTCGAATTTTCCTTTGAGTGGCGAATGTCGCCCAATGGCAACAGCGGCATCAAGTATCTGATTCAAAAGTACGAGCTCACCGTGGATGGGAAGCCGGTTGCCCGGGAGCAGGTGCGTCCAGGCATGAAGGTGAATGAGTGGCTCGCCGCATTTGAGTATCAGCTCATTGACGACGAGCGGCACAAGGATGCGAAGGACCCGCGCAATACGTCGGGAGGCATGTACAATCTGGTCGCTCCTGCAAGCCGTGCAGCCCGTCCTGCCGGCGAGTTTAACCACTCACGGCTCACTGTCAGGGGGAATTCGGTAGAGCACTGGCTGAACGGTGTAAGGGTCGTTGCCGTTCAGCTTGACTCGGACGAATTTGTAAAGGCGCTGAAGGAACGTTGGGAGAAGCAGCGTCCCGGTTCTTATCGAGCCTTGGCTGCTCGCGTTTACCGCATCGCTCCCCTCGCCTTGCAAAATCACGGCGACGCTCCCGTCTGGTTCAGAAATCTGAAGATCCGGCGGCTTCAATCAATGGGTAGTTTCAGCCCGCGGTTCTGATAAGCTGACTCCTACAATGACGACGCGCAGAGAACTCATGGCAGGAGTGCTATCGACGGCGATTGCACAAGGACAAAGCCACAAAGTGGCGAGATATGTCCGCTTCCGGCGTGGTTCGGTTGTGTCCTACGGGCTGTTGGAAGGCGATCGGGTTCGCGAGTTGAGCGGCGAACTCTTCTCCCTTCTGGGACAGACGGATAATACCTACAGGCTTGATCAAGTGCAGCTGCTCTGCCCGTGTAAGCCGCCTAAAATCATTGCAGTCGGGCTTAATTACAGGAGCCATCTCGGCGACCGGCCTGCGCCGAAGAATCCCGAGATTTTCTACAAACCAGTTAGTGCATTGCAGGATCCAGGCCGCCCTATCGTGATCCCGAAAGATGCCAGGAACGTGCATTATGAAGGGGAACTGGTCATCGTGATCGGCCGCCGCGCACGGAATGTAACACCCCAGCAGGCGAAGGAAGTAATCTTTGGTGTGACCTGCGGCAACGATGTCAGCGAGCGGGACTGGCAGAACGGTCCTGACAAGGACCTGCAATGGTGGCGCGCCAAAGGGGCCGATACATTTGCCCCGCTAGGACCCGCCATTGTGCGGGGCATCGACTATGGAAACCTGCTGTTGCAGACGCGTGTGAACGGCAAAGTCGTCCAGAAGCAAAGCACCTCAGACCTCATCTTCGACTGTCCAACGATTGTCAGCTTTCTCAGCCGCTACATTACCCTCGTTCCAGGGGATGTCATCTACACCGGTACACCTGGCGCGACGACTGCTCTCAAGCCGGGAGACGTTGTCGAAGTCGAGATTGAACACATCGGCGTTCTCAGGAATCCAGTCGTGGCAGGCTGAGCGCAAAGATTGCTGTTGAATACGGCGAAGGCGCGGAAGATAAGATCTGATACGCCCGGCCAAAGGGAGGCGTCTACGCATAATGGCTCTTCCGAATCCGCGTACACTGCTGGCGATTAACTGCGGCAGCTGGAGTTTGAAGTTCGGTGCTGCTCAGGCGAGCCTGGACACGGGAGAAGTTCGAATGCTCGCGACGGGGCTGATTGGTGGCATCGGAGGGGAGGCGGAAATCAGGTTCCGCGAGGAAGGGGAGCAGGATCAGCGTTCAACGGCGGAGGTCGCCGATCACGCTGAGGCGACCCGCCTTGTGTTGGACTGGCTATCGAGCCGCCCTTTTCTGGCCTCGGGGCACTTCGACGCCATCGGCCACAGGATCGTGCATGGCGGGGAGCGGTTCAGGGGCCCAACGGCAGTAACTCCAGACCTCCTCGCAGACATCGAATCCCTGCGCGATCTTGCTCCGCTCCACAACGGCCCCTCGCTTGCGGCGATCCGTGCTGCCCAGGAATTGTCCGGTCCCTCGACTCTGACCGTCGCCACCTTTGATACCGCGTTCCATCGGAACATGCCCGAATATGCCGTTCAGTACCCGATTCCGCTGGAAATGGCGCTCCGGCATGGCATCCGCCGCTTCGGGTTTCATGGTCTGGCGCACGAGCACATGATGGAGCGTTATAGCGCGATCACGAAAAAGCCCAAGGACGCAATCCGTCTGATCACGCTTCAGCTGGGCAGCGGCTGTTCGGCTGCAGCGATCTCACAGGGCCAATCGATCGATACCTCCATGGGCCTCACTCCGCTGGAAGGCCTTATGATGGGAACCCGTTGCGGGGATATCGATCCGACGATCCCGGGCTTTCTGGCAAGTCAGGAGGGCGTGGATGTCGAACACGTTGAAAACCTGCTGAACATGCGTTCCGGCCTCCTGGGTATCTCAGGCCGGTCGCAGGATGTCCGCGAGCTCCTGTCCGCGGAAGCGGCAGGAGACGCAAGAGCCGCGCTTGCCCTCGACATGTTCTGCTATCGAGTTCGGAAGTACATCGGCGCCTACCTGACCGCTCTTGGAGGCGCCGACGCCATCATCTTCGGCGGCGGCATCGGGGAAAACTCACCGGAAATCCGCGCCCGGATCTGTACGGGGCTCGAATGGTGCGGCATCCGGATTGATGAGCTCCGGAATCGACAGGGACAGAAAGAATGGCGGATCAGCAGCGATACTTCCTCTATTGAAGTTTGGGTGCTTCATTCCGAGGAGGTCGCGCTGATCCTTCGCGATACCCTCCGTTGCCTTCAAGCCACCGCCATCAGCGTTGAGACGTAGGATCGGGGAACGGCAGCGTGTCGGGAACGACGCGCAAACCGGTCGTGAACTTGAACGGATACCGCCCGCCGCTCGGATAGGTGAGTTCTACAAAATACGCGGTCCATCCCTTCTCGGGCTTTGGAACCGAGGCGACATACTCTCCGTTCGCGCCAGGCTTGAGCGGCTGGCTCTTGTAAGCCGCCCCAATGGATTGGAGCCGGAAATCCCGCTTTTCCGGATTCGTCGCCGCCCAAAGCAGCACCTGGCTGGGCTTGTCGATTGTCTTCACGCGAATCGCGCCGTCCTTCCCGATGCTCCAGGTGAACCGCGGCCTTGGCTTCTTGTCCACCAGGGACTGGTAGAAGGCGATTGTGCTTTCGATAGCGTCTGAATTCTGAAGCGAGTGACCCGTATTGGGCACGTAGCGGAGGTACTTTTCGCCTTTCAGCTCGTAAAAGTAGAACTGCCAGGAATCCGGCACGAAGAATTCGTCTCCAGCCGCATTCACGATGAACTTCGGCATCGTTAACTGATCGATGTAGTGGTAGGGATCTTCGAT
Source organism: uncultured Bryobacterales bacterium (assembly GCA_937959285.1). Lineage (GTDB taxonomy): Bacteria > Acidobacteriota > Terriglobia > Bryobacterales > Bryobacteraceae > JADGHK01. The sequence goes on from CALGAR010000018.1 coordinate 122,627, forward strand.
CCTGGCAAACTCCCGCAGCTTTAAACTCCCCAGTTCCCGCGTCAGAATTTCGGCGTAGTCCTTGACAGCCGGCGCCCAGAATCCGTAGGCGCGCCAGTGGTGACGCATGGATGCTTCATTGTTCAGGACATCGATCACGGCAGGCATGATGCCGATGACGCGGCGGTCGACGACTGCTGTGGTCCATGTGGTCCAGCCGCGCTTCGACCCGCCGGCGACTGCGAAACGGTCGACCTTTAGCGAATTCGACGGAAGTTTCGACAGGAAGTCGGTGACCGCGTCCATCGCACGAACCACGCTCTTGGTCATGGGAAGCCGGACCACCCACTCCTCGTCGCCTCCGGCCAGATACTTCTTCATGGCATATGCGATGAGGTCGTCTTCGACACGGGGTTTCTTCTCGGGATCGTCGAGGAAGACGATCGGCTGATTTGGAACCATCCGAAGGTCCGCGACCACGGTTTGAGTAACCGTCGCGATGGTGACAAACCGCGGGTCGACCGAACTCGGCGGCGTCTGGCTGGTGTTCGACCCTCCATTGATGAAAAGCAGGCCGACGTTAGATTTCACCGTATCGGGTCTTACGATCGTAAGCCAGTGTTTCCAGATCGGGCGATCCACTTCCTTTGAGCTGCGCCATGCCTGGGAGGTAAGGGAGAGCACATAGGACGTCACTCCCTCTCCTTTGATTGTCCTCACCAGTTCGTACTGGTAGTTGCTATCCGGCTTCGCCACGTACCGGTGAAGAGCCGTTTTCGCGCCGGCGGCGTAAATCGGGGCCAGCAGGACGCTTGTTGTGAGGACAACAGCGGCGAAAAACCGTGTCTCTTGTCCGCGGAAGGGCCGTTTCATACCTGACGATTCTACCTCCGGTTGGCCGCCGCGAGGCTGAGACGACCTGCTCTACAATCAAAGAGGATGCGAAACGTTCTGCTGCTGTGCGGGTGGCCATCAGCCCGGTGTTCGCGCCCGCAAGCATTCTGATTGCGATGAACCGGCAGGTGGTTGTGAGTGATGGGTGAACCCCCGGTCGTTGTCGTCCTCTCGGCCGACCGCTACCTTCTCGAGGACTTGCGCCGGTGTCAAGCTTGGCAGGTCGAGCACGTCTTGACTGCCGACGAGCTTCTGGCTCGCTTGTCTCCGGGCTCCTGCCAAATTGTCGTCGCAGATTGCCCCGCCCATTCGAGTCTTCCTTCCCGCCTGCGCCGTGAATATCCAGCCGTTCGCCTCATCATCGTTGCATCGGAAGCCGAATTTGCCGACCTGATGAAGGCAATTTGCGAAGGTGTCTTTGCCGTATTCCGCAGGCCCTACACGCCCAGCGCGCTGATCGACATGGTGGAGCAGGCGGCTGCGTGTATTGACTCGCCGCAAGATATTGAGCTTGAGTCCGCGCTGCCGCATTGGGTGTCTTTCACGCTCGCCGCGCGCTTCCAGACCGTCGACCGCGTCGTGCAGTTCATCCGAGAAATCGACGAGGATATACCCCCGCAGGAGCGCGACCGGTTCGTTACGGCGCTTAGGGAACTGTTGATGAACGCCGTGGAACATGGAGGGCTCTCGGATCCGAAGAACAGGATCAGAGTCATCCGCCTTCGAACCCCGGCCTTTATCGGCATTTATGTGCAGGATCCCGGCAAAGGATTCTCCTTCGCAGACTTACCTCATTCCGCGATCTCGAACTCACCGGATTCAGCGACGGAGCATCTCAGCGAGCGGGAAAAGCGCGGGCTGCGACCTGGGGGATTTGGCATTACGCTCGCCCGCAACCTGCTGGATGGTCTTTACTACAGCGAGAAAGGGAATGAGGTGATTTTGATTAAGAATCTCGGCCGCTCTTAGGCGAGCCGGGCATCCATCGTGATCTTCGCGTTCAGGAGCTTCGAGATCGGGCACCCTTCTTTGGCGCGCTGCGCCGCTGCCTGAAACTTCTCCGGATCGGCGCCAGGAATACTGGCAGTGAGGGTCAGATGACTTGCAGTGACCGCCCACCCGGCATCCTGCTTTTCCAGTGTGACTTCCGCGGTCGTCGTAATGGACTGTGCGGTCATGCCCTCCTGGGCTAGCTGAGCGGAGAGCGCCATCGAGAAGCAGCCGGCATGGGCCGCAGCCACCAGCTCTTCTGGATTCGTTCCGGGCTGGTCTTCGAAGCGAGTGTGGAAGGAATACGGAGTCTTCGAGAGTACGCCGCTTGGTGTCGTCAGCCAGCCTTTCCCGTCTTTCAGGCCGCCTTGCCATTCTGCAGTCGCCTTGCGCTTCATAGATTCTCCTGTGCTTGCGTTTCGGTTTGGTTGTCTACTGCTTTGGTAACTTGCTCAGGATGCGGTCCTGAATCCAATGGCCGTCCCACCACTCCACCGGATTGACCTGGACCCCGTCCACTTGCATGCTAAAGTGCAGGTGATCTCCTCCTGCGAGGCCTGTGGCTCCGCTCTTACCAATGGTCTGGAGTTTCTTCACCATGTCGCCGGGTTTCACGTTGATCTGGCTCAGGTGAGCGTAGATCGACTGAAGACCGTAGCCGTGGTCCAGGACCACGCAGTTTCCATAGATGCCCAAGTTCTCGGCCAGAATCACCTTGCCGTCGTTCGCAGCCGCCACGTCCACATTCTGCGTGACGGAAAGGTCAAAGCCCAGGTGCGTCTGCTGGTCGACCTTCTTCCCCTGGTACACGTAAGTTCGTGTATCTGCAAACTGGGATTCCACTTTTGAGTTCGCCAGCTGCAGAAACGGCCCGTTCCACAGGAACCTTTCTTCCGTCTTCAGCCGTAGATCGGACAGCTTTCGGTTGTTTTGATGCCGCATCTCCCCATTGATCTTCAAAAATCTTTGGAGGAGGTCCCCGGAGCCTGTGGGGTCAATTTGGTTTACTACCTTCTGGAGGAACGAATCGTCCAGAGCCAGTTCCCTCGACCGGAATTTCTTAGGGAATACCTTGAACCAGAAGCGGCTGGTGACCTCCGTGCCCGAATTCTTTGCGTAGACTACAGGCACTGTATCGGCGGGCACATCCCACGGGAAGGCAAACAGGGAGAAGCGCTCGTTCCTGTCTTTCCCGAGCGGGAAGCTGCGGAACGTATATTTACCAACCCGCACGCCCGCTTCCGTCCAGTGACCGGATACTTTGAAGGTCACAAGTTCGCTCCCACCCTGATTGATGTAGTGCTGAAGGTTGTCGACGGACAGGACGGGAGGCTTCGTGACTACATTGACGTCAAATACTCGCTCGTCGGTCTTGCCGCGGAGGTCGTTCGACTGTGCGCTGATGATGAGCTTCGCGGTGCCTTCTTTGACTTCCGGAGCCTGTTTTGTTCCGACCGTAAACTGGAGTACTTTCGGCGGCCGGACTTCCCGCAGGAAGAGGAACGAATTGCGCGGCTCCTCAGCTTCAAACACCTTATGACGGCGGCCCTCCTGTTCCAGGAAGGCTGCTACACGATACACACCGTGCGTGTTGAGCAGCTTTAGCTTGATCGGGGTTTCGATGCCAACGACAGTAACTTCGGGGTCCAGCTGGATCTCGGTGCCTTTCGACATCGCCAGCAGGAACGCCAAAGCGGCGAGCGCCAGGATCAGGGGAAGAATGAGTACCTTCTTCATCAACTACCAGATTATCCGAAGGCGGCGTATTCGATTGGTTAGAATATCGGCTTGCGTAAACGTCCTTATCTTCATCATCTCCTGTGGCTTCCTCTGTGCGCCTCGCTTTTGAGCGTTCAGCTGTTCGTGCCTCCGATCATCGGACTGGCGAATAACGGCGATTTCCCAAAGCTGTGCGGGCGGTTCTCGCTTGGCCCTCAGGAAAACGGCTGGGGAGACAACTTTCTGTTTTTTACGTCGAAGTACATTTACTCTCCCACCTACTACTGGAAGAGCGAACTGGTTTCATCGCAACTGCTGCTCGTAGGGTTGTCGGACTGGCTCAATCGCGCAGCCGGTTTTACCAAAACCTACGACATCCGCATACTCGGCCTTCTTCACGTCTTGCTCGTGCTGCTATCGCTCGGCCTGCTGCTTCGATTGCTGACTCCTTTCGGCTGGCGATACCGCTGGCTTCTGCCCGGACTCGGAGTTCTGATCTTTACCGATGTCCACTATGCGTCCTACCTGAACTCGTTCTATATGGACGCCGGCTCGCTGGTGTTCCTGCTGCTGACCGTTGTTCTGGCTGCTTATCTTGCGTGCCAGGAGCCGGCGAAGCCTCTGACGCTGGCGGCGTTCGTTGCATCCGCTCTGTTGTTTGTGACTTCAAAGGCGCAGCACGCTGTGACCGGACCTTTCCTGGCTCTGTTCGCGGCCGGCGTCTGCTGGCGCTCGCGCCGGGCGGCCGGTCTGGCCGCCGCTGGCGTCATCACCCTGGCATCGTTCCTGATGATCCGCCAGCCACCGCCATACTACAGTACGCAGGCTCTCTTCAATCTGATCTTTTTCAAGATCACGAATCAGTCCCGAACTCCAGCGGCGGACCTCCGTGAATTTGGACTCGACGCCTCGTATCTGGTTTACCGGAACACCCATTCCTTTATGGAGGGGAGTCCCGCTAACCAGATCCCCTGGCTCAACGAATTCAGCAAGAAGACCGGCTATGCGTTTGCCGCCGCCTTTTACCTTCGTCATCCGGACCGCGCTCTTCGTTTTCTCTATGACGATCTAAGGAAGGAAGCTCCTCCTATCCGCGCTCACAACCTCTCCAACTTTGAGCGCTCCGCCGGGCGCCCGCCCGGGGCCCGCGCGACCTCGTTCAGCCTCTGGACGGATTTGCGGACATGGCTGCTGGCCCGGTTTCCAATGCACATGGTCCTGTGGCAGGTCGGACTCGCCGCAGGCGCTCTCTACGGGCTGTTTCGCGGCGCCACCCCGCGGAGGCGCGCTCTGTCCGGTCTCTGCCTGGTTCTGGTGGCGATGGCTGTGCTCGAGTTTGGGGTGGCTTCCCTGGCGGATGCCCTGGAAACGTATCGCCATCTCTTTCTGTTTCATGCCTTGACAGACATCGGGATTTGCTTTGCCTTCGCCGGGTTGCTCGGCGGAAGACACAATCGCCTCCCGGACGGCGTCCCACAGGATCGGAGGGCAGGAGCGAACGATGCGCGAACGGTACTCGAACGCCTTGATGTTCGCCGCCATTGGAACCGGGGCACTCGTAGCGATTGCGAAAGCGGTGCGTCAGAAGCGGCGGTATGACTTCTCCAACAAAGTTGTCCTCATCACCGGCGGATCGCGCGGACTTGGTCTGGTACTCGCGAGGATGTTTGCGAATGAGGGGGCCCGTCTGGCGATTTGCGCCCGCAACCGGGGTGAGTTAGATCGAGCCGCCGAAGAGCTGCGGAACCTTGGCGCGCAGGTGCTCGCCATCTCCTGCGATCTCGAAAACCGCGACCAGGCGCAGGACCTTGTTCGTCAGGTGGAGCAGCATTATGGCCGGATCGATGTTCTGGTAAACCTTGCGGGGATTATTCAGGTCGGCCCGATGGAGACGATGACCGTCGACGATTACGAACGGGCAATGCGTGTGCACTTCTGGGCGCCGCTGCACACCATCCTTGCCGCGCTGGAAGGGATGCGCCGGCGAGGCGAAGGACGTATCGTGAACATTTCCTCGATCGGTGGCAAAATTAGCGTACCGCACCTGCTTCCCTATTGTGCGAGCAAGTTCGCCCTCGTGGGACTCTCCGAGGGGCTGCGGGCCGAGCTGGCCGCAGACGGGATATTCGTCACCACGGTCTGTCCGGGTTTGATGCGCACCGGCAGCCCGCGCAATGCCGACTTCAAGGGACAGAATCAGGCGGAGTACGCTTGGTTTGCAATCAGCGACAACCTGCCGGCGCTTTCCATCAGCGCTGAAGAGGCTGCTCGTCAGATCATCGAAGCGACTCGCTACGGTGAGGCGGAAATCATCCCGGGAACGGCTGCAAAACTTACCGTGATGTTCCACAGCCTGTTTCCCGGACTCACGGCCGACTTATTGGGCGTGGCGAACCGGCTGCTCCCGGCGGCAGGCGGCATTGGTACGCGGAGCGCCAAGGGCTACGAAAGCGAATCGAGGATCACACGATCCTGGCTCACCGCAGGGAACCAGGAAGCCGCCGGACGCCACAACCAAATTTAATAGAGCGGATTACGAATAAGCCAGCGGATATTCGAGTGAGCCGCTGAGCCAGTCCGCATTTTTCCGGACATCGTCAAGGAGCCTCTGACAGAGCTCGGAACGGCGCTCGAACAACCGGTAGCCTTCCCGCGGGCGCAGATACCCACGAGCTTTCGGGTCTTCTGCAAACAGCGCCTCAGCGCCAATCTCCTTCGCCCGCTGTTCATACCGCTCGCGCTTATCGAGCAGAGCTTTGACGAGGAACGGCATCACCACCGAATAATCGCACTGCATACTTTCTGTCGTCTGAAGGTAGGTGTCCTTGTCCACCTTGCCCCAGGTCACTGCCTCGGCAGGCGGGCACGACGAAAGCGAACCGTCTGTCACGGGCGCGGTGACAATCTGCACGTCGAAGTTGTAACCGCGCACGTTGGGCAGGCCCAGAACTTGTCCTAAGGCAGGCTCAGGCTGGAGGTTGTAGTTTTTGGGAACACCGCCGCCCAGAATGAGCGTACCCAGCGCACGGGCTTCGCTCTCAAAGAGGCCCCACCGGTGATAGGCACAAGCTTCGAAGACTTCGGCGTGAAGATCGAGGTCGAACGCGAAGTTCTCCTTCAGCCCCGCTTCGCGCATCGCCCACAGCTTCATCGCATTCAAAAAGACGCTGCCGTCGCCGGGCGCTCCAACGAAGACTGGGATCGCCAGGCGGTGGCAGGTGGCGAGGAGCCCGGGCACGGCGCCGTTCTTCTTTTCCTGCGCAGCGTAATACTTGCCGAGCAGGTACCGCATCTCTGTCCCGGTCATCTTCTTCTGAAACTCAGGACGGGAAAGCACGGCCGTGAGGAACCGATCCTGGTCGACCAGCAGATCGTCGTGGAAGGCCATGTCGGTGACGCGGATAATGTTCTCGGCGCGCAAAGCCGCGTCGTCGCAGTTGATCGACACCTCGTGAATCGGATACTTGCCGTAGCTGTCCAGGCCGCGGTGCCCGTCGTGGTAGCAGACCGCATCTGTCGTGCTTAGATAAGCGATCCAGCCCGTCTCGAGCAGGGGGATCAGCCAGGTGTGATGCTGACCCGACACCGTAACGGGACCGGCGACGGAGACTGTCAGGGGACAGCCAAGCCCGATCGCCTGATCGAGGATTTGATAGATACGCCGGAGGTAAGCTCCGCCGAAGGCCGGCAGACAGCTTAAAAACACATCCTCCAGCGTGCTGCATTCGTCCACACGCTTCACGCGAACAAGGCGGCGGGTGGTGGAGGGTGAATCCGGAACCTGAGTGCCGCAGGGATAACGGGTATTAGCCATCTCTCCTCGCTATTGGATTGTGCTCGCGCCTTCTACTCCAAGGTCGGTTGCGATGACGTTCCTGTTCTTGTGATTGTCCAGATTGATGACATAGGTCTCGGGAGCGTCGATCAGCACCGGCGAATGGGTGGCGCAGATGATTCGAAAATTCTTTTGGTCGACGAGTTCCTTCAACATCTTCAAAATGCGCCGCTGATTCGATACCGAAAGCGCCATTTCGGGCTCGTCCAGCAGAAGTATGGTTCCGTTCGGGAATGACGGGAAGTTCTGCTGAAACATTGAGAGCATGACCTGTCCGTGGCTGGCCATCTGCAGGAACTCGAGCATCTCCGGTTGGTCCTTGAACAGTTCAAGCTGGGTACGCGGGTTATGAGCCTCTGCATCGAAGAGGAACACTTTGCCGATTTCCACTTTGCCGCGGTCGAGGCGGTAGATATAGCCGTCTACCTGTTCACCGCGTAGCGCGTAATAGATGGAGTGAAGCAGCGTCGATTTCCCCGATCCGTTCTCGCCCTGCAGCATCACCAGCGGGTGCGACAGGTCCACAATCATCGGCATGTGAAAGTTCAAGTTAACGAACACTGGATGGGCAAGTATTTTCAGGTACATCCAACAATCTCCCAGGAATTTGGTCGGGGAAACCTCAGGATACCAAGTCCGTGGTTCCTCCTGCCGACATCAGGACCGGGCGGATGCGGGCAGACGCGCCTCAACTGGAAGGCCGACTTGGGGGAATCAGCTACGGAACCGGATCGAAGTCAGCATCTTTTCGTATACCGGCTGAAGGCCGTCAAAGCCATCCTCGGGCGCCGCGAAGAGGAAGTAAAAGACGCCCTCGGGGCGCTCCACAGTGACCAGCACCTCCCGTTCGATGCCTCCATAAGGTGACGAACTGGCCAGGTGGGTGACGAGAGCGGAACAACCATCGACGGTAATCTTTCCTGGCTGCCTCGTTGCAATCTGGATGGCTGGGTTCGCGGCGCTAAGACGGGCCACGAGCTCGTTCGTTGCACGCTCCAGGTCCACGCCCTTTCGGCGCGGGAAGTAGTAGTTGACGATGGCGCCATAGGCAAGCGTCGTCAGTCCCTGCTGGTTGGGGAGAAGCCCTTCGGGCGGCGCCACCGCGAGCATTGCAGATTCGGAGTCCGCGAACGCCTGCCAGTTCGAAGGGTAGACCAGCTCATACCGGCTGGTTTGGACGTGCTGGAAATCGGCGGAGGGCGCGCCCGGCCGGGTTGGGTTCGCCGGAGGAGCGGATCGCGACTGAAGACGGCGCTGGGGGTTTGGCGGCGGCAGTTGGGCTGCGAGTTGCTGCATCTGCTTGAATTGACCGGTATCCGCCGTATACTGGCGCTGCGGAATGAACCGGATTTCCTGCTGTATCAGCCTGAGGCGGTTGCCCGGGCTCGGGTGGGAGGACAGGAACTCCGGCGCTCGCTGCCCGCCCTGGGCCTCCAGGATCTGAAAGAACCGCGCCATCTCGGCCGGGTCGTACCCGGCTTGTGCCATCAGGCGGGCGCCCAGCGCATCCGCTTCTCGCTCCGCCTCTCTGGAATAAGACAGGAGCAGGGATCCCGCGCCAACGCTGATGCCCACTTGGGCGAGCTGGCCGAGCAGCGTTTGCTGACCGACCGCTGCGCTGGCGAGAACCGCCGGAATCTGCACCACGTTCGCCTTCGATACCTGGGAAGTACCGTGCCGCAGGGCCACATGAGAGATCTCGTGCGCCAGAACGCCCGCCAACTGTGCTTCGTTCTGTGTGGCCTTCAGCAGGCCGGTATTCACGTAAACCGGTCCGCCCGGCAAGGCGAAGGCGTTGATGCTGTTGTCATTCAACAGCGTGAACTGGTATGGGAAGTTTCCTGTACCTGGCTGCGATGCGAGTTTGGTTCCGATGTTCGAGATATACGCCTGTAACCGGCTGTCCTGCACAACATCAGACTGCCGGCGTACTTGCGCACTGGCCTCGCGTCCGAGTTCGATGTCTTGACTTTTCGAAAACAAGTTGAATCCCGGTGTTACCGGTGTTCCGGGCTGCCGCGTGGCGCAGGCAATCAGGAGACAAGCCATCAGTACCGCTGTGCTGTACGGAAGTCGCAGCATCGAGGACGCTCCTCTTACAGGAAGACTCTCGCGCACTCAGTGCTGTTTCGATTGGCCAGGACGGTCAACAGGAGCAGGAACACGCGTCTGTCCGGTGTTGGCGCATTTCATCTCCTCCCGGACTGCTCTTGGCTTCCAACGTGCTTCTCCGCGTCTGTGGTGTGCAGGTGCGTTATATTGCAAGCGTGGCCCGATCTTATCGCCTTGGGGCCCGGGTGGCTGTGGCGGGAATGCTTGTCAGCGGCGCGCTCGCGGCCGCCAAAATCATCATCGGATGGATGGCCGGATCGACAGCCGTTGTGGCGGACGGCGTAGAATCCGCCGCTGATGTTCTCTCCTCCGGAATCGTCCTCTTTGGTCTGACGGTCGCTGCACGGCCCGCTGACGAAAACCATCCCTACGGACACGGCCGCTTTGAGACGTTGACGGGGCTCACGATCGGGTTTCTGCTCGCCGCAACCGGAGTCGTGATCTGCATCCGTTCGCTACGGCTCGTCGACGCCGTGCACCCGCCGCCGGCATCCTACGCGATCTGGCCCTTGGTAGTATCCATCGCTGTAAAAGCCGTGATGGCTACGGTGAAGCGCCGCTATGGCAAGCGCATTCACAGCGAGGCGCTAGTCGCTGACGCCATGAACGATGCTGTCGACGTTGTTTCCGGACTCACTGCGCTCGCGGCTTTAAGCCTGACGCTCTACGATCCGGAGCGCTTCCTTGCTGCGGACCACTACGGAGGCGCCCTCGTCGGCCTGATCGTAATCTTTCTTGGCTTGCGGGTCGTCCGGGAGACCTCCATGCAGTTAATGGACACAATGCCCGATCCGGAATTCATGGTGCTGATCCGTCAAGTGGCGGAGAGTGTTCCGGGCGCTCTCGGGGTTGAGAAGTGCTTTGCCCGGAAGACCGGCCTACAGTACCACGTCGACTTGCACCTCGAGGTAGATCCTAACTTGACTGTGCGGGAGTCTCATGAAATTGCGACCAGGGTTCGAAACCGGATCAAGGATGAACTGGATTGGGTGGCCGATGTGCTCGTCCATATCGAGCCATATCCTGGCTCCTGATCTGGGGGCTTCCTCCTCCTTCCGGCCTCAGCGCTTCTTCGCTACGCTTGAACCAAAGGGCTCTATGGAAAATCGCGAGATCGCACGCATGCTGTCCGAGACTGCCGACTTGATGGAGGTTGCAGGCGAAGATGCCTTCCGCGTCCGTAGCTATCGAAACGCCGCCTCCGTCATCGAGAGCTACCCGGAGCGGTTGCTCGATATCTTGAAGGACCCCGAGCGGAAGTTGACGGATATTCCAGGGATCGGCAAGGGGATCGCGGGGGTTATCGCGGAGATTTCCGAGCGAGGCTCATTTGCCCGGCGCGATGAACTGCTCGCGAAGTATCCTCCAACAGCGTTGGAGCTGCTGCGGATTCCGGGGCTCGGCCCGAAGAGCGTTTCGCTCTTGTTTGAGCATTTTCGCGTCAGCACGATCGATGACCTCGAACGGATCTGCCGCGAGCAGAAGCTGCGAACGCTGCCTCGCATGGGTCCGAAGCACGAGGAGAAAATTCTGAAGGCGCTCCAGCAGTACAGGCGGAGCGCAGGCCGTTTTCTTCTCAGCTTTGGACAGAGCGTGGCGGATGAGCTTATCACTTACCTCTCTGCCATCGAGGGAGTCGAGAAGGTGAACGCAGCCGGCAGTCTGCGCCGAGGGAAGGAGACGATCGGCGATATCGACCTCCTGGTCACCGGACCTGGGGCGGCCACCGCGCTCGACCGCTTCATCGCTCATCCGAAAATTGGTGACGTGTTGGGCAAAGGAGCGAACAAGGCGAGCGCGCGCTTCGGGTTGGAAGGAATTCAAGTAGACGTCCGCGCCCTTCCGGCCGAAAGCTACGGCGCGGCGATGCAGTACTTCACCGGCAGCAAGGAGCACAACGTGGCGCTACGCAGCCGCGCTCTCAAGATGGGCTATACCCTCAACGAATACGAGCTAGCGCGGCTGGAGGACAACGTTCGAGTGGCCGGAGCCGAAGAGGAAGAGATCTACGAGACGCTCGGTCTTGCGTGGATTCCGCCCGAGCTTCGCGAAAACAACGGCGAGATCGAAGCCGCGGCCGAACGGCGCCTTCCCAAGCTAATCGAACTTTCGGACATCCGCGGCGACCTTCACATGCACACGCTGGAGAGCGATGGCCGAGCGAGCCTGCGGGAGATGGCGGAGGCGGCCAGGCAGCTCGGGTACGAGTACATTGCAATCACGGACCATTCGAAGGCGCTTGCTATGGCGAATGGCCTCGATGAGCGGCGTGCGGTTGAGTTTGCAAAACAGGTGCGCGAGATCAACAAGGACGGATTGGGGATCCGCATCTTTTCCGGGCTTGAGTGCGACATTCGCAGGGACGGATCGATGGACCTGTCGGAGGATGCCCTGGCCGAACTCGACTTCGTCATTGGGAGTGTCCACAGTTACATGAACCTCGAGCCGAACGAGATGACAGACCGGCTCCTTCGGGCGCTCGAGTCCCCCTCGCTGCGCGTGATCGGGCATCCCACCGGACGGATGCTGCTTCAGCGTGAAGGCTTCGGATTCGATTTCGAGCGCATCGCCGAGGAGGCTGCGCGGCGCGGCGTGTGGATGGAGATTAACGCAAGCCCTGAACGGCTTGACCTCGCGGGGATGCAGCTGCGAATTGCGAAGTCGAAGGGTTGCCGGTTTACGATCTCGACCGACGCCCATCACCCGCGGCATCTGCTGAATATGCGGTGGGGGGTCATCATGGCACGGCGTGGATGGTTGACCGCTTCCGATGTGATGAACACACGTTCCGCCGCTGAATTCGCGGCCGCCATTTCCAGAGACTAGGGCAAAAGCGGCTATGATTGTCTTCGGAACAGCGAAATGAAGCTCATTTCTTCAAACGAGCGGTTCAAGAGCAGGATATTCACGGTAACGGAAGATAAGGCGATAGACCCCGACGGTTTTGAAATCCATCGGGCTATTGTGCAGCATCCCGGTTCCGCGGTCATGATGGCGGTCGATTCGCAGAACCGCATTCTCCTGGTGAAGCAATACAGGTTACCCGCGCGGCAGTATTTGTGGGAACTCCCCGCAGGAGGTCTCGAGCCGGGTGAAGAACCCCTTGAAGCAGCCAAGCGCGAACTCCGGGAAGAAACAGGCTACACGGCCGGCACCTGGAAGAAGCTCGTGTCCTTCTTCCCGAGCCCGGGCTATGTCAGCGAGAAAATGACTGTCTTCCTTGCGACCGACCTCACGGAAGGCGAGGCCGAGCCGATGGACGATGAGCGGATCGAGAAGCGCTGGTTTGAAGCAAGGGAAATTGAAGAAGCAATCCGCTCAGGGCAGATCGTCGATGGCAAGACGATCATCAGCTTTTTGACGTGGAAATGCTATGGCTTAGAAACGCCAGCATTTCTTTGAGCGCCTTTCCACGATGGCTGACGTCCATTTTCCGCTCCGCTTCCACCTCTGCCAGAGTGCATCCAAACGGCGGATACCAGAATAGCGGGTCGTATCCGAACCCGTTGGAACCCCGTGGCTCGTAGAGGATCTCGCCCTCCACGGTTCCGCGAAACGTCTTTACCAGATTGCCGTCCTTGACGAGCGCGATCACGCAGACGAATCGAGCGGTGCGGTTCGTCTCGCCCTTGAGCCGGTCGAGCAGGAGGCGGTTGTTTGCCTCGTCGGTGGCGCCGGGACCGGCAAAGCGCGCCGACCAGACGCCCGGTTCGCCGCCAAGCGCATCGACCTCCAAACCCGAGTCATCAACAAACAGGTACTCCGGCGTTCGTGTCCCGTAGTAGAGCGCTTTTTGCACCGCATTCTCTTCGAATGTGGCACCTGTTTCCTCGCAGGGCGGAATCTGGCGCAAGTCCGGCAGAGAGTCGATGTCGAACTCGTACTGGAAGTGCGAGGCAGCCAGGCGGAACTCGCGAAGCTTGCCTGGGTTGGTGGTGGCGCAGTAGATCTTCACTTTTCCTGGAGCGCCTGCCGCTGCACCTGAATCAATTCGGCGATTCCTTTTCGCCCGAGCGCCAGCAGGCTGGCCAGTCTGTCATCGTCAAAGGGAACTTGCTCGGCGGTCGCCTGCAGTTCGACGAACTTTCCCGCGCCCGTCATGACGAGATTCATATCAACCTCTGCCCGCGAATCCTCGTCGTAGTTGAGATCGAGCAGCGTTTCGCCATCAACGACTCCCACACTGGTCGCGGCGACGGAATCCAGGATCGGATTCTTCTTCAGCACGCCGAAGCAGACCAGTTTATTGATGGCAAGACTCATCGCTACGTAAGCTCCTGTAATCGAGGCGGTGCGGGTTCCGCCATCGGCCTGGATGACATCGCAGTCGATGATGATCGTTCGCTCGCCAAGCAGCGAGAGGTCGACGATGGATCGCAGGGAGCGTCCGACAAGGCGTTGAATCTCCATCGTCCTCCCTGACGGTCGGCCTTTTGTGATCTCTCGGGGACTGCGCGTTGCGGTTGCTCGCGGCAGCATGGAGTATTCGGCCGTCACCCATCCCTTGCCTGTTCCGCGGAGAAACGAAGGGACGGTCTCTTCAACGGTCGCCGCGCACAAAACGCGCGTGTTGCCGACCTCAATCATCGCGGAGCCTTCCGCCGTCAGTAAATAGCCTGTTTCGATGCGCACCGGCCTCATCTGGTCTGGCGCGCGTTGATCGATTCTCGTCATTAAAGTCAGTTTGAAGCAGTTACGATCGCGTAAAAGAGCATTCCCAGTAGCCCAAATGCAATCAGCAGCAGCACCACGCAGGAGACGGCTCCCGGCTTTGGCGGGGCGGACGCCTTGGGCCTGGCCGGCTTCAGTTTGGCCATATCATTTCATTGCCTTGATCGTAGCAAATCGATGCGCTGGGCTTTCACAATCCGAGCGACTTCCTTGAAAAATCGCTCAAGAGCCCAAAGCGAAGACTCTTCGAGATTCTTTACCGTCAATGCGACGACGTGCCGGCCGCGTTCGGCAAGCGCCATCTGCGTAGCGAGAAACTGGGCGCGATGGTAATCCGCCGTGTAGCCGGCCTCCGGGATCGACTCTGCCTGCTCGGAGAGCAGCACGGTCGAAAGACATTTCCCGTGCCCGATGATCATCTCGTGGTAGGAGTGATTCATCGCAGGCCCCTCGTAGACGTCTACAGGCATCTTCAGCCTTGACCGGAACACATTCTCAGCCGCCCGGCCGAGGCATTTTCGCATGGCCTGGCCGCGGGAAGAGTACCGCATGTCACCGAAGAAGGTCAGTTCGGCGTACTCAATCTTGCCGCTCGTTATCAGCGATTTAAGCAGCAGGGCATACGCTTCCGCGGCTGAAACGCCCTCTGGCGACGCGCGCGCGACACGATCGAGATGGAGGGTGACTGAGTCCTCCCAAACCAAGCGGCGCGGAGAGGTCGAGAACTCCCGCCACTCGCTCGTTGCTTCAATACCGCCTGTCTCCTTCGCCTTCTCATGCAGCTTGTTCGTGATGGCCTTGTACAGTTCCACGCTGGGCTGCGTGACGAAATTCATATCGCGCAGGTAGGCGAGGCCAAAGACCACGTAATGCATGAACTGCATGTAGCGGGAAAGGCGGATTCCCTTGCGAAATGTGATCGATGCGATCGGGTAGCCCGCTCTGCGGATTTTCTGGGCATCCTCGCTGGCTGCGCCCTTTTCCTGGACGGCAAGAAACACCCGGTCCTGGAGGGGATCCTTCGGCGACCGGTAGTTGGCGAGCTTCACCTTCTCGTCGATGACGATTTTGATGCCGATTCGCTCGCTCTTGCCGAGGCTTTCTTCGAAGTTCTGCTTCGTCCACAGCGCCGCCCCGGAGAGCCATTTGGGCAGCAGCAGGGTGACCTTGTCTCGTCCTGACTCACCTTGAGCATGGAGAAACGCCGAGAGATTCCAGGCAGCCCGGATCTCCTCGTCGCTCAGAATCGTGCCTCTGATCCACTCCCGCAAATCGACGCCAGCGAGTCCGAGCGGGTACAGGCTCCCGCGTGTTAACGGAGCGCTGTGCCGCCCCGCCGTGCTGTTCGCATTGTCGGGCTGCAATTCGATCCGGCGATAACCGCGCGCTGAGGCGAACTGATCGAGCAGAGAGCCCGGAAGGGTCATGTAGATGAAGTTCGGGCGGCTGTCGATATTGTGTTTTGAGTACAGCGCGTAAAGCTTTTCCAGATTGACCACGGGCTCATAAGACGTCATTCCCATGGCCATGCCCACGACGAGCGTTGAGCGAAGGACAGCCGGAAGGGGCGCCTTCGCGCGGTTCATCATGTCGTCGAGGATTGCTTTCAGCTTGGCCGGATCCGTGGAGTCGAGCACGTAAACGCGTGGGCCTCTGTCCAGCAGGCCGACCGCGTTGTACATCGCCTTGTCCTCCGCTGAGCCACCCATGCCTGCCCAAATCAGGAAACGAAGCGGCGTCTTATGGGTATCGCGGATGCTTGCTTTGATCTCTTCCAGTTCTTCGCGAATCATCGCGGGCCACTCGGGGTGAGCCTCGGCCTGCCAGGAAAGGTTGAACACGCCATAGCTGTTTTTCGTGACCCTTCCTGATCGATCGACCTCCATCCCGAGGCCAATCAACGGGTTCTTCGTAGGATCGAGGGACTCCAGTCCGTTCTGTCGCGCCTCACAGTCGAGGGCCTTGAGCCGTTCCAGAACGTTTTCCTTGTCAAAACGTTCCGCGCACGGCCGTGACGAAGGGACGTCATGAAAGAGGGAAAGCTGCACTAACTCGTTTTAACATAACAGGGACGGACTATGACGCGCCGAACCCTGATCCCAATCCTCATCCTTCTCGCCGGGTGCGGGAAGAGGCAGCGCCCTGGGGAGATCTCGCTGCCCGCTGCGGTGGACGGCGGCTGGACGCTTCAGTCCACCGGGAAACTCCCAAACGAGAGCGCACCGGAGGCGGCGCGGCAGCTCGGCGTGATGGAAACGATGGAGGGCCATTACACCGGACCCTCGAACATACGCGTCATCGTCTATCGCATGCCCACGGAGACGGTCGCCTTCGAGCTGATTCAAAAATGGCGGCCTGAGCCTGGCACCCTTCCGTTTCACACCGGTCCGTACCTTGTGGTGATTGCGCTGGAGGAGGGAGAAGGCGACCGGAAGCAACTGGACACGTTCGCCAAGGGCTTTGAGCGGGCGCTAGGAGCGTAGAGCCGCAAGGGCCATTGTTTAGAATAGAAAAATGGCGAGGTCGGCTCCGATGGCCGTCGCACGTACCGCTTACAGCTCAGTCGATCGCTTCTTTCAGTTCTCGATGCTTGGGCTGTTATCGAGCGGATACCTTGCGGTAGCCGGCTCGGGAGTCCTCGACACGCCCACCCTCGTCCTGGTCGCCTGCGGCCTTGCCCTGCGCGGGCTGCTGCTGTCTGGAGTCCTCACGTTCACTGTCCCGGATCGATATGTTCGGTATGCGGCCCTAGCCTACATCGCCTTCTGTCCAATCGACTGGCTTTGGATCAGCCGCGGGTTCGTTCCCGCGACGGTCCACCTGGTGTTCTTCCTCACCGTCGCCAAGCTGCTGACCGCCAGAACGAACCGGGACTACTTTTACCTGAAGACGCTGGCTTTCCTGGAGATCCTTGCAGCCTCCATCCTGTCGTCGAATCTGAGCTTTCTCGTTTTCCTCGTAATGTTCCTGCTGTTCGGCGTCGCCACATTCTCAAGCGGGGAGATTCTGCGCTCCATGCAAAGCGCCCGCGGGACTGTGCGTTCGGGAGTTCAAGGCCTTGGAGGCCGGATCACGGCGATTAGCGTCTTCGCATCGGCTGGCATTCTGATACTGACGGCCGGGCTGTTTTTCCTGCTGCCCCGGACCGCCCGCGCAGCCTTCCGCAAGCTCGTACCCGAAAGCTACCATCTGACCGGTTTCTCGAATTCGGTCACTCTGGGTCAGATCGGGGAGCTAAAGAAACAGAATACGTCCGTGATGCACGTGCGCTTCTTCGGTCCGGAGCGCCAATACAGTCTGAAGTGGCGGGGAGCGGCGCTTGCCGAGTTCGACGGGCGCCGGTGGTTTAGCGCCGTCAACCGCTCGGGTGCGCTGCCAGATCAGGCTCTGCAGGTTACGAATGGCGAAGTGAAGCTGAATCGGGACGGGGAACTGCCGGCCTTCGGTCCGCTCGTCGGATATCAGGTGCAATTGAAGCCGATGGGTTCGGATTATCTCTTCATTGCCGGGCGGCCGCAGTTCCTGCGCATCGGCACGCCGATGGTTCTCCGCACGGCAGGCGACGGGCTAAGGATCTCGTACCCGCATCCGGAGGGTCTTAGATACGTCGTGTACAGCTACTTGGGCGAGCCTCGTCCGGACCGCATCAGGGACGGGAAGATGCCGTTCGTGCAGCCCCTGAGCGCCGTTGCCCGTGAGATTCACCTCCGGCTTCCGCAAATCGACCCCCGTATAAGGGCATTGGCGGCGCGCGTTATGCCGGCGCGTCTCTCAGACGCCGAGAAGGCTATGGCGCTCGAACGTTACCTTCGATCCAACTATGGATACACGGCGGAGCTGCTGTCGAAGCCTGTGGAGGATCCGCTCGCACATTTCCTGTTTGTCCGGCGCAAGGGGCACTGCGAGTACTTCGCGTCGAGCATGGCCGTGATGCTGCGGCTCCAGGGAATCCCTTCCCGTGTTGTGACTGGCTTTCAAAGCGGCATTTACAACCCGATCAGCGGCTGGCACCTGATCCGCGCTTCCGATGCTCATAGCTGGGTGGAAGCATGGCTGGACGGGCTAGGATGGGTTACCTTCGATCCCACTCCTCCCGACCCGAATTCTGAGACAGCGACATTCTGGTCGCGGTTCTCTCTCTACCTGGACGCGGCCGAGGTCTTCTGGCAGGACTGGGTACTCAACTACGACATTGACCGGCAGTTGCGGCTGGCCGAGCAGAGCCGGAGGAGGATCAGCGGCGCCTGGGTGGAGACGTTGCAGAGAGGGGTCGCTACTTGGCTTCGGGCGATGTGGTCCTGGCTTCTGCGGTATGGCGTGGGCCTGGTGTCGGCTGCAGCTTTCATCGTAGTTCTGTGGATCGTCACGCCCGGTTTATTGGCCTCGTGGCATGCGCGGAAACGGGTTCAGCGGGTGAAGGAGGGGAGGGCAAGCGCCGAGGATGCGACTGCACTCTATCAGCGAATGCTGAATATCCTCAGAAAGCGGGGCTTTGAAAAGCCGGCGTGGGTTACGCCGGGAGAATTCGCGAAGCTCATACCTCCCTCGGAGACTGCCTCCCTGGTCAGGGACGCCACCCTTGCCTATAACGAGCTGCGATTCGGCGGACGCGCGGAGGCTGCGCCAAGACTTGCTTCTATCCTCGCTCGCCTCGAATCAGAGACTTAGACTTAAGAGCCGTCGGAAGACGTCTATCCGGCTGACTGGACATGCCGGAAGGAGCGGAATTTGTACGTCTGTTCTCGTGACCAGTGCTACAATGCGGAAGTTCCCGTAATCGAATGACAAACCTCAAGAGCCTGATTCGCGAGGTGCCGGACTTTCCAAAGCCGGGTATCCTCTTCTACGACATTACGACCCTCCTCAAGGATCCACAGGGCTGGCGTTGTGTAGTTGACAGCCTGAAGGATCACTATAAGGACTGCAAGGTCGACGCGGTCGTGGGTATTGAGGCCCGGGGATTTTTCTTTGCTCCAACGCTTGCCTATGCGCTTGGAGTCGGCTTTATTCCGGTGCGAAAGCCGAAGAAGCTGCCGGCGGAAACGGCGTCAATTGAGTACGCGTTGGAGTACGGCTCGGACCGGCTGGAGATCCACAAGGATGCCATCTCGCCCGGCCAGCGCGTGCTCATCGTGGATGACGTCCTCGCGACCGGCGGAACCGCGGCAGCGGTAGCCAGCCTTATCACGCAGCTCGGAGGGGAAGTGGTCGGCCTGGGCTTCGTCCTCGAGCTGGATTTCCTCCACGGACGCGAGAAGCTTGCGAAGTACGAAGTTTTTTCGCTGCTTCACTACTAGTTAGTTTGTGACTCGCTCTGCTCGATTGCTCGCTTGCGCCAAGCTGAACCTGGACCTGCGGGTCCTGCACAAGCGGCCGGACGGGTACCACGAGCTCCGCACCGTCTTCCAGACGATTTCGCTCGCAGACCGTCTTACCGTGGAGTTTACGCCGGGGCGGCGCACTCTCGTCACGGCAGAATCCTCCGTGGACATTCCGGATAATTTAGTCACCCGCGCCGCCGGGCTCGTCCTGGATGCCGCCAAGGTTCGGGGGCATGCTCATTTCCAGCTCGAGAAGCGGATTCCGATGGGGAGCGGCTTGGGGGGCGGGTCATCGGATGCTGCCGCGGTGCTGCTCGCTCTGCCGGTGCTGATCGGACGGAGTCTGCCTATGGAGACGCTGCAGGAACTGGCCGCCAAGCTGGGCAGCGACGTTCCATTTTTCCTTGAGGGCGGCACGGCGGTTGGTCTCGGCCGTGGGGAAGAGCTCTACCCGTTGCCCCCGGCTCGCCTCGGGCCAATGCTGGTGGTCGCTCCCCGCCTGCACGTGTCGACGCCCGAGGCCTATAAGGCGCTTTCGCGAGGTTTGACTTTCAGCGGTTTGTCACATACTATTGATAGTTTCCGGAGCTTTGTCTGGGGTCTCGATGGAGGTCTGTCCAAAGGGGGTACCTGTGACGGCGGCGCCAATGACTTCGAGGCTCCGGTGTTTAAACTGCACCCCCGATTAAAAGCGCTCAAGGGAAAACTCCTCAAGGTTGGAGCTCAGCCAGCGAGGCTGACGGGCAGCGGGTCTGCGCTGTTTGGAGTGTTCGGCTGCAAGGCGGATCGAGATGAAGCCTTGCGCTCATTCCAGGACGAACCTGCTTTTGCTGTGTCAGCCATTAGCAGGCAGCAATACCGGTCGCTTTGGTGGCGTCAACTGCGAGCGCACATAAGTGGGAGAGTATGGCCGCCACAAAGCCGGTACGATCGATGAGACAGGACCGCCTCAAGATCCTGACGGGAAATGCCAACCGTGCTCTTGCGGAAGAGATCTGCCGCTACCTCGGTTCGGAGCTGACTGCTGCGCGGGTCAGCGCCTTCTCGGACGGTGAGATTTATTTGCAGATTGACGAGAACGTACGCGGCGCGGACGTCTTTGTGATCCAGCCGACGTGCAATCCCGTGGACCGCCACATCATGGAACTGCTGTTCCTGATCGATGCGCTCAAGCGGGCCTCTGCAGACCGCATCACGGCAGTGTTACCCTATTATGGGTACGCCCGGCAGGACCGAAAGGATAAGCCGCGGGTGCCTATTTCGGCCAAGCTTGTCGCCAGCCTGCTGGAGACGGCCGGAGCCGACCGGATTTTGGCGTTGGATCTGCATGCTGCGCAGATCCAGGGTTTCTTCGACATTCCGGTGGATCATCTGTTCGCCGCGCCGGTTTTCATTGAGTACTTCCGGTCGCTCAACATCGCCAATCTGACGGTAGTTTCGCCGGATGCTGGTGGTGTGGAGCGCGCTCGCGCGTTTGCGAAGCGTCTGGAAGCGCCCCTTGCGATCATTGACAAGCGGCGCGAGCAGGTGAACGTTGCCGAGGTGATGCACATCATCGGAGACGTCGAAGGCAGACATTGTTTAATGGTGGACGATCTGGTGGATACTGCTGGAACGCTGGTCAAGGGCGCGGAAGCTCTCCTTCGCGCAGGAGCTGCCAGCGTGACCGCCTGCGCCACCCATGCGGTACTCTCGGGGCCGGCTGTTGAGCGGATCCAGAATTCGAATTTGAGGGAAGTTGTCTTGACCAATTCGATCCCGTTGCGGGCCGAGGCTCAAGCATGCAAGCGCATTCATACGCTCTCAGTGGCTCCTCTGCTCGCCCGGGCCATCCAGTCGATCCACGAAGAGACGTCCGTCAGCACGCTATTCGTTTAGGACCAGGAGCGCGGAGGCGATAGCCGCCCCGAGATGAGGAAGAGGTATGAGGAAGGATATTACGATTGTCGCTGAGCCACGCACCGGGCGCGGCAAGAATGAAGCGCGGCGCCTGCGCCTGAAAGGGCAGATCCCAGCCGTTGTCTACGGAGCGGGACAGGATCCAGCGGCCATTGCTGTGAACCCCAAGGAAGTGACCCGGATCTTGCACAGTTCCTCCGGGCACAACACCATTTTCAACCTGCGTATGAATGGCAGCCAGACTCCGGCCATCATCGCCGACTGGCAGCACGACCCGGTCCGCGGTGACCTGCTGCACGTCGATTTGAAGCGGATTGACTTGAACAAGCGGCTCCAGGTCAAGGTACCGGTTCATACGCACGGCGATCCGAAGGGTGTAAAGACGCAGGGCGGTTTGTTTGAGGTTGTCACTCGCGAAATCGAAATCGAATGTCTGCCGGACGAAATTCCGGAGGCGTTTAACATCGACGTGACCGAACTCATGATCGGCCAGAGCATCCGGGCCGGGGATGTGCCGCTTACAGGGTCGATGAAGCTTGCTTCCGCGGCCGATACCGTCCTCGTGCACGTTGTGGCAGTTCGTTCCTCGGTGACCGAGGGCGCGGAATCGGAAGCAGAGCCCGAAGTGATCAAGAAGGGCAAGAAGGAAGAGGAAAAGAAGTAGGGCGTTGACCGCCTGAGCCATGGCCGATCGTGCTCTGGTGGTGGGTCTAGGCAATCCCGGCCCTGAGTACGAGCTTACCTACCACAATCTCGGATTTCTCGTTGTGGACCGGCTGGCGGAACGCCACGGAATTTGGGTGACGCGGAGGGAGGCGATGGCTCTGGTTGGCGTCGGGCGCATCGGACCCGTCGAGGTTGTGCTGGCGAAGCCGCAGACGTACATGAACGTCAGCGGGCCGTCCGTGAAAAATTTGCTGGAGAAGTACTCGCTCACGCCGGATCGTCTGACTCTCATTTATGATGAGCTGGATCTGCCGTGGGGGACGCTGCGGATACGGCCAAAGGGTTCGGCTGGAGGCCATCATGGCGTCGAAAGCGTCATTCGCAGCGTTGGGACAAACGAATTTGCCCGGCTTCGGCTGGGCATCCATCCGGGCCATCCCGTATCGGATGGCGCGGGCTTTGTGCTTTCCCGCATTCGGAAGGCGCAAATGAATGAACTGGAGCAACTGCTTGACGTTGCAGCGCAGGCAGTGGAATCCATACTTGCCGAGGGCGTCGAAAAGTCCATGACCAGGTTCAACGGTCGCGCCTTGGGCTGACACAAAGAAGGAAGAATGAGAATTTACGAGGAGTTGTTCATCGTCCGTCCGGATGCGTCCGAAGACGAGATCAACGCACTGCTCGAGCAGTTAAAGCCGACGATTACCAATGCGGGCGGAACCATCGACAAAGAAGAACGGTGGGGCGTCCGCAAGCTCGCCTATCGCATTGATAAGCGCACGGAAGGTTACTACATCCTGTTGCAGTTCACCGCGCCGCCGCAAGCGGTAAAGGAACTGGAGCGCCGTCTTCGTGTTGCGGACCTGGTGATGAAGTTCCTCACGGTCCGTATCGATGAAAAGCTCAAGAAGATTGAGAAGCGCCGGAAACAGCGCGAAAAGCGTGCTGCAAGGAAGCCCGCGCCCCCGGTAGCGGCTCCCGGTGTGCCTTCTGCGGAGCAGATCATGGCTCAGGCCGTCGCCGAGGGCGGAGAAAGAGAACAGCAGTAGGAGATAAAAGATGGCTGAAACTAAAGGTGGATCGGGAAGACCGATAGCTGCGTCTCAGCGGCCGACAGGCGGCGATAAGGCAATCGGCAGCAGCAAGAAGCAGTACTTCAGAAGAAAGAAGGTGTGCCGGTTCTGCGTGGAGAAGATTGACGACATCAATTACAAGGACGTCAAGACGTTGTCGGCCTTCGTCTCCGAGCGCGGAAAGATCACGCCTCGCCGGATTTCCGGCGTCTGCGCCCCGCATCAGCGGCGGTTGAGTGAGGCGATCAAGCAGGCGCGGAACATTGCCCTGATGCCGTTTGCTGCGCAGGTCTGAGGTAAGGACGCCATGGAAATCATTCTCAGAGAAGACATCGAGAAGCTCGGACATCGAGGCGACATTGTAAAGGTTGCGGACGGCTACGCCCGGAACTACCTTCTGCCCAAGAGGCTCGCCGTCCTTGCTACCGAGTCGAACAAGAAGATCGTCGAGCAGGAACGCCAGGCGCACCTGCGCAGGGAAGCGAAGCTGGAGGCCGAGGCTGCCGAACTGGCGAAGGTGCTGAACACGTTGACGCTCACCATCAGCCAGAGGGCGGGTGAACAGGACCAGTTGTTTGGTTCGGTCACGGCAAAGGACATTGCGGATGCTCTCGAGCGCCAGAATTACACGGTCGACCGCCGCAAGATTCTGCTGGAGGATCCCATCAAGACCCTCGGCGAGCATAAGGTGCCTATCCGCCTGCATCGCAATGTGACGGCGGAAATCACCGTCCAAGTGGTTCGGGAAGAGTAGGAGCCGGTTATGCCCGGCTCTTTCTTCGACCTGTCAGGACAGACCGCCATCGTCACCGGCGCGGCCACTGGCATCGGTGAGGCGATCGCCCGGCGCCTATCGGCCGCGGGAGCGCGGGTGGCGGTAGCGGATATTGACGTCGCCGGCGCTGAGTGTGTCGCTCAGTCTCTCCCAAACGGCTTTGCCGTTGCGATGGATGTGACGCAAGGAGAATCGGTGCGCGCCGGGGTTGCTGCCGTGCTGAAGGCGACGGGCCGTATCGATATCCTGGTCAACAACGCCGGCATCGGTGGAAAAGCCGCTCCGCTGTGGGAGCAGACCGAAGAAGACTGGCGGAAGGTCATTGCGGTCAATCTGGATAGCGTCTTCCACTGCTCCAGGGCCGTCATCGGCCAGATGCGGCAGCAGCGCTACGGACGCATCGTCAATATTGCCTCCGTTGCTGGCAAGGAGGGCAATCCGAACATGATTGCCTATTCCTCAACGAAAGCCGCTGTGATCGCATTCACGAAGTCGCTGGCTAAGGAGGTGGCGACTGAGGGCATCTGCGTCAACTCCGTCGCCCCGGCAGTCGTGCAGACCCGTATCCTTGAGCAATTGACTCCGGAGCAGGTGGACTATATGACACAGCGAATCCCGATGCGGCGAACCGGAAAGCCGGAGGAGATTGCTGCTGTTGTCCACTTTCTGGCGAGTCCGGACTGTTCCTTCGTTACTGGCCAGTGCTACGATGCCAGTGGCGGCAGGTCTACGTATTAACCCGATTCCCCCAACGGAAGTCTGACTGTGCCTATTACTCCCGATCGCTATTCAACCGTCTCCGTTACAGAACTATTAAGCGAGGCCTCGAAGGGCCGCATTGGGCTGGACCAGCGGTGGGTGCGATCGATCGTGGAGCGCGGCGAACAGGCCGTAGACGAACTTGTGGCTTTCGGCCTCAGGGAGCCTGACGAAGATCAGATTGACCTCGAGGAAGATCTGGTCGCGATGCTTCGGTATCTGCGATCGCCGAAGGCTCTGCCTTATCTTATCGAATTGGTCCGCCGGCATCCGGATGGAGTAATGGACGATGTAATCGAAGCCATTCTGGAGTTCGGCGCCGCGTCTCTCGATCCACTGCTCGATTTGTATAACGAACTGGGGCCTGAGCAAGGCGGGGAAGTGGCATTCCTGCTGGCAGGGCTCGGTGTTCACGATCCGCGGATTCGCGAGATCCTTGTCTCTCGCCTGTCGATTGACACGGCCGATGCCGCGATTTCACTGGCGCTGTACCACGATCCGGAAACCAAACCCGCGCTGGAGGAAAAACTTTCCGCTCTTGATCGTGAGGATCCGGCGCTTGAGTCGGACCGGCAGGAGCTGCGGCACGCGATCGCTGCCCTCGAAGAGCCTCGCCCGGAGCCATTCCGCGAGCCGTTCGACATCTGGTCGCTGTACCCCAAAGAGGCGACACCGTCCATCGCTGACTTGAGTTGGGAAGACCGCATCGAATTCCTGGAGAGCTCATCTGCTGAGCACCGTGAGGCTGCTGTCCTCAGCTTCGTGAACAAAGAGCTCCAGCCTGAGCTGCGCGACCGGCTGTTCGCCGTTGCGCGCGGCGATGCGGAGCCGCGAGTCCGCGCCGCGGCCTGGCGGGTTCTCGGGGAGTCTAGCGACGATAAGAGTATCCGCGCAGCTATGTTGGAGCGCCTCAAGGATGAGGCAGCGCCGGTGGTGGAGCGTGCGGGGGCTTTGGTAGGGCTTTCGAGCGATGCAACGGCCGAAGTCATACGTTTTATGACGGACTTCTATGAGCGGCCGGAAACGCGTGCAGCCGCTTTGGAGGCGATGTGGCATTCTCTGGATCGCCGGTTCTCTGACTACTTTCCCCGTCATCTGGACGACCCCGATCTTGAAATCCGGCGCCAGGCTGTTTGGGGCGTCGGCTACCTCGGCCTTCACTCCGAGGCCTCCCGAATCCGGAAATTCTTCGAGGACGAAGAACTGCGCGAGGATGCTCTGTTCGCCTACGCGCTGTCCGTACCGGCTGAAATCTCGCGTGGGCGAATTCGCGGCGTTTTCCGGAAGATCGCAGAAGATGCAGGCGGTCTGTCTGAGCTCGAAGAGGAGCTGGTTCAGGTCGCCCTCGATCAGCGGCTTGCCATGCACGGCTACGACCCCGTCTTCTTCACGGATAACCAGGAGAATCAAGATTCGAAAAGCCACGGCGGGGGTAGCAAGGAGCCCGGCCGGAACGATCCCTGTCCCTGCGGCAGCGGCAAGAAGTACAAGAAGTGCCACGGGGCTTGAGGTTCTTCCTCTGTCTGCGTGTCATGATTTGCGTGGATTGTCCGGCGCTGACAAAATCCGGACAGCGGATGCCTGCCTGTCATCGGTATTGACAGCATTTCAATTCAAAGCCGTGTCCGAACTGCTACTGCTTTGATTAGCCTGGATAGACTGGAAATCTTTCGGACCGCTTGAGGGTCGACAGTTCAGAAGGATTTTTATCCCCCTGTTTGGGGGACGACCATGCGGTTCGATCGCCTGTGCATCCTTTGGCGAACAGATGATGCTGTCCATCGTTTTCGCACGGGCGTATCTCTCCACAGCCACACCACGTTTTCAAAGGAGAGCCTGGCGTTTATCCCTCACTACACCTGCCGGGTTCCCGTACTCCACGATACCGTGAACTGGTACAAGCGGCGGCACCGCCGCGAATGCGGGCGGGATATTGAGTTCCACCGGGCCTGGTGGACTCCGCCTCTGACTCCCCTGCAAGCCCTCCAGCTCGAGAAGGGCCAGATCGAAAGGCTGAACCTCAAACCGATGGTGTCGCTGACCGATCATGACAACATCGCGGCCGGGCAGATGCTGCACGCAGCGGACGCCCCGGGGAGCGTCCCCATCTCGGTTGAGTGGACTGTGCCTTACGGCTCCACATTCTTCCACCTCGGCCTGCATAACCTCCCGGCGGGTCTGGCGAACTCCATCTATGCCGAGCTGGCATCCTTTACGGCGCATCCCGTCGAATCGCGGCTTGGCCCGCTGCTGCACGATCTGAATGCCTTCCCGGGTATCCTCATCGTGTTCAACCATCCCTTGTGGGACGAGAAAGGAATCGGGACTTCGGAGCACGACGCGCTGTTTCACCGCTTCATCAAGGCGTACGGTCCGTTGCTGCATGCCCTCGAATTGAACGGATGGCGCAAGTGGTACGAGAACCGGATGGTGATTCGCGTGGCCGAATCAACCGGGCATCCAGTGATCTCCGGCGGCGACCGTCACGGGTGCGAGCCGAACGCCGTCATCAACCTGACCAATGCAGCGACCTTCGACGAGTTTGCGGATGAAGTGCGAGACGGGCTGAGCCGTGTTCTGGTTCTCCCGCAATACCGGGAATCCCGAAAGTTTCGCATGATCCGGGCGATTGCGGACATACTCCGTCACGACGAGAGCCATCAATTCGGCTGGCATCGCTGGAGTGACCGGATCTTCTTCCGCACTTTGGAGGGTCAGACGGAGACGCTGGGGACCCTGTGGGAGAACGGCCGGGAGCCGGTCCTCATTCGGGAGTTCATACGCATCGTCCGATTGTTCGAACGCAAGAGCCTGCGTTTCGCCCTGCGACTGGCGCTGGCTGACCGGGAAGAAGTTGGCATGTGAAGTGAGACGCCCTTCCGCCTGGCCGGATGCATCTGACAAAATGAAAATATAAGAAAACGTTGAAGAGGAAGCAGTTGAACGGATGGGCCGGTTGTACAGCCGTGAGGAGCTGATCGCCGCGCGTAGCGAATGGAAGCGTGCGGGGAAGACAGTTGTTTTCACCAATGGCTGCTACGACATCCTCCACCGCGGCCACATCCGCCTGCTTGAAAGCGCGCGCTCTCTCGGCGACGTCTTAATCCTGGGTTTAAACACGGATGGAAGCGTTCAGAGGCTGAAGGGGCCGTCGCGGCCGCTTTTGCCGCAGGCCGAGAGGGCAAGGCTGCTCATGGCTCTTGCGGCCGTCGATGCGGTCACGTTCTTCGACGAAGACACCCCGCGCGAACTCATCTCCCAGGTTCTTCCCGACATCCTCGTAAAAGGTGCGGACTGGTCGCACTTCATTGCCGGGAGGGAAGAGGTGGAGGCTGCCGGCGGAAAGGTGATGGCGCTTCCCCTCGAACCGGGATTCTCGACAACAAGCGTGGTGGAGGAGATCCTGCGGCGCACGCAATAAAGCATGATTCATCCCGCCATCCGAGATCTCTTCCAGAGCGCCGGACGCAATGCCGCGTTTCAGGAGCTAGTGCGACGGCTGATCACCCAGCCCCAGGCTGCGGCTTCTCTTTCCGGCCTTACAACGACTGCCAAAGCTCTGTACCTCGTGCTGCTTTGGCAGGCGACGGAGCGCCCCCAGCTCGTCATCGTAGACGGAAATCGCCAGGCGGAGATGCTTTTCGAGCTTGTGGAGACGTTCTACGATCTGCTTGTCCTCGACAGGGAGTCGATCCGGCCCCAGTTGGTGCCCGCGCTGGACGTTCTGCCCGGGCAGAAGCTGTCGCCGCACGCGGAGATCACGGAAAAGCGGGCGATCGGTTTGTGGAGGCTCGCAACGCGGCGTGTCCCGATTACGATTACGCCAGTCGCTTCCGCGTTATTGCGCACCGATTCCGCCGACTTCTACCGACAGCTCGCCCTCACGCTGAGGAACGGGGATGAAGTCCCGCTGGAGGACGTTGTTGCGCACCTGGAAAGCATCGGCTACGAGAGGCGCGAGCCCGTTGAGATGGTGGGCGAGTATTCGGTGCGGGGCGGCATCCTCGATGTATTCCCGGCGGAAAGCGCGCGTCCCGTGCGAGTCGAGTTTTTCGGCGATCTCATCGAATCGATGCGCCGTTTCGACGTTGAAACGCAGCGGTCTGTCGTAAAGACGGAGGAGGTTACGGTCCTACCTCTGACCGAGGTGCCGCGCAACAGGGGAGTCCTGATGGAGCTTGCGGCGAAAATCGGCAGCAGGGACATCGTACCGGGTGAGGCCTTCCCAGGATGGGAATTTGCGATGCCGCTAGTGAGGCCGCGAACCTCTTCCATCCTCTCGATGATGGACTCGCCCCTGCTGATCTTCGACGAGCCGGAGCAAACCGGCGCTGCTGCGGAGCGGCTTTGGAAACGGCTCGAGGAGCCCGACCGGCAGGGCTATTGTCCGCCCTCGGAATTATTCCTCCGATGGGACGAGCTTCTGCAGCAGGCGTCCGCAAAGAATCAGCTACGGCTTCGCGAGCTGGAGATGCTCACTCCAGACTCGGAACCGTCTCTTCATATTCCAACCAGACCGTCCACGGCGTTCCGGGGCAACATGAGTATTGCAGCGGCGGAATCCCGCACGCTTGTCGAGGCAGGGAACCGCGTCGTGTTCTTCGCCACATCGACCGGTGAGCTGGAGCGCTTTGCGGACATCCTTCAGGAATATTCCATCCCATTCCAACTGGGCATTGAACCCTCCGATACGACGCCCGAGTACCTGGCCGCCCGGGCTTACATGGCTGGAAGCGTAGCAAGCACGTACCTTGTCAAAGGGCGCGTCCGGCGGGGTGTCGTGCTGCCGGAGGCGAACCTCGCCATCTTTGGCTCCGAAGACCTGTTCGATACTTCGGACCTCGTATCACGGGCAGGGCCGTCTGCTGCGCGCGCGTCGGCTTTCGCGGCCGATCTTGCCGATCTGAAGCCGGGGGATTACGTGGTACACGCCACCCATGGTGTCGGGCGGTTCCTCGGCTTGCGGGAACTGGATCAAGGCGACGGAAAAGCCGACTTCATGCTGCTCGAGTACGCAGGCGACGCCAAGCTGTATGTGCCTCTCCTGCGCATGGATCTGGTCCAGAAGTACCGCGGCGCGGGAGAAAGCACTCCCTCGCTCGACCGCCTTGGCGGGGCCACCTGGGCCCGAACGAAGAGCCGCGTCAAGGCAAAGATGCGGGAGATGGCGGATGAACTGTTGAGGCTCTATGCCGAGCGCAAGCTGGCAAAGGGCTTTGCTTTTTCGCCCGACGGCAACTGGCAGCGCGAGTTCGAGGACGCCTTTGAGTACACTCCGACGAAAGACCAGCTTGCGGCGATTCGGGACATCCGCCGCGATATGGAAAGCGAACAGCCAATGGACCGGCTGCTTTGCGGCGATGTCGGATTCGGCAAGACCGAAGTGGCGATGCGAGCGGCGTTCAAGGCGCTTGGAGATGGCAAACAGGTCGCGCTGCTTGCTCCGACGACCGTGCTGACGCTGCAGCACTACGAGAACTTCAAGCGGCGCTTCGCCCCTTTTCCCGTTCGCATTGAAATGCTCAGCCGCTTCCGCTCCAACAAGGAGATTAAGGCTGCGATCGAGGATATCGCCGATGGCAAAGTGGACATCGTCATCGGCACGCACCGGATCCTTTCAAACGATGTCCAGTTCAAGGACCTCGGTCTGCTGATCATTGACGAGGAGCAGCGGTTTGGCGTGCGCCACAAGGAACGGTTGAAGCAGCTCAAGAAGAATGTGGATGTCCTCACGATGACCGCGACGCCCATTCCGCGCACGCTTCACATGTCACTGCTGGGGCTGCGTGACATGTCTGTCATCGAGACTCCTCCGAAGGATCGTCTTGCCGTGCAGACCGTCGTGTCGCATTTCAATCCTGAGATCGTCCGGGCGGCAATTGAGCAGGAACTCTCCCGGGGCGGCCAGGTGTACTTTGTGCACAACCGCATCGACACCATCTTCAGCCGGGCTGCAATGATCCAGGAACTCGTGCCTCAGGCGCGGATTGCCGTTGGGCACGGGCAGATGGGCGAAGCTGAGCTCGAACGGGTTCTGCTGGGCTTCATGCGCCACGAGTACGATGTGTTCGTCTGCACGACCATCGTCGAAAATGGCCTCGACATCCCATTGGCGAACACGATCATCATTGATCACGCGGAGCGGTACGGATTAAGCGAACTGTATCAGCTTCGGGGACGTGTCGGACGGTCCAACCGCCGCGCTTATGCGTACCTGCTCGTCCCGCCCGACAGCGAACTGACTGACGTGGCAAGAAAGCGCCTCGCGGCGCTCAAGGAATTCAGTGATTTGGGCGCGGGCTTCAAAATTGCGGCGCTGGATCTGGAACTGCGCGGCGCCGGGAATCTGCTCGGCGGGGAACAGCATGGGCATATCGCCGCGGTCGGCTTCGACATGTACATCCGTCTGTTGGAGGAGACCGTGCATGAGCTAAAAGGGGAAGAAGTCCCGCTCGAGATCCATTCCACGCTCAATCTCGGTCTCGATATCCGGATCCCGACCGAATATATTGCCGACGAGCACCAGCGGCTCCGTGCTTATAAGCGAATAGCTGACGTTAAGGACGAAGAGGGCGCCGCTCGTGTCCTGGCTGAGCTGGAGGACCGCTACGGCGGCGCGCCGGAAGCCGTTCACAGCCTCTTTCAGTTTTCAGTTGTAAAGAGCCTGGCGGAACAGATAGGGGTGGAATCCGTCGACAGGCGGGCGGGAGGAGTGAACATTAAATTCCATCCGCAATCACGCGTCGACCCGGCCAGGTTGATGGCATTGGTCAGCCGCACCCCCGGTGCGCAGTTCACCCCCGCGGGGGTGCTGCGGCTGCCCCTTCCTGGGGGAGCTTCCGGACCTCGCGGCATCCTGGCGTTCCTGAAAGAAACGCTGCTGGAGATGACGGGGGAGGCAGTGCCCCGAGCCTAAGCACGAAGCATTCACTCATTGGTATGGTTTCGGTTCCTTTGCCGGTGGAAGTGGTTGCGGAAGATATCAGATAATAGTTGGCATGAAATTTCTGAGCCTCGCCTTCTGTTTGGGCAGCGCTTTTGGCTGTGCTTTTGCAGCCGAGGTTATGGTTGTAGAGCGAATCGTCGCGAAGGTGAACGGCGACATTATCACCAGCGGCGAGTTGGAGCGCGAACGCAAGCAGATCGAAGCTCAGCTACGGCAGCGCGGGCTGAGCGGTCCCGAGCTCGAGCAGGCGCTGAAGGAGCGCAGCCAGCACCTCCTCCGCGACCGTATTGATGAGCTGCTGCTGGTCCAGCGTGCCAAGGAATTGAACATCAACGTTGATTCCGAGGTCACCAAGTATTTGGCTGAGCTCCAGGTGCGCAGCAAAATTGCGGATCCGGAGAAGTTCCAGGAATACGTGCGGGAGCAAACCGGCCTCTCGTACGAGGACTTCAAGCTCGAGGCGAAGAATGGAATGCTGACGCAGCGGGTGATCGGCCAGGAAGTGCAAAGCCGCATCAACATCCCGCGGTCGGAGATCGAGAAGTATTACAACGAGCATAAGGACGAGTTTCAGCGGGAGGATCGTGTCTTCCTGCGCGAAATTCTGATTTCTACCCAAGGAAAGGACGAAGCGGGCATTGCCGCGGCGGAGAAGAAGGCGAAGGAGCTCGTTGCCCGTGCTCGTAAGGGGGAACGCTTTGCGGATTTGGCCCGGGAACACTCAGATGCAGTGACGGCCTCCCAGGGCGGGGAGCTTCCGCCATTCAATCGGGGCGTCTTGCGGAAGGATCTGGAGGACCTTCTCTTTTCGCAGGAGAAGGGATACGTCACCGATCCCATCAAGCAGGACTCAGGCTTCCTGATCCTCAAAGTGGAGGATACTCATAAGAAGGGTCTCGCCACGCTGGAGGAAGCAGAGAACGAAATCCGCGACAAGCTGTTCCGGCCGCTTTACGAGCCGAGGGTCCGCGAATACCTGACCAAGCTCCGCGTGGATGCCTTCCTCGAGATTCGCGACGGCTATGTCGACACCGGCGCCGCCCCGGGGAAGGATACGAGCTGGACCGATCCGGCCAAGCTGACCCCGGAAACCGTTACGAAGGAAGAGGTCGCTGCTCAGCCCCGGCGCCGCCGTTTCCTCGGCGTACTTCCGATTCCCGGCACCAAGGCCCCGGCAAAGAGTAGCTCGCGGTAGAGCAGCGAATGAAATCCCCGTTCGTAAGCGAACTCCAACCAAACCAGACAATCACTACGACCTTCCTCGTTCTGAACAAGGACGTCCGTCAGAAGAAGAGCGGGGAACCCTTTCTCTCACTCGTGCTGGGGGACCGCACGGGCGACATCGATGCCAAGATGTGGGACAACGTGGGCGAGATTCTCGACACGTTCGACCGCGACCACTTCGTCCGCGTGAAGGGCATGATGCAGGTGTTCCAGAACCGCCCGCAGCTGACCATCCACAAGCTGATGAAGATCGCCGACGAAGAAGTGGATCCGGCCGATTACTTCCCGGCCTCTGAGCGGAACCCGGACGAAATGCTCGCGGAGCTGAAGCAGATCATCGATGGCTTCACGAATCCGCATCTGAAGGCGCTGCTGACAGCCATCTTTGCCGATCCGGAGGTTGCCCGGAAGTATCGCATCGCGCCAGCCGCCAAGACGATCCATCATGCCTATTTGGGCGGCCTGCTGGAGCACGTGCTGTCGTTATGCCAGCTGGCTCGCACAACGGCGGCCCATTATAAGAACATTGACCTTGACCTGCTGCTGACCGGCGTCATCCTTCACGACATCGGCAAAATCCATGAGCTCAGCTACGAGCGGAGCTTTAACTATACAAGCGAAGGGCAGCTTCTCGGGCATATCATCATCGGCCTCCAGATTGTCGGCCAAAAGGTCTGCGGCATACCGGACTTCCCGCCGCGTTTGCGAACGCTCGTGGAGCACATGATCGTGAGCCATCATGGGGCCCTCGAATACGGGTCTCCGAAGGTGCCTCTGTTTCCGGAGGCGCTCCTGCTTCATCACCTGGACAATCTGGACTCGAAGATGAACTGCATGAAGTCCATGATTGAGAAGGACCGCCTGGTGGAAGGCTGTTGGACAGGGTACTCCGCGGCGCTTGACCGCTCCGCTTTGAAAAAGGATCGTTACCTCTCAGACAGGAAGCCGGAAACGCCAGCGCCATCGAACACCGGAGTGGCCAGCGCACCCAGGCCCTCTAATCCACCGCCCGCACCGGCTGCGCCGGCAAGTCAAAACCGCGCCGCGCAACCCCAGCGCTCCAGTGTCCCGACGTCAACCTTTGCGGAGAAACTGCAGAGCGCTCTACGGAAGGACTAGGGCATGGGACGGTCCTTATCGCCTCGCGAAATGCCGCCGCCGCTCGAGCTGGAGTGCCTGAAGGTGCTGTGGGCAATCGGGGAGGGGAACGTCCACAGGGTCAGGGCGGAACTTCTGCCGAAGCGCAATCTTGCGTACACGACGGTGATGACCCTTCTCGACAGGCTGGCGCGGAAGGGCGGCGTCACTCGCCGGAAGGTCGGGCGGTCCTTTGTTTACTGCCCCCGGCTCACCAGAGACGCGGTGCGGCGTTTGGCGGTAAAGGAACTGGTGGACTGTTTTTTCGACGGTTCGGAAGAAGCCCTGATCCAATATCTGACCGCTGAGAATGCATCCCGCAACGGAACGAATTCGAATGGCCGCGAAGGCCCGCAAGAGATTCAGCCGGCTGCTGCCGAGCGCCCTAATACCGCACTGCTGTAACTTCGCGTGCAATATCAGGAAGGAGAATCGTAAGGTCTTACCGTGATACCCTAAGACCGTCCGCTATGAGCCCCACCCGAGAAAAATCGCAGTTGATGAGCGCCTCTGAGATTGACCGTACCTTAGTTCGTCTGGCGCACGAAATTCTCGAGAGAAACCCTGTACTGGAGCGATTAGCCTTTGTCGGTATCCGGCGTCGGGGCGTGCCGCTCGCGCAGCGGCTTGCCAGGAAGATCAGCGAGCTTGAGCAGTTTGACATTCCAGTGGGCACGCTCGACATCAATCTCTATCGCGATGACCTGTCCACTGTTGGTGTGACGCCTGTTGTCAGTGCCACGGATATTCCGTTCCCGGTCGCCGGCAAGGATATCATCCTGGTGGACGATGTGCTCTATACCGGACGTACGATTCGCGCAGCCCTCGACGCGCTCTTTGACCAAGGCCGGCCTGCAAGCGTTCAGTTGCTTGTGCTGATTGACCGCGGGCATCGGGAGCTGCCGATCGAGGCTCGCTACGTTGGAAGAATGGTGCAAACGACAAAGGACGAAATTGTCGAAGTGAAGTTGCAGGAAACAGACGGCGTCGAGCGGGTATTGCTGGTCGAACGGACTTCGGAGTAGCTCAAGGAAGACGATGGCTGCAGGACTATTAGGGATCGAAGAGCTGAGCCGGCCCGAGATCGAGGCAATTCTGGCTCGCGCGAAGGATTTTCAGCACACAGAGAATCACGCGTTTCACAAGCTCGATCTGGCGCGTGGAAAGATGATCGTCAATCTGTTCTTCGAGGCATCCACGCGGACGCGAACCAGCTTCGAGATTGCCGCCAAGCGGCTGGGGGCGGAGGTTTTGTCGATTACGGCCGCGGGCTCCAGCGTTTCCAAGGGGGAATCCCTGGTCGACACTTTGAACACGCTCGGAGCGATGCGCCCGCATGCAATCGTCATGCGGCATTCCGCATCGGGCGCTCCCCATTTCCTTTCACGGCATCTGCCGATTCCGATTGTGAATGCGGGCGATGGGGCTCACGAGCATCCCACGCAGGCGCTGCTCGATGCGCGGACCATCCTGGACCGGCGTCCGACGCTCGAAGGCCTGCGCGTGGCGATCATCGGCGACGTTGCTCACAGCCGCGTCGCGCGATCCAACATTCATTTGCTGTCCAAGTTCGGCGCACAGATTGTACTGTGCGGACCCGCACCGCTGCTGCCGCGGGAGCTTGCCTCGATCGCTCCGGGCGTTTCCTTGACCAACGACATCCGGGAAGCAATCCGCGATGCGGATGTCATCATGATGCTGCGCGTACAACTGGAACGGCAGCATGAAACCGCCTTTCCGCCAGGCGACTACTTCCGCTTTTACGGCCTGCGGCTGGAGCACCTGAACTTGGCCAAGCCCGACGCATTAGTCATGCACCCCGGGCCGATCAATCGCGGCCGGGAGATCTCGTCGGAAGTCGCAGACTCGCAGCGGTCCGTGATTCTGAATCAGGTCGAGAATGGAATCGCCGTCCGGATGGCGGTGCTCGAACGCGTGCTGGGACAGGGAAAGTAAAAGTAAAGATGGCAAAGCTGGTAATCAAGAATGGCAGGGTGATCGACCCGGCATCGTCACTGGATGCGGTTGCGGATGTTGCGATAGAAGATGGGCGCTTTGCCGCTGTCGGACCTAACCTGGATACGACCGGCTGTGAGGTGTTCGACGCGACAGGCCTTGTCGTCGCGCCCGGATTCATTGACATGCACGTGCACCTTCGGGAGCCGGGCTTCGAGCATGCCGAGACGATCGAAACTGGCGGGCGCGCCGCGGCCGCAGGCGGATTCACGTCGATCTGCTGCATGCCAAATACCGCCCCCGTCAATGACAGCGCAACGGTGACCAGCTACATCATTGAGCGGGCACGGCGTCATTCCCCGGTTCACGTCTTCCCCATCGGCGCAATTACGAAGAACAGCGCGGGGGAAGAGCTCGCCGCGATCGGTTCGATGAAGAATGCGGGCGTTGTCGCGATCTCCGACGACGGCCGGCCTGTCATGAATGCGCGCGTGATGCGGCGTGCGATGGAGACAGCCCGCGCCTTCGGATTGCCTGTCATCGACCATTGCGAGGATTTGCATCTCAGCGCGGGCGGCGACATGAACGAGGGCTTGCAGTCCGTCCGACTCGGTCTCCGCGGCATCCCGGCGTGCTCGGAAGATGTCATGGTGGCCCGCGATATTTTGCTCGCCGAGCTGACGGGCGCGCGGTTTCACGTCGCTCACATTTCTTCCCGCAACGCTGTCTCTATGGTGGCCTTCGCAAAGTCAAAGGGCCTGCCTGTTACCTGCGAAGTGACTCCGCATCACTTCGCACTGAGCGACGATCAGGTCGTGCCATACGACAGCAATTACAAAATGAAGCCGCCCTTACGTTCCTCCTGCGATGTCGCCGCCATGATCCAAGGGCTCGCTGCGGGATCCATCGATGCCATCGCTACCGATCATGCGCCGCATGCAGGCGACGATAAAATGCAGGAGTTCGAGAAGTGCCCGTTCGGCATCATCGGGCTCGAGACTGCGGTCGCATTGTCGCTCGAACTGCTGGTGCACCCGGGCAGGATTTCGCTCACAAAGATGATCGAGCTGTACACCATTAATCCGGCTCGCATACTGGGGCTGGATGGCGAGCGCGGACGAATCGCAGCAGGACTTCCGGCCGACTTGACGATCATCGACACGGAGTTCGGCTGGACCTATGATGTCAACCAATCGTTCTCGAAGAGCCGCAACAGCCCGTTCCACGGGCGGAAATTTCGCGGAGGTCCGGCAGCGACGATTGTCGATGGAGCCTTCGTCTGGAGGCGCGATACCTGAGCCTCGCGGATGTGGCTCTGCCAGATGCGCCAGTTCGTCCGGCTTGAGATTGGAGGATCGGCGGAGTGGTTTCCTACAGACACCGGAATAGCTCAATCCGCCGCGGCGGCGGCATTTTTCTTCTAGCCGTCGTCCTGGCGGTCGTGCTTGGCGCACGCACCATCGCTTCCTTCATCATCGAGTATCACTGGTGGAAGGAGATTGACCAGCTTCAGACCTGGCTCAGCATGCTGTTGTACGGCGTCGCGCCCGTTGCCGGGGCGGCGTTATTGTGTTTTGTCGTCCTATGGGTCTCTCACGCACGGGGCATGCGGTTTGCCGGTGAGCGGCTGAGATATTACCCGACGTATGCAAAGCTGGCTACCGCCGGACTGTTCCTGCTGGGGTGCCTTATCGCGCTCATTTCCATCGACAGCTGGGCCGTCGTGCGCTTCTTCGGAGGCCGGGGACTGACATCTGCGGGAGCCGTGTGGCAAGATCCCGTCTTCGGAAATCCTCTCCGCTATTATTTCTTCGACCTTCCGTTTTACAGCGTGATCCTTCGGCTGATCATGATCCTTTCCCTGGCGAGCGCCGTTCTCTACTGGATCACCGCAAGGGTATGGTCTTTGCGCAGAACCATTGGAAGCTGGGCAGGACCGATCGAGCTGGATCTGCGGGACCTGCGATTGGGCGAAGCTCTGAAGTCAAAGTTTGTGCGCACTGTGGGAGCGCTATTCCTGTTCACCCTTGCGGCAAGCTTCTACCTCGACCGGTACAACATGCTCTTCGCCGATCACGGCTTTCTGGTTGGCGTCGACTACGTGGCGGAGAAGATCACACTTCCCTTGCAATGGTTGACCATCGCGACCTTCGCGGGAGGAGCCGTTGCTCTCCTGCTGGGACACGTAAGGGTGCTGCTGGTTCTTCCCCTCGTGCTGCTGCTGAAGATGTTCGTCCCGCCGCTGGTGAACTCCATCTTTGTCCGCCCAAATGAGATTTCGATGCAACGCCCCTACATCGAGAGGCACATTGAGGCGACGCGATCGGCCTTCGGATTGACGCAGCGGGCGCGGGAGATTGAGTTCCCGGCGAAGCTGGAGGCGGACATCGACCCTTCGCAGCATAAGGCCCTTCTCGAGAACGTGCGGCTGTGGGACTGGCGCGCGTTCCACGACACGGTTGCTCAGATTCAAGCCCTGCGACCCTACTATGTTTTTCAGGACAGCGACGTCGACCGTTACATTATCGACGGCCAATTGCGTCAGGTGATGCTGACGCCTCGCGAACTGGACGTGCGCCAGTTGGGAGACGCCCGTGCGCGCTGGATCAACACGCACTTCATCTACACCCACGGCTACGGCATGGTGATGGCGGAAGCCAACCGGATCACGGAAGAGGGTTTGCCTGTAATGCTGGTTCAGGATGCCCCGCCTCGGGTCCTTACGCAAAGCTTGAAGCTGAGCCGGCCGGAATTGTACTTCGGGGAGGTGACGCACGAACCCGTTTACGTGCGGACGGCCCAGCCGGAGTTCGATTATCCGCAAGGCGCCGATAATGCTCACACCCGATACGAGGGCAAAGGCGGCATTCCCATCAGCTCTTTCCCCATGAAGCTTGCGGCCGCCATGTCGCGCGGTGATTGGAACCTTCTGCTGACCAGCTATCTGACTCCCGAGAGCCGGATGCTGATTCGACGGAATATCAAGGACCGTGTAGAAACCGTTGCCGGTTTCCTGCACTGGGATCCGGATCCGTACCTGGTCCTTACCGAAGATGGCCGGCTCGTGTGGATCATTGACGGCTACACGACTTCGCAGCGTCATCCTTACTCCCGTTTGGTCAGCCTACAGAATGTGGGCGTCGTCAACTACATGCGGAATTCCGTGAAGGCGACGATCGATGCCTATGACGGCACAGTGCGGCTGTACGTTTTTGAGCCTGGCGATCCAATCATTCAGGCTTACCAGACTCTCTTCCCGAATCTGTTGCTGCCGGCATCTGCGCTGCCCGAAGATTTGCGTCGGCATGTCCGCTATCCGGAACTCATCTTCCGAACGCAAGCCGAGATCTACCGTACCTTTCACATGAGAGATCCGGAAGCGTTCTACAACAAGGAAGACCTTTGGGATATCGGCCGCACCGTACACGGACGCGGACTCCGGCCGGAACCCGTTAATCCGACGTACGTTGTCGCTACGCTCCCGGATAGCTCGCAGCCGGAGTTCCTTTTGATTCTTCCGTTTACGCCAAGGAACAAAGACAATCTGCTGGGCCTGATGGTTGCGCGCTGCGATGGCGAGCATCTGGGCGAACTTGTGTTCCTTCAGCTGTCGAAGCAGCAGCTAATTCTGGGTCCAATGCAGATCGACGCTCGAATTAACCAGGACCAGATCATCGCCAAAGACCTGGCGTTATGGAATCAGCAGGGGTCGCAGGTGCTGCGCGGCCAGATGCTGGTCCTGCCAATCGAGGACACGTTCCTCTACATCGAGCCCATCTACATACAGGCATCGGAGGCAAGGATGCCCCAATTGAAGAAGGTTGTCGTGGCGATGGGCAACCGGCTCTTCTACACCGACACCTACGAGGAGGCCCTGCAGCAGCTGGGAGGAATCGCGCGGCCGGCTATTGCAAAGCGGGAAGACCGGAAAGCTCCGGAGCCGGCAGTTGGCGGGGACAAAGGGCCACGTCCGCCCGTGTCCTCCGATGCTACGTTGGAAGCGGTCCGGCAGCATCTGCGTCGTTACCGCGAGCTTTCCTCGCAAGGTAGGTGGGCGGAGGCCGGCAAGGAGTTGGAGGCTCTTGAGGCAGCAGTCTCAAAACTGCAGTAGCCGGATCGGCAGAGGGACTTTCAAGCGCCTCCAAGCATCATCAATAATAGTATGAACGACGACGCGCGGAAATCCGGCATACCGTCGCCACAGACTTCGCCGGCAAGCCGTCCTTCCGGAAGTTCGTTAGTGCAGATCGGCGCGGTTGCCCCGCCGCCTCCGCCGCTCCCGGCCAATCTGCAGCCGGCGGACCTTGCGCTCACAGGCATGACTTGCGCGGGCTGCGCAATGACGATCGAACGCGCATTGCGCAGCGTACCCGGAGTCGTACAGGCTGCCGTCAACTTCGCTACCCGGCGCGCTACGGTTCACTTCGATCCCCAACGGACCCGGTATGAAGCGCTGGTTGCCGCGGTCAGACAAGCCGGGTATGGGGTTGCCGAGCCGAAGAATCTCGAGCAGATCGAGAAGCGCGACTACGAGCGGACACTCAGGAAGTTTGTGGCGGCGAGCCTGCTGACACTCCCGGTGATGGTCCTGGCGATGTCGCACGGACGAATACAGCTTCCGGGTGACCAGTGGGTCCAGATGTTCCTCACGGCTCCTGTGGTGATTTGGGCGGGTTCGCAATTTTTCACCTCCGCCTTCGCTGCGCTCAAGCGGCGGGCGGCGGATATGAACACGCTGATTGCGGTCGGCACGGGCACCGCGTTTACATACTCCGCCATAGCCACGATCTTCACGGATCATCTGCCCGTCTATTTTGAATCCGCCGCCGGCATCGTCTCACTGATCCTCATGGGACGCCTTCTTGAATCGCGGGCACGCGCACGAGCTTCCGATGCAATCCGAAAACTCGCTGCCATGCAGCCGGGAACAGCCAGGGTTCTGCGGCAGGGGAGGGAAGTTTCGGTTCCCATTGAGCACGTGTCCGTTGGCGACATCGTGGTGATTCGTCCCGGCGAAAAGATTCCGGTGGATGGCGTTGTTCTCGAGGGCCATTCCACGGTGGACGAATCGATGCTGACCGGCGAGAGCGTGCCCGTGGAGAAGCAGCAGGGAGCGCAAGTTTTCGCCGCTACCATCAACGGCTCGGGTTCTCTCCGCTTTCAAGCGGAGAAGGTAGGGCGCGAGACGATGGCAGCTCGAATCGCCGAGCTGGTCGAGCGAGCCCAAGGTTCCAAGGCTCCGATCGCTCGGCTTGCAGACGTGGTCGCGAGTTACTTCACGCCAGCAGTCATACTGATCGCGCTAGTGACCCTTGGCGTCTGGTTGGTGGTTGGGACACCCCAGCAGGCGCTCCTACACTTTGTTTCTGTGCTGATCATTGCTTGCCCGTGCGCGCTTGGTCTGGCGACGCCCGCCGCTGTGATCGCTGCGACTGGCCGGGCAGCGCAGTCGGGCATTCTCTTCAAAGGAGGCGCCGCGCTCGAGGCCGCCGGCAAAGTCACAACCGTCGTTCTCGACAAGACCGGCACATTAACGCAGGGCAGACCTGCAGTGACGGATATCGTGGCAGCGGATGGATTCAGTGAGAGCGAGCTTCTGCGCTTCGCTGCCGGAGCGGAACGGTGGAGCGAACACCCATATGGCAGGGCCATCGTCGAGCACGCTTCTGCTCGCGGTATCGACATTCCCGAGCCGTCGGCGTTTCAGGCTTTGGCCGGACGCGGCGTGGAAGCCAAAGTTCACGGACGGGACGTTCGACTGGTTTCGGGAGCATCATCGACCGTGGGAACGCGCTTTGCCGCGGAGGGCAAGACCGTCCTGGCTGTTTTTATTGATGGACACGAGGCGGGCTGGATCGCAGTAGCGGATGCGCTGCGCCCGGAGGCACGCAAAGCGGTCGACGCGCTTCGCCGCCTGGGTCTGAGGATCGCTCTGATTACTGGTGACCATCGCCGGACAGCCGAAGCGATCGGTGCTCAGCTAGGCATTGAACACATTCTTGCTGAAGTGCTGCCAGATGCAAAGGCTCGTGAGATTGAACGCCTGCAAGCGGAGGGAGAGCGTGTCGTGATGGTCGGCGACGGCATCAACGATGCACCCGCGCTTGCTCAAGCCGATGTCGGCGCTGCCATGGGCACCGGGACTGACATTGCGCGGGATGTCAGTGACATCACGTTAGTGCGCGGTGACCTCGAGATGCTGCCGAAGGCGATTGCCCTCTCCCGGCGTGCCTTGCGTATCATCCGCCAGAATCTGTTTTGGGCCTTCGTCTATAACGTCTTGGGAATTCCTCTCGCAGCGGGCGTCTTCTACCCCTGGACCGGCTGGCAGCTCTCGCCTATGTTTGCCGCCGCTGCGATGGCCATGTCGAGCGTCAGCGTCGTAGCGAACTCGCTCCGTTTGCAGAAGGGGTATTAGTCCCTCATGGCATCGACGTAGTAGAGTGCCTGCTGTCTTTATAAGAGGCGGTGGGTGACGTATCTGGTCGCGCTGGGGCGGCTGTTAATGCTTTCGACTTCCACAAGGATCTGAACGCCTCGGGATCGGTTTAGCGGCTCGTGCGCCAGATGCTGCTCGATCTCCTGGAGGTGCTTCTCGTCCGTGACGAAGTCGCTTGTGCCCTGCGTTGACCAGGAGTCGATTCCGCTGATCAGCAACACCCGGTGTGCCGGCTCGGCCTCGCGCCACAGAGAAATCAATCCGTAAGACAAGCCGACAGCGCCGCTTTCGCGAGCCGAATACAGCGAACGCTCCCCGTCTCGAGGATCCCGCAAACGGAAGCCTGTATGGGCGTAGTCAGGGACAATGGCGTTTGGCAGGTCCATGAGGTGCAGCAGATGCCGGAATCGGAAGGAGGATACGAGGACGAAAGTCTTATCCCGGAGTGCCTCTTTT
This sequence comes from uncultured Bryobacterales bacterium, assembly GCA_937959285.1. GTDB lineage: Bacteria > Acidobacteriota > Terriglobia > Bryobacterales > Bryobacteraceae > JADGHK01. Next base: position 165,478 of record CALGAR010000018.1, read on the forward strand.
GTTAGAACCTGGACATTCTCGACATCCGACAAAATCCCGTTCAACACGAGAAACTGGGTGATCTTTTGGAGACCCATGACCTCGCCAACGCCGGTATAGGTGTCGGGCGCAGGAAGCAGATAGACGTTCAGCTTGTCGGAGAGCACACGGAGCTTCGGATCGATGGCCGCACCGCTGTCGCCGTTGATATCGATGTGTCTGACGTAAAGGCCGCCACCCCGGAAGAATTGCGGGCACCCAAACGCGAGCACGACGGGCTTCCCTTGGCGGAGCAAAGTGCCCCAAATACTCGGCGACACCTTGATGGCATTGACCGTTGAATTGAGTTCGGCAGAGCCTGGGCGAAGACGGATCGAGAGACCCTCGTTTCGAAAGCGATCCGAAAAGTGCAGTCCCGCCAGGAACGAGGCGGTCGCGGCTCCCAAGATCGCGAGCGCTATTCCGATGGCTGCACGGTGACGGGGTTCTGTGGTGGTTGGAGCTAAGACTGGAGCTGGGGGAGGAGAACTTTCACTTGGATCCCCATCCTCGCTCGCCTCTTCCATGTGAAGCTTCAGTTGAGGGACGTACGCTCCCTTGGGCAGGTCAATCCGAAGCGGTGCAAGCTTGCCTTCTTCCTCGTAGTAGGCATGGAGACGCTTGCGAAGAATGCTCGCCTGAACGCGGACGATAGAGTCGTTTTTGGGGTTGTATCCGGCTCCCCGGCGAAAGACCTCGAGACCGACAGTGTATTCCTTTAGTTCTTCCTCACGTCCTTCCAGCTTCCGGTCCACCAGGTAACGAAGCAGATTCTGCAACTGAGGTGCGGAACGAAAATGCGGGCTGGCGACGATACGCTCAACTTCTTCACGCCATTGTTCAGCGCTTACCGAAGCAGAGGCGGAAGGATGGGTTGTAGCCATCCAACCTCCTAACTTATTCAAATCAGGGCGCTTTAACAGTTAAAAAACCCCGACTAGCGTCCTGCCTGTTAAGTTCCTATCGTACACTGGCGACACTCGCTAAAACAATGTCGCTTTGTAGTGAGGAGGCTCAGTGAAGAGTAGATGTCATGTTTGGATCAGCGCGTTACTGGTCATGTTCCTGGCCCTGTCGCCGGCCCTTGCCCAGTCAACCGGCACGATCGCAGGGGTAGTTGTTGATTCCCAGGGCGCTGGCGTCCCCGGAGTAGAGGTTGTCGCTACGAATACGGGGACAAACCTTCCTTACCGTGCCATCAGCAGCGAGGATGGATCCTATGTGATCCCCGCTCTGCCGATCGGCAATTATGATTTGTCCGCGACTGCGAACGGCTTCAAATCATTCCGGCGCACCGGACTCCGGCTCGAAGTCTCGCAACGTCTTCGTGTGGATATTACATTGGAGCTCGGTACGGTTTCGGAAGTTCTTGAAGTAAAGGCCGAAGTCGCCCGTGTACAGACCGAAGACTCCAACCTCGGAACGGTTGTCGAAAACAAGCGGATTGCCGACCTTCCACTCAATGGCCGGCACGTTTTTAACCTTGTAAAGATTGTCGCGGGCGTACAGCCCCGCACAGCCAGCACCGATGGATTCGCGGAAATCAGTAATCAGGGCTTTTCGCAGATTCGTATTAACGGCGGTCCGGGGTATGGGAACCAGTTCTTTCTCGACGGAGCTGTCAACACCGCCCCCGTTCACAACGAGATTGCCGTCGTCCCGATGGCAGACGCAGTCGAAGAATTTCGGGTGGAGACAAACGCCCTCAAAGCCGAATTCGGCCAGACCAGCGGCGGTGTCATCAACGTCGTAACCAAGTCAGGGACCAACGACCTGCACGGTTCGCTGTACCACTTTATTCGTAACGACGCATTCGATGCCCGGAACGCCTTCGCTGTGAATCCGGACCCGCGTACCGGCCGTATCAAGCAGGTGCTCCGGTACAACCAGTACGGCGGAACAGCCGGTGGGCCCGTTTACATTCCCAAGGTATATGACGGCCGGAACCGGACCTTCTGGTTCGTGGGCTACGAGCAATGGCGGTGGCGGGCTACCGGCGCTCCTCGATTGGGCACGGTTGCAACTCCGCAGCAGCGTGAGGGCGACTTCAGCAATACGCGAGATGGACAGGGGAACCTGATCCGGATCTACGATCCTGCGACGACTCGCCCCAACCCGAACGGGAGCGGGTTCGTCCGTGACCTCTTCCCCAACAACATCATCCCGCAGAGCAGATTCGATCCCCTGTCGCTGCGCGTTCTGGCCTTCATGCCGCTTCCCAATACTACGCCGACGGATCCATTCACCAACGCCAACAACTTTATCTCTCTGGTTGGGTCAAGCTCGGATCAGGGCGTGACGAACATGAGGGTAGATCACCGGATCAGCGACTCGGATTCGCTCCTGTTCCGGTACAGCGTTACCCGGAATACCAGGAAGGACGCCGGCCGGGGCCTCGGCCCGGCAGACCCGGAAGCTCGCAACGATCAGAGGGACAATCACAACGCCGTTTTGGGCTATACGAAGGTCATCTCCCCGACGATGTTGAATGACGTTCGCATCGGCGTTTCCCGGCAGTGGCTGCCGTTCGAGCACCCAAGCTTCGACCAGGGATGGCCGGAACGGCTCGGTTATCCGTCTGTGATTCCTCAAGACCAGTTCCCGCCGGTGAACATCTCCGGTCTTCTAGGAATTGGCAGCGCCAGCTTTTCGGCAGGCCTTCGGGCTCAACAGTATGTCCAGATTGTGGATGGCTTCACGAACGTACGAGGCAGCCACACAATCAAGACAGGATTTGACCTTCGCTGGTCCAGGTTGAGCTTCATCAACCGGTTCCGGCCCTCGGGCTACTTCGAGTTCGGCACGGGCCTGACCGCGAATCCGCTCAACCCGGCTGGCACCGGCTTTGGCCTGGCTACGTTCCTCCTCGGCGAGGTCAGCGGCGGCAATATGGGATACCGTCCCTTCTTCCAGTACCGCTCGCTGCCCCTCGGAGTCTACGTGCAGGATGACTGGAAGGTCACGCGGAATCTGACCTTGAACGTTGGACTCCGGTACGACGTGTCCTTCGGGCCGACTGAAATCCACGATCGTTTCTCCAACTTCGATCCCTTTGTCGTCAATCCGGAAACAGGACTCCTTGGAGCGCTTGTGTATGCCGGGGTCGACCGGCCCAGAAGCTTCGTTAACCTTGACAGCAACAACGTCGGGCCACGCTTCGGCTTCGCCTGGAACCCGGGCGGCGATGGCAAGACTGCCATCCGCGGCGGCTACGGTCTGATCTACACCATCGCTGAAATCGGCCACACTCAGGGCGATAACAGCAACGCTCTTGGCTTCTCCGTGGATACTCCGTTTGCCCCTGCCGCAGCCAACGAACGGGCGTTCCGTTTCAGTGACGGCCCCGGAGTAATTCTTCAGCCTCTCGGCGCGGCTGGCGGGCCTTCGGCCTTCAGAGGTTTGAGCGTCCGTTATCAAGACCGGTCTGCTCCCACTCCTTACGTCCAGCACTGGAACTTCACCATCCAGCGGTCCCTTTGGGGCGGATGGGTTGTGAGCGCAATCTATGCGGGCAGCAAAGGCACCAAGCTGTTCGGAGGGAATTACGACCTGAATCAGCTGGACCCGGCCCATTACAGCCTGGGACTTGCGCTTCAGGACAACGTCCCGAATCCCTTCTACGGCCAGATTGCGACTGGCCCGCTCGCTGCGGCGAACGTGCAGCGGTCTCAGTTGCTCCGGCCTTACCCGGATTACCAGACCGTGCAGACATTTGCCGCAAACAATGCATCGAGCATTTTCCATTCCTTCCAGTTCATCGCCGAGAAGCGCTTTTCGCGAGGGCTGTCGGCACTGATCAGCTACACCAACAGCAAGCTGATCTCCGATGCCCACTCGCTGGGCGGTGGTGGCGGTCCCAGCTCCTCTCTGGAGGGCTTCCGTCTTGGCCGCTTCAATCGCCGTCTTGACCGGCGCGTCGATATCGACGATGTCTCGCAGCGCCTTGTTGTCAGCAGCGTTTACGAGTTGCCGGTTGGCCGCGGACGTCTGCTGCTCACCAATGCGAACGCTCTCGTCAATGGCATTCTCGGAGGGTGGCAGGTGAATGGAATCGGAACATTCCAAACCGGAGTTCCTCTGGTGGTCCGTGGTTCCAACAACTTCACGGGAATTGCATTTCCGGATGTGATTGGCGATCCGAGCCTGCCATCGGATCAGCGGAGCCAGAACGGCTGGTTCAATACCAGCGTGTTCCGGAACCCGGCCAACTTCACCATCGGCAATGCTCCCTTCACGTTGCCATCTACGCGCGCACCGGGGCTGGTTGACGTTTCGTTCAGCTTGTTCAAAACGTTCTCCTTCCTGGAGCGCTACCGTCTCGAGGCCAGATGGGAGATGTTCAACGCGCTGAACACCGTGAACCTCAACGCTCCGAACACCACGTTCCAGCCGAACGTTCAGGGCGTCAACGTGAACGCCAATTTCGGGCGTATCTTTGGAGCGGGTGAGGCCCGGCGAATGCAATTCGGACTCCGCCTTACCTTCTAAAGGAGTGGTCCGATGTTGAATCGCAGGGACTTCGTTAAGACAGTGGCGGCATCGGCCGCCACTGCGACGTACGGTTTGCATGCGGCACAGCCTGACGCCGGGCGCAGCTACGATCTGGTGGTCTATGGCGGCACGGCATCGGGAGTCATGACGGCCGTCTCCGCGGCGAGGCAGGGCCTGAAGGTAGCCCTGCTTGAGCCCTGGAGGCACGTCGGCGGCATGGTTACGGGAGGGCTGTCCCGAACCGATGTCGGCAGGCGCGAAGTCATTGGCGGCATGGCGCTCGAGTTCTACATGCGGCTCGGGCGCCGCTACAACATGATGCGGCACCTGCACAACGTTGCATGGCTGCCTGAACCGCATGTCGCCGAAAGCGTGCTGCTTGAGATGCTCGCAGGCGCCAACGTGCCCGTCTTCCATGGTCACCAGCTCAGAGAGAAGGACGGGGTTGTGAAGAGCGGAGGCCGGATACGTTCGATCGTAATGACGAACGGCGCCGGCTTTACAGCGGCAGTCTTTGCCGATTGCTCCTACGAGGGAGACCTGATGGCCCAGGCCGGCGTCTCCTATACCATCGGACGGGAGCCGATCAGCCAGTACGGCGAGTCTTTAGCAGGCATTCGCGCCGAGACGCCAAAGCATCAATTTCGGGTCGACGTTCCGGCGGTCGACCGGAACGGTAACCTCTACCCCGAAATCAGCCCGGAACCGAAAGGCAAGCCGGGAGACGGTGATAAGCGGGTCCAGGCCTACAACTTCCGTGTTATTGCCACCGATGATCCCAACCTCCGGGTGCCATGGCCGCAGCCCGAGGGTTACGATCCCAAGCGGTACGAGCTCCTTGCGCTTATGCTGGAGGCCGAGTACAAGAGGCTGGGCGACAAGCTGACCTTCAATGAAATGGTTGGGATTGGCCGCATACCCAACCGGAAAGCCGATTTCAACAATAAGGGTGCATTCTCCACGGACTACATCGGGAAGAACTACGATTATCCCGACGGCGGGTACGCACGCAGGAAGGAGATTTGGGACGACCATGTGCGATATGTCCAGGGATTCTTCTTCTTCCTGGCGAATGATCCGCGGGTGCCTAAGATCCTGCAGTATGAAGCGCGCCAGTGGGGTCTTTCGCGCGACGAGTTTGAGGATAACGGTTACTGGCCGCATCAGCTCTACATTCGCGAGGGACGCCGGATGATCGGCGCCTACGTGATGAAGCAGAAAGACTTGCAGACAGATCTGACGAAGCCCGACGTGATCGGAATGGGCAGCTACAACAGCGACTCCCACAACGTGCAGCGATTCAAGAATGAAAAGGGATTTGCCGAAAACGAAGGGGACGTCCAGGTAGCGGTCAAGCCGTATCAGATTCCGTATCGCGTCATGTTGCCTAAACCGGAGGAGTGTCTAAATCTGCTAGTTCCCGTGTGTCTCTCGGCGAGTCATGTCGCCTACTCTTCCATTCGCATGGAACCTCAGTACATGCTTATCGGACACGCGGCGGGCGTCGCGGCAAAGCTGGCAATCGCGGCGAACAAGCCAGTGCATGAAATCAATGTGAAACAGTTGCAGACCACGCTTCTCGATGAGGGCGGGGTGTTTGAATACAACCCGATTCCGCAGTGGTCGGCGATTGGTAAGCTGGCCCCTAAGCTAAACGACTGAGCTTTACCATTCTGCGAACACAGCACCAGCAGTGTGCTTCTTTCGATTAGTGCGCCTGGAGGCGATTCCCGGAGGAACGTTCATGAATCGACGAGACTTCACGAAAGCAGTTGCGCTGGCGCCTGGTGTCGCGGCGAGCGCCGCGAGTGCGCCACCCGCACAGCAGCAGACTTCGGAGGCAAGTTACGACTTTGTGGTCTACGGAGGCACGGCGGCCGGCGTAATGGCTGCGGTAGCCGCGGCTCGGCAGGGGATGAAGACGGTTCTTCTGGAACCGCGGGACCACGTCGGCGGTATGGCCACAGGAGGGCTTTCGAGGACGGACGTCGGCAAGCGCGAATGTATCGGGGGCCTTGCCCTCGAATTCTACATGCGGGTCGGGCTTCGGTACGACGTCCGCCGCTATGACCACTTTGTCGCCTGGTTTTACGAGCCGAAAGTGGGCGAGAGCGTCATGCTCCAGATGCTGGATGAGGCCGACGTCAAGGTCCTGTTCCGCCACCGCTTGCGGGAGAAGGATGGAGTCCAATTGTCGAACGGCCGCGTGCGCTCCATCATGACGGAGAACGGCGTCAGAATTTTCGGGAAAGTCTTCGCTGATTGCTCATACGAAGGGGACCTGATGGCTCAGGCGAAGGTGAGCTATACCTGGGGCCGCGAGTCCATGCAGCAATACGGAGAGTCCCTCGCGGGTGTGCGGGAGAGGACGCCGCTGCATCAGTTCCTCGTCGATATTCCTGCTCGTGATTCCAGCGGCAGGCTGTATCCGGAAATCAGCGATACAAAGCTCGAAAAGCCGGGCACCGGCGACCGGAAGGTCCAGGCTTACAACTTCCGCATCATCGCAACGGACAATCCCAACATTCGGATTCCATGGCCGAAGCCTGAAGGGTACGATCCGAAGCGTTATGAGTTGCTGGCTTTACTACTCAAGGCTGATCAGAAGAGGCTCGGACGCCCTCACGTCTTACATGATTTGACTCTGATTGCGCCGATCCCCAACCGCAAGGCGGACTTCAACAACAAAGGTCCTTTCTCCACGGATTACATCGGTAAGAACTACGACTATCCGGAGGGCAGCTACGCCCGGAAGGCCGAGATCTGGGAAGATCACGTCCGCTACGTGCAGGGCTTCTACTACTTCCTGGCAAACGACGACCGCGTGCCTCCAACCCTGCAGATGGAAGTAAATAACTGGGGTCTTTGCGCCGACGAGTATGAAGATACGAACTACTGGCCCCACCAGCTTTACATCCGCGAGGCGCGGCGCATGGTAGGCGAGTACGTGATGACGCAAAAAGACCTCCAGACAGACTTGCGGAAGCCCGACGTAATTGGAATGGGCAGCTACAACAGCGACTCGCACAACATTCAGCGGATAGAAAACGCCCGGGGATTCGTTGAGAACGAGGGGGACATGCAGGTTCCCGTCAACCCGTACCAGATTCCCTACAGGACGATCCTGCCCAAGAGACAGGAAGTGACGAACCTCCTTGTGCCAGTTTGCTTCTCGGCGAGCCATGTCGCCTACTCGTCTCTGCGAATGGAGCCTCAGTACATGATCATGGGGCATGCCGCGGGTGTGGCGGCCAGCCTGAGCGCTGAAGCAGATAAGCCTGTTCAGGAGATTGACGTGAAGAAACTCCAGTCGATCCTGTCGGACCAGGGCGCGGTGTTTGAATATGTTGCCATACCGCAATGGTCGGCAATCGGTAAGTTGCGGACGCGTCTTGTGCCAAAGGGGCCGGTCCGCTGGAATTATTGAGTCAGATAGGAGAAGGTCGTGAGCTTTCGGAATAAGGGCCGCCTTGTGGCGGCCGCTCTCGCTGCCATCGTTGCCTTGGGATGCACATCGTGTTCCGGCAATGGGCGCAAGGCCGACATTGTCATTTATGGTGGAACTTCCGCCGGAATCTCGGCTGCGATCCAGGCGAAGCGAATGGGGAAGAGCGTCATCGTGCTGGAGCCCGGAACCCACATAGGCGGGCTGACCACCGGCGGTCTTAGCTGGACCGATATCGGAAACAAGAAGGTCATCGGCGGGATCGCGCTGGAATTCTACAAGCGCATCAAGGCCCACTACGACAAGCCCGAGTCGTGGAAGTGGGAGACCAAGGCCGATTACTTCGAGCGCCGGCGAGGGCCGAACCAGATCAATGAAGAGGCGATGTGGACCTTTGAACCCAAGGTGGCTAGCGCCGTCTTCGATCAGATGCTCGAAGAGGCTGGCGTCAAGATCATCACCCGCGCCCGCCTCGATCTCACGCCCGGCAAAGGCGTCGTCAAGGAAAACGGCCGCATCACCGCTATCGTCATGGAGGATGGAACCAGGTATGAGGGGCGTATGTTCATCGACGCCACCTACGAAGGCGATCTCATGGCGAAAGCGGGCGTGAAATATACGATCGGACGGGAGAGCAACTCGACGTACGACGAAACCTGGAATGGCTCGCAGCCGGATCACTTTCACTACCATCAGTTCCCGAAAGGCGTCCGCGTGGATCCCTACGTCGTTCCCGGCAAACCGGAGAGCGGTCTGCTGCCTATCATTGATCCCGAGGGTCCGGGTGAAACAGGCGCGGGCGACAATCGCATCCAGGCTTATTGCTTCCGCATGTGCCTTACGAACGTTCCCGAAAACAGGCTGCCGATTGAGAAACCCGAGGGCTACGACGAGCGCGATCATGAACTCCTGCTCCGCTTTATCGAGAGCGGGCAGTACCATGAACCTTCCAGCAAGTACGACCCGCTTCCCAATCACAAGACGGACACAAACAATCACGGCGCCGTCTCTACCGATTACATGGGCGCGAACTACGAGTACCCTGAGGGAGACTACGCCACCCGTGAACGCATTATCAAACGCCACGAAGTCTACCAGAAGGGCTACATGTGGACTTTGCAGAACCACCCCCGCGTTCCGGAAAAGCTGAGGGCTTACTATCGCCAGTGGGGGCTCCCTAAGGATGAGTTTGTTTCTAACGGCGGCTGGCCGACGCAGCTTTACATCCGGGAGGCCCGGCGCATGATCGGCCCGGTGGTGATGACGGAACACCACATCATGGGGCGGGAGTACGCAAGGGACTCCGTGGGCATGGGCGCTTATGGCATGGACTCCCACAACGTGCAGCGCTACGTAACCAAAGAAGGCTACGTGCGCAACGAGGGGAACGTGCAGGTGGGAGGATTCCCGCCCTATCCGATCAGCTATCAGGCGATCGTGCCGAGGCGGGAAGAGGCAAGCAATCTGCTGGTGCCCGTTTGCCTCTCTGCATCCCATATCGCCTACGGATCGATCCGGATGGAGCCCGTATTTATGGTCCTTGGGCAATCAGCTGCGACCGCGGCGGCGCTTGCGATCGACTCCAACGTGGCCGTCCAGGATGTCGACTACGCGAGGCTCCGTGAACGCTTGCTCGCGGATAAGCAGGTCCTCGAAGCGCCTGCGGAGCTCGTCCGCGGCGACCTCGATCCAACGACCATGGAAGGTGTCGTCATCGATGATCCGATGGCGAAGTTGAGTCCGGCGTGGAAAGGCGCGCGGAGCGATTCACCCCGTCTGGGTTACGCCTACATGCATGACCTTGACGCGAGGGATGGCAAAGCTACCGCGCGCTTCACGGTGAAGATGGGGCAGCCGGGCCGCTACAGGGTGAAGCTGCTTTATCCGAAGAAGGAAAATCGAGCCAGCAACACGCCGATTGAAATCGAAGGCGGCGGTAAGACATATCGTGCCAAGGTCAATCAGCGGAATGAATCGGTCTGGCTCGGGCCCTACGATCTGCCTGCCGAGTTTACGGTAACCGTCACCAATCGGGGGACCGACGGCATGGTAGTCGTCGATGGCTTGCAGGTGGCCCCTGCCGTTCAATGATAACTTGGAGCTTACAATGAACCGATTGTTTGCATTCCTTCTGCTCGGCGGCCTGCCCTTTACCGGGGTTGGCGCCGAGACTTTTGATGTTGTTGTTTATGGTGGAACTTCCGCCGGCGTGACAACCGCCGTAGCAGCTGCACGCGAGGGCGCTACGGTCGCGCTGCTCGAACCCGGGCGGCATTTAGGCGGTATGTCATCCGGCGGTCTTGGCGCGACCGACTTCGGCAAGCAAGCCACCATCGGCGGTTTGTCCCGCGAGTTTTATCAGCGGGTTGGAAAGCACTACGGGCAGGAGATCGCCTGGTACTTCGAGCCCAAAGTGGCGGAGAAAGTCTTCAATGAAATGGTGACCGAGGCCGGAGTGAAGGTCTTTCTGAACCACCGGCTGAAAGAGAAGAAAGGAGTCAAGAAGAGCGGCAACCGGATCACCGAGATTGTGATGGAAAACGGAGGGGTCTTCCGCGCCAAGGTATTCGTGGACTGCACCTACGAGGGCGACCTGATGGCCTTCTCTGGAGTCTCTTATACCTGGGGCAGGGAACCGGCGAGTCAGTACAACGAGAGCTTCGCCGGTGTCCGAGAGCTGGATAAGTATCACTACCACATCTTCCCGAAAGGCATATCGGCCTACGACGAGAACGGCAAGCTGCTGCCCGAGATTCAGGCGGGGCCGAGAGGCAAGATCGGGGAGGGAGACAAGAAGATACAGGCATATAACTTCCGGATGTGCCTCTCGAAGGACAAGAACAACCAGGTTCCGTTTCCCAAGCCCGCCAACTACGATCCGAAGCGATACACGTTACTCGCCCGCTTACTGAAGGCGCTGGAGGAACGCGACGGAAAGCCGCCACGCATGGATCAGTTGGTGATCGTGTCAATGATGCCGAACAACAAGACCGACATCAATAACCGCGGAGGATTTTCGACGGATTATATCGGCAAGAACTGGGACTACCCCAATGCAAGCTACAAGCGCCGTGCGGAAATCTGGCAGGAGCACATCGACTACACCGCCGGCTTTTTCTACTTCCTTGCGAACGATCCTCAAGTGCCGCAATCTCTCCGGGATGAAATCAACCAATGGGGTCTGGCCAAGGATGAGTTCGTAGACACCAACAACTGGCCTCACCAGCTATATATTCGGGAAGCCCGGCGCATGGTGGCCGACTTCGTCATGACGCAAAAGGATGCGCAAACGGATCTGGTGAAACCCGATTCCATCGCGATGGGCTCATATCAGATCGATTCTCATAACATCCAGCGTTATGTTACCGAAGAAGGCTTCGTTCAGAACGAGGGAGACACCGAGGTGCCCTCCAAGCCCTATCAGATTGCCTACCGCGTGATGACGCCGAAGCGAAAAGAGGCCGCTAACCTTCTTGTTCCTGTCTGTGCTTCCACCTCCCACATCGCATATGGAACACTCCGCATGGAGCCCGTCTTTATGGCGCTTGGTCATGCTGCAGGGGTAGCGGCAAAGATGGCGATCGACTCGAACAAGCCGGTTCAGGATATCGACATTCAGGCCCTTCGAGCCCGCCTCCGGCAGCAGAAGGCCGTCCTGGAGCTGCCCGAATAGCATCACCGCCCGGGGACAGGATCACGCGCCTGTCCCTTTTCCCTTCCGACGATTTCGAGGAAATTCGATAAGATACTGCAAACTCCCGTGGCCTTACTTGCGTAATGGACACTATGAGCCAGCTTCGGCAGGTGCTCCGGCGGCTGCAGAAGTCACCAATGTTTACAGCTATGACGCTGGTGACTCTGGCTGCGGGCATCGGAGCGACAAGCGCGATCTTTAGCGTTGTCAACAGCATTCTCCTCAAACCGCTGCCCTATCCCTCCCCCGAGCGGCTGGTCGGCGTGTGGCACACGGCTCCGGGCATTGATTTCGACCTGCTGAATATGGCGCCGTCCAACTATTACACGTACCGCGACGAGCAGCGCTCGTTCGAAGACATCGGAATGTGGGACAGCCGCGCGGTCACGGTGACCGGCATTGCGGAGCCGGAGCAGGTCGAATCCCTCGTGGTTACGGATGCGGTGCTTCCGCTTCTGCGCATCCAGCCGCTTCGAGGCCGCTGGTTCAGCCCGAATGACGACGCACCGAAGAGTCCGCCGACTGCAATGCTGTCGTACGCCTACTGGCAGGCGCGCTTTGGCGGCGACCCGAACGTGCTGGGGCGACGCATACTCGTCGATAACGTAGCTCGGGAAGTGATCGGCGTCATGCCTGAGCACTTTCGCTTCCTCGATCGCAAGCCGGCTCTGATCCTGCCGATGCAGCTCAACCGCAGCGCGGTGCTCATCGGAGAATTCAGCTACCAGTCCATTGCCAGGCTGAAGCCGGGCGTTACGATTGCGCAGGCGAACGCCGACATTGCCCGCATGCTGCCGATGGTCTCGCAGAAGTTTCCCCTTCCCTCCGGCATGAGTTTGAAGATGCTGGAAGACGCGAGGATCGGTCCCCGTGTGCGCCCTTTGAAGGAAGATGTTGTCGGCGATATCGGCAAAGTCCTGTGGGTCCTGATGGCCACGGTGGGGATTGTGCTGCTCATCGCGTGCGCAAATGTCGCCAACCTCCTTCTGGTTCGAATGGAAGGAAGGCATCAGGAGCTGGCGATCCGGGCGGCGCTTGGGGCGAGCCGTGGCCGCATCGTGCGGGAATTGTTGCTGGAGACTGTGCTTCTCGGAGCGATGGGAGGGTTGCTGGGACTTGCTCTTGCCTATGCCGCGATACGCCTCCTCGTCCGGATCGCTCCGGCCACCCTACCGAGACTGGGAGAGATTTCGATCGATCTGACGGTTGTCGTTTTCACGTTTGGGATCTCGTTACTCTCCGGTCTGATCTTTGGATCAGGGCCCGCCCTGAAGTATGCCAGCTCGCAGATCATGAATGCCTTGCGGGCAGGAAGCCGCACGTTCACTGACAGCCGAGAGCGTCACCGGACCAGGAGCTTTCTCGTCGTGGTTCAAGTGATGTTGGCGGTGGTCCTGCTGATCGGTTCCGGCCTCATGATCCGCACGTTGTACGGTCTGCGGCAGGTGCACCCAGGGTTTGTGAGACCCGAGCAACTGCTGACGTTCCGGGTCTCGATCCCCTCCGCTCAAGTGGCAGAGCCTGAACGCGTCGCGCGAATGCATCACGAGTTTGTGGAAAGAATCGCTGCGATCCCGGAGGTCACCTCCGTCAGCCTTACCAGTTTCGTCACGATGGAGGGCGATTACAACGCCAATCCGGTCTTTGTCGAAGACCGTTCCGGTTCCGATACACAGCTTCCGCCGTTGCGGCGCTATAAGCATATTTCACCCGGATACTTCCAGACGATGGGCGCCCGGTTGCTGGCGGGACGCGACTTCACCTGGGTTGACATCCATGAGATGCGCCCGGTGGTCATCATCTCCGAAAACTTCTGCCGCGAGTACTGGAATAGCCCGGCCGAGGCCTTGGGGAAACGCATTCGGGAGAGTCCGAAGAGCGTTTGGCGTGAAATCATCGGCGTTGTCAGCGACGAAAGAGATGATGGAGTTCATCAAAAGGCCCCGACAATCGTTTACTGGCCTTTCTTGAAGCGCGATTTGTGGGAGAGCGGAGTTGATGTGTCGCGCAATCTCGCGGTGCTTGTTCGCAGTCCTCGCACGGGAACCGAGAGCTTTTTGAAGGACGTCCGGAAAGCGGTATGGTCGGTGAATCCGAATGTCCCGCTGGCAAACGTCCGCACAGTGAAGGACGTGTACGACCGCTCCCTTGCCCGTACTTCGTTTGCATTTGCGATGCTCACGCTTTCGGCCGCCATGGCTCTGCTGCTCGGGCTGGTAGGGATTTACGGCTCCATTTCGTATACCGTCTCTCAGCGAACGAAAGAGATCGGAATCCGGATCGCACTGGGAGCGACAAACGAAAGCATTCAACAGATGTTCGTCCGGCACGGTTTGATACTGGCTGGCATCGGCGTTGCATGCGGCATTGCGGCTGCCGTTCCGCTGACCCGGTTAATGGAAGCTCTCCTTTACGAGGTAAAGCCGGTGGACCCGGCCACCTACGGCGCTGTCAGCGGCTTGCTGGTGCTTACTGCTGTGCTTGCCGCCTATCTGCCCGCTCGCCGGGCGACACGAGTCGATCCCCTCACAGCTTTGCGGGCGGAATAAATCTGCCCGCGTTTTTTCTTTTTTCGAAGAATCAGAACGTTTTTCGTCGGAAGGATCAGGAATCACCCTCGTGGAGAGCCCGGATTATCTAAAATAATAGGTGTGAACGGCATGGCTGCCCATACCGAGGCAGACCGTTTAGCCTTCCTCTACCGCTTCGTCAGCCGGTTAAACCGGGTACCCGACGCGGCGGCCCTCTTTGAGCAAGCGCTGGACGCACTCCAGGAATCTCTTGGCGTCTCCCGGTGCGCAATCCTGCTTTATGACGATGATCGGGTGATGCGTTTTGTTGCCTGGCGCGGCCTGACTCCTGAGTACCGCGCGGCAGCGGAAGGGCACTCGCCGTGGAATCCGGACGATCCCAGCCCGCAGCCCGTGGTTGTCCGCGATACTCTCGCCGAACCGTCGCTCGCCGCTTACGCGACCGCTTTTATTCGCGAAAACATTCGCGCGATCGCTTTCATCCCTCTCGTCTATGAAATGCACTTGCTTGGTAAGTTCGTGCTGTACTCGGACAAGCCGTACGAATTCAGCAACGACGAGATCATGCTCGCTTCGACAATCGGCAGCCACGTCGCAGCCAGCGCTGCCCGGCATGCCTCGTTGCGGGCGCTGGCGGAACGGGAGCTGCAGCTGCGGCTCGCTACACAGGCGGCTCAGATGGGCGTGTGGGAGTGGGATATCCAGCAGGACCGAATCACCTCGTCCGGCCGCATGTATCAGATCCTTGGCTTGCCCAGCGGCAGCCACATGGATCGGAAAGCGGCAACAGATCTGATCCACCCCGACGATTTTGGCCGTGTCCGTGATGTTGTAACCAAGGCTGTCGAGACACGTGGCTCGTGCAGGGATGAGTTTCGAATGCGCCTCCCCTCTGGTGAGTATCGGTGGGTCAGCATTGCAGGAAATGTCATCGCGGATGAGCACGGACGTCCGGACCGATTATTGGGGACGCTGGTCGACGTGACCGAATCCATGCGGATCCGGCAGACGCTGGCAAGCGTTCAGGAGCGCTTTTCGCGTTTTATGCGGCACTTGCCCGCCGCAGCGTTCATCAAAGATGCGCAAGGCCGTTACGTCTACGCAAATCCTGTAGCGGAGAAGGTGCTCGGAGGCGGAATGGCCGACATCGTCGGCAAGTCGGATGACAAAGTACTACCTTCGCAGATTGCCGGCGCTGCTCGCTCGAGTGACTTGCAGGTGATCGAGAAACGGGAAGCCGTACAGGTGACGGAGACCTTCAATCTGGAGGACGGTCCTCATCACTTCATCGTTAACAAATTCCCCATCGTCGAGGCGGACGCAAACGTCCTTGTTGGGGCGGTCGCTGTCGACATTACTGAGCGGCTGCAGGCGGAAGAGAAGCTTCGCTCGATCGATGCCCGCCTGGATCTGGCGATGACAGCCGGGAATATGGGTACATGGGAGTGGCATTTCGGGAGAGGCGTGGTCGTGTGGTCACCGAGCCTGGAGGAGATTCACGGCCTGGCTACCGGCACCTTCGACGGAACCTTTGAATCGATCAAGCGGCTCATCCATCCCGACGACGCGGACACGGTGATATCGACGGTCCAAACTGCCGCCAACGAGAGAAA
>CALGAR010000019.1 GCA_937959285.1 uncultured Bryobacterales bacterium
GGAGCGGGCGGCCCGGAGTGGTCCAAAAACCGGGCCGGGCCGCTCTGGAATATTCCTATGGCCTCCAATGAGGATTATTACAGGACGCTTGGCGTCTCGCGAGACGCCAGCCCGGAGGAGATCCGCAAAGCATATCGCCGCCTGGCTCGGAAGTATCATCCCGACCTGAACCCCGGCGACAAGGCAGCGGAAGAGCGGTTCAAGAAGGTCCAGGAAGCCTACGATGTCTTGAATGATCCGAAGAAGAAGCAGATGTACGACCAGTATGGCTTCTACTCGGATTCGGGGTTCGCAGCTGGCGCCGGCGCATACCAGCAGGGCCCGGGGATGGGTTTCGGCGGCTTCGACTTTTCGGATTTCATGAAGGGTCCCGGGGCCGGCGGCCGCAGCGAGGACTACGGGTTCGGCGGCGCTTTCCGGGATCTCTTTAGCCAGTTTTTCGGCGGAAGGCAGCGCGAGGCCAGCCAGGTGCCTGAAAAGGGCTCGGATCTCGAATATGCGCTGAATATCGATTTCCAGCAGTCGCTCCGCGGCACTCAGGTCCGGCTCAATATCCAGCGGTATGACCAGTGCCCAGTTTGCAACGGAACGGGGACCCAAGGGGGAGCGACGACGGTCTGCCCTGAATGCAACGGTACTGGAAACGTCAGCCAGATGGCGGGCGCGATGCGCTTCAGCCTCACTTGTCCGCGCTGCGGCGGAAGCGGACGGCTAAAGAACGCCTGTCCTAATTGCAGGGGCGACGGCCGGTTGCCGAAGACGGAAAGCGTCGAGGTTCGTATTCCGCCCGGCGTTCGCAGCGGGTCCCGGCTGCGCGTGGCTGGCAAAGGGAACGCGGGAACGTTGGGGGCGCCTCCGGGAGACCTCTACATCACGGTCCGCGTAGAGCCGCACCCCTTCTTTGAGCGCGATGGCGATGACATCCGCATCCGGGTCCCCATCACCGTAGCCGAAGCTGGTCTCGGGGCCAAGATCGAGGTGCCAACCATCGACGGTCGAGCTATTCTAAAAATTCCACAGGGAACGCAGAACGGACAGAAGTTCCGCTTGCGTGAGAAGGGAGTCTTCAACTCCCGCACCAACACGCGCGGCGACCAGATCGTCGAGGTCTATATTCAGGCCCCCGACGTTCGTGATGAGCGGACACGCGAACTGCTTCGGGAGCTTGCAAAACTGCAGACGGGAGACCCACGCGCCGAGCTGTGGACGAAGGTTTGAAACGTGAGCAAAGTCTAAGTGTAGAGGTATAAGACGAATGGCCAAGGGAAAATCGAAGGCGGCATACATGATTTCGGCAGTTGCCGAGCTGTACTCGATTCATCCCCAAACTCTCCGGCTGTATGAGCGCGAAGGACTGCTGAAGCCATCGCGCAGTGAAGGAAATACCCGCCTCTACACGGAGGAAGACCTGGAGCGCCTGGAAGTCATCCTCAAACTCACGCGTGAGCTCGGGGTCAATCTGGCTGGCGTCGAAATTATCCTTAACATGCGTGAAAAGATGGCGGCCATGCAACAGCAGATTGAAGAATTCGTCCGCCAGTTGAATCGTGAGCTAGCCACCCACATTAAGCCCCCGCAGCCCGAACCTCGCCACTCCCTGATCCCGGTTTTGACGGTCCGGGAACCCGCCACGACCAAGCCCACGAGCCGGCGTACCAAGGAAAGCAAGAAGGCATAACCCTACAGCGAGGCTGGCAAACTTTGCGCAGGAACACCGGGACGGTTCACACTTGAAAATGTGAATCGATGACGGGACTCCATCGGGCTCTGTTCCTTGACCGCGACGGCGTGATCAACATCGATAAAGGGTATGTCTATCTCCCGGAAGCGATCGAATGGATCCCGGGAGTTGCGGAGGCGATCCATTACGCCAACTCTCTCAACTATCGCGTCATCGTCATCTCGAATCAGTCCGGCGTGGCCCGCGGCTACTTCACCGAAAACGATGTGAAGAACCTGCACGAGTGGATGTCCCGCGAGCTCCAGCGGTCCGGTGCCGTAATTGACGCCTTCTACTATTGCCCTCATCATCCCGACTTTGGAGGGCCCTGCGACTGCCGCAAGCCGGAGCCGGGACTGTACCTTCGCGCAGCCCGCGACTTCAACCTCCGGCTTTCCGAGTGCCTGGCTGTCGGTGACAAGCCTCGTGATGTTGATTCGGCACGGAGGGCGGGCGTTCCAGCGCATCTGTTCCGCGGGGGCGACCTCCATCAATTCCTCGTTCCCCTCCTGCGGCCTTAGCCTTCCTGCTGCTACCGTAGCAAGAGAGAATTCGTTCGATGAGCAAGTACAATCTGCCGCTGTTTGACTTCGATCGGCTCAAGACAATCTCGATCCACGAGCGCGGCGGCAAGGTGAAAGTCCAGAATTTCGCTCGCGCGTATCAGCCTTCGTCGGGCGTGAAAGGATTGATCGATTCCCTTCCCGCGATTCTGGCAGGTGACGATTTTCGAAGTCTGCTGCGTCTCATCCAGGAGGCCCGCGCCAAAGGGAAGCCTGTCCTGTGGGGCATTGGAGGGCACGTCATCAAATGCGGCCTAGCGCCTGTGCTGATTCAACTGATGCAACAGGGCTACGCGCACGGCTTCCTGATGAACGGCTCCACTTCGATCCACGACTTCGAAATCGCCATCGCCGGGTCCACGAGCGAAGATGTCGAGGCTGCGCTACCGGGCGGACAGTTTGGTGTCGCCGAGGAGACAGGGCGCGAATGGAATGCTGCGATCAAGGCAGGCGTCGCCGCGGGTCAAGGCCTGGGCGAAGCCCTGGGATGTCATCTTCAGAAGCTGGCGCGTCCAGAGTTTGCTTCCTCCAGCCTGCTTCACGCCGCCTGGGTAGCCGGAGTTCCGGTTACGGTCCACTTGGCGATCGGTACGGATACGCCGCACATGCATCCGGCCGCAGATGCTGCTGCCTTGGGAGAAGCGACTCACCGCGATTTCCGTCTCGCGTGCCGTTTGGTAACGATGCTGAACGAAGGCGGCGTCTACCTCAATGTCGGCTCTGCGGTGATCCTGCCGGAGGTGTTTTTGAAAGCCGTTTCCGTCGTGCGGAATCTGGGATATCCTCTAGCAAACTTCACCACAGCCGTGTTCGACTTCCTTCAGCATTACCGGCCGCGGGCGAACGTCATGCAGCGGCCCCACGCTCAATCGGGAGGACGGGGATTCTACTTTACGGGTCATCATGAGCTCATGATCCCGTTGCTGGCGGCAGCGCTGCTTGAAACAGATGGTGGTTAACCATTCGGCCGGGAAGTAGCAGGGCTATGCGGATCGCGGGTGAACTGAGTTTCGACCAGGAACTGATCGGCCACGTCCGGAAACTGCGCGGGGTACGTGTCCTGTGCGCCGGCGATGTCATGCTGGATCATTTCGTCTACGGCGAAGTGGACCGCATCTCTCCCGAAGGTCCTATCCCCGTGCTGCGCATCGAGCGCGAGGATTGGATGCTTGGCGGCGCGGGCAATGTTGCTCGGAATCTGGACAATCTGGGCGCTGAGGTGCGCTTCCTGGCGGTTTGCGGCGAGGATTGGGCGGCAGAACGGATCCGCGAGCTCTGCAAGGCGTTGCGGGGGTGCAAGGCGGAAATAGCCGTGGAGCCAGGCCGCAAGACAGCGGTGAAGACGCGGTATGTCGCTCAGAGCCAGCAGTTGCTGCGCGCCGACGCCGAAAGCAACCACGACATTGCGTCCGCGACTCTCGAACGCCTCCTGACGGCCTTCCGCGACGCCCTGCCGGATTCCGATATTGTCATCCTTTCTGATTACGCCAAGGGCGTGCTGAACGGAAGGCATGCCTCGGCGTTCCTCAAGCTGGCCGCCGAGGCGGGAAAGCCGGTGCTTGTGGATCCAAAGGGCCGGAACTTCGAGCGGTATCGGGGGGCAGCGCTTGTGAAGCCGAACCTGAAAGAGCTCAGCGAAGCGACGGGCATGAATGTTCGAAACGACGCTGAAATCGAGGCGGCGGCGAAGGGGTTGCTCCAGTCTTCAGGTCTCGCCGCGTTGCTGGTAACGCGAGGTTCGGCGGGCATGACCCTCGTTCAGGAGGACTCGGTCCGGCACTTCCCTTCCTTCGCCAGAGAGGTATACGACGTCTCCGGCGCTGGCGATACCGTCGCTGCGGTCCTGGGGGGAGCGATGGGAGCCGGGCTTCCTCTAGAGGAAGCAGTCACACTTGCCAATGTCTCCGCTGGACTGGTTGTGGCGAAGGTGGGAACGGCAGTCGTAACGCCGGAAGAGATTATTCAGGAGATCCGCTACCACAGCCGCCCGTCCGCCGATCGCAAGTTGCTGAGTGTCGCAGAGGCGGCGGACGAAGCCAGCAAGTGGAGGCGCCTTGGCCTACGGATCGGCTTTACGAGCGGCTGCTTCGACCTGCTTCATCCTGGACACATTGCTCTGCTGAAGCAGGCTCGCGAGAGCTGCGACCGGCTCATCGTCGGGTTGAACAGCAATCGATCCGCCGCGGCGATCAAGGGACCAAACCGGCCAGTCCAGGACGAAGTGGCGCGCGCCACTGTTCTCGCTTCCCTGGCATTCGTTGATGCCGTAGTGATCTTCGATGATTTGACACCCGAAAACCTGATTCGGGCGCTTCGCCCGGACGTGCTGGTGCGTGGCGCGGATTATCGACCTGACGACGGCGCAGCCGCGGACTTGGTCCGCGCTTGGGGTGGCGAAGTTGTTCTCGCCGACTTTGTACCCGGTCACAGCACGACACGGACGATACACCGCTTCGTCTCTGGCTCGGAACAGTAATTCCTGGCAGCGGCCCACATAATTTGAAACTTTGGTCTCCGCCCTGGCATCCTATAGGTGTAGTTTGTCAGTCCCACCATCAAGGCACGATTATCTTGTCTAAACACGTTGTCCGATCCTGCCCCGATTCGGTGTTCTGAGACTTCAGAAAGAAAAGAGAATGAAAAATATTTTTGTAGGCAACCTTAGCTTCGGGGCGACCGAAGATCAACTTCGTTCCGTGTTCGAACCTTATGGCGCCGTTGAGCGCGTCAGCATCATTACCGATCGCACTACCGGGCAGTCCCGCGGCTTTGCCTTCGTTGAAATGACCTCAAGCGAGGAAGCGGATCGAGCGATTGCATCTCTCGATGGCCATGAACTCAATGGCAGGATGATGAAAGTCAACGAAGCGCGTCCACGGGCCAGCCGCGAATTTGCCGGCAGCGGCAGTCGCGGAAGCCGCGGCGGCGGTCAGCGGAGATTCAATCGCTGGTAAATTCTCCATTTCACATTCGCGAAACCTCAAGGGCAGCGGCAGCAGTCGCTGCCCTTTTTAGCAGGCGGAGTCGAAATCGCGATATCGTAAGTCTTGATGTGGACTCTCCTGCAACAGGTCCCGGATCTCATTCTTGCGGCTTGCGCGGCAATTGTAATTCTGTTCCTTGTGTTCCTCTTCCGCATGCTTGCCGAGTCCCGCCAGGTTTCCCGGCAGCTTCGGGAGTTTCTGCACATCTTAAAAGAATTACCGGAGATTACTCCGGCAAATCGGCGCGACGGGCTGACTCTCGAACAAATTGAACAGCTGCGTGGGCACGCCGATGCCCGCTCCAGTTCACGCTACTGGTGGTCGCTTCTCGAATCGCACCTCGAGCCCTACCGCCCTCCCGACCTGCCGAAGGCATGGTTTGCCACACGACCGGTCAGCGACATCCTTCCGGAAGACACGCTCATTGATCGGCACTACGACACGTCGCTGTACCAGTCGGTGCCTGGCATACTTACTGGACTTGGCCTCATGGCTACCTTCATTGCGATTCTGGTGGCTTTGCAATCGGTGACAGTGGAAGTGAAGGGTGGGGCGGAAACGGTACAGGGCATCGGGACCCTGATCAATGGCCTCGCCGGCAAGTTTTTGTCTTCGATTGTGGCCCTCTTTCTGGCAGTCCTCTTCACGCTGGCGGAGAAGAGGGTGGAGAGCAGGCTCACACGCGGGTACCACGAACTGATTGCGCAGGCGCGCTCGGTCATCCCGGTCCTGGATCCGACACGCGTACTGCTTGATCTTCAGGCTGAATCGTCCCGGCGTACTTCTCTTCTTGAAAACATGTATGGCGAGCTTGTAGAGAAAGCCGTTGCTGCGGTGCGAACGGAGATTGCCCCTGTCTTATCTCAAGCCCTTTCCGGTGATACAGCCGCGGAGGCTCACAGTTCGAAGGCGAAAGCATGAGCAGGAAGAACACGCGTCCTGCGGACCACCTCTCCAGCTCTCTTACGGATCTGATGACGTCTCTCATGGTCATCTTTGTTCTCCTGCTCGTTACGAAGCTTAACAACCAGGCAGGACAACGAGCTGCGATGGCTGCGGAACTCGAGAAAAGGCTGGCGAATCACATGCGGCAGTACGGCCAGGATCACCATATCGGCCGCGATCGGGATGACCCCAACACGCTCATCATCAGCATTCCGGATACCTTATTGAGCTTTGCCACGCAGGATTACCATCTGAAGCCGGAAGGACAGCAGTACCTCCGCCAGCATATTCCGGCATGGGCAAAGATTCTCTGTGCAGGCGATATCCGTCCCAACCTTGACACGATCGTCGTCGAGGGCCACTCGGACCGCACGCAATGGCAGGGAAGCACTTATGAGGAGAGCAAGGAGAAGAATCTTCTCCTGAGCCAGCAACGATCGATGGCAGTGGTGAGTAGCAGCCTCGAGTTCCTGAAGAGTGATCCGTCGCTGAGGGACTGCTTCCTCGAAAAGCTGTCAGCGACAGGCCGCGGAGAGGAAGACCCGATCGATACCAGCGTCGCAAACAGCCCCAAAAATCGACGGGTTGCTTTTCGTATCCGGCTACGCCCGGAAGTGATGGGAGAGGTTGCCGAGCGGTTGCGGGAGGACTTGCAGCGGTGAAGCCTGCCCTTCCCACTCTGACGTCATCAGAGCTGCTGGAAGGTTGCGTGTACGCCGGGCCAGAAGGCCTGAGGATCATTTCGATCGAAAAGCTTCCTTTGCTTGCACGCCTGCAGGTGGATCACTTGCGGGATCAGGGTTACCTGGAGCGGGAGGGAGAGGCTTGGATTCTTCCCTACAATCGCTTTGAACAGCTTTGGCAGGAACATTTCACTCTCCCTGAACTACTTGCGCCTTGGAGCCCCTACACGCTCCACGTGGATTATTGCTCAGACGGCTGGCGGGTCTGGTTCACGTTGGGGCACCAGGAAGTTCAATTGCGGCGTAGCGGCTACTATCTCTTCCGCACCGGACGCTCCGGCGCCTGCCTTCTGGACCCGCTGACATATGCCCTGCTTGAAAGGCTTGAGCGGCCAGCGCAAGCAAATTTCTTTGCGGAATATGCAATCCGTCGCACGCTTGCTGTAGAGTCGGGTGCTTGTCTCGGTCCGAACCTTGCCCGGAACAACGTCTTGTGTCCCGCGGAAACGTCCTCTCTGCCTGAGGCCTTTCCCCGGCTCTTTCCTTTTCACGGAGAGTTGCTTCTGCGCTCGGGCACAATCTGGACGCGAATTATTCTCGATGACCGGCAGCGGCAGCTCCTTTCCGGATGGACGCCTTCTTCTGCGCAGCTGCCGGAGATTGGTCCGGGAGCTGGCACAACTCCGCCTCCGCGCTTCACTCTTCGTCAGACGACGATTCACGGCCAACCCGTCGAAGTGCCCGCCATCTTCCGGCGCTCGACACCGTCGGCGGTGGCTGCAGCGTCGGGCAGCGGGCAAATCCTGGAGCCGTCGCGGGTCTTTGGCTGGCCAAGCCGTCAGTATGATTGTCTGGCTGCGCTGCTGCTCGAGCGCACCGGCTATCGTACGTGTCTGCTGCCGCCTGGAGCCTTCGGCTGTCCGCATATCCTTGCGGCCCGTGATGACGACATTCTGCTTACGGTTCTGCCTGTCGACGCAAGTACAGCTCTGGATGAGGCCATCCGGTTGCGCTCCTACTACTGGAGCCGTCTCGGGCGATGTCCCCGCCTTGCGTTGACGCTTCGCCAGCGAACGTTGCCCATGGAGCTCCTCGATCGCTCCTGCCTGCTAGGCATCCGTGTGGCCGGAGCCACAGATCTTGCTGTGGCGCTCGAGTCGAATGGCGTCACAACGGAGGATGTCGAAGTCATTGCGTCGAGGCGTTGCCGGACTATCGGGGAAGCGCTCGAAGAGCTGATGGAATAAGCTGTACCTTCCAATGCGCATTGCCTTCGATGTCAGCCAAACCGGTCCCCGCAAAGCGGGATGCGGATATTTCGCGGAGGGGCTGATCCGTCATCTCGCGCTGATTGACCGCGAGAATGAGTTCCTGCTGCTTCCGGCTGTCGGCGATCACTTCTGGGACCCTGCGGGACCCCGGCAGACTTGTTCCATCCGCCAGTCGAACTTTCGGCGCCTTTCAACTGGCCGAACCTTTGAAGAGGCGCAGCAGCTCTGGCGACTGCCTGCTGACATCCTGGAGGCGCGTCTTGGCCATCCGGATATTATTCACTTCAACAACTTCTTTTGTCCCTACCAGCTCAGGTCTGCCCGGTGTGTCTTTACGCTGCATGACCTGGCGTTTCTGTCTCACCCGGAATGGACGACCGAAGAAAATCGCGTCTCTTGTTTTGCCGGAGTCTTCCGAGCCGCTGGTTCGGCGGACTTGATTGTGGCTGTCTCGCATTATTCCCGCGAGCAGTTTCTGCAAACCTTCCCGCACTATCCCCCGGAGCGCGTCGAGGTCGTTTACCCCGGAAGCCGTTTCTTGGATATCTCCGGCGAGGGCATCCGTCCGCATGAATCACTCCGGCCGGCAAACTACTGGCTCAGCGTCGGGACTCTCGAGCCAAGGAAGAATCATCGCCGCCTGCTCGCCGCTTATCGCAGGCTTCGTTCCATCGAGCCAGGGATGCCGCTGGTGATTGCGGGCGCGGAAGGATGGCTGCTTGAGGAGCTTGGCGATCTGCGTCCGGACAGGGACTTGATGCTGCTGGGGTATGTCCGGGATGAGGAATTGCTATGGCTGTACGACAACTGCTACGCGTTTCTGTATCCGTCGCTGTTTGAGGGATTCGGCATGCCGGTTGCGGAGGCAATGAGTCGGGGCGCCGCGATTCTTACCTCGTCCACTAGCTCCCTCCCGGAAGTCGCCGGAGACGCGGCGCTTCTCGTGGATCCGTTCGATGAAGAGGCGATCTTCGCCGGAATGCATCGCCTGCTCTCGGAGCCGTCCTTACGCGATCGCCTGCGCGGCGCCGCTATGTCGCGCGCCCGGCAGTTCAGTTGGACATCTTCGGCAGCCCGAATGGTCGATCTTTATTCGAAGGTCGCGCGGCTCCCCCGGTTTGCGGACTCGCTGGCTACATGCGGGGACGTTCCGCCACAGCGATAATCGAGGTCGGTTTCCAGGGCAGGAATGGGTCGACCCGGCGCCAAAGCCAGACAAGGCGGTCGTAGATGGTGAGCTGCAGCCTGCTAATGGACCTGCGCTTCAAAATCTTGCCGTTCAACCACCACCCGGGTCTCGCCATCCTGTTAAATTCCAGAATTCTCTGTACCTGAAATCCAGCCGACTCCAGCAGGGATCGCAACTCCGCTTTCGAGTAGCGCTTGTAGTGGCCCAGTACGCGATCCAGCTCCCCGTAGATTTCCTGTCCTTCAGGAACCAGAATCAGGGCTCGGCCGCCAGGTCGCAGGACCGAGTAGATGTTTCTTACTGCTTGCAGTGCGTCGTGTACGTGTTCGAGTACGTTCAGGCAAACGACGGACTCTACGGGTTCGATGTGTTCGAAATCTGCGGGATTGGTGAGGTCGCAGCGGCAGACGGTGAGATTTGGCCGGTGTTGAAGGCGATTCTGAAGCCGGGCCAGATGTTCGGGGTCGATATCGCTGGCAACGTACCGGCGGCGTCCCGGTGCAATGTGCCTGCTCAAGTTCCCCATCCCGGCGCCAATTTCGAGAACAGTTTGACCCAGATAGGGGCGAATCGTATCAGCCATCCAGCGGTTGAACCGGGGCGTGAAAGCGAAAGCATCCAGAATCTCCCCGCCCGATTCCTTGTAGATATCGCGGGAGATCCAGAACCGCAGGATGGTCCAGACTGCCTCAAACGCATCCTTGAGGCCGACCTTCTTGCCTTCGTCGTACGTGCGGCCGTGATAGCTGATCGGGACTTCGTAGATTGCCGCCTGCCGTTGCGCCAGCTTCAACGTGAGCTCAGGCTCGATTCCAAAGCGAGCACTGCGGAGGGGAATGCTCTTGACCAGCGCCATACGGAAGGCCTTGTAGCAGGTTTCCACGTCCGTCAAATTGAGGTCCGCGGCGATATTGCACAGCCCGGTCAGGATCTTGTTCGCAAACGAGTGCCAGAAGTACAGGACACGCCTCTCGCCAGCTACGGCAAACCGCGAACCGTACACCGCGTCCGCCTGGCCTTCCAGGAGAGGCTTTAACAGCTTCGGGTAGTCGCGAGGATCATACTCAAGGTCGGCGTCCTGAATGATTCCGTAATCGCCGCGAGCATGCTCGAGAGCCGTCACGATTGCCGCGCCTTTCCCCATGTTGCGCTTGTGCTGGATGAACCGGATGACATCCGGGTAGCGCGCCGCCCACTCCTGGGCAATGAGCGGCGATGCATCGAGCGAACCGTCATCGACGATGATGATTTCGCGGTCCAGTTGCTCGGGGAGGGGGGCGTTCAAGACCCTCTGTAGAACAGCCGGAAGATACTCTTCTTCGTTGTAAAGAGGTACGAGAATGGAGAGCAGTCTGCCCATTGGATGTCAGGTCTCAGCTCTGCATTTGCGATGAATGGCATCCAGCACCCCATTGACGAAGGCAACGGATTCATCGCCGGAAAAGCGGCGAGCGAGCTCCAGAGCCTCATCGATCACAACGGCGGGCGGCGTCGTCCCGCTCATCATCTCGTAAACGGCAAGCCGGAGTATGTTCCGGTCGACGGCAGGCATCCGCTCCAACCGCCAGTTTGCGGAGCACTCGGCGATGCGGCGATCGATTTCCGGCAGGTTCTGAGCAGTGCCCGTCACCAATTGCTCCATGAAGCTGTCGTATGGAACTTCAGGAGCCGGCTCGTCTTCCGCGGAGTAGAGCGAGTCGTAGAATGCCGATATGGCTTCCTCGATCGGTTGCTGTCGAAGGTCCCTTTGAAAGAGAATCTGCAAGGCGCGCTGGCGGGAACGACGACGTGATGACATCGCTTAGGTAGTTCCCCGCAGCGTACGCATCAGACGGCCCATTTCGATAGCAGTCATAGCCGCATCGAAACCCTTGTTGCCGCTTTTTGCGCCGGCGCGGTCAATCGCCTGTTCGAGCGTGTTTGTGGTCAGGACGCCAAAGGCGATCGGAACGCCGGTCTGGAGAGCGACCTGCCCGAGCCCTTTGGCTGCTTCACCCGCCACGTAGTCGAAATGCGGCGTCTCGCCCCGGATCACGGCGCCCAGGCAGATGATGCCATCGTGCCGCTTCTGGCGGGCCAGCTCCGCTGCAACGACGGGCATCTCCCAGGATCCAGGCACCTTTACCACTTCAATGTCCTCCGGGTCACAACCCGATCTGGATAAGGCATCGAGCGCGCCAGCGAGCAAACGATCTGTAATGAAACTGTTGAACCGGCTTACGAGAATAGCAAATTTCAGGCCCTGTGCCTCAAGGCGGCCTTCAATGGTACGCGGCATAAATCGACTTATCGTCCTGAAAATTTAGCAGTGCGCTTCTCGAGGAAGGCACGCGTTCCTTCTTCTTTATCTGCAGTGGCTGCCGAAACCGCAAAGGCTGCTGCCTCAAACCGGAGCCCCTCATCCAAGCCCGCGTTCAATCCCACATCCACGGACTGCATTGTCAATCGAAGTGCTACCGGAGCGTTCGCCAGGATCTTCGTCATTAGCTCCCGTGAAAACGGAATCAGTTCGGCCTGCGGCACGACGTAATTCACAAGACCGATCCGGTACGCCTCCTGTGCTGTTACCGACTCGCCGGTAAGCAGCATTTCCAGGGCTCTGCCCCGGCCGACCAGACGCGGAAGGCGCTGCGTTCCACCATATCCGGCAATGATACCCAGCTTAACCTCCGGCTGCCCAAGCTTCGCATTCTCGGACGCCACCCGCAGCGTACAGCTCATCGCAACCTCCAGCCCGCCCCCAAGGGCGAATCCGTTGATTGCGGCGATGGAGGGTTTTGGCAGCAGCTCCAGCCGCCGGAAAATTCGCTGTCCGCGAAGCGCCAACGAATGTAGCTCAACCGGACTTGCTGAAGCCAGCTCCCGGATATCCGCTCCGGCAACGAAAGCTTTCTCTCCTGCGCCCGTCAAAATCAGCCCACGGATCGAGTCCTCTTTCTCGACCCGTCCGAGTGCGTCGTCCAACTCGGTCAACAGACCGCCATTCAGCGCGTTCAGCTTCTCGGGGCGGTTGAAGGTCAGGAGCGCAATCCCGTCTTCCGCCAGATCGAACAGGATGTAACTGTACGACATATGGGATAATCGAGGATGCGAAGCATCATTCTACCGCATGGATCCCTCCTACATCCGAAACTTCTCCATCATTGCTCACATCGACCATGGCAAGTCGACGCTAGCCGATCGTCTGCTTGAAACGACCGGAGCGCTGTCAGAGCGCGAGATGATGGAACAAGTCCTCGATTCGATGGACCTTGAGCGCGAGCGCGGCATCACAATCAAAGCTCACGCCGTCCGGTTGAACTACAGAGCCAGCGATGGGAATCTCTATCAGCTCAACCTGATCGATACTCCGGGTCACGTCGACTTTACGTATGAGGTCTCGCGCAGTTTGCAGGCTTGCGAAGGGGCGCTTCTTGTTGTCGACGCGTCCCAAGGAGTCGAGGCGCAGACGTTAGCCAATACGTATCTGGCTCTCAGCCACAACCTGGAGCTGATCCCCGTCATCAACAAGATCGATCTTCCTTCGGCCGAACCCGACCGCATCAAGGAGCAGATCGAACAGATCATCGGACTGGACGCCTCCGAGGCGATCCTCGCCTCCGCAAAGCTGGGGATGGGGGTTGAAGAGATTCTGGAGGCTGTGGTGCATAAGGTGCCTCCCCCCCAAGGGGATCCCGATGCTCCCCTGCGCGCCCTGATCTTCGACTCCTGGTTCGATCCATACCGAGGAGTCATCATCCTGGCCCGCGTTGTCGACGGCCGTATGAGGATCGGGCAGAAAATCAGGCTCTGGGCCAGCGGAAAGACCTACGAGATCGAAGGGCTGGGCTTCCAATCGCCGAAGCCGGTTCCTTGTGACGAGCTGTCGGCGGGCGAGGTCGGTTTCCTTTTCGCCAACATCAAAACGGTGTCCGATGCACAAATTGGCGACACGATTACGGACGCCGCCAACCCGGCTTCGGAGCCGCTGCCCGGCTTTCAGGAGATCAAGCCGATGGTGTTCGCCGGGCTCTATCCCGTGGAATCCCACGAGCACGGCCTGCTGCGCGATGCGCTTGAGAAGCTCCGCCTGAACGACAGCGCCTTCAACTTCGAGCCTGAGAACTCCGCCGCCCTCGGATTTGGCTTCCGCTGCGGCTTCCTCGGGTTGCTGCACCTGGAGATTGTGCAGGAGCGGCTCGAGCGCGAGTTCAACATCGATCTGATTACTACGGCTCCCGGTGTACGCTACCTGATTACGAAGCTCTCCGGCGAGAAGATTGAGGTTGACAATCCGACAAAATTCCCGAACCCTTCCGAGATCGCGCAGATCGAGGAGCCGATCATCGACGCCACGGTGATCACCAGGGAGGAGTACCTCGGGGAGATTCTCAAGCTGCTGGAAGAGAAGCGAGGCGTACAGAAAAAGTTCGAGTACCTGGGCGGTGGACGTGTCCTGCTGCTCTATGAGCTGCCGCTCAATGAGATCGTCCTCGATTTCTACGACCGCCTGAAGTCTGCCTCCCGTGGCTACGCGTCGCTCGACTATCAGCTAGCCGGATACCGGGTCTCGCCGATGGTGAAACTGGACGTGCTCGTTGCAGGGGAGCCCGTTGACGCCCTCTCGATCATCGTTCACAAGGATTACGCATACGAGCGCGGCAAGACGCTGATCGAGCGGCTGCGCAAGCTGATTCCGCGGCAGATGTTCGAAGTGGCGCTCCAGGCCGCGATCGGTAACAAGATCATCGCTCGCGAAAACATTCCTCCCATCCGGAAGAACGTTCTTGCCAAATGTTACGGCGGTGACATCACGCGTAAGCGCAAGCTGCTCGAGAAGCAGAAGGAAGGCAAGAAGAGGATGAAGCGGGTAGGCCGCGTCGAAATCCCGCAGGAAGCCTTCCTTGCGGTGCTTAAAGTTGGCGGCAGCAACGAAGACTGAACCGGGTTTCTAAAGTGGAATGCTGCCGTGCTTCTTGCGCGGCATCGTATCCACTTTGTTGGCCAGCATTCGGAGCGCCCGGATAACCTTGGGCCGGGTTTGGCGGGGCTCGATGACGTCATCGATGAATCCCCGCTCTGCCGCCACAAAGGGGTTTGCGAAGCGCTCCCGGAACTCGGCGATTTTCTCCTGGCGTACCGCTTCCTGGTCCGTGGCGGCCAGGAGCTCCCGCCGGTAAATAATATTCACCGCGCCTTCAGCGCCCATTACCGCGATCTCGGCTGTCGGCCACGCAAGGTTGATATCCGTCCGCAGGTGCTTTGAGCCCATCACGCAGTACGCTCCGCCGTAGGCTTTGCGCGTGATGACGGTGATCTTCGGGACGGTCGCCTCCGCGTATGCATAAAGAAGCTTTGCTCCGTGGCGGATGATGCCTCCGAACTCCTGGCCTGTGCCCGGCAAAAATCCAGGAACGTCTTCGAACGTCAGAATCGGGATATTGAAGGCGTCACAGAAGCGCACGAAGCGAGCGGCTTTGATGGACGAATCAATATCAAGGCAGCCAGCCAGCACCGCCGGCTGATTTCCGACGACGCCGATCGTTTGCCCATCCATCCTGGCGAAGCCAACGACGATGTTTTTGGCAAAGTGCTCGTGGACCTCAAAGAACTCGCCATCGTCCACCACCCGCTGAATCACTTCCTTCATGTCGTAAGGCAGGTTGGACTCCGGCGGTACGATCGTGTCCAGCGCTTTGTCTTCCCGGTCCCAGGGATCCGTCGTAGGACGGCGAGGGGCATCGTCCCGGTTGTTCGAAGGGAGATACTCGAACAGCTCGCGGATCATCCGGAGGCAGTCCGCGTCATCGTGAGCCAGAAAGTGGGCGACGCCGCTGATCGAGTTGTGCGTCATACCGCCGCCCAGCTTCTCCTTCGTTACATCCTCGTGCGTTACTGTTTTAATCACGTCCGGACCGGTGACGAACATGTGGCTCGTGCGGTCCACCATGAAGACAAAGTCGGTAAGAGCGGGCGAATAGACGGCGCCTCCCGCGCAAGGGCCCATAATGGCGGAAATCTGCGGAACCACGCCGCTCGCCAGAGTGTTGCGCAGGAAGATATCGGCATAGCCGCCAAGCGACAAGACTCCTTCCTGGATCCGCGCCCCGCCGGAATCGTTCAATCCGATAATCGGAGCGCCATTCTTGAGGGCCAGGTCCATCACTTTGCAAATCTTTTGAGCGTTCGTTTCAGAAAGAGACCCGCCGAAAACCGTGAAGTCCTGAGCAAAGACGTAGACGAGGCGGCCATGAATCTGCCCGAAGCCGGTTACGAAGCCGTCTCCGTCCACCACCTGGTTTTCCATCCCAAAGTCGCGGCAGCGGTGGCGCACCAGCTTGTCGAGTTCCTCAAAGCTCCCTTCATCGAGCAGGAGGTCTATTCTTTCCCGGGCTGACAGCTTCCCTTCCTGATGCTGGCGCCGGCGGCGTTCCTCGCCCCCGCCCGCTTCCGCACGGGCATGGCGCCGCCTCACCTCTTCTAGCCTGTCGATGGACATGCCTCAATCATAGCCGTTCAACGAAACGTGCCGGGTCGGCTTTAGGGCGTTCCGCTGCCTTCGCCCAGTTGTAAAGTGACGGTTTTCGCCGCGTAAGGTGCTCGGCCGTACGTGGTCACACGAATGCCTGTTCCATCCTCCGTGAACTCGAATGTGCTGACAGGGACCCACCGCGCCGCGTCGTCCTGCCCTAGTACGCGTAATCGGGGATCCAGGAAGGGCTCTCGCGGGATCTCTTTCTTCGAAATCGAGGGCTGCCTGATTCCATTCGAAACATCAATCACAACCAGAACGGTTGCCCATCCATCTCGCTCCACAATTGCCAGGCGGCGGGAATCCTGGCTCCAGGCGATGTGAGGGACGTATGCATAGCGCACATGCTCCTTGTTCAGCCATCCCTCTTCCCTGGGCAGCAGGAACCAATAGCGGCGCGCCTCCCGATGCTTGTCCGGATAAAGAACGACGCCCCGGTCGTAGCGCTGGTCTCTGGCGAATTGATCGGGTACAGCCCATGTGTTAGAGGCGGGTGCAGTCAGGTCATATGCCACAAGAGAACCCCACGGTTCACCTTGCTGTCCGGTGTGCGGCGTCCGGTAGAAGTAAGCGACTGTCTTCCCGTCTGGCGAGAATGCAGCATCAAGGGCCCAGATCGTGTCGGCGATCTTCTTTGCCTTAACGTCGATGATCGTGATTGTATCCATGCGAGGATACTGCGTGTATGTCTTGCCGGCGACAACGATGTAGTCTTCTCCCAGGATCCTGAGATCCTCAACGGAAGCCGTACGGTTGTCGAGATCGATGGTGACAGCATGCCGGCCGCCAGTCGCGATCTCGACTCGAGGAACTCCCGCCGCCGGCGTAGTTTCTGCGACGCGGACCGATATGCTTCCCGCCTGCTTTTGCAGCTCCGCGGCCGCGAGCGTTTGGGCTATCAGGACCAGATGAAGCCATAGCGTGCACGCTCTCATAGAATCTCTCCTGTATCAGTAGATCCGTACCACCTTGCGCCTTCCTATCGTTCCGCCCGCTCGATTACACCCGCTGAAACCGGCGTAATGATCGAGCTGATCTAAAGCGAGACCGCCACCAGTGTCAGCAACGGTTACGGTACCAACTCCATCTACGTAAAGCCTAGCCCCACAGGGCGCATCCGGATGCATTGGCTTCACGGCCACTGTAGCGCCGGGTGAGAGACTCATACCCGCGCACTTTGGACACGGCGAAGGTACTTTGCGAGTACTACGTGGTGGCCCACTACAAAACCACTCAAGCGAGACAACACCCTGCGTTGTCGAAAAACCGCTGCCATTTTCTGATACTTCGTTCCACCATTGTTCCTTCCCTAGATAGTTAGAGAAAGTGCAAGCAGAAACGAAGCTGCACGTGCCTGTTGTACCTCCTATTTCAACCGAGCTACCCGAACAATAGGATTCAGTAGGGGTGTTATAACGCGTGTTCAAATAATCACCGAGGACTTTGAAGTGGTACGACAGTGTGCCGCTGACTGGCGAGGATCCCGGCTCCCAAACCGCCCGTACGGTAGTGAATTCTTGCCCGTTAGGTAACGCTGGTATATTGAAGTTGAAATTGTGGCTTCCTCCGGAAGCGTAGATGTAACCTATTTGGTGCGTCGTAGTACCTTCGACAGTCACGGTGAGGGGTCCGTAGCCGCCACACGGACTGAGCGTTACCAAAACATTGTCATTCGGAATGCTTGCGGAATTTACTATGACAGAGGGCCCCGGCGTGGTGGCGTTGTCAAAAAAGAAGTCATAGAACGAGCCGTAATCAGGTAATTCTCCTTCAACCTCTCCGTACGCATTGTAATAAACGTATGGGGGCAAACAATCGTAATCACTGACCCAAAGTTGGACTGGAGAACCAAAGTTATAGCACGGCGGGGTGGGACCGCCACTTTCAAATTGCTGGCCATCTCTTTCTAGAGTGAGTTCGCTTCTGTGAATACAGCCGTAAGGGACAACCGCAAATGTGTACGCCTCTGCGCCGTTGGCGTACGCGACCACGTCGCCGTAATAGATCCAATAGTCTTGGCCCCTACACTCGAGACTGCTACCCCATATTGTTAGAAAGCAAAGGCTGAGGAATAAAGCTCTTCGCATAAATTAGTCCTTACCTCCTATCTCGGCTTGCTTCCCTGCGCCTAGACGACCGATTTTTAGCCTTTCCAGCATATGCTGCCTAACACGCCTGTCAAACTCCTGAAACTGCAACGGACCGAGTTGGTCTCTCATCTTCTGAAGTGCTGCATGCACGAGGCTGTAGCGTTCTGACCGAAGCTTGTCCAAGCTGTTGCGCCTGTTCACTCGAGTTGCGGACTTGTCTTGCAGAATCGCATTGGCCTTTTGGTTATTCTCATTCAGGGCCTGGGTTAGCCAATAGGCAACAGACTTAAGAAACTCGTGCTGTGCCGTATTCAGCCCGGCGACCTTGCGCATGTGGTCCCGAATCGCGTCTCGATGTGCAGCCGGTCCAGATATTGTGTTCGCTCGCCTGTCCCACGCAACTACTGCTTCGAAGAATACTTCATAGAGAATGTGTGTATTATCCTGGAGAGTAATGGGTGACTCCTGACCGAAGGAGCCTGTCACAAACACCAACAGCACGATTAGTAAAGGTAGCTTCTTCAAGACTCGCACCCACTAAGTAGAGACTTTATCGAAGCGATTGAGCTCTGTTTTTGGTGACGGAGATATATTAAGATCGAGTACGTGTTGAGTCAAGGGGAAAAGTGACCAATGTAAGTTACTTGTAGAACTGCTAAGGTGTGCTGATATCAGTGTAACGAAGGTTACCGTCGGGTCGTTTTTGATTATTGGACGTAATATCCCGTGCGGTGGCGCACGGTTGCGTTCGGGAAACGCTGCCGGGCTGCGGGCGACAGATCGACCCGGACGCTGCGGAATGATCCGGCGGGAGCTTCCGGAACGCGGTATGTTAAGCGGTAGCGCGCCCGAATGCGTTCCATTACGTCGCGGAACGTTTCACCGGCCCGTTCCGCTTTCACGGCCTCTCCGCCTGTCTCTTCGGCGAGAAGGAACACGTCTGAGGGAGTGAAGTCCGGATTGGTGTAGACGCCGTCAGGCGGCGGGACCGGCCGCTTGCCTTTGCCCACAACGATCGCATTGAAGACAATATCCAAGCCAAAGAGACGGCGCAGGACTGCGCTGTCGGGGATCTGGTAGTTCATCCCCAGGTTGTCGGTGACAATCAGTATGGCGCGCCGCTCTTCTCCGCGCGGCGGCTCGCCGGGAGCAGTAAAGTCCCGCATGTAGTCTGCGGCGCTCATGACCGCGGCGTTGATCGCGGTTCCGCTTCCGAGCGATTCATCCCAGTCTGCGAGCTCGATCTGGCGCTCGATCAGCGACAAATCCTCCGTGAAATCCTCGCCAATCTTCGTCTTCTGGCTGAACAGCATTACTCCCACACGGTCGCCTGATCGAAGATAACGGAGCGCCTGCTTTGCGCTTTGCGCCATTTGCTGGAGATGCTTCCGCATGCTACCGCTTACGTCAAGCAACAGCAGCAGGCGCATAGGCTCTGACTCGCGGCCGAATGCAAGTAACTGCTGCTGCACGCCCTCGTCGTACACAACAAAGTCGGCGGCGGTAAGTCCCGTCAAAACTTGCTTGCCATTCAACACCTGTACATCGATTGCTATCTGCGCTACGCCGGTGCGGAACGTGGGTACAACTTCTGTTTCGGTCGTTTCGGGGGGCGCAGGGGGCGTGGCCGCCGACTGGTTGGTCGATTGGGCAAGTCCGAAGAGGGCCAATAGTACGATGGGTAGCGTCCCCATGTCATTCATTATCGCTGGTACCGCAGGCCACATTGATCACGGCAAGACGGCCTTAGTACGAGTGTTAACAGGTATTGACACGGATCGACTGGAAGAGGAGAAACGCCGGGGCATCTCCATCGATCTTGGATTTGCCCATCTGGATCTCACTCCCGACATCCGCCTTGGCTTTGTCGATGTGCCAGGGCATGAGCGGTTCGTGAAGAACATGCTGGCGGGCATCGCCGGCATCGACCTTGTTCTGTTCGTCATCGCTGCTGACGAAAGCATCAAGCCTCAGACCCGAGAGCATTTCGACATTTGCCGCCTCCTCGGAATTCAAAAGGGCATTGTTGTTCTCACTAAGGCAGATCTGGTTGAACCGGACATCCTGGAACTCGTGCGGTTGGAGACGGAGGAGTTCGTCAAAGGCTCGTTTTTGGAGAATGCTCCCATTGTGCCGGTGAGCTGTGTGACAGGGGCAGGACTTGACGACCTGCGGCGCCGCCTGATTGAGATCGCCAGATCCGTTCGCGCAAAAGATTCGAGCCGGCACTTCCGTCTTCCAATCGATCGGTCTTTTTCCCTCCGAGGCTTCGGCACTGTCGTGACGGGGACGCTGGTCTCCGGCTCGCTAACGGCTGAAGAGGAGGTTGAGGTTCACCCTGTAGGGAGACGGCTTCGTGTGCGTGGGCTGCAGGTGCATAACACTCCGGTTGAGCGCGCAGTCGCGGGCCAGCGCACCGCGGTGAATCTCGCGGGCATTGATTCGACGGACTTGTCCCGGGGCATGGTCCTCACCAAACCCGGACTCTTCCAACCCACACAGCGTATCGACTGCGAGTTTGAGCTGCTGCCTTCGGCGAAGCCGCTCAAACATCGAGCGCCTGTTCACTTTCATGCAGGGACAGCAGAGATTGAAGCGGAGGTCCGCTTGTTCAATGCCAACTCGCCGCTCCTTCCCGGCAGCCGCGGCTTCGTGCGGTTCGTGCTTCGGAAGCCCGTCCTCCTGCTGCCCGGAGACCGCTTTATCGTGCGGATGTTCTCTCCCGTAATCACGATCGGCGGAGGTCGTGTGCTCGACATCCACCCGCCTGCCCGAGTCCGGAAGGGAGCTCCTGAGCGGCTCAGCATCCTGGCTGACGGTTCCACGGCTGACCGGATTGCCCTTCTGGTCGGCGAAACGGAATGGGGATTGGGAGTTGCCGAACTGATTGCGCGAGCCGGGCTGCTGCGACCGGAAATCGAGAGCAGTGCCGCGGATCACCGGCTGCTCCTGCTAGGCCAGCCTTCAGACTGGCTGCTCAGCCGCTCTCGCTACGAGGCGCTCGTAAAGCGGCTGGAAGAGGTTTTGAAAGGCTTTCATCAACAGAAACCGCTACTGCCGGGCATGCCGCGCGAAGAGCTCCGAAGCCGCGAACTTCCTGGAGCGCCGCCCTTCCTCCTCGAAGAAGTGCTCTCGCGATCGAAAACGATGATTGCTGAAGGGGATATCGTCCGCCTTGCCACCCATCGTCTTGCCCTTCAGCAAGACGAGTCCCGGGCGCTCGAGAGGATCGAGAAAGCCTTTCTCGAGGCCGGACTCGCTGTCCCACCTACGGCGGAGGTACTTGCACGCTGCGGAGTGGAAGCGGCGAGAGCGCGCTCCTTACTTCAAATCCTGCTAAAAGACCGCAAGCTCATCCGGGTCGGGCCGGAGCTGGTCTACCATTCTTCGGCGGTCGAAGCCGTCAAGAAGATGCTCCGGCAGCATAAGGGAGAGCGCTTCAACGTAGCGCTGTTCAAGGAGTGGACCGGAGTCTCGCGTAAGTACGCGATCCCGTTGTTGGAGCACCTCGACCGGGAGAAAGTGACGCGGCGCGAGGGAGACAATCGCGTGGTGCTATAGCGTGACAGGCGGCTTGACAAGAAGGCGAAGAAACGGCGAATATTGGGGTAGTCGAGGCCGCTGTGTTACCCTCGAAGTCTTCCCCTGCCGGACTGGTCGGCATCGCAAAACTCGCCGCCGAAAGCCCGCTCCTCGAAGCGAAGCGCCGCGTTCAGTACTTTGAGCTTCCTACAAGGAAATTCATCACCCGATGTTCGAGTCCCCGCATGCCGTTTGAGTGGACCATCAACCCCTACCGCGGCTGCGAGTTCGGGTGCAAGTACTGCTACGCCCGCTACACGCACGAGTTCATGGAACTCCACGACGGCCGCGACTTCGAGGAGAAGATCTACGCCAAGCAGTGGTCGGCTGAGGGCTTTCGCCAGGAGTTGAGCAAAATTCCCAGAAAGGATTGCATTGCCATCGGGACTGCCACCGACCCCTACCAGGCCGCGGAGCGGCGCTACGAAGTAACTCGAAGGGTGCTGGAGCGGCTCTCGAAAGAACGCGGGCGGAAAATCTCCCTCATTACAAAGTCTGACCTCATTGTCCGCGACGCCGCGCTGCTTGCCGAGATCGCACGCTTCAACGTTCTCTTCGTGACGTTGACCGTCACAACGGTCGATGCCCGGCTTGCCCGGCTCCTCGAGCCCTATGCCCCACGGCCGGACCTGCGGCTGCAGGCTGTGCGGCGTTTGGCAGACGCGGGCTTGCGAGTGGGTGTATTCTCCGCGCCCATCCTTCCGTTGATGAACGACAGCCAGGAGAGTTTGGACGCGGTCGCGGCGGCGGCCAAAGAATCTGGCGCGGTGCACTTCGGAGGCAATGTTCTGTTCCTGAAGCCCTGCGCGCAAAAAGTGTTCTTTCCATTTCTCGAGCAGCAGTTTCCTCACCTCGTTCGCCGGTACCGGGAACGCTTCAAGGAGAAAGCCTATCTTCGAGGCGAGTACCCGAAGATGATCCAGGAGCGGGTGGAGCGCTCTCGGCGGAAATATGGACTGGCGCGACGGTTCGAGGAGTATCAGCAAGAGGCATGGGCGGGGGAGGAGCAACTCGAACTCTTCGAAATTTAGCTGACTTTGTACTACAAAGTACTTGTCAGAATCGCGATCCTCCTCTATACTTGCTGCATGGGCCGGGTCCAACCTCTCAAGCCGCTCCGGAAGCCTGTCGACCTTGAAGTGCATGCAATGGAGAACCTCCGCTTCATTCGGGAAACGATGGAGCGGGCGGGGGCTTTCACAGCCGTTTCCGGTTCTGCAGGTATCTGGATGGGGCTGACCGCATTGGTTGCCGCCGTTGTCGCAGCCCGGCAGGAATCAGCCGAGGGCTGGATGCGTGTATGGCTCATCGAGGGGCTGGCGGCTGCGGCGATAGGCGCGGCCGGTATGATCCGCAAGGCAAGGACCGCGCATCTGCCGCTATCTTCCGTACCAGGGCGGAAGTTTGCGATGGGATTTCTCCCGCCGGTCTTCGCAGGAGCTCTGCTGACCGTCGTCTTGTATCGCGCCGGGATGATGGACCTAATTCCCGGCGTCTGGCTGCTTCTTTACGGCGCCGCCGTTATCAGCGGAGGAACCTTCTCGGTGAAGGTGGTTCCGGTGATGGGCGTCTGCTTTTTGCTCCTTGGTGCGGCGGGGCTGTTTCAGCCTCTTTCCTACGGGACCTGGTTTCTCGCAGCCGGCTTTGGAGCCCTTCATCTGATCTTCGGCTTCATCATCGCCAGGAGGTATGGTGGCTAACAGCAACACCCTTCCCAAGCACCGTCTTCCCGCGGCCGAGCGTAAGGCGTTGCGCATCGCTTCCGTGAAGAACGATATTCCGAAGCTGGACCGACTGATTCACGAGCGCATCCGTCTGGGAATCGTCAGCGCCCTCGCGGCGAACGACAGTCTGACTTTCAACGATCTGAAAAAGCTTCTGAACACGACGGATGGCAACTTGAGCATGCACGCGCGGAAACTCGAGGAGGCCGAGTACATCGTCTGCAATAAGTCGTTCGAAGGACGCGTACCGAAGACGGAATACCGTTTGGCTCCAGCCGGACGAAAGGCCTTGGAGCGGTATCTCGACCACATGCAGGCCCTCATCGAGGCAATGCGTGAGAAATAGCCTATGAGCAAGCTTCACGTCGCAATCATCATGGATGGGAACGGCCGCTGGGCGCAAAGCCGGCGGCGCCCTCGGCTGGCGGGACATCAGGCCGGGGCAGACGCCGTCAGGCGGACCGTGGAAGCGGCGCCAGGCTTGGGCATTGGAGTGCTCACCCTGTATGCGTTCTCGTCGGATAACTGGAAGCGCCCGTCGGAAGAAGTGGCCGGTCTGATGCGGCTGCTCGGTTTGTACCTTCAGCGGGAGACGGCGCGCTGTGTGAAGAACGGCGTCAGGGTGAGTATCATCGGGCGGCGCGACAGGTTGCCCTCGGACCTGCTTCTTCTGATCGAGTCAGCGGAGCGGGAGACCAGAAACGGCACTCGTCTCCATCTCCGGGTTGCCGTCGATTACTCGGCAAGGGACAGCATCCTGCGGGCGGCGTCTGTGGTGAAGGAAGTGTCGCGGGAATCCTTTGCTCGTGCTTTGGGCCGCGCCTGCCACTGCGAGGAAGCGGCGCCGGACGTAGACCTCCTGATCCGGACGGGCGGCGAGCAGCGCTTGTCGGATTTTCTGCTCTGGGAATGCGCCTACGCAGAGCTCCACTTTACGCCCACCATGTGGCCGGATTTCGGCGCGGCCGATCTGGAAGCGGCCTTGGCGGATTTTCGACGCCGCCAGCGGCGGTTTGGTGGGCTTCCGGCCCTGGCAGCCGGGTAAGCCGGACCCGGGCTGGATGGTGTAGAGTCAGGTTGATATGAAACGTCGCACCTTCCTGCCCGCAACGGGCGCCGCGCTTGCGGCTGCTGGAAGCGCTTCCGCTGCCTCCTCCAAGGGGGCCATCTTTGAACTGTGCCGCTATCAGCTGCGCAACAACGCGGACAATCAGACTCAGCGAGTCTCCGACTTTCTCAGCAAGATCTACTTCCCCGCCTTGGCCCGGGCTGGCGCAGGCCCGACCGGGTGCTTCGCCCCGGTCATCGCCGAGCAGTCGCCGTTCTACCTGACTGTGGTTAGCTATCCATCGCTGGCGGCGATGGAAGCGATCCAGGAGAAGCTGGCGGCGGATAAGGAGTACCAGAAGGAATCCGCAAGTTTCTTTGCGAGCCCGGCTTTGCCTTACGTTCGGATGGAAAGTTCTCTGCTCCGGGCATTCAACACGATTCCAGCCATCGAGGTGCCTTCGACCGAAGGCCGGCAATCCCTGCGAATCTTCGAGCTGCGGACGTACGAGTCGAATCATCCCGCGACTCTGGAAAAGAAGATCGAGATGTTCGAGGAAGGTGGTGAGATCGCCATCTTTCGAAAGACGGGGCTCCAGCCGGTGTTCTTCGGCCGGATGATTGTGGGGCCGAACATGCCGAATCTGACCTACCTGCTGGCTTTCGACGATCTGGCTGCCCGGGAAAAGAACTGGCGAACGTTTGTAAACCACCCGGAATGGCAGAAACTGCGCGTACAGCCAGGCTACTCGGACGCCGAAATCGTCTCTAACATCAGCAACAGCATCCTTCGCCCGCTGCCTTTTTCGGCAATCCGATAGCCAGCGAAACCGAAAGAGCTCAACGAGTTGACGTCTAGCACCCAGTGCGCTAGTATAGTGTTGCGGGGTGGAGCAGTCTGGTAGCTCGTTGGGCTCATAACCCAAAGGTCGTAGGTTCAAATCCTACCCCCGCAACCAAGATTTGCTGGCTCTACGCCAAAAGCGGGGGCAGTGCGGGAATCCCAAACCAGTTTAACCACACAACACCTTGACTCTGAGTCTGTAGTTGTCAAAATTCCGGAACCCGAAGGCCTGGCGACTGATCATCTCCATCTTGTTGTGAAATCCCTCCGTGATCCCGTTGTTGCGGGTGAACCGCCACATCGCCGCGATCTCCTGCAATCAGGCCTTGAGCGTCTCGCCGAGCTGCACCAACTGCGCAAGCCTGGCATCCAGCAACTCCTCCACACAACGAAGCAACCGCGGCAGCAGCCTGCGGCACTGCCTCCTGGTCCGAGACTTGTAGAGCAGCAGATCACAGAGCCGCTGTTTGAAACTGTAGATTGCCTCCAAAGCCGGGAACGTGGCGAAATACGCCGCCAGTTTGGACCACTGCTCCGGAGTGAGATTCCGCCGATGCCGGCGCATCAGCGACAGCAGCCCTCGATTCTTCGAACCGGTCGGGTCGATCTCCCGCCAGCAGGCCAGAAAGTGATGATTGATGAGCCGGATGACGTGGAAGCGGTCCGCTACGATGAGAGCTTTGGGGAAGTGTTTCCGCACAATCGCCCTGTAGGTGGAAGAGAGGTCCATGCAGACGAGCTGCACTTCCTCCTTGCCTTCGAGGGTCTGTAAATAGGGCTCCAGAGCGAGTTCCGAGCGTCCGAGTACGACGTCGTAGACCTTGCGATTCTTGAGATCGCAAAGGGTGGTGGCAAAGCCTTTGCGGCGAGTGAAGAAGTGCTCGTCGATGCCGAGGACTTTGGGGCAGCGAGGGGCATGCCATTGTTTGAATTGGCGCTTCAGGCCCTTGCGAAAGTAGCGCTCGACGGTGGCGGCGCCGATTTTCTCCCGCCGCCCCAGACGGCTGCGG
>CALGAR010000020.1 GCA_937959285.1 uncultured Bryobacterales bacterium
GGCCCTGTATGGGGGGGAATTGGCGGGCCTCCGCGGCGTCTCCCGGGGCAGGGCACTATCCTGGGGAATGCTAGCGAACCCTCCTCTGCAACTGCGCGAGTAGGGGATGGAGGTAAGGCGCATGAGAACCCCTTGCTGGCAACACTGAAAGAAAGGGAATTGCCTCAGAAGGAAACGCTGGAGCCGGTAAGCGGTCTCCTTTACTTTCCGCTCGAGGGCAAGCACAAGCCGAAGGACCTGCAATTGATTTACAAGGGGGCCGGCGGCAAGGTGTCGGTACAGTTCCGTTGACTCTCACTGATCTGCAAACGCCCGCTCTCCTGATCGACCTCGACGTCATGGAGCGGAACCTGTGCCGTGTTGCGGACTACGCAAAGCAGCACGGACTGCGGCTGAGGCCGCACACAAAGACTCACAAGATCCCCTCGCTCGCAAAGCGACAGATCGAGCTCGGCGCCGCTGGCATCACAGTGGCCAAAGTCGGCGAGGCGGAGGTTATGCTCGGAGCCGATCCTCCGGATCTGCTTGTTGCCTATCCAGTCCTTGGCCAGCAGAAGCTCGACCGGTTGATGGAGGTTGCACGCAAGACGCGCGTAACGGTCGCGCTCGACAGCGCCGTGGCCGCACGGCAGCTCTCCGATGCTGCGAAGAGGGCGCAGCTTGAGGTGGGTGTCCTGGCGGAAGTTGATGTCGGCCTCGGACGTATGGGAGTCGAACCGGGTGACGAACTCCTGGAGCTGATCCGGGCCATCCAAGCCCTTCCTTCCCTTTCGCTCGAAGGAATCACTTTTTATCCGGGACACATCAAACGGCTTGACGACGCCGGCCGCAAGCAGCTGGCGGAGCTTGACGCACTGCTCCAGAACATTACATCCGATCTGCGCCGCGCAGGCATCGCTGCGCCCATCGTAAGCGGCGGCTCAACGCCGGCGCTCTTCGCATCCCATACGATCCGGGGCCTGAATGAAATCCGGCCGGGAACGTACATTTTCAACGATCGAAATACGGCGGATGCGGGAGCCTGCTCGCTCGAAGACTGCGCCGCCTCGATCCTCGTCACGGTTGTGTCCACAGCCCGCAAGAACCGCATCATGGTCGATGGCGGCTCGAAGACGTTTTCCTCCGACCGGCCCACGGCCTCTGCCGACGTCACCTTCGGTTACGTTACTGAAGATCCGGAAGTGCGCTTCTTCCAAATGAACGAGGAACATGGCTACCTCGACGTCAGCCAGGCGAAACGCCAGTTCTCAATCGGCGACCGCCTGCGCATCATACCGAATCACATCTGCGTCGCCATGAACCTTCATGAGAAGGTATACGGAATTCGTGGAAATGTTGTGGAAACCGTGTGGAATGTGGAGGCGCGAGGGAAGCTTCAGTAGCAGCGAATCGCGCTAATGTCTTGAGTCGTCAGCGCTTCTGAAAGGTGAGGATGTACTGGCTATCCGGGATGTGCTCGCCCCGCGAGACAAGGCGCCAGCCAAACGACTCGACTTCCTTGATGACATCATCCACATCGATGCGGATGTGCTCGGTCGCCCGGCCATTCGGCATTGCATTCGGCCGCTTATAGAAATCGACAATCACGAACCGTCCGCCGGGGCGAAGGCTCCGACCGATGCTCGACACCATTTGCTCGGGGTAGTCGAAGTGATGATACGCGTCAAGGGAAAGAACGACGTCGCAGCAACGCTTCGGAAGCCTGACGTCCTTTTCCGTTCCGAGGACGAAGGAGACGTTCTGCAGCTTGGCTTTGGACGCAGTTTTCTTCGCTGCTTCAAGAAAATCCGGAAAGATGTCCTCTGCAATGACCTTCCCCTGCGGTCCCACCGCCTTGCTTAGCCAGGGCAGCATGTAGCCGGCTCCCGTGCCGACGTCGGCCACCGTCATTCCCGGCTTCAGGTTCAACGCCTGAACCAGTTCCTTTGGCTTCTGCCGCTGGTCCCGGTGCGGGTCCGTGAGGTTGCGGGTGATGTTGGCCCGCTGCTCGGGTGTGCGATATCCTCGGTTTGCCTCGGCCGCCACCTGGGAATAGGCGGCCAAGGAAAAGGCTATGAGAAAGACAAGCGGCTTCAAAGCGCAGTCTCCATGGGTAGCGCGAGCGGCTCCTCGAGCAGGAAATCCAGATTGGACATGCTCTCCAAGGCTTCGCGCAGGCTCTGCTCGGAGGTCGGTTCCACAGTGATCACGAACGGCAGATCGTGCTTGTTGTCGCAAGGCAGCTGCAGAACAGCGTCGAGACTGATGTTCTTCGCCGCCAGGATGCCCGCGAGCGCTGCAATGATACCAGGACGGTCCTGGACGCGAAAACGAATGTAGAAGGCCCGCGTCTGCTGGGTTACAGGGATCGGCTTGTACTCGCCGAGACGTTCATGCGCGAACGGAGACACGCGCTCCGGGCTCCCGTTGCGAATCTCGCGCGCGACGCGCATTAAATCACTCACAACCGCGACACCCGTTGGGAGAGACCCCG
Organism: uncultured Bryobacterales bacterium; assembly: GCA_937959285.1. Classification (GTDB taxonomy): domain Bacteria; phylum Acidobacteriota; class Terriglobia; order Bryobacterales; family Bryobacteraceae; genus JADGHK01. The sequence continues at coordinate 2,474 of CALGAR010000020.1, forward strand.
CTCCCCGGCCGTAATAGAACGTATCTGCACCGTATTGCCCCCGGACCCAAACCGCGTTGTAAGCTCCTTGAACGCTAGCGAGAATCGTCGATAGCGGGATCAGCGACGGCCGGACGGAGAGGATCACGCCCTGTGAGGTCTGACGGGCGGCACAGACCAGGCGGATCGTATGGCCGAGCCGGTGCGCGTACTGGAAGTCGGTGGGCGACAAACGCCGGATCCCTTCCGTGTAGATGTCGGAAGGAGTAATCTTCTCGCCGAAAGCGAGCGCGGCGAGGATCGCCAGTTTCGACCGGGCGTCATAGCCATCGACATCCGCGCTTGGATCGGCCTCTGCATATCCGAGCCTTTGCGCTTCGGCCAGCACCTCATCGAAGTCGGCCCCCCGTTTCTCGATTTCGGTGAGGATGAAGTTACTGGTACCGTTGAGGATGCCGTACAGCTCGGTAATCCGGTCTCCGGAGATGCCTTCGCGCAGCACCGCGTGGATCGGTATGCCTCCACAGACGCTTGCTTCCATCGCAAGGTTAATGCCTGCGGCGATGGCCCGGTCCCAGAGAGACGCCCCACAAATCGCCATCAATTCCTTGTTTGCGGTGACGACGGATTTCCTGTTCTCGATTGCGGTCTCAATCATCTCCCGCGCCACGCCCGTGCCGCCTACCAGCTCGGCGACGATGTCCACTTCCGGATGGCTCACTACCTCCTGCCAGTCGGAGGTAATGTAAACGTCTCCTAACCCTTTTGGTAGCTGTTTCGTCTGTACATTGCGGCTGCAGACGGCGCGAACGTTCAACCGGAAACCGAGTTTTAGCTCAATTTGATCGGCATTTTCCGCAAGAATCGTCAAGGCGCCCATTCCTACGTTGCCCAGACCGATAATGCCGACATTTACATGGGACATATGCGACCATTATGCCATTCGCGGAACTCCCCAATGATCCCGGCGGGCGGCTATGGTAACAATATGGGTAGCATGACACGCCGAATCGCCCTGTTCTGCGTCGCGCTTCTTTTTACGGCGGGGCTTGGGGCGCAGTATCCGGCTCCCGGCGTAGAGGATCGCCCCGATGTGCGTCTGCCGAGCGGAAAGCGCCAGAGCGATGAGATCCTCAAGGCCGAGTACCAGAAGAATCTGGAGGACGCCGCGGAGCTGCTGCGGCTTGCCGAGGATCTCAAAATTGAGCTCGAGAAGAACGACCGGTACGTTCTTTCGCTCGACGTTTACAAGAAAACCGAAGAGATTGAGAAGGTTGCCAAGCGCATTCGGAAGCGCCTGAAACGCTTTTAACTTCTCCCCTCCTCCTGCCGGACGCCCGGTGCTATGGTATCGGGGTAATGCGGCTCGCTGGCATCGCCGTTCTGCCAATCGTGGTGCACTCCGCCGTTCTGGCCCTTGATCGGGAGCCCTTGAAGAAGTTTCGCCTGCAGGCGATCGTGCTGGCGGACGATGACGGGTCGCGCACCGCGGCGGCTGCCGGATTTCAGATTCAGCGATGGGTTGACTATGCCAACGAGGCATGGAGGCTTGCGCGCTTCCGGTTCGAATTCGATCCGCGTCGGATCGTTACCCTCCGGCATACACGGCTCAACCGGATGATGGGCGAGGAGGATGGCGACTGGCCGGAAGTGCGTGGAATCGGCGACCGGATTGCGGCCCGCTTCCCGGGCCGGATCGTTGTCTTTTTCCGCCACGGTCCGGGAGAAGAACCGACCGGCCGGGGTTTTTCGTGGACGGACTACAACTTCATCGTCATGCCGGGCTTCGAGCACAGCCGTGTCTGCGGAAGGCAGAACATCGCGCTTCTGGCGCACGAACTCGGCCACTATTTCGGGCTGGTTCACACGTTCGATCGCGAGTTTCGCACAGTCCAGGAGGCAATGAGGCATTACGAGGCAGCCGGCCACGGGCCTCGCACCGGCGCTGGAAACCGCCTTTCCGATACGCCTTCAACGCCTCATATCCAGGAACTGCAATGTACGGCGGACCAGTTCGTAGAGCTCGGCGGCGAGCTTTACTTGATCCCGCGCTGGAATCTGATGTCGTACTATTACCACGCCGACCCTAAGCGCGACCTGCGCCAGCTATCGCCCCAGCAGTCTGCCTGGGCGCGGCGCGTGGCTCACCTTCGCCAGAAGGGAGGAGGACCGCTACCCTCCAACCGGACCGCGGGACAAGCGATTGCCTTCGAAAGCCTCGAGATCGAGCGGCAGAGCGGCGTATGGACAGAGGTACAGACGATGAGCCATCGGGGACCAGAGAATTGGACTCGAGGCCGCCACCTGTTCTGCAGGGCCGCGCCCAAAGGATCTCTGACTCTGCTGATCCCCGTCAAGGAAGGCGGCCGTTACCGCATGGCGGTATATGGAACGCTGGCGCCGGATTACGGGAGGATTCGCTTCAGCGTCGACGGCCGTGTTGTTGGCGAGCTCGACGGCTGGGCTCCGTTGATTACCCCGAGCGGCCGGGTTGGTCTCAAGACGGTACGGCTGCAGGCAGGAACGCATCGATTCCGGATTGATGTATTGGGGAAGAACGCCGAGTCGAACGGATATCACTTCGGGCTGGACTGCCTGGAAGTATCAAAGCTGTGAAGCTATTTCATCACCTTCAGGAGAACGGCCCCGCCAGCGGGAACCTCGGCTGTGTAGCCATCGACAAATTGCCCCAGGTTCCTTCGCGCCCAAACGTCGCGGACAGGCAGGCTGCCATGCAGTTTCAGCTCCCCCCATGTCACGCTGACTCGGGCCGGCGCAGTCCCCCGGTTGACGAGCGCGACGGCCCAGTCGCCGCCTGCGAGCCGCCTAACCCAGACTTCGCGGTGCCCATCCTGCCATTCGCGATACCCTTGCTGCCGCAGCGGGTCATCGTGGATCGCAAGCACCTCGGGATGTGTGAGCATTTCGCGGACCGGCGCGGGCATCTTATCCATGCGGCCACGTACAAAAACAGGCGCCGCGAGGATGGCTCGAAGAGTCATCTCCGTCCGCAGCTTTTCTGCTTTCGCGCTGCTCGCGAGGTCGATCGGCGCGGAATCGCGCTCGTAGGGGACCGGGCGCGCGGGTGAGGCTGGAGCCTCGCGATCCCCATGCTTGAGAGCTTCAGGGAAGCCGTCGCACGCGCGCCGACCTGGAGCAGACATGAGCCCGAGCTTCAAGCCTTTGCTGTGCAGGTAGCTTTCAAGGGCCTCTCTATTGGGGAAGCGCTCGCCTGGACCGCTGTCGTCGAGCAGGATGTAGGTGTAGCCTGCATCGCGCAGGCCGCTCGATACGAGAGCGTCTGCCAGGCGCCGCACTGCTTTCTCGTCGGACTTGCGGTCGGCTACCCAGCCTTTGGGCGGCGTGCATGCAAGGCCAGTGCCGGAAGGAGCTGTCGACTCCGGAAGCGGCGGCGTCTGGGAATCTGCGAAGAGAGCGGCGAGGATCAGGCACTGGCACAGGAGCGACCGGATCATCACCGCCCGCAGCTCCCGCTAAGCGCGCAGATACCTTTCGCGCAGGATTGTCATGTGGTGTGATGCGTGCCCTGCAATGATGTAGGCCAGGGCACGAACTGTGATTGCGTTGTTGTTCACTGTACCTTGGCGCGTCCAGGCTGAGGCGTCGAGAACGCGAAACAGGCAGAGCGTGGACTGGCGCACTACCTGAAACTCTTCGATCAACTCTCGCAAGGAACACCGCGAAAAAGGCCCAAATTCGACGTAGGCGTTCTGTTCGAAGGCTGCGAGCGGAGTTGGATCGTTGCGGGCGATCCGGAGCGCGCGATAGCTGAAGATGCGCTCCGCGTCGATAACATGCCCCAGCGCTTCCTTGATTGACCACTTGCCGGGGGCATACCGAAAGTCGCCCTTCTCCTCAGGCACCGACGAGAGCAGCTCGATGCTTGCCTGTCCCTGACGGGTCAGCTCATCGAGAATGTCGCCGTCCGGAACAAGGGATACGTAAGTGTGGAAGTAGGCAGCGTACTCAGACTGGTCCGGCCTGCCGGCCGGAACCCGTACTCGGGCAGTGGATTCCACCATGCGCTTGAGCGTAGCACAGACGATGATCGGTGAGTGATACTCTGAAGGGATTTAGAACATGATCCAGGGAATTGAACACGCGGCCATCGCCGCGGCCAATGTGTCTGCTCTTGCCGATTGGTACGTTGCGACTCTCGGCTTTACGATCGTCTACCAGTCCCCCAATGCCACCTTTGTGAAAGCAGCAGACGGAGGCCTGATCGAGATTATTCAATCCGAGGGTGAGAGGCCTCCTCAGAATCTGAAGACGCCCGGGTTCCGCCACCTGGCCTTGACCGTGAAGGATTTTGATGCTGCCTACGCGGAGCTTCAGGCGAAGAAAGTCTCCTTCCTCGGTCCGCCCCAGGAAAGCAAAGGGAACAAGGTCGTCTTCTTCACAGACCCTGAGGGCAACATATTGCACCTTCTGCAACGGGCAAAGCCGCTCGCATAGCCGGAGGCTACGGAATCTTCGTTGTCTGGTGTGCGGCGAGGCGCCACGCGCCGCCCTGCTTTACCCACAGGTGCATCATCATGATGTGGTCGTTGAATGGACGGCGATCGCTCGTCCCTCTCATGCGCATGATGCAGTGGGCGACGGCGGAGTCGCCGTAGGGGACTACCTGAATCTTTTCGTGATCGACGCCTTCGTAGCGCTGCGCGCCCGATTTCAACCGGTCGAGGTACTGCTGCTTGGTTTCGATCACACCGGTCGAGTGCGCATAAATCAGGCTTGGCGTCAGCACCTTTTCAAGAGTGGCTGCGTCGCGGGCGACGACGGCTGCGGCCCACTTCTTCTCCGCCTCACGAATCTCCTCTTCAACGCCAGCGAGGACGGGACTGGCGGTGATGACGGCCATCATCAGGATGGCAAACCGAAATCGCTTCATGAGGGCACATCATATCGCGCTTTGTCAGGACGAATCGAGCGCACTGTGTTAGCTGGGGTTGGGAAGGGCGATGGCAGTTTCCCACCATGCGGGGTTGAGCCATGGCCGGGGCCGGCTGAAATCGTAATTGCCGATGATCAGGACCGGCGTTCCTTCCTTCAACACGTTCTGCCCGTCTTCGCTTAGCGTCCATTCATCGCCCCATTGGTATAGCCAGATCGCGTCGCGCTCGAGCAGCCGGACACAGGCGTGGCTTGCAGGACGGCCGGGCAGCGTGTACTGGTGGAATGCCAGGCCGCGCTTGCTGTGGAAGTTGAAATACCAGTTCATCAGCCACGTTTCGTCGATTGTGCTTCGCCTCGATCTGGCTCGCCAGTTCAGATGGAACAGTCCGGTCGGTGTCGGATCGGATGCTTTGCCTGAGCTCACCGGCCCCCAGCGGACTAGCGCACCGTGCTCGTAGGCGCCGAAGACCTGCGACGGCTGATGGACTACCAGGATCTTCTCATACGGCGCCGCCCAATCCCAGGTAAGTGGAAGCGGGCTATAGGAGAGCTCGTCGAGATCGAACCGGCTTGGCGCGATGAGTACGGGCTGCCTGCTTAGATGCTGCCTGTCGGCGCGGTTGATCTTTTCAAGCAGCGCGATCTGATCGGCATCCAGTTGCTTCAGTATCTTCGTGGTTTGCCGTTCGTAGCGCAGTGTGTCCGGCACGGCGAAAGCAGTCACCGAGAGGGGAAGCAACAGCAGGAGTATTCTGCTCGTCGGTCGATTTTGCGGGCAGTATCTGCTGATTCTCATCATTGTCGTTTCGTTGCCCCACATCTGCCTTTGCAATCGGTATTCCGCAGGCGGCGCGAGTGAGGACTCCGTAACAGATTCACCCCAGACTGCGTATTACTAACGACAGTTGAGCCCACTGGCTACCAGTGGGCGGGGGGGGAGAATTTATGATCCGTCCCGCATGCCTCGTGCTGCTCGCTCTAGCCGGAGAACATCTCACGGCCAACCCTGCCGAAGACCCCTATCTGTTCCGCAGCGACGTTGCTCTTGCTCGCGTTGATGCCCAGGTACTGGACAAGAGCAATCGCGCGATCCTCGATCTGGGGGTTCAGGACTTTGTCCTGCGCGAGAGCGGCCAGCAAAGGGAGATTCGGAACTTTATTCGTGAGGAACTGCCGGTCGACTTCCTGCTGTTGCTTGACGTCAGCGGGAGTATGAGGCCGCATGTGCAGCGAATCGCCACTGCTGCGCATGAGGCGCTCAAGGTGATTGGCGAGCAGGACCGCGTCGCCATCATGGTCTTTGATCGCTCCACGCGCGTGAGCATGCCCTTTCGAAGCGGGCGCGCCGAGATTGAACGAGGGCTGGAAGAGGTGCTGGAGGATGAGGACTTCGACGGAGGCACTAACATTACCGATGCTTTGTTCGATGCTGCGCGGTATATCGAACGCCATGGGCGCAGAGATGCGCGCCGTGCAATCGTCATTCTCACCGATGACCAGACGGAACGGGACCGCGATGAAGAAGGAGTGCTGAAAGCCCTCGCAAAAGCGGATGCGGTGCTGAGCGCGCTGCTGGCTCCGGACGCCTTTGGTCACACCCCATCTGTCAGTCAGAGTGTCCCGAACCCCAGCCCCGCTCCTCAGACGCTGGGCGGGATGCTCGGCGAGATCCTCCTGGGGCGGCGTTCCAACCGGCGCTATACGCGCCGCTACCCGATGACCGGGGCGCACTCGGCGGGGACCGCTGAGATTGCGCAGCGATCCGGCGGAGACAGCCTCCCGGTCGAGGAAGCATCTTCGCTCGAGACGACTCTTGCGAGGCTGCGGCAGCGCTATGCCCTCTACTACTACCCGCCGCAAGAAACGCGCGATATCGGCGCTGGAGCAGTGCAGGTAGAGCTGGCCGATGCTGCAAGACGCCGCTACCCGGATGCCGAGGTGCGATTCCTGCGCATCAGTCAGACTGTGAGTGCCGAAGAGCAGAAGCGTCTGGAGGGGGCGCCATCTGCGCCGCAATCCGTGGACGAGTCCGAAAAGCACAAAACCCGCATGGAAATGAACGATCGACCCTAAAGATCGACTTGCTCATCTCCCAGTCCTCTGGCAGGCGGTAAAGCTGCTTCGGCAGAAAGCAGCTGCCGCCTTTTTTAATGCCCGCGCTTACACTCCGAATCTCCCGGCTCTGCGTGTGATGCCCCGCGTATGATACTCTATCGAAGTTTGTTTCTGTTTTGACCTCCCATGGTTGCCGATTCCCAGGATTAAGCTCCTACGAATGGAAACCCAGCTTCTACTCGATGTTCTTGCCATCGTTTTGATTGACCTGCTGCTTGCGGGCGATAATGCTGTCGTCATCGCTCTTGCAGTCAAGCACCTACCGCCGCGCCAGCGGAAACTGGGGATTTCGCTTGGTGCGGGTATCGCCGTCCTTTTGCGGATCGCCCTCACATTCTTTGCTGCTCAGTTGCTTCAAATTCAGTTCCTGAAGCTCGTTGGCGGCGCCCTGATCGTAGGGATCGCCATCAAACTGCTGACGGATGCAGCGGGGGAAGACGACGCGAATCATCGCCACGCCTCTACGCTCTGGCAGGCTTTGTGGTATATCCTTGTGGCCGACGTCACCATGTCGACAGACAACGTCCTTGCCGTCGCCGGGGCGTCCAAAGGCAACCTGGCCCTGCTCGTGTTCGGGCTCGGTTTGAGCATCCCGTTTGTCGTCTTTACGAGCAACCTTCTTTCGAGGATCATGGACCGTTTCCCGATCCTTGTCTGGATTGGCGCCGCCATCCTCGGCCGTGTGGGCGGTGAGATGATGATCACGGATCCGTATATTCACAGCACGTTCCACCCCTCCCCGTCCGCGGAAATTGCCGTTCAGATCCTGTTTGCCGCGGGTGTCCTGGCTGCCGGCTATCTGCTTACCCGCCGGGCGGAGTCCAGCGTTCAGGCGGAGACCGCGCAGGGCGATTGAGCACCGGCCGCGGAAGACTCCGTTCGGCCGGGAGAATATCACCGGCGTCCAGGGTGCACTAAGTGTAAATTTGTCATTGACCTAGAGCGTAGTGTCGATAAGAGGAATGTGAGACAAGACACGCGGCCTGAAGGTCAGACGGCGCGCCGCATTCGTATCGCCGCTCTGGCCGCTGAACTGGGTCGGAGGCAGGGTCTGCACGCCGTAGAGCAGGCGTGCCTCCGCGATGCGGCCATGTACCAGGATTGTCCTCTCGATCTGTTTGATGGCCCGGCTTTCCGGCGGCTGGTCGCCGACGTTCTCGGGGTTATGCCTGAGGACGCTCCCCCGTCGTTCCTTTCCTCCGGTGCACTGGAGGTTCTGCGCGCCCTGCACAACCGGTCGAAGAAGCTAGGGCGCGAGGCGAAGATGGCGGAGATTTTGGAGATCGCCGAGTCGCTTGATGACCTTCTGGAGGCCGCCCCCTACTCGCTTGCCAGCGTAGACGAGGACTTTGAAGAATGCCCCTTCGCTGCAGCGGGTTTGTCTGTGCTCCGCAGGGTCACTCGGGAACAGTTCACAGCGGTCTTCCCGCAGTTGCCCGTCTTCGAATCTGCCGCGCGGACGGCGATGCAGATCCTGGCGGTAGACGAGCTCGATCTGCGCGCCCTGGAGCGGATCGCTCACAGCGATCCTGTCCTTGCCGGCAAGGTCGTTTCCTGCGCCAACAGCGCCATTTTCATGGGAACGGGAGAGGTTCGCTCGATTCCTGCAGCCATCGCGAAGATTGGTATGCTCGCCGCAAGGCAGGTCATGCTTGCCGCGATCATCGGGTCCCTTTACCGAAAGCCGTTCATGCGGCCGATGTGGGCGCACGCTCTCGAATCTGCGGACCTCGCCGCGGAGTTCGCCAGGCGCACCTCCTCGGCCAATCCTGCCGAAGCGACCTTGGCTGGATTGGTCCACGACATCGGAGTGCTGGCCTTATCTCTGCTGCCGTCCGAAGCCGTGGGCACCTGCGAGCGGCTGGTACACGACGGTTATCCCAGGACCGGAGCAGAATGGCTCGTCTACGGAGTGGATCACGCAGAAGCGGCGGCCGAGATCTTGAAGTTCTGGAAGTTCCCCGACGATCTCGTGGAAGGCGTACGCTACCACCATTGCCCGGAAAAGACTTCGAATCCCATCGCCGCCATCCTGTATGCTGTGGAGCTCTGCACGCTTTCCGATGAGGACATGCCTTCCCGGCTCCGGCTAGCGGCTGCGGCACGCCGCCTCAATCTCACCGTCGACCAGGTCGTCGCAATGCGTCACAGCGCGACGCTGCAGGCTTTGCCTCTCGGCTAGCTTGCGCGGAACACATACTACAATGGTCTCTTTCTAGGGAAGCTCCGCTTCGGAGGGGGCTTCCAAGGACAGAGACACATGAGCCTCACAAGAAGAACGTTTCTTGCGGCTTCGGCAGCTAGCGCTGTCTGCCGCGGAAACACCAAATATCACCTCATCGCTCACCGGGGCGGCATTGTCGATGAGGCTCACCCCGAGAACAGTCCCGGCTCAATTCAGGCGGCGATCGATCGCGGCTACTGGATGCTTGAGGTGGACATACGGAGGACGGCTGACGGAGAGCCGATTCTCCAGCACGATCCGACATTCCAGCGGTACTACGGTGTGAATAAGCCCGTCGCGGAGCTGACCTGGAATGAAGTCAAGCGGCTCCGATCCACGCCGGGAAACACAAGTCCAATCCATTTCCGCGACGTTTGCCGGATGTGTCAGGGCAGGGTCCGGCTCATGCTCGACATCAAGAGCGACCGCTGGCCTGCTGAGTTTTACCAAAACCTCATATCAATCCTGGATGAGCACCAGCTTCTGCAGACCGCCTACCTGCTTGGAAGCGACAGAATCAAGCGCTTCTTCCGAGGCAAGTGCAAGCTTTCCTGCAATCGAACGACGCTCAAGGCGGCCGTCGAGCGTGGGGAAGATGTAGCGGCCAACTATTTCCTGTTCGAGTTGGGCAGTGTGCTGGACGAGGCAGCGGTCGAGCTGTGCCGAACCAACCGGGTCGTGCCCGTCGCTGCGATCAATGAGTTTCGATATGTAGAGGCGCGCCGGGACGTCCGGAAGGGAGCGGAGGAAGACGTGGCGCGCCTGAAGCGCTTAGGCGTTACGCACTACCAGATCGACTCGCAGTATCAAGACCTGTTCTGGTAAGTGGAATGGAAGCCGGAGATCCGCTCGGCAGATACCTGCTCTTCCGAGCGGATGCGGAATCTTAATCCTCCACTGTAATCGCTGGGCCCTTCTTTGAGGCGGCTTCCTGACAGCGTTCGACGGTGCGTTTTGCTAGCTCAATGAACGGCGCCGCGTTCGGATTTTCTTCTCCGAGGAGGGCGATCGGACGGCCGCTGTCTCCGCCGATGCGCACTTCAGGAATCAGCGGCAGCTCGCCCAGGAAGGGAACGCCCATCTGCTCGGCTGTCCGCTTGCCGCCTCCGCATCCGAATACATCGATGCGCTCCTTGGACTGCGGGGCGATGAGATAGCTCATATTCTCGACCATGCCCAGCACTTCCACACGCACCTGACGGAACATGTTCACCGCTTTTCGTGCGTCTTCTAGGGAAACATCGGAAGGCGTCGTCACGACGACCGCGCCGGTAATCGGGGCAGTCTGGACGAGGCTGAGCTGGACATCGCCGGTGCCTGGCGGAAGGTCGATCACCAGGTAGTCAAGCTCGCCCCAGTCGACCCCGCGCAGGAACTGCTGGATAACGTTGTGCAGCATGGGACCGCGCCAAATGACGGGCCTGTCTCCGGGATTGAGAAATCCCATCGACATCAGTTTCACGCCGTGCTGCTCGAGCGGCTGTATCCTGTCTCCGACCGCGTGCGGGCTATCCTGAATCCCCATCATGATCGGCACGTTGGGGCCGTACACATCCGCATCGAGCAGGCCGATCTTGTAATTCAGCCGGGCAAGCGCGACAGCCAGGTTGACAGAAACTGTGGTTTTTCCGACGCCACCTTTGCCGGAGCCAACCGTAATCAAATTCCGTATGCCCGGGATTGGAGGCTTTGGCGCCTCCCCAGGAGCTTTTGGACCCATATATCTCCAGGATAGCTACTTCGCGTTCATCAGGTGGTCCCACTGCTGTCTTGATCGGGCGACAACGAGGTCGATGTCCCGTTCGAGCAGGAACCCAGCCGTCGCCAGTTCCCGTGCCGCAGCCTCCACCTTGCGCAAGTGCTCCTCACGGCTTCGGTAACGTTCCTCGATAGACGGACGCGGATCCCGCGTCTTGGTGCGTTCCGCCTTGGTTCTAGCGAAAGGAAACCAGGATCCGGCCAGGGGAAGGTATGTGGTGGAAGCGGGATTCGCCGGCAGATTCCAGCCAGTGTACGTACCAAGCGGTGCTGAGACCTCCGGCATGCGAATCCCTCCAAGGTCGATGCCGTCATCGTCACATTGGGGCACGCGTATGCCATAGGTCGGGCCGATCGCTGGCGGCTCCTGGGTGATGACGCCCGTTGTTGTGAACTCAGGTCCGTAGTCGAGTGCTGCGGGCGCGTAAGGCCCGCTGGGCAGGATCACGTGCTGCAGCTTGGGAAAGATCAGCTTGTCGAACGGGACAAGTTCGTTTTTCGCAATCTGGGGATACTGGGAAGGCGGCGGTTCCTTTCCGTCGCGAATCCATTCATGCAGTCGTATGAGCAGGGCACGATGTAGCGGTCCATAGTCATTCGGATTCCCCATGTAGCGCCGCCCTTCTTTGCCCGGCGGGAACCCTCCGGGGGTGTGTTGGCCGCCAGCGACCATGTAGATTCTCGTACTGGCGTCGGGCTTGATGTCGACTCTTCCGTCAGAAGTTGTGTGAATCAGGGAAGCCCCCCGGCTCCAGTATTCGGCGGAGGTGTTCGTCAGGAAAAGCTTCGGGGCCAGCTTGATGGTCCAGGAGTTGAAGGGCGGCAGGTCGACGGGGTAGAGGCCGTCCATCCGGCCGGGCTGCGCGAAGCGGTGATTGAAGCTGCCGCGTCCGGCGCCCGCCACGTCCGACCAGACACCGTCAAAGACCTGTCGTCCTTTCTCGTCTTCGTTAAAGCCCTCGTAGAGAAAATGGCGGAGGAATCGGCCGCTTTGAGAGATTCCAAAGCCCATGGCCCGCTTGATGAAACGGCGCTGATCGCCCAAGGGCATAATGCCACCCTGCGGGACGCCGTACTTGAAGTAAGAGACGATATCGCGTACGGCGGCCAGGCCGAGACCGGCGGGAACGGAGTTTGTCCCTGTATACACGACGTCGTAAATCTTGCCGGCTTCGAAGCCGGAAGTCGAGATCAGGTTCTTGCCTTCGAGTTTCCACTGGCGTCTTGGCAACTCGCGGGCGGGACCCGTTGCGCTATCACGAACGTATACCTTGAGACTCGCGCCGCCGTCCGCAACCGAGTAGCTCTCGAGAGCCAATGACTGCTCCCGGCGGGCGGGCGCAAACCGTAACCGCACGAGCCCGGTTATAGGCTTCTCGTTCAGTACCGCAACCGGGGCCTCCAATCGCATCAAATTTCCGGTATTGGGCAGGTCGAACTGCCAGCCGATCCAGGCCAAAGTGAAACCCTGTTCGAGCAGAAACGCGTCGCCGAAATGTTCGTCGGACCGGGGATCATTGGTCTGCGGAGCCCTCAGAAACCGCTGCAGCATCAGCTTCCGCCCGCGATTCAGGATCTCGAGCAGGACGGTGCCGTTTCCGGCGGCCGGATCCCTCGGCTTCAGGACATATAGGTCTGCGGAGAACTCCACCAGCCCGTTGGCGTTTGTCGGTGCAAGATCGATATCGCGGATGAGGCGGTTCTGAGGCAGCTTCGGGTCGACGGCAAAGTGGACGGTCGCAACGATCCGTTCATACGGCCCGGCGGATCCAAAGCTTTTACCATCCAGCACGTCGCTCCGCTCCGTGACCCGAATCGCGGTAACGGATGCATGGGCAGAGAGCGTGAGCACGACAAACAGGAGCAGGGATCGAGACGCCATGCAGTTATTAGATTCAGAGCGTCAGGCGAGAGTCAAATTTGCGTTAGCGCGTAAGTCGAGGCCTGCGTGTTGACCGCGGTGAAACTTCGGGAACGCTGCCGCCGCGATCATTGCGGCGTTGTCCGTGGACAAGCCGAAGGAGGGGAAGAAGACCGGCACGTTCAGGTTGGCTTCCCTCCGCAGACCGGAATTGCACGCCACGCCTCCTGAGATGATGATGGATCGCGCTCCGATCTCTTCAGCCGAAGCCCACGCCCGGCGGAGCAGTTCGTCGATGACTGTTTGCTGGAACGACGCCAGCAAATCCAGAGTTTCGCCGGGCGTTACCGCAAGCCATTCCTCTACGCTTGGGCGGGGATTGCGGCGGAGCAGATCCTTTCGAGCTTCGATCTCCGAAGAGAGATCGCGCTGCTCGGTCCATCGCAGGACGGCCGTCTTCAGCCCGCTGAAGCTGAAATCGAGCGGATTTCCTTTCATCTTTGCTGGCGTGAACCGGACGGCTCGCGGGTTTCCATACGGTGCAAGCTTGTCGATCACCGGACCGCCTGGATAGCCAAAACCCAGGAGCTTTGCGACTTTGTCGAACGCTTCGCCGGCCGCGTCATCCCGCGTCTTCCCAAGCAGCCGGTAGTGAAACCCTTCCAGCACCTCGAACAGATGTGTGTGTCCTCCGCTGACAACAAGCGCCAGAGCCGGATACTCCACTCCCTCGCCGGCTTCCATGATGACCGCATGGATGTGCCCTTCGATGTGATTCACGGCGATCAATGGCAGCTTGTGGACAAAGCACAGCGCTTTTGCGTACGTGATGCCAACCAGCAACGAGCCAACGAGTCCCGGCCCTTTCGTTACGGCAATCGCGCTCAGGTCAGGGAGCTTCAGCCCTGCTTCTTCCAACGCAGACCGCACGACAGGCACAATCGCCCGCAAATGCTCCCGCGATGCCAGTTCCGGCACCACGCCGCCGTATTTGCCGTGGGTGTCCAACTGGGAAGCCACTACCGATGACAGGACTCGTTTCCCGTCGGCTACGACCGCCGCTGCCGTCTCATCGCACGACGATTCGATGCCGAGGATCAAAACGGAATTCGCCAAGATTGTTATCCTACCTGAGAAGCCCCTCGATGCTTCTCTCTGAATTTGATTATCACCTGCCGCCCGATCAGATTGCGCAGGAGCCTCTTGCAGATCGCTCTGCTTCCCGGATGCTCGTGCTTCACCGGAAGGAACAGCGATGGGAGGATCGTGTCTTTCGAGACATCCCGCAGTATCTTGGCCCGGGTGACTGCCTGGTTCTGAACGACTCCAAGGTCTTTCCTTCGCGCCTGTTTGGACGCCGGTTGGGTGTGCACGCCCATCCAATCGGCAAGAACAACCCGAAGCGATGGGAGCACCTCTCCGGCCGGGTCGAGGTCTTCTTGCTGCGGCCGGTCAGCGAGGACCAGCATACCTGGACCGCCCTCGTTCGTCCCGGCAGAAAGATGAGGACCGGCGAGCGGATTCGCTTTGAGGACGGGCTGAAGGCGGAGATCGTCAACCGCGGCGAGTTCGGCCAGCGGACAATCCGCTTCGATCTCGAAGGCGACATTTTCGAAAGGCTCCGCGCGATCGGGCACATGCCGCTTCCGCCCTACATCCGGCGCGCGGATACTGTTCAGGACCAGGACCGGTACCAGACGATTTATGCCCGTCAGGTCGGCTCAGTCGCGGCGCCGACGGCCGGGTTGCACTTCACTCCTGAAATTCTGGACGAGTGCCGGAAAGCGGGTGCGGACGTTGCGACTGTGACCCTTCACGTCGGCTTGGGGACCTTTCAGCCCCTGCATGCCGAAAAAGTGGAAGAGGCGAAGCTGCATCAGGAGTCGTTCCAGGTCACCGAGGAGAACGCCGCGCGGATGCGCCAAGCCCGGAGGATCGTGGCGGTAGGCACTACCAGCACGCGGACCGTGGAAACGTTGATGCAGCGCGGGGGACTGGCGGCCGCCAGCGGCGAGACAGATCTTTTCATCTATCCTGGCTTCGAGTTTCGAGCCGTCGGAGCGATGCTCACCAACTTCCACCTGCCAATGTCCAGCCTCCTCGTGCTGGTTTGCGCCTTCGCCGGTAAGGATTTTGTCCTCGCCGCCTACCGCCACGCCGTTGAATCGGGCTACCGCTTCTACTCCTACGGCGACTGCATGCTGATCGTTTGATCGTCAGCAGTCAGTGATCTGGTGCGGCATTAGACTTTTTCGGGCACGACGAACGGGCGCCGGTAGTTCCTCGTCAGCATCTTGTCGGCTTCAGGGTCGCCGACAAAGCGTTCCGTCGTGGGATCAAATGTAAGCTGGCGGTTGAGGCGGTACGCAATGTTTCCGAGATGGGCGAGGGCCGAGGACAGGTGTGCCGTCTCGACGGGACCGTGCTGGTCGGAGGTCTTGCGGCTGCGTACGGCTTTGAGGAAGTTTGCGTAGTGGTCGCCGCCCGCCTTCCGCGCCGGGCCCTTCTCACGTTTCTGGCCCAGATAGACCTCATACGCGTCGTAGTTCCGGATCAGCATGTAGCCTTCCGATCCGTAGAAGATGTTGCCGACGCTGACGCCCTCTTCCGTGTTTGTGCACCAGTGCCTGACCTCGAACTGGATCATCTTCTTCTCTTCAGGGTAGTGATAGAGAGTGGTCAGCACCTCGGGCGTTTCCTTGTCATCGTCGAAGAGAAACTTGTCGCCCATTGCCGTGATCCGCTTTGGCAAGCCGACACCGAGACCCCACATGCACATGTCCGTCTCATGAATGCCCTGGTTGCCGACGTCCCCGTTGCCGAAGTCCCAGTGCCAGTGCCAGTTGTAGTGCACATAACGGCGGGAAAAAGGACGCTCCTGCGCCGGTCCGAGCCAGAGGTTATAGTCAAGCGTGGACGGCACGGGCTCGGGCTCTTTGTGTCCGATCGAAGGCCGCCACCGGTAGACCAGCCCTCGTGCCATGTAGACCTTGCCGATGACGCCCTTGTTCAGCAGCTCCACTGCTTCCCGCAATGCCTCCGAGCTGCGGAGCTGCACTCCATGCTGCACGATTCTCTTGTACTTGTGCGCTGCCTCTACCAGCTTGCGTCCTTCAAAGATGTTGTGCGATGCCGGCTTCTCGACGTAGACGTCCTTGCCGGCCTGGCAGGCCCAGATCGCAGCCAGAGAATGCCAGTGATTAGGAGTCGCAATACTGACCGCGTCGATGTCCTTCCGCTCGAAGACTCGCCGCAGGTCGGTTTCCGTCAATGGCTTCCGGCCGTACCTCGCCTCAAACTCCGAGGCACGCTCGGCGAGAACGGCTTGGTCGGGATCGCAAAGCAAGGCGACTTCCGCATCCCGCTGGCTCTGAAATCCTTTGATGTGATCTTTGCCGCGTCCGTGCACGCCCAGGACCGCGACGCGAATCTTGTCGTTGGCGCTCTTGCCGGCAGCGTGGCTCAGCACCAGTCCCCCGGCGCTCATGAGGAACGTCCTGCGGTTGTTCATACCGATATCTCCTCCGGCAGAGTCTACCAAAAACGGTCGGCTCTGATGAAAGGAAGGCGGTGTAGCGTGAAGAATCAACAAACAAAACTTACGATAGGATCTGGCAGAAACAGTCAGGCTTTGCCGAAAGCTGGAGATAAGGGAAGAGGAGATAACGAATGTTACAAGAGTTGAAGGGTGCGACGGCTTTGGTCACAGGTGCGTCCCGCGGAATCGGCGCAGCTTCCGCAGTTGCTCTTGCACGTCAAGGTGTTGCCCGCGTCGTGATTCATTACGGTCAATATAGGGAAGGCGCGGAGCAGACCGCGGACGCAGTCTGCCGTGCCGGAGCGCGCGCCGATATCATCGCCGCCGACCTCACTTCTTCTGACGGAATTCGGAGCTTTATTAGCGAGCTTGGGAAAACCGCCGCCGAGATCGATATCCTCATCAATAACGCCGGATCGCTGATCCGGAGGGCTAGGCTGGCCGAGTCGACCGAGGAGCTATTCGATCAGGTCTTAAACCTGAACGCCAAGAGTTTGTGGTTTATTACCCAGGCAGCGGCGGCTCACATGGTAGCGCGAAAGAAGGGAGTTATCGTGAACGTCAGTTCCATCGCCGCGCGGAATGGCGGCGGTCCGGGCGCGACTCTCTACGCAGCGGCGAAAGCTGCGGTCTCCGCGATGACCAAGGGGCTTGCGAAGGAGCTGGCGCCGCACGGAATTCGCGTAAATGCCGTCAGCCCGGGCACTGTGGACAATCACTTCCACGAACAGTTTTCCACCCGGGAGATGCTTGAGAACGTGGTCCGATCAACGCCCGAGGGCCGTCTATCGACCAACGAAGACGTATCCGACGTCATTCTCTTCCTCTGCTCCGACGCGTCCCGAAACATTCACGGGCAGACGATCGAAGTGAACGGGGGCGCGTACATGATCTGATCAGCGGACAGCGATCGTCATGCCATCCGGGCTCGCATAGGGACCCGCAAGAAGCTTGATGCTGACACGCCCGGATGGCAGGAATCCGCCCGGAACGCGAGCGTTCACCTGGGTCATGCCAATCAGGCCGGGGGCGGGTCCGGCATAGAGGATTTCCGATTCCAACCCGCCAATCAGGAGCGTAATGGGAAGGCGGTCCACGTTGCCCGTGCCTGTAGCAAAGACACTGACAATGCTTCCGCGCGGTGCCGGGTTGTCTGTCGCATTGATCGATTGATCTTCGTTGACGGCAGCCACCTCGCTGCCGGCGCCGAACAGGGCGGGCACGGCTTCGCGCACTTCCAGTGTCGCGGTTGCGATCAGCCGGCCCTCGCTTAGTACCTCGAGGGTTGCTTCGGGTCCCGGCGCTAGTGCGGGGGGCACTTCGACGAGTCCAGTCTCCTTCGACAAAATCTGAGCTGTCTGGCCATCAAAGCGTACTTCATCCCCGGCGGGTTCGATGAAGACAAGCTCGCCTGGAGCGACCGGCCCTGGCTGCCTGCTTGCGGCGTGGAGCACGCTGGCGCGCTCAACGTCACTCCCGGGAGTCAAGCGCAAGATGCGGCCTGTGCTGTCGCACACCAGCATTGCTCCGCTCTCCTCGGCTGCGAGGCATGTGGCGCTTATATCCGTCATTACGGGCTCGACTTCGCCGCTGGGCTGCAGAATGCCGACTCTTCGGTTGGCTGCATCCGCCACCCACAATTCGCCGGAAGCCGATGCCGCAACGGCAGGGACATCCGCGAGCGGGCTGATCCTTTCGACGCCGAACGATGGCGTGACGCGGTAGATGCCGGAGTGTCCGGAAACATAGAGCGTTCCGTCGCCATCGACAGCGACACTGCGCGGTGATTCCACGACCGCCACGGTTTCCAGCCGGCCGGAGCTCGTCCGCCTGATGACTCTATCGGAGCCCTTCTCCGCGATATAGAGACTGCCCTCCGAATCCAACGCGATTCCGTGCGGCTCTTCGAGCTTCTCCACTACTGTAGAGATCATGCCGGCTCGATCTACTTTGCGAATGCGATGATTCAAAGTATCGGAGATATAGAGGTTGCCTTCGCGATCCACGGCCAGCCCTCGCGGCGCATTCAGCGTCGAAAGGGTCGCAAATCCTCCTTCGCTACCGGCTTCGGGCGCGCCTGTCCCGGCTGCGGTTGAGATCACACCTCCCGAGTTCACGTACCGCACGCGATGGCTTCGCTCGTCTGCGATGTAGAAGCCGCCCGCGCCATCCGGCGCTACTGCCGAGGGCATCCCTAACTGCGCGTCGGTCGCTGGGCCGCCGTCGCCGTGAAAGCCAAAGGTGCCCGATCCGGCGATCCTTTGCTGGTTTCCATCCGGGAGAAGCTGGTTCACATACGGACCACCTGCAACGAAAACTGCCCCTGAGGGAGACATCACGACATCCTTTCCGGCGACTGCGCGGATGCCGGAGCCTTCAGGCAGCACCGCGGGATCCTCGCCATCGGCGACGATAAGGCCGCCCCTGCCATCCAGGGCCACGCCAGTCGGCAGGTGCAGCGAGAACACAAGAAATCCTGCCCTGACGGTCGTCAGCAATCCGTGGCTGAGCTTGCGGATGGCCCGGTTGCCGCTATCGGCGATATACAGCGCTCCAGAAGCATCGAGCGCGAGTCCGGCGGGAAAAGAAAGCTGCGCCTGCCTTGCCGGACCTCCTTCTCCAAACCACCCCGGCGTGCCGGTTCCGGCGATCGGGAGGATCGTCCCAGAGCGCGAGACAAAGTAAACGCGGTGCGCGTAAAAATCCGAGATGTATAAGTTGCCGTCAACGTCCACGGCCACGTTTCGAGGGCTTTCAAGACGGGCATCCACTGCGGGAATGCCAGCCTCTTCGGGTGTGCGGTCCCCCCCTCCTGCGACCGTCGTGATGATGCCGTCCGGATCGATCCTGCGTACGCGCTTGTTCTCGAGATCCGCAAAGTAGATATTTCCGCTTCGATCGACTGCGACGCCGTAGGGGGAATTGATGCGAGCTTCCGCCGCCGGACCTCCGTCTCCGGAAAATCCCGGCACGCCATCGCCAGCCAGAGTCTCGATGATGCCGGAGGGCAGCAGGCGGAGGATGCGGTGATCTCCGGTGTCCGCGAGGATGAGATTGCCGTGATAGTCCGCTGCGATCCCGTTCAAGAGTGCGAGCGGAGCGTTCATCGCCGGGACTCCATTGCTTCGGAACCCGCCGGCAACAGTAACGACATCGTAGGATGCCGCCCGGGCACGGCCCCATGCGCCGAAGGCCAGGAGGAGAGCTGCTGCGGCGAGACGCGTAATCCTCAAGAGTCTGCGCATACACACGTTTCCCTACGCATCTAAGTGTCTCTTTCGTCCTAGATCTCTCGCGCCGGCGCGATAAGCCCGGTATGCGACGCATCCTTGCACTGGTCCTTCCGCTGATTGCGGTTTCCTGTTGGGATCTGGCGGCGCAAGTTCTGCATTTAAAGTCCGGGCGGTTCAGTCCGAAGAAAACTGACATTCGAGAGGGACGAAGCGAGAGCCTGGCGGCAGGATTGCGGCGCTTGGGGAATCGCTCTCATCTCATTATTCAATTCCCGTCTCCGCTAAGCCCGGACCGGCTCCTGGAGCTCTCCCTGCGCGGCGCGCGCGTGGTCGATTTCGTTCCGGAGAATGCTGTCCTCGTGTCCGTGCCTGATGACTTTCGGGTGGAAGAGCTGGGCGCGATTTGGGTAGGACGGCTGCGGCCAGCCGATAAGATCAGCCCGCAGCTTCAGTACTTGAGCGAGATGAGCGTCGTGGTTGACTTTCACCGCGATGTGGAAGTTGGGGATGTCAGAGCCTTGGCTTCGCGCTTGAGATTGCGCCTGATCGAGAACCCGGACTTGCAGCCCTACCAGCTATTAGTGCAAGCGGACCCGCAGCAGATTTGGGAGTTATCGGAATGGGACGAGGTGGCCTACATCTATCCCGCATCGAACGAGCTTCGTCTGGGCGTTCCCGCGCGCGTTTGTCTCGGCGCGATCACGGATGCGGGCACAATAGGGCAGTACGTTGCCCGCATTGGCGAAGGCTGGGATGGACCTGGAAGAAGTGCGGTCGACATCGGCTACCATTTCGTGGCGCTGACCGAAAAGCTGCCGGGGGCGGACGTACGGTCGGAAGTGCTGCGGGCTTTCGCGGAGTGGGCGCGGCATGTGCAGATTCGCTTTGTGGAGAGGGAGAAACCTAAGTCAGGCGGGGCTGTGGACATCCTGTTTGGCCCTCGCAATCACGGCGATGACTATCCATTCGACGGCGTTGGCGGAGTCCTGGCGCATACCTTCTATCCGGCCCCGCCCAATCCTGAACCGATTGCCGGCGACATGCACTTCGACGGTGACGAAGACTGGAACATCGGAGCGAACGTCGATCTCTTCACTGTTGCGCTGCACGAGATCGGGCATGCGCTCGGCCTCGGGCACGCGGATACGCCGGGCAGCGTGATGTACCCGTTTTACCGGGAGGGTGCGGTACTGACGCCGGAAGACATTGCAGCCATCCAGGATCTGTACGCGGTTCGCGAAGTGGAACCCGGCGACGAGGAACCGGAAGAGGAACCCAAGGAACAGCCGCAGGACGAGCCCGAGCCCCTTGAACTAAACGTGACGCAGCCTGCAGGGTCTTCCACGGCTACGCGCAGTTCCTATATTCCGGTATCCGGCGTTGTCTCCGGAGGATCAGGGATCGTCCGCGTCTCCTGGGTCAGCGACCGGCTGGGCTCCGGGTTCATCGACGTTCCCCCTGGTACGGGCGCCCGCGAGTGGAGCTTCGACGCGGTGCCGCTTCAGCTTGGCGAGAACCGCTTGACAATCACTGCTCTGGATCAAAAAGGCGGGATCGCCTCGCAGACTCTAACCGTGAACCGGGAAGCGAAGGAGACGCCGCCGCCCCCGCCGCAGCCGCCATCGATTCAGATTTATGGACACTCGGGCGGGACGTTCCGTACAGCCGGGGCTACCATCCAACTGAAGGGCTCCGCTTTCCATCCCGCCGGCATCTCTCGTGTCCGATGGGAGAATTCGCGAGGAGGGTCCGGGGAAGCTACAGGAAAGGCGGAATGGAGCGCGACGATCACGCTGCAGCCGGGCATAAACGTCTTGACAGTGACCGCCTGGTCTCTGGTGGGAACATCGGCTTCGCGATCTCTGTCCGTCGAGTATGCGCCCGGTCAGCTCGATACTACGGCCCCGACGCTTATCATCACCTCTCCTGGAGCCACGAACGTGGCTACTTCGGCGGCTACGATTTCAATCCGCGGACTGGCTCGGGATGACACCGGCGTGACCGAGGTTTCATGGTCCGTATCAACGGGCGCATCGGGCGTAGCCGAAGGCACACAGTTCTGGGGTCCGATCGAAGTTCCCCTCGTTGTGGGCACGAATGTGATAACAATCCGCGCCTCCGATGCGGCGGGCAACCGCGCCTGGCGTACTCTGCACGTTACGAGGCGGCGGTAGGCTTTGACAGGCTTCCGCGAGGGACGATTCCCTGGGCCGGGCAGACTTACCTCACCTGCAGGTCTGCCCGGTTTCTGTTAGCCGAAGAGCTTCTCGAGTTTGGAGCCAGCGCGTACAATTGTCTGGCTGCGCTCGGGACCGGTCGAAACGCAACCGACCTCGACCTGCGAGCGGCTTTCTAGGAAGTCCACGTACCGCTTGGCTTCGTCAGGCAGGTCTTCATAACGCGTCGTGCCTTTCGTTGGCTTGCGCCAGCCGGGAAGCGTTTCGTACACGGCCTCCATCGATTCCATTGCAGCTCGGGTCGCAGGCATCTCATCCGTTTCCACGCCGCCAATCTTGTAGCGCACGCAAACGGGAATATCGCTCAGCTCGTCGAGAACATCGAGCTTCGTGATGATGAGCGAGTCGAAGCCGTTGACAGTTGCCGTGTAGCGCAGCAGGGGAACGTCGAACCAGCCGCAGCGCCTGGGCCGTCCGGTTACGGATCCGAACTCGTTGCCAGCCCTCCGGATGGCATCTCCCGCCGCGCCGTGCGCCTCCGAGGGGAAGGGCCCGCCGCCAACTCGGGTAATGTACGCCTTCGAGACCCCCACGATGCCGTCGATTCGCGTCGGCGGCACCCCGGTGCCTGTGCACGCTCCTCCGGCGGCCGCGCTTGAGGATGTGACGAAAGGATACGTTCCGTGGTCGATATCGAGCATCGTCCCCTGGGCGCCTTCAAACAGGACTCTCTTTCCGGCCGAGATCGCGTCGTTCAGGAGTCTGGCGGTATCGCAGACCATGGGGCGCAGCCGGTCTGCGAGCATCCGGTATTGCTGACAAATGCCCGCGAAGTCGATCTCCGATTCAATGCCGAATGCGCGGGCCAGCGTCTGCTTGTCCTCTGCAATGTAGCGATACAGCGTACGGAATGTGGGCTCGTCGAGCAATTCGGCGATGCGAATGCCGCGGCGTCCGACCTTATCTTCGTAGCAGGGACCGATCCCGCGGGATGTCGTGCCGATCGCTTCCCGATCCTTCCGGTTTTCGGAGATGTTTTCGAGAACCCGGTGAAACGGGAAGATGACATGCGCGCGGTTGCTGATCGAGAGCTGGCTCTTCACATCGATGCCCATCTTCTCCAGCATGTCCATTTCTTCCACCAGGGCTGCTGGATCGACAACGACGCCATTTCCGATGACGGCTCGAACGCCGGGACGTAAGATTCCACTGGGAATCAGCTTGAGGATGAACTTCTTATCCCCAACCTGGACAGTGTGGCCTGCATTATGTCCACCCTGATATCTCGCGACAATGTCGAAGCGATCCGAGAAAAGGTCAACGATCTTGCCCTTTCCTTCATCACCCCATTGCGCGCCCAGCACGATCACATTGCTCATGTCCGACGTTTCCGAAAATCCTTATCTGAGACCAAAACTCTCAATTATACCGTACTGCTGCGGATTCCTCATAAAACATAAGTCCTCCCCGATGTTCCGCCCGCAGCGTGGTTCCGCGGGCCGGAGAATACGGATAGTCGCGCCGCAGCAGCGTCTCCGCTGCGGGACTGTGCGAGTGTTGTCAGCCAGAGTTCTGCTGGGTATAGCCACGATCATCGCGCGAGCATATACTGTGCCGCATGAAAATGCGAGGGCTGGGAATAAGCTCGCTTCTGCTCTGGGCGCTGCCCGTATCCGGCGCTGACTGGCCGCAGTGGCGAGGGCCTGGGA
The DNA here is from genome assembly GCA_937959285.1 of uncultured Bryobacterales bacterium. GTDB lineage: Bacteria > Acidobacteriota > Terriglobia > Bryobacterales > Bryobacteraceae > JADGHK01. The sequence goes on from CALGAR010000020.1 coordinate 25,985, forward strand.
GCCAGGGAGTCTCCACGGAAACAGGCCTGCCGGCGCATTGGGGGCCGGAGAAGAATGTCGCTTGGAAAGCGCTTCTTGCCGGAACGGGAGCTTCTTCGCCCATCGTTGTTGGTGACCTGGTCATCGTGACCTCGCAACTTGGGGCTTATGCGACAGCCAGCGGGAATGATCCAAGGCTTGCGCGCGACGATCGGTCCTTGGCCCAGCGCGAAAACGCAATCAGCCATGCCGAAAGTCCGGACGGCAAGGTGTATCTGGTTGTCGAGGCGTTCCGTACCTCCGATGGCAAGCGGGTCTGGCAGTACAGGACGGTGGCGTCCGGCGAGCGCCCCGACGTTCATGAGAAGCACAACCTGGCGACTCCGACTCCGGTTTCGGACCGGAAGCGTATCTATGCGTGGTTTGGAAACGGGCAGGTGGTTGCGCTGGACATGAACGGCCGCGAGGTCTGGAAGCGGCGCCTCGACCAGAAGTACGGTTCGTTCCTGAACCAGTGGGGGCACGGCAGTTCTCCTGCCCTCTATAACGATCTGCTCATTCTGCTCTGTGATCACCGCCCGGTGTCTTACCTGCTGGCGCTCGACGCTTCGACTGGCAGGCAGCGTTGGAAAGCGGATCGCGGCAGCGGCCGGGTATCGCATAGCACCCCGGTCGTGGTCACCGGACCTCGCGGGGACGAGCTCATCATTAATTCCAGTGAACGCATCGATGCCACGATCCTTCGAGCGGGCGCTTGTTATGGTACGCGGGAAGCGAGCGGCAGACGCCGATCCCATCGCCGGTTTTTCATGACGGGACCATTTACTTGAGCCGCGGGTACCGGAATAGCGACATACTCGCGCTTCGCCCGGGCGGGCGGGGCGACGTCACGTCGACGCATTTGCGCTGGCGCATGCCGAGCGGGGGATCCTACGTGCCCTCGATTTTGCAGTACGGAGGCCTGCTCTACATGACGAATGAGGTTGGCGTTGTGACGTGCGCTGCGGCGGAGACGGGGACTCCTGTCTGGAGAGCAAGGCTCGGCGGCATCTTCTTCGCTTCGCCCGTCGCCGGTGACGGCAAGGTGTACCTGCTGAGCGAGACCGGGGAAATGTATGTACTGCGCGCCGGACGGAAGGCGGAGGTGCTAGCCAGGAACGATCTCGGTGAGCGGTTCCTGGCTTCGCCAGCGATTTCGAACGGGCGCATTTTCTTGCGAGGGGATCGAACGCTATTCGCAATCGGGGACAGGCGCGATCGGCCGTGAAGGAGAGGCAGGGCGGGGGCCGCTGCCGGCTTCGCAGTGATGTGGATTTGTAGAGCTTATCGAGCTCAGGAAAGCAGGTCGACTACCTTGTGGATCAGGAAGCTGATCACGAATGCCACAACTGCCGCTGCCAACACGGCGATGAGGAGCCGTCTGTCGTTCAAGTATGGTCTGTCCTCCTGGTATTTTTCCAGAGGCCGCTGAAGAAGCGTTTCGGCTGGGAAAACAGTAGCTACCGGAAAGGCAGTTTGTCAGTTCCGTGTTTCGATTGGTCCTGGTGCGTTCTCGCGTGTGGGACCTTCCTCAACAGCGCCCCTGTGTCTTACTTCTGTTTACCAGGACGTGTTGCAACGGTGGCTTCCGACAACGTTGTCAACGCGCCCGTTTCGACTGCTTGGGGATTCACGCCTTTCTTTGAGCGCGCGCGCCGCTGCGGGCACTTCTCAATCCCTTCTTTATCAGGGCTCCGTTCTAACCCCAGCGGCGGAAAGGTGCGGGGTCCTAGGATGTCTCAATCCCTTCTTTATCAGGGCTCCGTTCTAACGAAGGAGGAGGCGAAATGAGAAAAATAACGGACGTCTCAATCCCTTCTTTATCAGGGCTCCGTTCTAACAGGGAGAATGAACAAGTACAAAATCGAAATCTGTCTCAATCCCTTCTTTATCAGGGCTCCGTTCTAACGGCATCGCAGGAAGCTGTCGGCCGAGAGTAGTCTCAATCCCTTCTTTATCAGGGCTCCGTTCTAACATATATAGGAGGACGTAGATGCGGTATCATATGTCTCAATCCCTTCTTTATCAGGGCTCCGTTCTAACGGAGAAATGTACAAAATAGAAATCGAATCCGCCGTCTCAATCCCTTCTTTATCAGGGCTCCGTTCTAACAAGAAATGACTTATACCGCGGAAGTGACGCTATGTCTCAATCCCTTCTTTATCAGGGCTCCGTTCTAACGTATCGGCCGTCTAAAATCGAGACTGCGTTGGCGTCTCAATCCCTTCTTTATCAGGGCTCCGTTCTAACTGAGGATGACGTCAGAGGCTCTGCTGGAGGTCTCGGAGTCTCAATCCCTTCTTTATCAGGGCTCCGTTCTAACGGCTGAACCTCCGCCGGTCGGGAGGTGAATCATGTGTCTCAATCCCTTCTTTATCAGGGCTCCGTTCTAACTTAGACCGGTACAGGAAACCGACGTATGTAGTGGTCTCAATCCCTTCTTTATCAGGGCTCCGTTCTAACTCCCCGGTGTGGGGACTCTGTACGAGGGTCCCTGGTCTCAATCCCTTCTTTATCAGGGCTCCGTTCTAACCACGGTGCAGGTGAAACTCGCCAGCGTCGCCAGGTCTCAATCCCTTCTTTATCAGGGCTCCGTTCTAACCGACGCCGTCGTCAAAGCTGCGACATCGCTCGCGTCTCAATCCCTTCTTTATCAGGGCTCCGTTCTAACAGCGGCGGGAGGTAAATCATGATTCCAAAATATGTCTCAATCCCTTCTTTATCAGGGCTCCGTTCTAACACCCAGGTGCTCCGCAGCGTTCGGAACGCGCTGCGTGTCTCAATCCCTTCTTTATCAGGGCTCCGTTCTAACCGACAGTCCTCACGACGACGATGAGGGGCGGCGGGTCTCAATCCCTTCTTTATCAGGGCTCCGTTCTAACGCAGGAGGACGATGATGCGTATGCGTATCATCGTCTCAATCCCTTCTTTATCAGGGCTCCGTTCTAACATGGGTCATCCCAGGCATAGGGACTTTGTACGAAGTCTCAATCCCTTCTTTATCAGGGCTCCGTTCTAACGCCGCGGCATCGTGTGGATTGAGGACGGCACCGTCTCAATCCCTTCTTTATCAGGGCTCCGTTCTAACAGAGGAGGAAGAGGAGTGAAAAGGCATCAACGGTCTCAATCCCTTCTTTATCAGGGCTCCGTTCTAACAGGGAAATAAGATGACTTACGAAGCGGAAGTAAGTCTCAATCCCTTCTTTATCAGGGCTCCGTTCTAACGAACGTCGTGGGATAGCATTGCGTATCAGAGTGTCTCAATCCCTTCTTTATCAGGGCTCCGTTCTAACAGACAGTGGCACCAGATAGCGAGCTCTGGTACTGTCTCAATCCCTTCTTTATCAGGGCTCCGTTCTAACAGAAGGAGGAGGCGCACTAATGTATACCATAAAGTCTCAATCCCTTCTTTATCAGGGCTCCGTTCTAACCGAGCGGCCGAAGAAAGCATCCGCAAACTGCGGTCTCAATCCCTTCTTTATCAGGGCTCCGTTCTAACTTGGGAGAGCCATCAACCAGGACGATTTATGGGCGTCTCAATCCCTTCTTTATCAGGGCTCCGTTCTAACAAGTACCACTTACTCGCACTTACTCCGCCGCCGAGGTCTCAA
>CALGAR010000021.1 GCA_937959285.1 uncultured Bryobacterales bacterium
CCGCCGCCCCGCAGGTCGTGAGAACCCCGCGCACCCGTCGTACGGCACCGCATCGCCGAGCGCGAACATTTGGGACACCCGACCGGCCGTGCCGGCCGGATGTCCGCCTCGACCGGTCAGGGTGATTACGGGATGGCTCGCCACGATGGCGGACGAAGGGGGATGGCCGTATCCGGCAACCGGCGTTGGATCCGCCTTCCTTGCGGGCATAGCTGTGCGAGACTGTGCCTGGCACACCCCGACTTTCGTCGCCCGGGAGCCCCCATGCCATCAGCCCACCCCGAAGACGACCTATCGGACGGCAACGTGTACGAACGCGCAGGCGGCCCCACGATGGCGCGCATGCTGCTCGGCAGGCGGCTGCGCGAGCTGCGGGAGGGTGCCGGCATCGAGCGGCAGGCGGCGGGGGACGCGATCCGGGCCTCCGCGGCGAAGATCCGGCGCCTGGAGAACGGCTCGTCGAGCGTCAAACGCCGCGACGTCGCGGACCTGCTCACCCTGTACGGCGTGACCGACCCGGCCGACCGGGACGTGCTGCTCGCCCTCGTCGACCAGGCCAACGCGCCGGGCTGGTGGCACGAGTACGCCGACCTGGTGAGCCCCTGGTTCGAGACGTTCCTCGGCCTGGAGCAGAGCGCGAGCGTCATCCGCACCTGGGAGCTGCAGTTCGTGCCCGGCCTGCTGCAGACCCCCGACTACGCCCGGGTCGTCATCGCCCACCGGCTGCCCGGCATCCGGGCCGACGAGATCGAGCGCCGGGTCGCGCTGCGCATGCGCCGCCAGCACATCCTCACCGCCCCCGACCCGGTGAAGCTGTGGGCGGTGATCGACGAGGGCGCGCTGCGGCGCCGGATCGGCGGCGGGAACGTGATGCGCGCGCAGCTCACCCACCTGCTGGAGACGGCCGAGCTGCCCAACGTCACCATCCAGGTGATGCCGCTGGAGGGGCCGTACCACCCGGGCGCGCGGCGGCCCGTCACGATGCTGCGCTCCGCCGCCGACATCGTGCCGGACGTGGTCTACTGCGAGCACCTCTCCGCCGGCCGGTTCTACGACAAGCCCGCCGACACCACCCGCTTCTTCGACCTGCTCAACTGGCTGAGCGTGCACGCGCCGCCGCCGAAGGAGACCCCGGGCATCCTGCGCCGCCTCCTCGACGACCTCGACGCCGAGGGCGTCTCCCGGCTGCGCCAGGTGATCGCTGAGGGAGGATTCCGGCGGATCCGCCGCGCCGCCGACACACCATTCCACATGGTGCTGGAAGCGCGGCGCTGAAGGGTTTGTAAAATCTCTAAGCCAGCCTAATTGCGGGCGCCGACGCCTTCCGTCCGTCCAGCCAGCGGCTTGACCACCGAGCCGCCGCATACGCCTACGCCGATGTTGAGCAGCGCGTTCAGAAAGTTGTAGAGAACGGCGTACACCATCTGCTCTGTGACGGGCTGCTTCCCAGGCAGGCGGAATGTGACAGGCAACTCCTTGGCGATCTGGAGCCGGATGGAGTGCGGGAGCGGACGCCCCCCGCGATCGCGCAGATTTCCCAGGGACATCGGCGTCTGCAAAACGGCGCCGGTGTATCCGTCGACGTAGAACTGACACCGGGAGAACCAGCCCAGATTGCCCGGATCCGCCGCGTCGAAGAGCAGAAGCGGCGCCTGGCGATCCCGTGCATTCAGTTCAAGGACAACGCCCCTCTTCGCGTCGTCGAGCCGGTAATCAAAGCCGGCCTGCTTGACAATGTTCCCGACGAAATCGAGATCCAATTCGAGCAGTAGAAACCGGTGCTCACCCGCCTGAAGAACTTGCATTCATTCATAGTTTACAAAGGATTGAGGCCAAAGCGCGGGAGAAATTCAGGACTTCCGTGACATATCAGGCAACCCTGGACGGAGGCTGGTGCGCCGTTAGGGCCGTGGCGTACGCCTGAAACGTGTCGTGGTCGAAAAGAACAAAAATGACCTCGTCGATGATCGTCTTGTCCTGGTTCGCTTCCAGGTACTCCGAGACCGCTTCGATCGCAACGGCCGCCGCTTCGTTCACGGGGTAGCCGTAAGCCCCGGTACTGATGGAAGGGAAACTGATGGTCCGGACAGCGCGCTCGTCCGCCATGTGGAGGGCGTTCCGATAGCAGGAGGCCAGTTTTTCCCGCTCCTGATGTCCGCCGCCCCTCCAAATAGGCCCCACTGCGTGGAAGACAAACTTCGCAGGAAGATTTCCTGCTCCGGTCGCAATCACCTGCCCCGCGGGAAGGCCTCCGGACGGGCGGATGACGTCGAGCTCCCGCATGATGAAAGGGCCGCCAGCCCGGTGGATCGCGCCGTCGACGCCTCCCCCGCCTCGCAACTGCGAGTTGGCGGCATTCACGATTGCGTCTGCGCGGACCTTCGTAATGTCACCGACAAGAAGTCGAACTGCCGACCGACCGATCTGCCGAGACGCCGTCTCCATGAAGCACTCCTCCTTGTCTAGACTCTCCCTGTCCAACGAATTGCTCACACGACTGTAGTTTACTCCGCTCCGGGGCATGCGCTGCCCGAATTGCTAACCTGAAAGATTCATCGCATGCTGAAACGCCCGACTTCGTGCCTGATCCTGCTACTACATTTGGCGAATTTGCCGGCGCTCCCGTGGGGCGACGACGGACACAGGCTCATCGCCCGCATTGCCGAAGCTCACTTGTCACCGAAAGCGCGCGCCGAAATTTCGAAGATTCTCGGCCCGGGCGCGAGCATGGCCTCTGTTGCATCCTGGGCCGACGACGTGCGTGCGAGCCGGCGGCATACGGCTGTATGGCATTACATCAATATCCCGATCGATGCGCCCCGGTCCGAGGTCATGAAATATTGCCCGCCCGGAGGATGCGTCGTCGAGAAAGTTCGTGAACTGGCGGAGGGCTTGAAGCAGAACCGCTTTACTGGCGTGGAGCGCCAGGAAGCTTTGAAGTTCCTGATTCACCTTGTGGGGGACCTGCATCAGCCGCTGCATTGCGGGGACAAGCAGGATCGCGGCGGCAACAGCTTGAAAATCATTTACTTCGGAAAGACTTCGAACCTGCACGCAATTTGGGACACGGATATCCTCCAACGCATGATGGACCGGGAAGAGGAGTTTGCGCGGCAGTTGAATGACGACATCAGCGCCTCGCAACGCAAGCGGTGGGCTCAGGGCAGCATTGAGGATTGGGCGTGGGAGGCCAAGGATCTTTCACGCAGAGTCGCCTACGGAAATTTGCCGGCAAAACGACCGTTCCGGCTCTCGGAGGACTACCAGCGGCGGGCAGAGCGAGTCGTGCGCCTGCAACTATCTCGCGCCGGCATCCGCCTAGCCCGGATCCTCAACCAAACCTGGCGGTGATCGTCGGTGTGCGCTCTAGGCGGAAACAGACCTTAATTTCGACTACCCGCTGTTTGATGGGACCCGCCAGATGCCGTCCTCGCAGATCTCCCAATCCGCTCCTCGTCGGTCGTCGTCGCGAACTCTGGAACCTGGGGTCCAAAGAGGCGTTTCAGAAAGCTGACAGAACGAGTCGCGTCTTGTGCGGTCCCAGCCAGCCAGAAGCTCAAGGCTTCCTACAATTTGCCGGCTGCCGGCGTGCGCGTGGGCAAGGAGAAGGAGTTGGTGACTTTGAACAATTGGGGCCTCGGCGTTCAGGTTGACCGGTGCACCAAAGAGATCCGAAGCGGGCGTGCATTGTTCGACGCGCCGCACGCGCCCTAGCCCATAGCGCGTGTCGCCGCCCAGAAAGAGAGCATTGGGTATCTGTAGTTCGGGGAGGTCCCCTCTGACGAATACGTATCCCACGTAAGCGACTGGCAGCCCGGTACCCCGCCACGACGGTAAAACACACTCAGTTTCCCGGAGACTTCCCTCTTCAGCGCTATCGGAATCGGGGTCAATTGCAGTAGCCGGGCGAGCGTCTAGCAACCGCATGCGCATCTCACGGTCGAAACGGTCGCCGTTGCCGTCCTGTCGGTCCTCCCGCCGCCAGACCAAGCCGCGAGATTCATATCGCGGAAGCCAAGCCCGCCAGCGCTCCCCATCCGGCTCAGCCGGATACAGATATGTGAAGCGCGCGTTCTCACGTAGGGTGCGGCCTTCAGATTCGTAATCCGGAAAACCACTAGCCTTGTGCCGCGCCAGCTCGGCTGTCAGGGCGCCCCAAATCACACGGGCTGGCACGTAGAGGCGACAACGATTCAGGCTCCCTGCGGGCAGCGTGCCCACGAACAGGGGAGACTCGAGCCGCCACGTCCAACGAAAGAGCCTCCAACTCACTGCGCCTTCGCCCCCTTGGCGTGATAGCGGCCGTAGATAAGTGCTTGACGAAGCAGATCCCGTGCAAAAAGCAATTGATCGAGATCCCCGGCAAGTGCTTGGAGGGCAGTGAATATTTCGCCATCCCCGAGCAGGGGCGACTCTGCGGGAACCTTTCGGAGGAAGCCGGCAAGCTCGGCGCTCACTTGACTTCCAGCATCCTGTGTATGAAGAAAGAGGAAACAGGCGTATGTGCCTTGCTCCTCGAGCACGCCCAACGCCCTGGTCAGCGTCTTGTCATCCTTGTCAAGCCGGGCTAGCTCCCGGCCCAGCTTCGCGCACTCAACGTCCAGGTTCTGCATCAAGCGCCCCCCGTCACGTTTTCCGAAGCGGAAGTCTGTTTTTGAACCTGTTTCGCCGAAAGCACGCGGAGACGCCCCATTCCGCGAGTACCCATTCCGCCGATTCCGAGACACTCCAAATAGGGACGTGCTTTTTCCAACACTTGGAAAACACTAGCTATGTTCGTTACAGCACGAACTGCGGCATCTGCCACTTTGAAGTGTGCTGGTTCTTGCAGATCACGTCCCACAGGAGCACCGTGGAGCGAGGCAGAGCTTCGTAGGTAAACAGTGCGCCGTCCTCGGCTGCTCCAGTCTCTGGATTAATGGACACGGAGGTACGTACTTCGAGATTGCTGTTGACGACGTGGGAGAAGAGTTTGTCGGATACTACAGCCAAGTGTTGACAGATGAACTTAGAAATTTCAAGTTTGGCCAAATGCCGTCCTGGATCCTGATCCGTGGGATAGTTTCTAACCGGCAACAGCAACCACCCCAAATTCAATGGCCCCCCATCCGCAGCGCGGTATACTACCTCCTCATCCACGTCCGGCAACTCGATAGACACGAGCCGCATCGCTCCTGGGCAGGTGATCCAAACGGGTCCTTCACGTGTCGCAACGGGAAAGAGCAGTATGTGAGCGTCGCTGAACGCAGCCAGCCCGGCGAAACCGCCGCCCGTGCTTCGAGCGAAACCAAACACGGTACAAATGGAGCAATCGGGCTCTCCGCAATGCCCGCCTTTGCCTTGTTTGTTTGGCTGTCCCTGGCCGGCGCAATCGGGGTACTTGTTGTAGGCCATCGCGGCGTAGGCTCGGTAGACCCCAGCCAAGCTCGATCCCGGAATCTTCGGTACCCGCGTCACCGGATCCCGGACGATTGATTGATCCACGCGCCCTAACCGCGCGCCGCCGGTGCCAACGTGAATCGGATCTACTGCCATCCCTACGACGTCGTATCGCTCGAAACTCGCCCCCATGCTCAATCCTCCAATTTTTCCTTAAGCCAGCCCAGATGCCATTCGATGGCCCATTCCAGGACACCGTCACGAGCGGCTTCCACCAAATGTTCCAGAGCTGGGCCAGCAACCCCGAGCCGACAGCTCAAAACTGCCCGCGCAAGCTCGGTCCACTCCTCTTCGCCGCCGGGCAGCCATGCCCCTTCCGCGTCGCGCCATGCGATTTGACGCTCTTCGAGTTCTGCCCAGGCGGCCCGGAGAGCTCCCAGGCTCGGCGCGACCCGTGCTAGCAAGTCCCAGGTGTCCCGCATGCGGCGAAAATCGGAGAGATACCAGCTTCTGGCCTTTTCGAACCGGCGAGCGGTCGTATCCAGGAATACGGTGTTGAGGCGGCTGGGATGAACAGTAACTGCGTCTCCTCGCTGGAGATCGGCGGCGTGCCTGTACACCGCTCCGCGCGGATGTTGGAAATCGCGCGGGTGTCGGAGTTCCCCATCCTTCAGGCAGAAGTAGGGATAAAAGACATCCTCGCGGCCATCAGGCAGACTGGTGGGCATTAGAATAGTCTCGAGGTCGCAGTCTGGGCGTACAAAGGTGATCGACGTGCCCCCCTCCTTCGGGCGGCGATCGTGCACGCGCCAAACTTCAGATTGGGTCTCAGAGAGTTCAGCTTCCAGGTTCCGAGCGCTCTCAATCACTGCCTGGAATGGCGTCATTCTTGGGAATGCGACAACGCCCACGCGGAGCGGCATCCGATCCCAGACACGACCAAACTCTTCCTGCCACTTTTCGATCGCAGTTTCAAGGCACGCAGAGGCGCATTCGAGAGGAACGAGCACACGAAATCGTTGTGGACTACGCTCTAGAGGAATCACCGGTGCATAGGAAGCTAGGTTGTCGGGCTCATGCACACCTTGAATGGTCAAGGTGCGGCCATTCTCATCTCTGATTTCCCGAGGCAGGCTCTGCATCGGCAAATCCGCTTCAAGGCAACGAGCCAGGTTCCAGATGGTCACGAAATGGCGTAAGTCCGCCCGGTACAGCAACTCAATCGGAGCGCCTTCAAGACGGAAAGCGTACGTCTCCCGATCCTCCCAGTCTTCCGCAGCGCCACTTAAATCCAGAAGCAGACGGCGAGTCCGCCACGGGTTCGGATGGGCACCGGCTATTTCACGAAAGCGGACCAACAGGTCATCGAAGAAGGCTTCAGCAGTGCGCCAAAAGCGATAAATGCGGCCAGGCGAGGGCAATTTGCGGAAGAGTTGATGTACGATCCACCGCGCTCGTCTGTCATCATCAAGTCGCCCCCATTCCGGCGCACCAGAGCGGTCTTCGACGATTTTAGAGAAGAAGCTAGCCCAATTGGCTTCGGACCGGTAGCCCTGTTGCAGGCTGCAGAGCACCGGATCGTTCTTGTCGAAGCTCGAGAGCTTCTTCCGAACGTAGTCAACCAAGGACGAGAAGGGTTTACCGGGATCAGCCGAATTTAGATGATCCCTCAAGGTGGCATTGAAACGCGTACACTCGTCGATGCTTTGCGCACGGAGAGAATCAACGTGATCGCCGTCAATCCAGGCCTCGATGTCGAGGCTGAAGCTCAATAAGGCGACGCGGCCATTGCCGTCGGCGACTTCGGAGATCCAGATCGTGTCCCTGTCGCCCTCCAGCCAAGCATCGAGCCGGCCTTTGCGCCGATCTGCGCATACCGCGCAGACACGCTGCTTGAGGGCATTCTCGGTTCGGTCATTCGCGTGCAGTCGATTACAGCGGACTTGGCAGACGGGACAGCCGTGACCTCCCGCCGATGTGGGTTCCGGGACTGCCCATGTCCGCTGCAGCGGTACGGCGAGAGTGTCGCGCATCTCATGGAGCTGCTTTACCATTCCTATGAACGACCGCGTAGAGTCTGACAGCAGCGTGACGGGGGGCGTCTCGAACTTCCGGCTTTCAGCCAACGTCTCGACTTCTTTCGCGATAGCGTCTCGGAGGGCGCCTGCGGATGCGTCATCCAGGCTTCCCTTGGGTTCCTGGTTGGTTGCGTGGAAGCGCAGACCTGGGAACGTGAACGCCAGAGTCTCGTCATCCCGGTAGATCAACGAACCTACCGCGAGATCCACTTCTATCAAGCGTCGTACCTGATTGAAGAAGTTGTCGATGTCACGTCTTGCGCCAGTCCAGTCACCGATCTTTACTGCCCGCGCTTCGTAGTGGCGGCTGCCCAAACCGACGGTCAATACACGCCAGCGCGTGTTCTGCTTCAGGTCTTCCCATTCCTTGCATGGTGCCAGCAGCACACCGACCGCGGCCGACTTAAAGAGGCCTGCAGCAACGTAGGATTGGTCCCACAACGTTACATCGTTGTTCGGCAGTCGTGTTTCAGCGAGTGTAGAAAGGAACGCCTTCCGCAGCCAGCCGTCGCCCCCTATAGTCTCCTCCCGCCAGTGCCACCAGGAATCCACATCGTCGCACGCCGTCTCGGCGAGCTTGCGTAGGTCATCAAGTAGCTTCCCGATGCGATCCAGCAGGCCTTTGAAGGCACCGGTGGTTAGAATAGGCGGCGGATCGTCCAGAAGATTCCTAACCGGATGACCGAACGGCGAAGCCAACCACATCTGCGTCACATCCTTGCCAAGGTACGCCGATGCCGAGGCGGGCAGGTTCTTCTCGATACCCGAGGCCATCGCATGGGCAGCTTGGAGCAAGCCGACCAAGTTGCGCTCTGATTGTTTCGCGTCGTACTTCTGTAGAAATTCAGTCAACCTATCAGGCAGAGGCATGCCGCAGTTGGACGAACTGAGCCACGCGAGGCGACTGTCCCAGCTGGGCGTGAGCGACTCGTGCCACTTCTTCGACTCATAACTCATGGCGACGCGCCCGTGACGCCGAAGGAAATCAGGGTGAGCTTTACCAGTCATATGGAGCCAGCCGATGGCCTCGCAGGCCAGCAGAAGAGGCCGGCTCTCCCGGAGTTTTCCCGTCATGGTTTCCTGGAGCCCTTCACTCATCTCTCATCCACCCGTGGTGAAAGCAGAGTGGCAAGCTCGTTCTTCAACTCCTGCAGGGGATTCTCTTGTTTCCCGTGATTAACCCTGGCTTGTATCACTTCTGCGATACCCCATCCAGCAGTACGCTTAGCAGAAAAGCCGTAGACTGTGAGGAGTTGTCCAACGGCATCGAGCAGCTTGTGGAGGGCATCGATTCTCTCGGCAGGCCCAAGGCCGTCGTCGCCTAGAAGGGGTGCATAAAGCAAGCGCAGCGCACCTTTCGTGTCCGGCGGAACGACTTCGTAGGTAATTGGCGCCCTGCCTGCGCGTGTCTTCCGGAGATGCGGATTGATTACCTCAAAACCGATCTTGTCGAACCACGTCGGATAGAAAGCGAGCGCTCCGCGCTGGAAATCCTCTTGCTCCCCCTTCTCGTTGCCGAAAAGGTGAATGATCCAATCCGGGTCGGACCAATCGCTCATCCTGCCGCTGTGCCGCTGAAGGTGTTCAGGCAGACCCGCCTGCATCCGGCAGGCCCAACGAAGAAGCCCCTTCCAGCTTGCCGCCGACATGTAAGGCACCCCAAAGACCCGGTCCTTTCGGACGGGGTTGTCGAGAACGTGGAATGGCCGATCATCTTTGGAGTACCAGGGCGAAAGCAACTTGAACTTGATCTTGATGGCAAGCCAGTCTGTTAGCAGAGACGCTTCAACGTCTGTATCCAGATTTAACTCGCAAGGAAGCTTCAGCTCATTGGCGGCCGCACACCTCCGATAGCTCTCCTGCGCCTCGCTCTTCTTTCGGATTCCCGCCCCAGAATCTGGATCAATCTCACCCTTGGCAAACCACGTCGTGCAACTGTCAACAAATCCCGACGCGAGCCCGGCCGGTAAGGCCGAAATCGTCGGGCACGCTTGGCGAGATGACAACTCAGCATAGAGATCGAACTTCATCGAGCACCTTCCGTAGCCTTGGCCAACAGATCCTCAAGAATGTTTGAGCCCTTAAGGAACTCTTCATCCTTCAAGTCTGACCAGACGCTCTTCAAACGCGCACGCATGTCATCCAGATTCAGGAGGTCGGGGTTCACGAAACCAAATGTTCGTGCCGGGTCTCTAAAGCTGAAGATTTTCTTGCTTTCCTGCTGCTTGCCCGCGAGCCAGCGCGAAACCTTGTCCTGGCCATTCACTAGGAAATCGCTCCATCGAATGACGCGTTTTCCCTTCTTTTCTTTGATGGACTTATCCTCTTTGCGCCCCAGGAGTCGATTAAATGCACTCTGCGTTTTGCTCTGCCGAGCCAGCTCTCGTCTCACGCACCAGAAACTCTTAAGGGATGCCCAAGCGAAGTCGCTATGGTCGACTGATCGCCAGCCCGTCGCCAGATACCGTTGGAGGTCTTCCTTACTCATTGGCGGGCTATCGAGGGGCTCAACAATGGCGATCAATCCGTAGTCCTGGTGGTGAGGTTTTTCCGCCCAGGTCTTCTCATCTGACGGCTTGAGCACGGTCTTGCCGCCTATAGCGCCATAACCAGCAATCAGGCGCAGCGTGAGGTCGAGCAGCGCCCGCTCCTCCTCACATACCGGTCGCAACGGGGTGAGACGAAATCGAAAAGTTTCGCCACCCTTGATCTGATCCCGCTTGATGTTGCCACTTTCATCCAATACGTCGAACCGGAACTTCCGCGCCCAGCCAGTGCATCCGAACAGCTCGCACACCACGCACCGCTTCCCGTTCTTGTCCGGACAACAGCGGCCGGAATCCACCGGATCACACGCACTGCCCCCCAATCCTCTGACCACGACCTCAAACCACCACCGAAGTGAACCGAGCAAACCTGTAGTGACCGTGCGCTCACCGTTTCTGTCTGCATCCCCGGTCCAAATCGGACTCTGGGCCCTTAGTACCCACTCCGGCATGTCAAATCCCTTGCTGGCATGTGTTTATCTCCCTCAGCGCACCCGAGGACACCCTTGGCACCACGTCTTCCGCAACATTTCCAAGCTGATATGTGAAAGTTACGAGGAATTTTACATATGTTTCCCGTCAAAGAAAAGGTGCTTCTTTGCGGACGTATCAATTCCTCCGTGATGAAGGAGGAGAGGCATCGTCGGAATACTCAGCCGGCTATTCCAATAGAATCGTTCCGAGAGGCGCCAAACCGGACTATCCGGTCAAGTTTGCACCGGTTTAGATTGAGGATGCCGGCCCGATGATCCGAGGAGCTGACAGGAAGCTCCAGTTCGAGTTCTATGGGATTTGGAATCGAAAAGGTGCTATTGACGCCTTGTGATACACTTTCCTGTAGGGCATCCCGTTCGGCAGTCCTGAAGATTGCAACTCCGTACTGAGGTGACGCGTCTACTCAGGGGAGACAGACAACTCCCGCGGGGTAATGGGAGAAGCTTAGGTAATCACCATGTCCGAGCAACTGAGATCTTCCAACAATGGGAACCCTTCCGGCGGGGAGACGAACCAAGCAGCAGCAGAGGTTCACCTGTCACGGTTGCTGGCAGTTGAGGAGTCCACGCCCTGGTTTATTTCGCTGTACCAAAACGTTAAAGAACTCATCAATCCTCCGAAACTCCCACCTCTTGAAGTAACCTCAAGGCCCGTAGCCGTTAAGGACATCTGGCAGAATGACTCCTCGCAACGCCGCAAGGCAGGATTGATCTCGGCGGCCGTGCACTTCGGCGCGATCGCGCTGATGTTCTCGTTCGCTACAAACCAAGTAGTGCAGCAGAAGGTCCGGGAGCACGTTACGCTCATCGCCCCCGACCTCGCCCCCTTCATGCCGGAAGTCAAGCCCAAGAAGTTAACGATGCAGGGCGGTGGCGGCGGCGGTGATCGGTCGCCTTTACCGGCGAGCAAGGGTCGTGCGCCCAAATTCTCTCCCAGGCAGTTTACCCCGCCGATGGCCGTGGTAAACAATCCAGAGCCGAAGCTCATCATGGAGCCCACTCTGGTCGGCCCGCCCGACGTGAAGATGCCGAACGTGAACATGGCGCAATATGGCGATCCGTTCGCCAAGATCGTGCCCCCCTCGAACGGCCCCGGCTCAGGCGGCGGTATCGGCAGCGGCTCCGGCGGAGGTGTCGGCCCCGGTAAGGGCGGCGGACTTGGCCCTGGAGAAGGCGGCGGATTCGGAGGCGGAGTTTACCGGATCGGCGGAGGCGTTTCTGCGCCCGTTCCCATCTACAAGGTAGAGCCCGAGTATTCGGAAGAAGCCCGCAAAGCGAAGTTTCAGGGTACCGTTCTGCTGGCGATCGTGGTTGACGAAAATGGCCGGACTCAGAACATCCGCGTTATTCGTTCCCTCGGCTTAGGCCTTGACGAGAAGGCCATTGAAGCCGTCCAGAAGTGGAGATTCCGCCCTGCATACAAGGACGGAAAGCCAGTGCCCGTTGCGGCAAACGTCGAAGTTAATTTCCGTCTCCTGTAGCGATGCGATAGTTGGAACTTGAGGCCGGGCACGCGCAGCGTGCACCGGCCTTTTCCTTTTCTGCCCGCCTTTTCATTGACCAGCCTGTTATACTCTGCACGGGATTTTCATCCTGTTCGGAGGCGTCAATGTTCAATTCAGTCGTTTTGGAAGTAGCGATCGGGCTCGTGCTGGTGTATCTGTTGCTCTCCCTTCTATGCTCCAGCCTCAACGAGTGGATTGCCCAGGTCTTGGGTCTGAGGGCAAGCACGCTCAAGCAGGCGATTCAGGGAATGCTGGGCGACCGCACGGATTTGTTCTTTCAGCATCCCCTCATTCGGGTCCTGACGAACCGGGCTGGCGGCCCCTCCTACATCCCGGCTGCCAACTTCGCGTTCGCCGTTCAAGGCATCATCACCAAAAACGCAGCGGTCGCCACCATAAATGATCTGCGGGACGCGATCGCAAGCTTGCCCGACGGAGACTTGAAGACTTCCCTTACAACCTTGCTTCAGGATTCCACGCTTACCCTTGAGCAGGCGCGCCAAAGACTTCAGCAGTGGTTCGATGAGGTCATGAGCCGGGTCAGCGGATGGTACGCCAGGAAGATCCGGTGGATCACGTTCGGTATCGCTTTCACGGTAACGCTTGTCCTCAACGTGGATACCCGGGAGGTGGCGATCAAACTCGCCAACAGCACAAGCCTTCGCCTCACCGCGGTCGCTCTTGCCGAGCAGCGTGTCGCTGCAGGAAGCGCCGAAAACGGGAGACCGCAGACGCAGTTTTCGGTAGCGGAGCACGATCTGTTTGGAAACATAATCGGCGCCAACGACCGCTACGAGCGATTCGGTGAGCACTTGCCGGGATGGATCGTCACGGCAATCGCCGTCTCATTTGGCGCTCCGTTCTGGTTTGATCTGCTTAATAAAGTAGTGAACCTGCGTTCTTCCCGGCTCCCTGTGAGTCCGAAACGGTGACGAAGCTGGACGCAACGTGCGTCCTGTCTTAAACGCTCTTGCTGCGGCACTCAGGGCACGGGCAGAGCCGGCGGAAGAATTCCCAAGTATAAATGCCGGTCTGGTGCCCGTCGCTCCAGTGGATGCGCAGAGCGTAATTTCCGACTTCTTCCACAGAGAGCATCTTCAATGCAGGCGTGAAGATTGGGAATGGGTCCGACGAGGGGTTGGAATAGTTCGATTTCTGAGGTGGCGTCCCGTGAGCGCCAGTACAGGTAGCACAAGGGCATTCGTCGCGCAACAGAGCCAGCGGATACTCGCTGCGGTGCCCGTCTTTCCAATCAATTTTTACGCCCCTGGACTTTGAAATCGCTATGTGCTCCGGCTCAAATTCGGCCGGATTCTGCGCGCTGCCCGGCATCTCACTGCACTCTTTCAATATCTCTTACCCCTGAAATTCTCCGAATTGCGGCGACGATTCTTTCAAGTTGCTTCTTGTCGCGAATCTCAACCGTCATATCGACGATCGCGCCGTCTCCGCCGCGCTTGTCGTCCGGCCGCGCCTCCAGGCTCCGAATGTTGCTGCTCTCATTGAACAGGATCGACGTGAGCTGGTTCAGCATGCCCGGCCGGTCGTCGGTATAAATTACCATCTTCACCTCGAACGCGTGCGAGGTGCTCCGGGCCCATTCCACGTCGATCTTGCGCTCCACCTCGTACATAAGGTTCTGCACGTTGCTGCAGTTTACGGAGTGAACAGCAACGCCTTTGCCGCGGGTGACATAGCCAACGATGGCTTCACCGCGGATGGGATTGCAGCATTTGGCCCGGTAAACCAAGAGGTCGTCAACTCCCTTTACTCTGATGACAAGATCGTTCCCGCCGGCCGGTTCCGTCTGTGCTGGCGGAGGCGCGGTCTTTGCAGCCTCGTGCGTCTCCGGCGGAAGCTGGTCGGGCGCGAGCTTCTGCAACACCTGTCTCGCCGAGAACTTGCCGTAGCCGAGCGCCGCGTGGAGGTCCTCCAGCTTGCTGCAGCCGTACTCGGAAGCGACCTGCTCGATGGTCGCCTTACTGATGCGGCTGAGCGCCACCCCGAGCCGCCGGGCCTCCTTATCCAGGTACTTTTGGCCGATCTCGATGGCCTTCTCGCGCTCGGTCGCATTGATGACGTGCTTGATCTTGTTGCGGGCCCTCGAAGTTTTGACCAGCGAAAGCCAGTCCTTGCTCGGCAGATGCCCAGGCTGCGTCAGGATTTCTACGACGTCGCCGTTGCGCAACGTGTATTTGAGAGGCACGATCCGGCCATTGACCTTCGCGCCAACGCAGGTATTTCCAACGTCGCTGTGAATCGCGTAGGCAAAATCGATGGGGCAGGCGTCACGCGGAAGGACAATCACTTTTCCCCGTGGCGTGAAGCAATAGACCTCTTCGGGATACAGGTCCACCTTCAGCGTGGACATGAACTCGCCGGGATCGCGCATTTCGCGCTGCCATTCGACGAGTTGCCGCAGCCAGGCGATCCGGTGATCATCTTCGCCGGGCCCGCGCTTCCCTTCCTTGTACTTCCAGTGCGCGGCAATGCCTTCTTCGGCGACCCGGTGCATCTCCTCGGTTCGAATCTGAACTTCGAAAGTGATGCCTCCCGGACCAATGACCGAGGTATGGAGACTCTGATAGAGGTTCGGACGGGGGATGGCGATGAAGTCTTTGATGCGTCCGGGAATAGGGTGCCACTCGTTGTGGATGACCCCCAGAGCGGCATAGCAATTTCTTACGGAATCCGTGATGATGCGAAGCGCAAGCACGTCGTAAACCTGGTCGATTCCGATCTTCTGCCGCTTCATCTTGAGGTGAATCGAGTAGGCTCGTTTCACCCGGCCCTCGATTCGGGCGGGAATGCCCTCCCGCGCCAGTTTTGTCTCTAGGGTCTGGCGGATCTTGTTCAGGCTCTCCTCGCTGGCCTGCCTGCGCCCCTCCACCTCGCGCATAATCGACGCATAGCTTTCCGGCTCCAGGTAGGCGAAGGAGGTGTCCTCCAGCTCACCGCGGATCTTGCCCATTCCCAGCCGGTGAGCGATCGGCGCATAGATTTCCAAAGTCTCCTGAGCAATCCGCTCCTGTCGTTCCCTTGAGAGGTTGCCCAGGGTGCGAATGTTATGGAGCCGGTCAGCAAGCTTGACGAGGATGACGCGGATATCCGTCACCATCGCCAGAAGCATCTTCCGGAGAGTCTCGGCCTGCCTTTCCTCCCGGGAGTAGATGTGTAGCTTGCTCAACTTTGTGACGCCGTCGACGCATCGCGCCACGTCCTCGCCGAAAAGTTTCCGGAGCTCCTCGAGAGTTGCGCCCGTATCTTCGAGAACGTCGTGCAGCAGACCCGTCTGGATGCACACCAGATCCATCTGCATGTCCGCAAGAATCAGCGCGACGTGCAAAGGGTGAACCATATAAGGCTCACCTGAGGCGCGTGTTTGGAAACGGTGCCGCTCGGCCGCGTATTCAAACGCCTGGCGCAAAGAAGTAAGGTCCTCCTTTGGCCGGTCGGCGCGGACCCGCTGCTGGAGCTCGCGATAGAGTTCCTCGAGTTGGCCGGTCAGAGGAGTATCGGCGGGAGCGGAGGGCGAAACAACCTGGCCAGCAGACACCTCAGTCGACTCAGGAGACATCAAGACCCTATTTCTAGCTTAGCTTACACATACCTTGGCGAAAAGCTTCAAGACAGGCTGCGGGAAGGACGGGCCGCCTGACTTTCACGATTGCCGCAGCAGCAGGCGGAAGCGCCGACAAACGTAGTCTCTTTCGGTGTTTGCCGGAAGCGGTTTCCTCCTATTCTGTAACCGCAAATGACAAAGCCGGTCAGCTTGTCACTGACCGGCTTTCTTATAAGGGGTAGTTGGGGATGTTCCTTACCGCGCACCGGCAGGAGCGTTCGCGGCGCGAGCGGCCTTGATCTTCTTCGTCTCAAGGGCCTTCGACACCCAGTTATCCGCGATTTCCACTTCCTTCTTGTACTGCTCCGAATTCTCGGCCAAGTCAGCACGCTCACGAATCAGCAGGTTCAAGTAGGCCATCGCGTCGTCGTACTCCTGGTCAATCTCAAGGGCCTTCTCCAGGTTGCGGATGCCCTCTTCGATCAACGCTCCGTACTTCTCTTTCAACTCGTCACGAACCTTCTTATCCTTCAGCGGACCAGGCTCTTCAGGCTTCATGCCGAGTTTCGCACGTTCAGCCATTAGCGCGGGGTACCATTTCGCCCACGCAATCACGCCGAGGCTGTAGTATGCCTCCTTGTTCTGCGGATCCGCGCTTGCGAGCTTCTGGTACCACTCCTTGGCTTCGTCGAGCTTTCGCAGCTTCGCGTCCAGATCTACGATCCCCTGGGCCTCGCTGTAGTGGAGAGAAGCAAGGGACGCCAGCGCCACAGTATTGTTCGGCTCTTGCTCGAGGACCTTGAGGAAATTCTCCATCGCGGCCTTCGACATCCGCAGGTTCTCCTCGGACTGAGCGCCGGGGATGTATTGGTTCATGTAAGCGGTGGCAAGATACAGCCGGGCCGTCGGGTAGCCCGGATCCAACTGCACCGCAGCTTGAAAATGGTCTACCGCTTCCTGGTATTTCCCGTTCTTAAACGAATTGACGCCCTTGTTCAGGTGATCGCGAGCCTTCAGTTTTTCGCAGCCCGTACCAATTAGGGCCAGAACGCCCACGGAAAGGGCGGCAACAACGATGGACTGGCGCTTCATTGTCTCATCCTCTAACCTAGAGTCCTGCCTCGACCTTCGCCGTCATGAGGCCGATCTTATCGATGCCGGCGCCCTTGGCGATATCGATCGCCCGAGCCACCACCTGGAACTCGATATCGGGATCGCCCTTGACGAAGACTACGCGCTCAGCGCGGGTCTTGAAGATCTCTTCGAGACGCGGTCCCAGCCTCTGCTCGTCTGTCGGCTCCGTGTTGAGCATCATGCTGCGATCCTTGTTGATGATGATCACGACGGTGCGATCCTGCGCCGGATTCGGAGGTGGTGCGTTCGGCGGTGGCGGCTGAGGCACCAGAGCTTCAAGGCCCTTGGGCTTCAGCGGCGTAACCACCATAAAGATGATTAGCAGCACCAGCAGCACGTCGATCAGCGGCGTCATGTTGATTTCAGCCTTGGGGCCGCCACCCCCGCCAACTGCCATTGCCATAAGAATTACTCCTTAATAAGGTCTTACACCAACGCCTTACAGACCGCCTGCTGACGCCTGGCTGGCTGCAGCGCCCTCCGGCTTAATTTCCTCTGTGAGCAACCCGAGCTGATCCACACCACCTGCCCGGAGATTGTCAACAACTTCGACAACTCTCTCGTAGCGCGCACGGGCGTCGCTCTTGATATACACCATCCGGTCCAACCGGTTCGTCAAAAGATCCTTCACCCGGCTTGGAAGCTGATCCGGAGGCATTGGATCCGACCCGAGATAGGTCTTCCCATCGCGCGTCACAGCGATAAGGATAGCGTCCTCTTTGTCGGCCGCATCCATCGGCGATGGGTTATGCGCCTTCGCCATGTCGACCGAGACACCTTTTGACAACATCGGCGTGATGACGATGAAGATGATCAGCAGCACCAGCATGATATCCACCATCGGCGTCACGTTGATGTCGGCCATTACATCCGGCGCTTTCGGTTTTCTCATATATCGTCCTCCAGCTGCCACACCCGGCGCTCAGGGGGCCGAGCTCCTGTGTTTTACAGGAGCCCGGACGGACTGACTCGCAGGTGTGTCTCTCGGAACTATCTCCAGGCTGCGATTACTTCGCCGCGCGGCTCTGGGAAGCCCGCTTCAGGAAGTAATCAATCAACTCCGAGCTGGAATTCCCCATCTCCACGTCAAAGGCTTCAACACGGTTGGTGAAGTAGTTGAACATCCAGACCGCGGGCACCGCGACGAACAGACCGATAGCTGTTGCTACGAGCGCCTCGGCGATACCGGCCGACACAGCACCCAGACCAGCGCTCTTCTCGGTAGCGATGCCCCTGAACGCGCCGATGATGCCGACGACGGTGCCGAACAGACCGACAAACGGAGCGGTGGAGCCGATGGTTGCCAAGCTGCTGACGCCGCGCTTCATCTCCGCACGGACAATCGCCTCAGCCCGCTCCAGCGCACGCTTGGAAGCTTCGACTTCATCACCCGAAATGTCGTTGCTCATCTGGTGAGCGCGGAACTCCTGCAAACCGGCAACGACGACTTTCGCCAGGTGGCTCTTCTTGTACCGGTCCGCAATCTTGATGGCCTCATCGAGCTTGCCATCGCGCAGCGCTCCGGCCACGGAGGAGGCGAAGAGCCGAGACTGCTTTCGAGCGGCGCCAAAGGCGATCAGACGGTCAATCATGACGCCGATCGACCACGCCGACATGATGAAAAGAGCGATAACCACGCCCTTGCCAACCGGGGTCATTGTTGCCCACATGTGGCGCGGGTCGAAGCTAACGACTGGAGCGCCCTCCTGGAGCAACATCATTGCCCATACTTGAAGCTGAAGATACATTGTGTTCTCTCCTGCGAGTTATTCCCTTGCTTGAAAATGCTGACTAGACTGTCCTACTGGCTCAACGTGAAGTTCACGTCGATTTGAGTCACTACTTCGACCGGCTCTCCATTAAGAAGCGTCGGCTGGTAGACCCACTGCTTGACTGCCTCTGTTGCGGCCTGCACCAGAAGCGGATGGCCGCTGACGAGGGTCAAATTCTGAATCGTGCCATCCTTGCCAATGATGGCGTTGAAGCGAACCGTTCCGGAAATTCGCGCCTGCTTCGCCAGAGGCGGATAGATCGGGCGGGGCTGCCGGATCAGCTTCGCTTGCTGCACGTTTCCACCCACACGGATTCGCTGCGGCGTTGCCGGCTTCGGCTCCTCCTTCGGCGGCGGCGGGGGAGGCGGCGGAGCGGCTGCCGGAACCGATCCAAGGATGCCTCCAATTACGCCCCCAGCCGTGCCTCCCGGCACGCCTCCGGGCACTCCACCGACGACACCCACGGCACCCTCCATCGGAGGCGGAAGCTCGTCTTCCTTAATCATTGCGATCTCTTTCGGAATCTGCTTGGGAGCCATCAGCCTCCCCGCGTCAAACTGACGTGGAATCACCTTCACTACCTTCACGGGGGCTGCGGCAGCAGGCGGCGGGGGAGGTGGCGGCGGTGGCGGTGGCTGAATCAAAAGACTGGTGAGCTGCGCCTTGGGGAGCACGTCCGGGTTCAGAAGCGGTATCAATATCAACACGGCTATGACCCCAATCTGGAGCACGAACGACAGCATCACCGTCCAGGACTTGTTGGTCTTACCTGTCCCTTCGACGAAGGTTTGATCGAACATAGCGTTGTCCTTTCCGAGCCGCTCGGCTGGGGGCCCCGGCGCTCCGCGTCCCGCGCACGCCAGACCCCAATCGCCGGCTTAATCACTTCATGTCAGTTCACCTGACCGACTTAACCGACGGTCGCCGGGCAGATTCCCTGGCCGCGGCGCCTGCCGCGGGAGTCGCTCTCTTTCGCTTCTCCTGGAAATCGTGCCAAAAGACCAGTATCGGGCTGGCGATGAAGATCGACGAATACGTGCCTACCAGAATCCCCACCACCAGTGCGAATGAAAACCCTCGAAGCACGGGACCGCCGAAGAGGAACAACGCGAGCACGGTAAGGAACGTCAGACCCGACGTCATAACCGTCCGGCTCAGCGTCTGGTTGATGCTGCTGTTAATGATTGAATACAGCGATTCCCGGCGTTGAATCTTGAGATTCTCACGGATCCGGTCGAAGATCACGATCGTGTCGTTGATGGAGTAGCCCACCAGAGTCAACAGGGCTGCAACCACCGTGAGAGAAATCTCCTCGTTAAATACTGAAAAAAGTCCAATTGTAATAATGACGTCGTGAAAGATGGCCAGCACCGCGGCGACACCGTAGATCCACTCGAAGCGGAAGGCGATGTACACCAGCATGCCGCCGAGAGCATAGAGCGTAGCCAAAACAGCCTGACGCCGCAACTCCGCTCCAATCTTCGGTCCAACCATCTCCACGTTGCGGATCGAAAACGGAGCAGCGTACATCTCCGACTTGATTACAGACAGCACTTGCGGTGTTACGCCCTGAACCGCGGACAGTTCATCGAGGCTCTTGACCAAGCCCGAGTGCGGCGCAGAATCGCGAAAATCCGTCAGCCTCTGAACCAAGCCCTGCAGTTCCTGCTCAGACATACCAACACCAGCGCGCTGGAGCGGATCCCTTAAGCGATCCGCAATCGCCTGGACGCCTGCATTGTTGAAGTCTAGCTTACCTTCCTGCGCTCCGAAAGTCGCCGCGAGCGTTTCCACCATCTGACGGCGCGCTTCTGCCAGTTCGCGCTCGTCTCGCAGTTCCGTCGTCACAATCACTTCCGACGTACCGGAGATATCCTGGACGCTGATCTCGCCCGGAATCCGCGCGGACAGAGCCGATCGAATCTGATCGGTCGGCGGCTGCTCAGCGAAGCGCACATACATCAGCGCGCCGCCCCTGAAGTCGATGCCGTAGCGCGGCCCGCCCTTGATCACAAGGCTGCCAACCGACACCGCCAGAAGCACCAGCGAACCGATGATGAAGGGCCACTTCTTGCCCAGAAAATCAAAATTTGTGTTCTTGAATAATTCCATGCAACCTGTCGGACCGGTGCTTGAAAGCTTTAGACACCAGCCTCCCCGCGAAGGTTCCCGTAACCGTGATTCAAAACGTTACCACAATTCCCTTAGATACTCAAAGACGTGACTTGGCGCTTCCGCGCGATCGACGTCTCGAACAGAGTACGGGACACAAAGACCGCTGTAAACAAGTTAGCGACCAAGCCAATGACTAGCGTCACAGCGAAGCCGCGAACCGGCCCGGTACCGAAAATGAAGAGGAAGGCGCAGGAGACGACCGTGGTCACATGCGTGTCGATAATCGTGAGAAAGGCCTTGTTAAAACCTGCCTCGATGGCGGCCATGATCGCCTTCCCTTCCCGCAACTCCTCGCGTATGCGCTCAAAAATCAGCACGTTGCTATCAACGGCCATACCGACCGTGAGAATGATGCCTGCGATACCAGGCAGTGTCAGCACAGCCTCAAAGTAGGCAAGCGCGGCGATCAGGATGATCGCATTGAGCACCAGCGTAACGGTCGCATTGATCCCCGCCTTCCGGTAATACACGAGCATCACGAGAATGACGGCGATCAGACCGACGATACCGGCGAAGAACCCTTGCTGGATCGAATCCGCGCCGAGGGACGGCCCAACCGTTCTCTCCTCGAGGTAGACAATCGAAGCCGGCAGCGAGCCGGCCCGGAGTACTAGAGCCAGATCGGCCGCTTCTTGCTGGGATGCTGCCCCTGTGATGCGGCCCTGGTCCTCAATTCGGTTCTGAATCGTCGGCGCGCTGCGCACCTGATTGTCCAGCACGATAGCCAGACGATTCCCAATGTTCGCTTCCGTAAACCTTGCAAAGCGGTTCCGGGCGTCCTGGGTCAGGGTGAACTCCGTCTCCCACTTGCCAAACTCGTCCTGACTCGGCCGCGCATTCCGCAGGTCACGTCCTGTGATTACTGGAGTCCGGGCAAGCAAGTACCAGGCTTCGGCGGTATCCCCGCCGCGAGGCTGCTGGCGCACGAGCTTGGTGTTCAGGGGAAGAACGCCGCCGTGCTTGGCGCGGGCTGCTTCCTGGCTGGGGAACGGACCATCCTTCACTTCGTACAGCTCGAGCATGGCGGCTGTCTGGAGGATCTGCTTAATGCGGGCCGGATCGTCAACGCCCGGAAGCTGAACAAGAATCTCCCCTTCGCCGTCCGTGCGCTGCCGCTGCTGGACTACGGGCTCCGTCAGACCGAGGCCGTCAATGCGGCTCTCAATCGTCCTCATGCTGCGCTCTACCGTATCGCGGCGGAGGGCGATGGCTTCGGTCGGCTTCATCGTCATCCGGTAGTCCGTAGAGTTTACCGGCGTCAGATTCCAGGCCTGATACTCCTCGGAGATGATCCGGCGGAAATCGCCTGCCCGCTCTGAAGGTATGCCTTTGATGTTGATTTGAATCTGGTCCGCCGTTTCGATCGAGTTCGGATCGTTGCGGTCCATCGCAACGTAGTTGATACCTGCTCCTCGCAAATCTTCTTTGATCCGCTCGATGACCCGGTCCGCTTCCGCCTTGAATGCGTCCTGCACTTGAACCTGAAGGACCAGGTGGCTGCCGCCCTTCAGATCCAGTCCAAGGCGGATGTTGCGATTCCAATTGGCTACCAGTTCATCCTTGCTCTTCGGCAGGCCGATAATGCCGTACAGGCAGATGAGAATCGTAATGACGATCGTAGCCCACTTGTATTTCAGATTCTTTTGCATGCTCAGACTCGACGAATAACGCTTATTGCTTCTCTTCGGTAACCAGGCCGGAAACCGCGTTGCGCGCCACCTGCAGCTTGAGGTTGTCCGGCTTGACTCGAAGTATCAGAGTATCATCGTTGTTGATTGTGACGATGGTCCCCACGATCCCTCCGGTTGTTACCACAGTATCTCCGTTCTTCAGCTCAGCCAGCATCTTCTGTTGCTGCTTCCGCTGGCGCTGCATGGGCAGGAAGAGCAGGAAGTAGAAGATCGCGAAGATTAGCAGAATCGGCAGGAAGCCCACCAACTGGTTGACTGGACTGGGCTGCTGGAAAACGATCAGATTCAGTAGCACGATTACCCTTAGGCGTAGGCCCTGACGGAGGGCGATCTAGCGATAGTTTTGCACGTTGTGATTGAGTTACCACCGAGTGGCGGACCAATGTACTCAGACTTCGTCCGCCTTCGAGGAACGCACAGCCTCCAGAAAGGTCGTGAATACCCCAAGCACTATAGCCTGACGCATCCGCCGCATCCTGTCAAGGTAATGATGCAGATTGTGGAGCGTGGCAAGCGTTGAAAATAAGATTTCTTTCGCCTGGAACAAGTGCCTCAGATAAGCACGTGAGTAGTTGCGGCAGGTATAGCACTCGCAGGACTCATCCAAAGGTCGGTTGTCATCCCGATAGCGTGCCTGCTTAATGACAATCCGACCATTGTTCGTAAACAGATATCCATTGCGGGCGTTGCGCGACGGCAGCACGCAGTCCATCATATCTATGCCTCGCGCGACATACTCCGGCAGCTCGTCCGGCATGCCCACGCCCATGACATAGCGCGGACGATCCTCGGGCAGAAGAGGGGTCGCCGCCTCCACCATCTCCATGCTCAGCTCCCGCGGCTCGCCGACCGACAATCCGCCGATCGCATAACCTTCGGCATCCAATTCCCGAAGCTCCCCTGCACAGCGCCTCCTCAGGTCCGAAAACATCGACCCCTGCACGATCGGAAAGAGCGCCTGCCGGATCTCTCTTTCGTTCTGCCGCTGGCGGTAATGAGCGAAAGCTCGACGGGCCCAGCGAACAGTCAAATCCGTGGAAGCGGATGCCTCCTCGTAAGTCGCTGGATAGGGCAAGCACTCGTCGAGAACCATCATGATGTCGCTACCGAGCGCAAGCTGTACATCGACCGTGGATTCAGGCGTAAACAGGTGGGGATCGCCGTTCAAGTGCGAGCGGAAGAGCACTCCCTCTTCCTTCACGCGGCGCAGACCGTTCAGGCTGAAAACCTGGAAACCTCCGGAATCCGTGAGGATGGCTCGCGGCCAGTTCATAAATTTGTGAAGGCCGCCGAATGACTGGATCAAATCATGTCCGGGACGCAGATAAAGGTGGTAGGTGTTCGCGAGAATGATCTTCGCGTCCAGGTCGCACAGAAGTTCCCGCTGCGTCAGCCCTTTCACGGTCGCCTGCGTGCCGACAGGCATAAAGACCGGTGTTTCGATGGTTCCGTGAGGAGTATGCAGGAGACCGGCCCGTGCCCCTGTGTGGGGGCATCGAGCCACGATTTCAAAACGGAGAGATTGCCCCAAACCACTATTCTAGAGTGAAATGCTACCGGAGCATTCCACGCACTCGCAGCCAGTCGGCTAGGCGGTCCGCCCAGGAAGAGAGGACGGCATTGGTGGGAGCAAGCCCGACCCCGTGGCGTCCCTGCTCGTAAATGTGCAGTTCGGCCGGCACCCCCGCTTTCCTTAGAGCCAGATAGAACAGCACGCTGTTCTCAGGAGGAACTCCGGTATCCGCATTTGTGTGGAACAAAAACGTTGGCGGTGTCTGCGAAGTGACACGCTTTTCGTTTGACAGATCGTCAACCAGAGCGGTATCCGGATTCTCGCCTAGAAGATTTCTCCGTGAACCTTTGTGTACGTAGTCGCCCGAGAGCGTGATGACAGGGTAGGCAAGGATTGCGAAGTCCGGGCGGGAACTGACGCGATCAATTGGGTCGGGAGCGTTCGGCTGCCCGCCGTCAAAGTGCGTGGCGGCAGTAGAGGCCAGATGTCCTCCGGCCGAGAATCCCCAGACTCCAATGCGATTGGGTGAAACCTTATACTTCTCCGCGCGGGATCGCACGAGGCGGATGGCGCGCTGGACATCATTGAGAGGCGCGGGATGCTTGTACCTGGGTGCGATGCGGTACTGAAGCACGAAGGCAGCCACCCCCAAGGAATTCAGCCACTGCGCAATCTGCCGCCCCTCGTGATCCATCGCAAGAGCCCCATACCCGCCTCCGGGGCATACGATGACTGCCGTGCCGGCGGCGCGTTCGGCTTCCGGCAGGTAGATCGTTATCTTCGGACGGTCGGCGTCTTCTTGTCCGATGGCGCCCGGAGCACCGTTCGGCCAGAGCAATTCGACGGGTTGTTCCGCGGCGTGCACGAGCGGTGACAGCAGGAGAACGGCGATCACAAAACGGAGCATGTTTCATTCGTAGCACATCTCTCCGCAGTGATCACGTCCGCACAGCCATACTGATAAAAGGAGTAGACGCAGTGGCTCAGCGCGAGATTGACCCCTGGATGGAACGCCTGGCGTGGTTGATGGACCGGGCCATTCCGGTCGGCCGCCGGTCCTTCGGACTTGATCCCTTAATCGGACTCATCCCTGGCTTGGGCGACGGCTTGTCGGGCCTTGTCTCCATGGCGATTATCGTCCGCGCTGTTCAGCTCGGAATCCCGAAAGCCACAGTGGTACGAATGCTGGTCAACGTCGGGGTGGATTCGATTTTCGGCGCCATCCCGATCCTGGGGACGATTTTTGACTTCGCCTTCAAAGCCAACAGCCGCAATCTCCAGATCCTCCGGAACACCGTCCATGGGACGCATAGCCATGCCGGGGACATCTTCTTTTTGATGCTGGTTGCGATTGCCACTTTCGCGATCGCTTTGGTTCCTGTGCTGCTGGTGGTGTTGCTAATTCGAATGCTCTGGGCGTCCTGATCCAGGCAGGCTCTATCTAGGCAGCTTCTACGGCGGGTTCCTCAATGGTGAGCACGCCGGCATCTGCGTCGAGAGTGGCCATCACCCCGAGAGGGAGCGTGAGCTGATCGGCCGTGTGTCCAATGGTCATGCCGGAAATGACAGGGATTCGAAGGGAACCCAGAATTCGGTCCAAAACTTCCCCCAGAGAAAACGACGACTCGAAGGACGGCTTGCCGTCGCGCGGCGGACAATCGGCGCACTCGCCGATGATAATTCCCGCAGCCGCCTCCAGCTTCCCGGCGAGCCGCAGCTGCGTCAGCATGCGGTCGATGCTGTAGGGATACTCGCCGACGTCTTCGAGGAAAAGAATCTTTCCGCGGGTGTCGATCTCGTAAGGAGTCCCCATTGTCGTCGAAATCAGCGTCAGATTGCCGCCAATCAGCCGTCCCCGCGCCTTACCCGGCCGTATCGTACGAAGCAGATGGTCGGGACGAAGCCGATTCGACTCCTTTGGATTGGTCAGCGCGCCCAGAGGTCCGGTCTGGAAGAGCGCCTTGCGGAAGTGCTCCTGGGTGTATCCCGTAAATTGCGACAAGGCCACAGGGCCATGGAACGTCACCATGCCGGTCATCTTATGCATGGCCAGATGGAGGGCGGTGATGTCGCTGTAGCCGAGGAAGATTTTGGGATTGGAGCGGATCAGGTTGTAGTCGATGCGATCCAGCAATTGAGGAGATCCGTAGCCGCCTCGCACTGCGAAGACGGCGCGGACTTCAGGATGGCGAAACATATCGTGGAGGTCCTCAAGCCGCTCCTCCACGGATCCGCCCAAGTAGCCGGCCCGCTTGCCAACAAACCTCCCCATCTTTGCCTTCAAGCCGAAGTATTCAATGGTCCGCTGAACCAGGAGCAACCGGTCGGGATCGGCCACGTAGGTGGACGGGGTGATGAGGCCCACGGTATCACCGGGACGCAGTACGCGAGGGCGAATCAAAGGGCGATTCATTGGGTCTGAAGCAGAGGACCCGGGCCATGGCGCGGAAAGAACTCCGGCCACGGCCCGTAAGAAATGTCGGCGATGCATGCCTGCCTTCAGTTTACGGCAGCGCTATCGGGGCAGGGTAGGCTTGGCGATGTATTCAGTCGGGATTTCACCTGTCAGCGCGTTCAACCATGCGACGATGGACTTCACGGCAGCCGGCTCAAGCTTCTTACCGGTCTGGTGCTCGGCCATGAGCCGCACGGCTTCTTCGAGACTGGTGACGCTGCCGTCATGGAAGTACGGACCGGTCTTGGCAATGTTCCGAAGCGAAGGAACTTTGAACATCATCTTGTCTGTTTCCTTCTTTGTCACGCGGAACCGGCCGGGATCGCTCGTATTCGGCCACGGCTTCACGAGCCCTACCTTCTGAAACATCGTTCCGCCAACGTAGGCTCCGGAGTGGCAGGAAGCGCAGCCGGCGTTCACAAACTGGCGGAAACCTTCCTGCTCTGCGGCGGTGAGCGCCGTCTTGTCTCCCTTCAGGTAGCGGTCCCAGCGGGAAGGAGTCACGAGTTTCCGCTCAAAGGCAGCGATCGCCTTCGCCATGTTGTCAAACGTCACCGGATCCTTCTCACTTGGGAAGGCGGCGCGGAACATCTCAACGTACTCCTTGCTGCGTTTGAGCCGAGCCACGACTTCCGCCTCGGACGGCATCGACATCTCCACAGGATTCATCACAGGCCCCTTTGCCTGCTCCTCCACATTTGGAGCGCGGCCGTCCCAGAACTGCACGAAATGTCCGGCGGCGTTATAGACGGTGGGAGCGTTGCGGTCGCCGGTCTGTTTCTTATGCCCTACCGAGAAGCGCAAGCCGTCCACGCCATACTTGTCCAGGCTATGGCAGGAGTTGCAGGACACATCATTATTCGTCGAAAGGCGCGTGTCGTAGAACAACACCCGCCCCAACTTCACTTTCGCTTCCGTAATGGGATTGGAAGAGGATTCCATCACGGCAGGAAGAGGCTTGAATAATTTGATCGCGTCGGCGTCCGCCGCCAGAAGAGGATTCATGGAAAGCGGCAGAAGCGACACCGAAAGGAGAGCAGGCAAAAACGGTCGCATGATACGTTCCATAAAAAAAGAGTTTAGTTTCCGATGATCGGATGTGTCTCCGATTATAGGATGCCGGACTGTCACGAGGCGAATAGGTACAATCAGCGGGAGGAGCCCAGGGAATGGCCGAACTCTTGTACTGCGTGCGATTTAAAGGACAAGCCGAGCCGGAACCGGAGGGGTCAGGGCGGTTTCGCATAAAGGCGGCAGGAGAGAGCTGCCACATCCAGACAACGATTGACGAAGAGGGCGTCCGGGGAGCCTTACAGCCGGTAACCGGCGGGTTCGCGGAATTTGAATCAAGAGTCCGGATGAAGGACAACGACACCTTCGAAGAGGAAGGTGAGATTCAGTTCGGAGAGGAGGGGCCTAGTATTCGGTTTGTGACGTTTACGCCGGGGAAAATCGAACAGGGGCCGGAGCCGAATGAAACCCGGGGGGCCATCACATACCGTGTCGAGGGAGGCAAAGGTCAGCTCAAGCACGCCAGCGGGCTGATCACTGCGAACTTCCGCCTGGGATCGGCAGGGGAGGTGGAGAATTTCCAGCTTGGCCTCCTCCACATCCCCGAGCCCTAATTGCCTCGTACCGGCTTGGGGCGCCAGACCTTAGGCCGGCTCACCGTCGCGGTGCTCCTTATGAGTCATTGAGGCGTTCTCCTTCTTCTTGTAGTTTTCTACCTTCGAGCCCGTCGGCCCCTGCTTCGTGCGGTGCAGCAGAACGCTGATCTCCTGCTTCGACATGGGCTGGAACGTCTTGCAGATTCCTACGTTTTCGAGAAGCTGGCCGACTGTTTCGACACCCGACACTACCGTGTCGACGTCCTGGCTCCAGGCAAACCGCAGGCATTCGGAAATGGATGCAATCCGATGCTTCCCGATGCTTCCCATGCCGTTTGTCTTCATGGCGAGCACCCCCAGCCCTCTCTTCCGCGCTTCCGGCAGTACGTTTCGGATGAAGCTGAGGTAGTGCGGATCGATGAGATTCACGGGCATTTGCACGGTCTCCCACCCGTCGAAGGACTCGAGCAGGCGCTTGTGGACCGCGGGATCGTGATGCCCTGTAAACCCAATGTGCCGTACCTTCCCCTGCTCCTTGGCTCGAACAAAGGCTTCGAGCGCGCCACCGGGACCAAGAATCTTGTCCACTTCCTCCTGCGTGCTCACTTCGTGGCACTGCCACAGATCCAGGTAGTCGGTCCTCATGCGTGTCAGCGTCTCCTCCAGTTGATGCATGGCGCTATCCCGGTCCCGCAGTTGCGCTTTCGACATCAGCAGCACTTTCTGCCGGAGCCCTCCGCTCAAAGCTTTGCCATAGATCTCGTCGCTCTTACCTTTGTGATAGTGGTTCGCGCTGTCGAAGAAGTTGACGCCGAGGTCGATGGCCCGGTGGATAATCCGGATTGCCTCCTCCTCTCCGCGAACGGCCATGTGGTACCCGCCGAGGCAGAACCGCGAAACCTTCAAACCGCTCTTGCCAAGAGTAGCCATCGGCATCGGGGCATCGGCGGAAAGCGCGCCGGCGCCGGCAACAACAGAGGAAACCTGGAGGAAAGTCCGTCGCTTCATGATGGCAACTAAGGTATCAAAGGCTGCAAAAGATTCAAAATTCGGTCGATCGCCGGAGATACAATGAAAGTCAGATGAGTAGTAAGGGTCGCCCGGGGAGGTTGGCAGCAGCCGTCTGCCTTATCCTGGTCCTTTCTCCCGCCTCCGCCCAATCCGCAGAGCAGCGCCGCGAACAGACACAGCTTGAACAGATCAGTACGGCATTTCAAGCACTTGCAAAACGGGTTAGCCCGACAGTCGTCAAAGTGCTTGCAATTGGATACCGCCCGCTAGACGACGAAGAGGACCCGAGTTCCCTGACAACCCGCCAGCAAAGCAGCGGATCCGGAGTGATTGTGGATCCGAACGGCTACATCATCACCAACGCCCACGTGATCCTTGGCGCCGAACGGATCCAGGTGCTCCTTCCCTCGAGCATGGACGAAGAGAGCCCGAAGAACCGCTCGATCATCCGCCCGCAAGGACGGCGCTTGCGCGCCGACATCGTTGGCATCGATCTCGAAACAGATCTTGCCGTTCTGAAGATCCCGGCCAAGAATCTTCCAGCGCTGGAGTTGGGCGATTCGGAAACTGTCGAGCAAGGGCAGCTTGTACTGGCGCTGGGAAGCCCGCTCGGACTGGAGAATTCGGTCAGCATGGGAGTCGTAAGCGCCAAAGCGCGACAACTCCGAGCTGACGACACCATGATCTACATCCAGACGGATGCCCCCATTAATCCGGGCAGCAGCGGCGGACCTTTGATCGATACTCAGGGTCGAGTGATCGGCATCAACACGCTGCTCCTTACGCAATCCGGTGTCAATGAAGGTATCGGGTTCGCCGCGCCGAGCAACATCGTCAGGACGGTGTACGAACAGATCCGGCGTAACGGACGGGTAATTCGCGGCGACATCGGCGCAGATGCTCAGACGATCAACCCTACGCTTGCCAAAGGATGGAAGCTTGCCCGG
>CALGAR010000022.1 GCA_937959285.1 uncultured Bryobacterales bacterium
GCCAAAGGCAAGCCCGCAAGCTCTCCTGCCTCGATTTGCGCTGGCGGCCGCTCCGCACGGGCCTGCGCCGCGGCCCGTAAAATCGCGTTCAGGACGTTGGACGTGGCCCCAGCCCGGCGGAGCGCGATCAAAGCATCTGGAGAAGCGTCGAATTTCACGTTCCCCTCGCGCACCGCCGTGCGTATGGAGAGGACGATGGTGCTCTCAGGAATGCCTGCTTCGGCCATACGAGCGATGGCGTCGTTTGTCAGCGGCATCTCCGCCTGTTGGCCCACCGCGATGGGAAGGAATAGCATCGCGAGCAGAACCAGAACAGCCATCGGCTTCTCCCTACTCGTTCGACGCTGTCTGGTACAGACTGTTTCTGTGCGGGAGGCCAGCTGTTTCCTCAAATTACACTTTCAGGATTTTCTTCTTCACTGCGTAGAGGACCAGCTCAGCAGTGTTGTGCAGGCCCAGCTTCTGCATGAGATTCAGCCGGTGCGTTTCCACTGTGGAAACGCCAAGATCAAGGAGGGATGCGACTTCCTTATTCGTCTTTCCTTCCGCAAGCAACTGGAGCACTTCGCGTTCCCGCTCCGTCAGCAGATCATAGGAGTCTTGAAGTCCTTCCCGCTGCAGCCGCTGTACGTAATCGTCCAGCAGAATCTCAACAACAGAAGGACTGAAAAATGTCCTTCCGGCCGCAACAGCCCGAACCGCCCGCAGCATGTCCGGTTCGGCGGCATCCTTCATCAGATAGCCCTTCGCCCCAGCCGCCAGAGCACGCACGATGTACTCCTCATCCGAATACATACTGAGGATGATGACGCCGACGTTGCGGCACTTTCGAGTGATCTTTTCCGCTGCCTCGATGCCGTTCAAATGCGGCATCGCGATGTCCATGATCACCACATCCGGATGCAGCTCTTCTGCCAGCCGAACCGCCTCGCGTCCATCTGCTGCCTCGGCAAGAATCTCAATGTGAGCGTCTTCGGCAAGGAGAAAACGGACCCCCTTGCGCAGTACATCGTGATCGTCAGCAAGGATCACGCGGATTCTGTTCGCCACTTCTCACTGCTCCATGGAATATGAACTCTTATGCGAGTCCCTTCGCCCGGCCGGGATTCGACTTCGAGCGAGCCTCTGAGCTCCCGCACACGCTCCTCGATTCCGATCAAGCCGATGCCCGACCGCTGCCGGGTGCGGTCGAATCCCACGCCGTCATCTTCCACGAGGAGATTCACGCCGTCCGGATTCCCTTCGAGGACAATGTTGATTCGCTTGGCTCCCGAGTGCCGGGCGCAGTTCGTCAGGCTCTCCTGCACGATGCGATAAATGTAGACCTTGTGCCGCTCCTGCAGATTGGCGATCTCCCCGCGCACTTCCGTCACGACGGGAATTCCGGTGTGGCGGCTGAACTGGCGCGCCTGACGCTGCAGGGCGGGCTGAAGTCCCAGGTCATCCAGCATCGTAGGACGCAGACCGGCCGCGATGTCGCGGATGGATCGCAAGCTCTGCTCGGCCAGCAGCTTCACCTCTTCAAGCCGTTCTGCAAACTCCCCATCCTGCGTAAAGCGCAGCCGTCCGAGGCTCCCCAGCTCCATCCGCAGCGCCGTCAGCTTTTGGCCCACTTCATCGTGCAGCTCGCGTGAAATCTCCTTGCGCTCATCTTCCTGAGCGTGCCTAAGCTTCATCGAAAGATGGCGAAGCTCCTCGCTCCTCCTCTTCGCTTCCTCATGCTGCTCGACGAATCGCTTCTCGAGCCACGCGATTCGCAGAATACTGGCGCCCGCAACGAGCAAACCGGAGACAAAAGCGAAGCCCATCACGCTTTGAACATCGCCCCGGAACTCCCGCTCGCTGAGATTGATTGCCTCATACTGCTGCTCATAGAAAGCTTCGTTCAGACGCCTCACCTCATCAGAGATGGCAAGGATGGATTGTCTCCGCGGCCGCTGCTCCTCCCGCAAGAAGTACGTACCCCGCTCCGCCCGCTCCTTGGGAGTCCAGTGGAGGACCGGCAGCATGAATTCCCAGTACGTATCGATCTCCCGCCTCAGCCGGACCAGTGGCGACCGGTCTTCAAGATGGCTCGTCTTCTCCAGCTCCGACACCTGCTCCTGAATCTCGGACCGGAGGCGAATGATTCTGTTGAGATAATCGGCTTCGACCTCGGGAGAAGTGTCCAGCAGGAACTCGCGAAGGACGATGCTGACGAGGTAGAGGTTCCGCGAAAGCTGCTCCACCAGGAGCCGGTTCCGCTTCTCATCCCCCTGCATCCGCCTGATTTCGTGGTAGATCTCCTGGCTCCTTCGCAGGGCGGTCAGGCTCGGAAGCAGCATGAGGCTCAGCAGGCAGCAGGAAGCGATCGAAAAGACGGTCCAGGTCCGATAGGGCCGTTTGAAGTATGAAGAAAATCCGGTCATCCAACGCTCTGCTTCCCTATCATTTTCGACAATTCTCCGGTCTTTTCAGGAACTGCCGCCGGGACCAGCCAAGGGATACTGGCTATGGCGGTAAAGGAGTTCCCCTCTACCTACGCCTCTGCGCGGCGACCTCGCCGCGCCCGCCGGTGAGGAGCAATGCAGAAAAATCGAAAAGCGGAGGCCTTATCAGCAGGCGTATGCCTGGCGCTTGGAATGCTGATCTCTTGCGCCACATCAGCGAATGTAGCGCCAGTCGTTCAAGAGAAGGCCACGCCCGTCGGGGTGGTCGAAGTGAAGCGCCAGGACCTGGGCCGCGACCTCGAATTGAGCGCTGAGTTCAGACCGCAGCAGGAAGTCGCGATCTACGCGAAGGTTTCCGGCTATCTGAAAGCCATCTACGTGGACGTCGGCGACCGCGTCAAAAAGGGCCAGTTGATTGCTGAGTTGGAAGTTCCCGAAATGGCCCAGGACGTGAGCCAGGCAGCGGCGGCGCTCAAGCGCGCCGAGCTGGAGGTCGAGCGAGCCAGAAGCGAAGTCCGCCGCATGGAAAATGCACGCCGGATCAAGGAGATTTCCTACAACCGGCTCGCCGCTGTGATGAAGGCGCGGCCAAATCTGATCGCCCAACAGGAAATCGACGACGCCGCAGCGCGGCTTCAGGACGCCGAATCGCAATTGCAGGCCGCAAAAGCGACTCTGGCGGTGACCGAAGAGCAGGTACGGATCGCGAGAGCCAACAAAGCACGGATCGATACGCTTGCTGGCTACCTGCGAATGACTGCTCCGTTCTCCGGAGTGGTTACGCAGCGGCTGGGCGATCCCGGCGCCATGATTCAGGCTGGCACGACGTCCCATATTCAAGCGCTGCCCATCGTCCGAATCTCGGCGATCGACCGTCTGCGGTTCGTCCTTCCCGTACCGGCATCGATCGCCGGGCGGATCCGGGTCGGCACGCCGGTAGAAATCAGGGTCGATTCGCTCAACCGTATCTTCCATGGCCGCATCTCCCGTTTCTCGGGAGCGCTGGACGCCTCCACGCGCACAATGCTGGCAGAGGTTGATCTGCCGAACACGGACCAGGCCCTCATGCCTGGAATGTATGGATACGCCAGGCTCCGCTTCGAGCGAAGAGACGACGTTCTTGCCGTTCCGATTCAGGCTGTCTCAGGACACGGAGTTGGCGCCTCAGTGTGGCTTGTCAATTCGGAAAACCGGTTGGAAGAGCGGAAAGTCGACACCGGAATGCAAACGCCGGACATGATTGAGATCCTTTCCGGACTGGCCGAAGGCGACCGTGTCGTCGTCGGCAACAGGAACAGGCTCAGAGCCGGCCTCCTGGTAGACCCGAAGCCGCTGGCGGGCAGCCAGCGAGCAAAAGCGGAGGCGGTGCACTGATGTCTCGATTTGCTATCCGGAATCCTTACTTCATCATCGTCATCTGTCTGGTGCTCGCAATCGTCGGAGCGACCAGCCTCGCACGGATGCCGGTCGATCTCTTTCCGGCAATCAACATTCCAGTCGTCGTGGTGGCCACGTTCTTTTCCGGAATGCCGCCCGAGCAGATCGAGGCCGACATCACCGGCCGCTTTGAGCGTTTCTTCACGCTTGCCAGCAACATCGAGCATATCGAATCCCGCTCGCTCCCCGGCGTCAGCCTCATCAAGATCTATTTTCAGCCGGGCACGGATGCAGACTCTGCCGTCACAGCCATCTCCAACCTCGCCATGGCCAACCTGCGCAGGCTTCCGCCCGGTACTCTGCCCCCGGTCGTTTTGAAGTTCGACGCCTCGAGCCTGCCCGTCTGCCTGATCACCCTGAAGGGCGAAGGCATGTCTGAGACTCAGTTGCGGGACCTGGCGCAGTACACGGTCCGGAACCAGGTGGCGAACGTTCCGGGCGCCTCCGTCCCGCAGCCATTCGGCGGCCGCTACAGGCAGATCATGGTTTACGTCGACCCTTTGAAGCTGGAGGCTCACCAACTGAGCCCGATGGATGTGGTCCGGGCCGTGAATGAGAACAATCTCATTCTCCCGGCTGGCGACGTCCGTATTGGGCCGCTGGGCTACAGCCTCTACACGAACAGTCAGGTCGACACGATCGAGGACATTTCGAGAATCCCGCTGAAGGCAGCGCCAAGCGGTCTGGTGCTCGTGGGCGACGTCGGCAAGGCCATGGACGCCCAGCAGATCCAGAACAACATCGTACGCGTCGACGGCCAGCCCTCGGTCTATCTGCCGATCCTGAAACAGGGCGGCAACACGAACACCATTCGTCTCGTGGATGGTGTCAAGAACGCTGTCGCCAACCTGCTCGATGTCCCCGGCAATCTCACGACCAGCGTGGTCTTTGACCAGTCGCAATTCGTGAAGAAGGCCATTAAGACTCTGGTGCACGAGGGAGCAATTGGACTGTTTCTCACGTCTCTGAT
Source organism: uncultured Bryobacterales bacterium (assembly GCA_937959285.1). Lineage (GTDB taxonomy): Bacteria > Acidobacteriota > Terriglobia > Bryobacterales > Bryobacteraceae > JADGHK01. The sequence goes on from CALGAR010000022.1 coordinate 4,837, forward strand.
GATTCTGATCTTCCTTGGCAGCTTCCGCGCGACTTTAGGGGTCTGCCTCTCCATTCCGCTGTCGGCACTGACGACGTTCATTGTGCTCGCCATGGGCGGCAGTTCAATCAACGCCATGGTCCTCAGCGGGCTCGCTCTGGCCTTTTCGCGACTGATCGACAACTCCGTCGTCGTGCTCGAGAACATTTATCGTCACCTGGAAAAGGGGGAAGATCCTCTACAGGCGGCGGAGAAAGGCGGATCGGAGGTCGCACTGCCCGTTCTTGCAGCTACACTGACGACGGCGGTCGTCTTCTTTCCTGTGACATTCCTGCACGGAGTGAGCCGTTTCCTCTTCTCGGCGCTGGGGCTGGCCGTCGTTATTTCCCTCTTCGCTTCCTACTTTGTCGCAATGACGGTGGTGCCTCTTTTCTGCGCGAGGTTTCTCAAGGGCCACCATAAGCACAAGGAAGCAGAGACGCATCTCTCCTGGGGGACGAAATTCAACCGCTGGTTTAATCAGGCCTTTGAGAGGATGCTCGACCGCTACTCCACTGCGGTGGACCTCGCGCTGCGAAGGCCATCGCTCATTCTCTTCTTGAGTGCGGCGATCTTCTGCATAAGCCTGCTGCTCTATCCGCTTCTCGGCGTCTCGTTCTTTCCACGAACCGACGAAGGCCAGATTGTCATCAACCTCAAGGCGCCTTCCGGCACGAGACTTGAAAATACTTCTGAGGAAGTGGAGCGTGTCGAGAACCTGATCCGTGATGTTGTTCCAACTGAGGATCTGGGAATGATCGTTTCGAATATCGGTGTCACCCCGGGCTTCTCTTCCATCTACACAACGAACTCTGCGCAGCACACCGCTTTCGTACAGATCAGCCTCAAGGAGGGGCACAAGGCAGGCAGCTACGAATATATGAAGCGGATTCGCGAGCGGCTGCGCAACGAACTACCGCATCTCAGCGCCTATTTCCGCTCTGGCGGCTTGGTCGACGCCGTTCTGAACCTCGGACTGCCTGCTCCGATCAACGTGCAGGTCAGCGGTTCCGATCTTCGGCTGGCTCACGGAACAGCCGAGAAACTCGCCGCGGATATTGCAGCCCTTCCCGGCGTTAGCGAAGTCTACATTCCTCAGGATGTCGACTACCCTGCTTTGAAGGTCGACATTGACCGTTATCGCGCAAGTCAAATGGGTTTGACGCAGCGCGAGGTGGTCAGCAACGTGATCACCGCGCTCACCTCAAACCAGATGATCGCGCCCAGCTATTGGGTGGACCACAGGACTGGCAACGACTACCTGCTTACCGTGCAATACCCCGAGAATCAGGTGCAGAGCATTCTCGATCTCACCAACATTCCACTGCGCGCGCCGGGGCGTCCGAAGCCTGTGCGCCTGAGCTCCGTAGCCTCGGTCCGCCGCCTGGACGCGCCGACGGAGGTCGACCACTATCAGTTGCGCCGGGTGATCGACGTCTATGTCGGGCTGGAAGGCGAGGATATCGGCAAGGTCGCCGACAACATTGAGAGAATTATCGCCCGGACGGAACTTCCGGAAGGAATTCGGGTTACGCTGCGCGGGATGGTGCAAGGCATGCGCGACTCGTTCCGCAGCTTCGGATTTGGCTTGCTGCTCGCGCTGGCGCTGCTCTATCTGATTCTCGTGGCTCAGTTCCGCTCCTTCCTCGATCCCCTGATCATTCTGCTGGCCGTGCCCCCTGGCCTGACCGGCGTACTGCTCCTGCTATATAGCGCAGGCACTACACTGAACGTGCAGTCTTTGATGGGTGTCGTGATGATGGTGGGAATCGTGGTATCGAACAGCATCCTGATCGTGGAGTTTACCCACCGGCTGATCCGGAATGGACTGCCCGTAGGCCGCGCCGTGGCCGAGGCCTGCCGAGTCCGGCTGCGCCCGGTGCTGATGACCTCGCTTGCGACCGTCATCGGCCTGCTGCCAATGGCGCTGAAGTTAGGAACTGGAAGCGAAAGCTACGCCCCGCTTGCACAGGCCATTATCGGCGGCCTGACCTTCTCGGTCGTTCAGACCATCTTCGTTGTCCCCGCCGCGTTCCTTCTGGCATACAGGAAACGCTACGCCGGAGGGATCCAATGAAGTTTTTGCGTCTTGCCTTCATTCTTCTTGGCACGATGGCGGCCGCGCAAGTCCGCGAGCGTCTCACGCTGCAGCAGGCCGAAGAGATCGCCCTTCGGAATCATCCTTTAATCAACGCCGCCCGCTTCACCGCGATGGCAGCCGCTCAGGTCCCGGCGCAGCACGCTTCCTCCCGGTACCCCACCGTAACAGGAAGCTTCACCGGGGCCGCGGCGCCGGAGAATACACGCCTCGCCGCGGGAGCGATCAACAATCCGGTAATCTACTCCCGTTTGTCCAGTGGAGTGACTGTCACCCAGACTCTGCACGACTTCGGGCGCACGTCTCATCTGGTCGCCAGCGCCCGGATGCAGTCTCAGGCAAAAGACCAGTTGACGCGGTCCGTCCGCAGTCAGGTGCTTCTGGATGTTGCTCGCGCCTATTTCTCCGCATTGCGAGCCGATGCAGTTATGCACGTCGCGCAGGAAACAGTTGCAAGCAGACAATTGAGCGCCGATCAGGTCAATGCGCTCGCTGAAGCCCGCCTCAAATCCGGCCTTGACGTGACTTTCGCCAATGTAGCCCTGGAAGAGGGCAACCTGCTGCTGATTACCGCCGAAAATGAGCGAAGGGCGGCGCGCGCAAATCTGGCTGCCGCCCTCGGATATACGAACGCCCCTGAGTTTGAGTTGGTCGACGAACCTCTGAAGATCGAGCCTCTCTCGAAGGACGAGCTGATCGCCACGGCGCTCCGGGAGCGTCCGGACCTCCAGGCTCTGGCGCTCGAGGCAGAGGCGGCGGCGAGATTCGCAAAGGCGGAAAAAGCCTTAAATTATCCCACAATCTCCGCAGTCGCATCGGCGGGTCTGATCCCTGAGGGGGCATCCGCGCTGCGCAGCAATTATGCGGCCGGCGGGGTCACGGTGTCGCTGCCGTTCTTAAATGGAGGCATGTTCAAGGCCCGCCAGGAAGAAGCACTTCTGAAGGCCCGGGCCGCCGAGGAACGAAGAAAGGATCTCGAAAGACAGATTGTGCGAGACGTGACCGTGGCACTGCTAAACGTGAACACAGCGGAGGAACGCGTTCACCTGACGGCACGCCTGCTCGAGCAGGCAAGGCAGGCGCTGGACCTGGCCCAGTCGCGGTACGAGCTCGGGCTCAGCTCCATCGTGGAGTTAAGCCAGGCCCAGCTGGCAGTGACGTCGGCAGCCATTCAGCAGGCAAACGCAAAGTACGAGTACCGGATCCAGCGCGCGATCCTTGACTTTCACACAGGCGTTCGCCACTGACGACTCGCAAATTGCACCGCAATCCAATCTTCAGAAACAAATGCCTTCGCCTCCGTAAATCGGCAAGGCGCCAGGAAAGATATCTGCGGGCGAACACTGTCGTAGACTGATTAGGGAAGGAGCCTCATGGCGAAACAATGGGCGTCACCGCCTCCAATGACGATCGATCCGAACAAACGTTATACCGCTACGTTTGAAACATCCCGCGGCACGATTGTTTGTGAACTATTTGCGAAGGAAGCCCCGAAGACGGTTAATAACTTCGTGTTTCTGGCGCGGGAAGGGTTCTACAACAACACAACGTTTCATAGAGTCATCAAAGACTTTATGATTCAGGGCGGGGATCCGACCGGCACCGGGCGCGGCGGGCCGGGCTACCGCTTCGAGGACGAGTTCGAGGGCAACCCGCACCGTCACAAGGTTGGTTCTCTATCCATGGCCAATGCGGGACCGAATACGAACGGCAGCCAGTTCTTCATCACTCACGTCGTGACGGACTGGCTTGATGGCAAGCACACGGTGTTCGGCCAGGTGACAAGCGGCCAGGAAGTAGTAGACGCTACTGAGCAAGGCGACACTCTGAAGACTGTCACGATTGCGGAAGCGTAAGCATTAACGCGTCAGCGGGGTGACTGCGATACGGCGGAACTGTACCGCTCCGTGGTCGCCCTGCAGCGTAATCGGGCCCGGCTCCGCTTCGTAAGGATCTGTGGCCATCGCGGTCAATCCTTCGATAATGCCGCGATCAATAATCTTCTGTCCGTTCAGCGTTACAGTCACTTCCCGCCCGATTAAGCGAACGTCGAGAGTCTGCCATTCGCCCGGAGCCTTGCTGGCGTTCACTTTCGGCACAATGCGGCTGTACAGGGCGCCGTTGCCGCCCTTGGCCGGGGGCTTTCCATAATCGTCGAAAATCTGAACTTCATACCGCCCACGGAGCCCGACGCCGCTGTTGCTGCCTTTTTCGATCCTGTACTCCACGTGCAGGTCGAAATTCATGAACTTCTGATGCGATGCGATGTCACCTGCTCCTTCCAGATTGGCAAGCAGCCCGTTTCGCACAACCCAACGCAACTGCCCGTTCGGCGCAACCGGCGACCACCCGCTGAGGTCCTTGCCGTTGAAAAGTTCGATTACCTTCCCCTTCTTCCAGCGGCCGTCGTCCTTCTCGGGCAGCTCCGGCGCACGCATTCCGACCCACTGAATCGGCGCCCTCCGATTGCCCTCGAACGTTGTGGTCCCGATCAGCTTATCCCCGGAAAGCCGCGCGCGGTAAGTAGCCTTTACGGGTTTATCGCTAACTCCGCGATAGACTCGCTCGAACGAGAAGACCAGCTCCGAATCTTTCACCGCAATCTCGGGGATTTCATCGAGCTGGCCGCCAGGGGCGCCTACGAACTTGCCCCGAATTTGCGGTGTCCCAGCCCCCTGAACCTCGAGCCACCAGGCTCGGCCCCGAGGTTCATCGGAGACTTTGATGTCCCAGCGGCCGTTGAATTGCGAATCCGCGCCGAACGCAGATAAAGCAAAGAGTAAGGAGAGCAGGACTTTCATTCGCGACGAGTGTAGCACAGCCGCGTTGCCTGCACCCGGACGAGGAGGGCGAAGCTAGACTCTCAGCTCGTAGCCGCTCGACCGCAGGCCCTCGATGACTCGTGCCCGAATCTGTGCAACGTCATCCGACGACAATGTCCGGTCCGGAGCGCCGACCGTGAGGCGGAACGAAACGCTCTTATACCCCTCAGGCAGCGGGGGACCTGCGTACTTCATGAGGAATTCGACCGACACCAGGAACTCGCCCGCCAGTTGGGCCATGCGCTTCTGGATGTCGCCAGCCGGCTTCCTGGCGTCCGCAATCACTGAGAGGTCAAAAGCGCTGGTGGGGAAACGGCGTAGCGGGCGGTAACGTTTCTGCTGAGGCCGGTTGGCAAACAGGGTTGCGAGATCGATATCGAGGACTGCAGCACGCCCGGTCTCCACCATCGAGGGATGAAATTCGAACAGGCGTCCCAGTTCGACGCCCTGCCAGCAAAGACCGGCGACACGAGCGGGATGCTCAAAAGGACGCGCTTCGACAGCGCGCACTTCTACTCCCGGCATCAGCCCTTCCGCCACCCGCTTCAGCTCAAAGAGATTTCCCACACCGTCGTTGCGGCTGTACAATGCCGCCACCAGATGCGGCACCTCCTCCGGAAGGCCGCCCTCGCGCTTGTGAATCTCGCGCCCAATCTCGAACAGGCGGAACGACTCGAAGTGCTTGCTGTTTTCGAGAAGGTTCTTCCTGATCCCAGGCAGCAGACTGGTGCGCAGAAGCGTCTGATCGGAAGCGATCGGATTGGCGATGCGCAAATGCGCGTCAACGTCGAAGCCAAACTCCGCCGCCATCTCCTCGCTGACGAAGGAATAGTTATAGACTTCCGTGAAGCCCTGCGTCGTCATGAATTCGCGGACCTGATGGTGAAACTCCCGTTCTTCATTCCGGGGTGGGACGACACTCGGAACCATCGGCGGCGCGGGTGTGATCGAGTCGTATCCGATGATACGGCCCACTTCTTCGACCAGATCGTCCTTGATCGAGATATCCTTCGTTGCGCGCCAGCTCGGCACCGTCACGGAAAGAACACCCGGACGAACCTCGGATACACCGAATTCAAGACTCTTGAGAATACGAATCACTTCCTCGGTCTCGAGTTCGCGTCCGAGTTTTCGATAGAGCCATGCAAGCGGCAGCTCGATGGGAGGAGGCGCGGCCAGTTCGCGACCGCTGTCCGCAAGGCCTCCCACAAGGGCGATGCCGGGCGACACGAGTTCGAGCAGCTCGACAGCCCGGGCCAGCGCCCGCACCGTATTCCCAGGATCCTGCGACTTCTCGAATCGCATGGAAGCGTCCGTGCGCAGCTTCAAGGCGGCGGAAGTCTTACGGATGCTGGCCGCGTTAAAATTCGCGCTTTCCAGGACAATGCGCGTCGTCGTATCGCTGATTGCGCTTTCCATGCCGCCGATTACGCCGGCGAGAGCGACGGGACCGCTAGCGTCTGCAATGACGAGATTCGAAGGACCGACTTCGTACGTCTCGCCGTTCAGCGCGTACACCTGCTCGCCCGCCTTTGCCGGCCGGACAAAGATTGTGTTGCCACGGAGCTTGTCCGCGTCGAAGGCGTGCATCGGCTGAGCGAGTTCCGCCATCACGTAGTTCGTCACGTCGACGATGTTGTTGATGGGATTCAGCCCGATCACTTCCAGGCGATGCTGCAACCAAAGCGGCGACGGCTTTACCGTAACATTCGCAAAGACGAGAGCGCTGTACCGCGGGCAAAGCTCAAAGTCTTCGATGGAAACCTTGACTGCCGCATCGTCAGCGGGCACCTTTTCCAGATTCACCGGATCGAGCAGGCGCTTCCCTGTGATGGCAGCCACCTCACGGGCCATTCCATGGTGCCCCCAAAGGTCCGGACGGTGCGTGATGCTCTTGTTGTCGATCTCGATCACACCGTCCGGGCGGCAGCGTTCCAGTTCGCCGGCCACCAGCTCGAGGATGCCCTCGTGCTCCCGATTCAGTCCGAGTTCGGCTCCGCTGGCGAGCATACCGTCGCTTTCCACGCCCGCAATGACGGCTTTCCGGATTTCGCGGCCCTGCAGTATGGCTCCTGCCGGAACGTAGGCCGTCAGGATGCCCGGGCGGCAGTTCGGCGCTCCGCAGACTACGGTGCGCATTCCATACCGCGCGGTCTCGACGACAGCCTTCACGTTGCGAGACCCTTCAATCGGCTCTACGGAAACAATCCGCGCTTCACATACGGCGCTGAGCCAAGGGCAGGCCTCCTCGACGCCCTCGCTCTCGGCGGTTTTCATTGTGATGAGCCGGGCGAGCTCCTGCGGTGTTACATCGAGCCCAGGTACAAGCTCACGAATCCAGTTGTAGGAGAACTTCAAGGGACGAACACCTCTAGAACTGTGTCAGGAACCGCAGATCACCGCTCTGCAGCAAGCGGATATCATCGATGCCGTATCGCATCATGACGAGCCGCGTGAGTCCGAGGCCGAACGCAAATCCGTTCCACTCCTCGGGGTCGATGCCGCTCATCCGCAGCACGTTTGGATGCACCAGTCCACATGGGAGGAGCTCCACCCAGCCGCCGTACTTGCATACCGGGCAGCCGGTGCCGCCACAAATCAGGCACTGGATGTCCAGCTCGAAGCCAGGCTCGACGAATGGAAAGTATCCGGGCCGCAGGCGCACCGTGACTTCCCTCCGGAAGATGGCGCTGAGCAGCGTCTTCATGAAGTAGATGAGGTGTGCTACAGATACCTCCCGGTCGATCATCATCCCTTCGAGCTGATAGAACGTGTGCTCGTGGGAGGCATCCACTTCCTCGTTCCGGAAGACGCGGCCGGGCGCGATCATCCGCAGCGGCGGGCCGAGCTTTTCCATGCCACGCACCTGAACGGGCGACGTGTGGGTCCGCAGCAGGTGCCCGTCCGTCAGCCAAAAGGTATCCTGCATGTCGCGGGCGGGGTGAGTCGGCGGGATATTCAACGCGTCAAAGTTGTGCCACTCCGTCTCGACTTCCGGGCCGTCCAGTACCGTGAAGCCGAGCGACACGAACAGCTCCTCGATCTCGCGCTGAATTTGGGTGACCGGATGGAGGCTCCCGGGACGAGGCGCGGGCGCCGGCTCCGTCAGGTCGACCCACTCGGACTCCAGCCGCGCCTGCAGCGCCATCGCGTCAAACTCCGCCTTACGGCGATCCAGCGCCTGCTCCAGCGTCTGTTTCGCCGCGTTCAGCAGTTTTCCGACACGGGCACGCTCCTCCGGCGCGAGCTTCCCCATGTCCTTGCTGATCTGGGCAAGCGCACCCTTCCGTCCAAGGACTTCGATCCGAACAGGTTCAAGCTGGTCCGGGCTAGTGGCCGCGTTGATACGCGCGAGGGCGGAGGCCTCCAGTTCAGATAGCGTGGATTCCAGCATGCAGGTGAACTCTTATTCTAGCCGCCGGCTGCCCCGCAGCGCATTATTTCGGACAGCGCCGTTGGGGCGGCCAGCCAGAATGCCTAGGGCTGCGCGGCTCCGGCACCGGCGAAGAATACGGGCTCCTTGGAGAGTTCCAGGTTCAAATGATTCAGGTAGAACAGCAGGATCGAATCCTTGTACTTGCCCTGGAAGTGCTGAAACGCTCTTTCCTGCCAGCCCTCCGTCAGGTACTGCGAGGCATCCAGATCCTTTGCGAAGAAGCCGTCCTCGTGCGGGATGCCAAGAAAGTTCAGCACGTCAATGATCATGTCCAGGTGAGACACCAGAATGGCCTGAGAGAGGTCAATCGCCAGATCGTTATCGCCCTCCTCCAGACGCGACCAAAGGCGGGGAGCCACCTTTCGCAGGGTCTCCGAGTTGAGCTTGTTGAGGTGCGCCCGCACCTTAATCCGGTCGTAAAGCTGATACGTCTTCAGCTTGCCCATCGAAACCGAGCGAAGTAGGTCACGGAAAGGCTCCTCTCCAAGTCGGAGGAATATATCCGAAAGCTGCATCATCTGCCAGCGTAGCGGAGGGAAAGCCAAGGGGCAAGAAGGCAGCTCAAACTCCGAACCGCCTCCGTTGCCGCTTCTGATTCACATACTGACGTATATCGAAAATTTTGTTACCGTCCTGAATCCCATTCGCTCATACAAACGCAGACCGGCTGGCGTAGACTGGAGTACGATGCGTTCCAGGCCGATCGTCGAGCGAACCTGGTCGTAGATGTTGCGCATCAGAGCTTCCGCATAGCCGCGCCGCCGGTAAAGCGGCAGCGTGCCGACCGAGTAGAAGCCAACGACCTCCTTGCTAATCGTAATGGCCGACGTGCAGACCGGATGGGAATCCGCAAAGCCCACGTAGCCGATCAGATCATCTTCCCGCCAGCCTCGTTCGGACTCGTAGATCTGCTGGGTCGCAGGAAACGGTAAGTCGAAGGCGATTGCCGTGATGTGGGCAAAGGCAGCACGCGTAGCGGCGTCGTTTGTCTGGCGGCACTCAATCTTCGGAAGCGGACGAACAGGCGGGCGTAAGCCGTCCGCCAGCATGCCCGGAACTGTGAGCACACGCCGGAGCCCGCGGCGAGCGAAGCAATCGTTAGCCACACGCCGAAGCGGGGGCGCCAGGAGATCCTCGCAGACCCAATAAGACCAGCGGCAGTGACGCTGGGAGAAATGAACGGCGGGAATAGCAATCCGGCGGTCCAGCTCATTGCGTTCCGCGACCGGGCTGGTGAGCATCGCCGGGTTAAACATCGCAAAGTCCATCCCGGAGGTCACGATCTCCACGCCGCCGATCTCCCGAACTTCCGCCCGCTCCGACGTAGTCCCATAGAAACGCATCGCCCGGCGAAGGTTTTCCTCTACGAGCAGGTAGGGCGCTGTCACGCCTTCATTCTCTCTCAGGCTCTACCCTTAAAGCAGGCTGAGGGGATCGACGTCGATCACAAGCGCGGTGGCAGGCCAGCGGTTTCGTACGGCGTACTGGCGCAGCCCCTGAAGGATTTCGTTGAGGATTTTGCGGCTGCCGCTCTTGATCAGCAACTGGTACCGGAACTCGTTCTTGAGCCGTGGAACCGGCGCCTCGGCAGGCCCCAGAACTTTGACCTGCTCCTTCGGCTGGTCAAGGAGCCGGCCGATTTCCGTGCTCATGCGTAGGGCGTCCTCCTGCTTCTCACTCCGCACAAGGACGTTCGCCAAGGCACTGAACGGCGGGTACCGCATCATGCGCCGGAATTGCAGCTCCTTCTCGTAGAACAGCTGATAATCCTGAGCAGCGGCAAGCCGGATGGCGTAGTGATCGGGGTTAATGGTCTGGATAATCACGGTGCCGGGCAAATGTCCCCGCCCCGCTCTCCCCGCCACCTGCATCAGAATCTGAAACGTTCGTTCGGCAGCGCGAAAATCAGGCATACCGAGCCCGATATCCGCAGACACGACACCCACCAGCGTGACATTCGGAATGTCATGTCCCTTGGCGATCATCTGCGTGCCGACCAGGATGTCGAAGTTCCCTTCCCGGAACCCTCCGAGCACGGTCTCGTAGTCACGCTTGCCATTCACGGTATCCCGGTCCAGCCGCGCGATTCGTGCATCGGGGAATTCGCGATGGAGCTCTTCTTCCACCTTCTCGGAGCCGGTTCCGAGAAAGTAGATGTGCTCACTGGCGCATTTCGGACACGCGGTTGGAACCCGCTCCGCATAGCCGCAGTAGTGGCAGAGCATTCTCCGATCACGCTTGTGGTACGTCAGGGTAACCGAGCAGTTGACGCACTGCACCCGCTCACCGCAAGCCCGGCACGCCACAAAGCTCGAAAAGCCCCGGCGGTTCAGAAGGAGCATTGTCTGTTCCCCGCTTTCCAGGCGCTCCCGGATCGCTTCCAGCAGACGGCGTGAGAAGATGGCTTGCTGGCGCGTTTCCAGAAATTCCACGCGCATATCGACAAGCTCGACCTTCGGCAGCGGCCGCTGCTCGATCCGCTCCGGCAGCTCCAGCAGCCGGTATTTCCCCTTCTCGACGTTGTAACGGCTCTCCAGACTCGGCGTTGCCGAGCCAAGCACAACACAAGCACCCGCCGCCTGAGCCCGCATGATCGCCACGTCGCGGCCGTGGTAACGCGGTACCTCCTCCTGCTTGTAGCTGCCGTCGTGCTCCTCATCCACGAGGATCAACCCCAGATTGCGGACGGGCGCGAAGACGCTCGACCGCGTGCCCACAACCACTGTCGCCGCCCCAGTCTGGATGCGTCTCCATTGATCCGCTCTTTCTGCATCGCTGAAGGCGGAGTGCAGCATCGCCACCCGATCGCCGAAGCGTTGGAAGAACTGCGAAGCGACCGCCGGTGTGAGCGCAATTTCGGGCACCAGTAGCAGTGCGCCACGGCCGAGACGCAGAGCTTCTTCGATTGACCGCAGGTAGACTTCCGTCTTCCCGGATCCGGTGACGCCTCTGAGCAGGAACGGAGTAAACTGCCGCGATTCAAGAGCCGCCTTAATGTTGTCGAACGCCGCCTGCTGGAACGAATTCAACACGTGCCGCGGACGGGGCCGGTCGCCGGAAGGTATCAGCGGTTCGGACCGGAGGGAGACGAGATTCCGCCTGGCAAGAGACCGCGCAGCCGCGCTCGACCCGGGGAGTAGGTTTTCCACATGCTGCAGATTGTGCGCTCCCGGATGCAGCTCGAGATAGGCGATCAGCTCCCGCTCCGCCTTCGTCAGCTTGGCGTCCGGACGCCGGATGAATTCAACGCGCAGGCGAGCCGCTGGCGCTCGCAACGGATCACGCTCCGCCCGGTCTTCCTCAACTTCCACCATCCCCTTCTTTTCGAGGGATTTCAGAATTTGCGGGGCCCGGGGCACTTTCTTTGTCAGATAGGAGGCCGACAGCGGACGCGCTTCCAGCATCCGGAGCACTTCCAGAGTCGGGTCGCCGCCCGGATCGCCGAGCAGGAGCTGCCGCGCCGCGTCCCGGCCGGAGGGCGTGAGGCTGTAAACCTTCGTGCGCCGGATCTCGCCGGCCAGCGGCATCATCCCCCGCAGCACTTCTCCCAAAGGGGCACAGTAGTAGCCCGCGATCCAGCAGGCAAGCGAAAGAAGGGATTCATCGAGTACCGGCTCTTCGTCAAGCAGCCGGAGCGCGTCCTTGGGTGGAACCTCCGGAGACTCCGAGTGTACCCGCAAGATCACCCCGGTAAGCTTTCGCGAGCCGAACGGAACCAGCATCCGGCAGCCGCGCTTCGCCCGGTGCCGCAAGGTCTCCGGCAAACGGTACGTAAACGGTCGGTCGAGCGGAACGGGAAGGCTGACGTCGCAGTATTGCGGGCTCTCTGTCTCACCCATGCGTGACTCTCCGCGCAGCTTCAAGCAACACTCGTCCGCAGTCCCTCCGTGCTTCCATGTTAGGAGATAATCAACAGCATGCGATTTGCCATCATCGCTTTGTCGGCCCTCGTGCTTGCCGTGTCCCTCTTTTCCGCTGAAATCGACGGCAAGTGGACACTCGAGACCAAGCTGCCCGGACGCGACGGCGGCGAAGGCAGGACCGTATCCCAAGTCCTGAACCTGAAAGCCGAAGGAACGGCGCTGACGGGCTCCGTCACGACGAGCATCGCGGGGCGTGAGCAGTCCATCGAGATCAAAGACGGCAAGATCGAGGGTAACAAGTTCTCTTTCACGGTCGTCAATCGAACACGCCGGGGAGACATCACAACGAAATGGGAAGGGACAGTCGAAGGGGACGAGTTGAAGGGAACGCGTTCCAGCTGGACCGGTCAGCAGTCCGTGCCCTTTACAGCGAAGCGCCAGTAGTCGCACTCAGGCTGCTCCGCGTCCTGGCTAGCGCGTTGTTATTCGCTGCCGCTTTAGCGGCCGCAGAGGGCCAGGTGGGCAGTGTCACTGTCTTTGACCGCCAAGCCAAGTATCTCTACTTCCCCACGCAAGCTCAGCCTCCCGCTCCTCTCGCCGTGCTCCTCGAAAGTGAAAACAGTCCGTGGCAGAAGGCGTTAACGGAGCTCGGCTGGAGTGTGCTGAAGCCGCAGACGCCCGTTTCCGGAGACTGGGGCGTAAAAGCTCTAGAGGCGATGCTGGCTAGCGTATCGAAGAGCGGCAGCACGGATCCCAACCGTGTCTTTCTCTTCGCCTTGGGCGAATTTACACCGATGGCCTTCTATGCGGCCTCCCGGGCGCCTCACCTCTGGGCGGGAACACTAGGGATCGGCGGATCGCCTGGACCGGCAATTGAATCCAACCGGCTGTTCGGAGCGAATACGCAAGCGCTCACCGTGCTATGGGTCATGCCCCAGGAGCGCGACGAGGTGCTCGATTCCTACCGCGTTAGACTGTCGGAGGCCAATTTCGGCTTCCAGGTCGCGGCAAGCCCGGAAGAAGCGCTTCGGACCCTATCCACTCTCCGCCGCGATCCCTATCCGACACTGGTTGACTGCGAGACCGGCAATTCCGCTTTCAGCCGGTGCTACTGGCTCGAGCTCACACGCGCGGATCCTACGCAGCGCAACGACGCGCTGCTCTCCTCCCGCGTCAAGCCTGGTCCGGGTGCCTACCTCGCACTGGGGCCGTTCGGGTACAAGATGACTGCCGAAGGACCGGGGGTGCTTGTGGAATGGCTGCCCGAGAACTACAACGGTCCCTTGAAGATTGGCGACCGCATCACGGCGCTCGATGGAAGGCCGGTCGCTGACGCAAAAGACTACCTGAAACACCTCGAGGGAATTCGAGAGGAGAAGCCCGTTGCCGTTATGATTCAGCGCGGTAAGGACCGCAAGCGGGTGGAAACGCACTACAGACTGGCCAGGCGCGAAGAGACCTTCACCAGCCGCATCCAGGGCCACTACTTGCCCGACTCCCGCGAGATCCTTCTCGTGACCCGGGCGGCATCCGAACTGCGCATTGACGTTCCGCCCCAGTGGGTAGGAGCAGCGGTCAACTGGAACGGCGATATCAGTGGCAAGGTCGATGCGCCCGGCTGTTGGATGGTCTCCCGAGCCGGCCTCCGCCGTTGCCAGGCGCCGTAAAGGAAGCCTCAAAGCAGCCTGCTTCCGTACTGTTCCGGTTGGGGTTACACTGGCTGGAACAGACGCAAAGGAGAGGCATGCCATGATCCGATTCGGCTTTATCCTGCTGGCGCTTTCCAGCTCCCTGACCGCCCAGGATTCGATCTTGCTCGTGCTGCAGAAGGGAGCCAGCTCACTTGCGTTCTACAAACCAAACGGCGAACTTCAAGCGACTGTCCCTGTGGGCCGGCACCCTCACGAAATCGTGGTCTCCCGCGATCACCGTTACGCCTATACGAGCGATAACGGCACGATGCGGATCGAACAGCCCGGCACGGGCGGGAATACAGTCTCCATCATCGACCTGAAGGCCCGCAAGAAGATCGGAGAAATCGACCTGGGCAACTACCGGCGGCCGCACGGGCTTGCGCTTGACTCAGAAAAGGGCATACTCGCCATCACGACGGAGCTGCCCGATCAGCTCCTGCTCGCTGACGTCAACAAGCGAGCGGTCATTAAGACGTTCGATACGAAAGGGAAAACCTCCCACATGGTCGCGCTGCAGCCCGGCGGAAGGACGGCGTACGTCAGCAACAGCAGTTCCGGGAACATCGCGGCGATCGATCTCACAAACGGTAGCGTAAAGCTGATTCCAACAGGTCAACGGCCCGAAGGGAGCGTCGTCTCGCCCGACGGGAAGTTCCTGTACGTGGCAAATCGTGAGAGCCATACCGTCAGCATCATCGATACCGCGAAAAACGAGGTGACTGGCACGATCCGGACGTCCAAAGGCCCGGTTCGGATTGCCTTGACGCCCGGTGGAAAACTCGTCTATGCGGCCATGCACGACAAACGCGTGGAGATGGCAGACCCCGTAACGCGGCGCGTGCTCGGCCACGCACAGCTCGACGGGCCGCCTGTATCGCTCAATCTCTCCCCGGACGGCAAGCTCGCCTACGCATCCGTCGAAGAGATGGACATCGTATACGCCGTCTCCCTGCCGGACATGACGATCGTGCGGAAGTTCCAGACCGAGAAAGGTGCGGGGCCTGACCCGGTGATCTCCATTCCCGCGAACTAGTAGCGAGCTGGCTACAGAATGCCAGTCAGTGTTTTGCGCCGTTTCTTAGTTGGATCGGGGTTGATTTCCGGTTCGCTGGGTGGGTTTAGGTTGGTGCGGATGAGAGGACTTGAACCTCCACGGAGTTGCCCCCACTAGAACCTGAATCTAGCGCGTCTGCCAATTCCGCCACATCCGCACTTTCGGGTGGACAATCTCATTCTCTAAGATGCAGCGCCTTATGTCAACGGATTGAGGTCCTTCGGGCCGCATCCCGAAGTTCGAGCACCAGTTCCATCACCTTCGTCTCGATCTCGTCGCGCACTTCCCGGTAGACCTTGTCGCTTTTGCCGATCGGATCGCGGATGCTCCAGGTCCGGACCTCCTTCCAGCCGGCGTCCGGCAGCGGATAGCCGCTCATGTTCACCACAAGGTCAATCACGGACGACCGGATCAGGCTGATGCTCTTCGGATACTGATCCGTCAACAGAATGTTCTTCTCCCGCATCACCGCGTAGGTAAGCGGAGCAATATTCACGGCGGGCGCCAGGCCAGCGCTGTGCGGCTCCATCACGTCGGAGCCGTAGGCGAGGGCGAAGCCTTCCGCCATCTGGCTGCGGCAGGAGTTGCCGAGGCAGACAAAGAGAATTCGTTTCGGCTTCACCTCGCAACCCTGTCAACGAACATCCGGTGGACGGTGGGGTCAGGGGTCAGCTCCGGGTGGAAGGTCGCCACCAAATGACGCCCGAAGTCGACCAGCACGGGGTCGCCGAGATACCTCGCCAGCACATGTCCTGTTTCGCCCACCCTCCGGATAATGGGCGCTCGAATGAAGACAGCTTCCAGCTCCTTTCCAGCCAAGCCATCTTCCGGCGTCAGCTTCACGACACGGCTATCGAGCTGGCGGCCGTACGCGTTGCGCTCGATCGCCATATCCACCAGACCAAGCGATTCCTGCTGGGGAGAGGAAACCTCGCTGGCAAGGAGGATCGCGCCCGCGCACGTTCCAAAGATGGGTCTTTGCTGGCCGAACTCCCGAAGCGGCTCGAACAGGTTCTCCTGGCGAAGCAGCTTCAGCATGGTCGTGCTCTCTCCGCCCGGAATCACCAGGCCTGCGACGTTCTGGAGCTCCTCGGCCGTGCGCACCAGAACGGAGTCGGCGCCCGCTCGCGCGAGCGCCTTCTGATGAGCTTCGAAATCGCCTTGAAGGGCAAGGACACCGATCGGCTTCACTACCAGCCCCTGGTCTGCAACATCTCGGACTCAGGCATCTTCGATACATCGAGTCCCGGCATTGCCATCCCCAGATCCTCGCTCGCTTCGAGCAGCTTGACCGGATCGTTGTAGTAGGTGGCAGCCTTCACAATCGCCCGGGCGCGCGCCTCGGGATCTTCGCTCTTGAAGATGCCGGAGCCAACGAACACAGCCTCTGCACCGAGCTGCATGACAAGTGCGGCATCGGCGGGCGTCGCGATTCCGCCGGCAGAGAAGTTGGGTACCGGGAGCTTGCCGTTCTGCGCCACCCACTCCACGAGCTCCAGCGGAGCCTGCAGCCTCTTGGACTCGGCGACCAGTTCCTCCTTGCCGAGCACAGTGAGCTGCTTGATTTCCTTCATAATCGTGCGGATATGCCTTACCGCCTCGACGATATTCCCGGAGCCGGCCTCACCCTTTGTACGGATCATCGCCGCGCCTTCGGCGATCCGGCGGAGAGCTTCGCCCAGGTTCCGGGCGCCACAGACAAAAGGCACCTTGAACTGCCGCTTGTCGATGTGGTGTTCCTCATCGGCCGGAGTCAGCACTTCGCTCTCGTCGATGTAATCGACCTCGAGCGCTTCCAGAATCCGTGCCTCCATGAAATGGCCGATCCGCGCCTTCGCCATCACCGGGATGGAGACGGCTTCCATAATCTCCCGGATCTTGCGGATTGGCGCCATACGCGCGACGCCGCCCTCTTTACGAATGTCCGAGGGAACGCGTTCCAGAGCCATGACAGCGCATGCGCCAGCCTTCTCCGCAATCACGGCCTGTTCAGCGTTGGTGACGTCCATGATGACGCCGCCCTTCAGCATCTCCGCCAGGCCGACCTTTACCCGAAATGTCTCATCCAAATAATTCATCGTGCCTCCCGCTTCTAATCCTTCTAACCTCTCAGATCTTTTCTCATCTTTCTCCTCGCCCCGTCGCCTTAGACAAGCGCGGAAGCCGGCGCTTCGTCGCGCGCCGCCCGCGCACGCTCCAACTCACTGGCGAAAATCTGCCCCAGTACCGCGACACCCTGCCGAATCTTTTCCGGAGTCAGACCCGCAAAGCTCAGGCGCAAGGTGCCGGGCTCGTGCCGTGATACCGAAAAGAACTTTCCCGGCAGATAGGAAACGTTCTCGCGGTGCGCGCGTGCCAGCAAATCGCCCGCATCCAACGGTTCCGGAAGCTTCACCCACAAATTCATCCCGCCCTGAGGCCGGGTAAACGAACTGCCCGCCGGCAGCTTGCTTTCGCAAGCCGAAATCACGGCGGCAAGACGGTCCGCTCCGGCCTTGAGAACTCGCGCTCGATGTGCTGCCAGTCTCCCGGACTCGGCAAAGCGCAGCAGGACAGCCTGCGAAAGCTGGTCCGTATGCAGATCGCTCGATTGCTTCGCCTCGGCAAGCCGCACAATCAGAGGCTTCGGTCCCGTTACCCAACCCACACGCAACCCCGGAAACGCGATCTTAGAGAAGCTCTTCAAGAGGATGGTGTCGCCGGACTCATCCAGCTGCTTAATCGAGGGCAACGGCTCCCCATGATAGCGGAGCTCGCCATACGTGTCGTTTTCCACCAGAACGGCCCGAGCATCGCGCACCATCCGCAGGATCTTCAGGCGGGCCGAGAGCGAGAGAGTCGCCCCCGTCGGATTCTGAAAATTGGGCGTGAGGATCACGAGGCGAGGCTTCTCGCGATGAAGCGCAAGCTCCAGAGCATCGAGATCGACGCCCTCCTCTCCCATCGGCACGCCAACCAGCCGGGCTCCGCCGCGAGTGAGCAGATTCTTCAAACCCGGGTATACGGGATCTTCGACAAGGACGGTCTCGCCTGAAGGCGCGAGTACTCTCTGGATAAGATCCAGCGCCTGCTGGACCCCGTTCGTTACCTGGAGATCATCTCCGTCCCGCGCGATGCCCGCCTCGCGCGCTTCCTCGAGCAGATAACGCCGCAGGGGAGCGTATCCGCTTGGAGAGCCTAACTGCAGAATCTCCGAAGCCCCAGCGCTCGCAATCACCTCCTCGCAGGACGCCCGGAACTCCTCCAAAGGGAAAAGCTGCTCGCTCGGACGCGAGGTCGCAAAACTGATGGCGCTTTCCGAGATCGAGAGCGGAACCGACGGTGAACTGGCTGAGGACCGAAGCAGATTGCTCCAATCCAATCCGGACACCCGGGAAGGCCCCCCGTTCACGAAGCTGCCGCGCCCGACGTGCCCCTTGACCAAGCCCTCCTGCTCCAGGAGCTCGTAGGCGGCCGAAACTGTCGCGCGGTTCAGGCCAAGCAGGCCAGCCAATTCGCGAGTGGCCGGCAGACGCTCCCCGCGCTCCAGACGCCCGGAGAGGATCGCAGCCCTTATGTGCTCAAACAGTTGCCGGTAAAGCGGCTCCTCTGAGCGGGGCTCCAGCTGTGGAAGAGGGAACATGCCGGATCTGTGACAACCATACCATATTGGCCCGCTCCCATCAATCCAATTGGGAGAACGCACTCTTTTGATACAATTCCGGTCACCATGCCACGGAACCGGTACATCGCCCTTGGGACGATGGTCCTTTTCCTCTCCAGCGCCTTCGTAGCGGACGCACAGCGCAGAAAGAAGAAAGAAGACGAGGAACCGGTCACGCAGACGCTTGAGCTTCCTCCGGATCCTCCCGCAGCCGTCGTCGCCGACACGCAGCGGCTGACCTTCCACGTCGCGCCGATGACGAACAAGGGATTGCTCTCGAAACAGGTCCGCGACAGCCTGAAAGCGCTGTTTCGTCTGACCCGCGGCAACCAGATCGTGAAGATTCGCGCGTTCGTCGCCGGAACGGGTGATGTGCGCCGTGTGCAGACAATCGTCAGCGAGGAGTTCGCTGAGAAACGTCAGGCTGTGCCTGCAGTGACGGTCGTTCAGGTCGGCGCATTGCCGATGGAGGGGGCGCAAGTCGTGCTCACGGCTGTTGCAGTGGCGAAGAAGCCTGTGAATCCTCACGGACTCGCCTTTGTCTCCGGACAGGCTGCTGTTTCGAAGGAAAACATGATGAACGTCGCGCCCCTCGTCGAAAAGTCCGTCACGCAGTTGCGGAACTCCCTCGCCGGGGCCGGCATTCCCACATCCGAAGTCCAAAGTGTTACCTGCTTCGTTAGTTCTCTGGAAGACTATTCCGTCGCGTCTCCTCTGATGCAGAAGGAATTCCCGCGCGCCGCTGCGGTGATGGTGCAACTGCAGCGCATTCCTTATCAAGGCATCGCTGAGTGCGAGGCCGTAGCCCGACTGACCAGTCCTGCGGATGCTCCTCTGAAGTTCCTCAATCCCGATGGAGTACCCAAGCCGGAGCAGTATTCGCAGCTAGCCCTGGTGGGGGCGCCGAAAGTCGCGTTATCCGGGGCGCAGCTTGCCTTCCGAGCACAGGAAGAAGATGCGAGGCTCGCTTTTCAGCGGCTGGAGAAATCTCTCGACGCGGTACATGCTTCATTGCGCAATGCCGCAATGTGCAACTACTATCCGTTAACAGCAAGAGCTTCGGACACCATTCGGAAGATCCGTTTCGAGTTCCTCGACAAGCAGCGGCCTCCGGCGAGCACGCTGCTGCTCTTTGAGGGACTCCCATCGCTCGACGCATCCTTCGCGATCGAGGTAGTGGCCGCAGTCCCCTGATCTTTTCCAGCCCTGCGGTGTGGCGGCGCGTGCCCGCCTCAAGCCGCTCCGCCTCGGACAAAGTCCGAATGATACAATCAGCTGCGAACCTATGGCATCAGAACCTGTCGTTACGTTTGGAGAGATCATGCTGCGCCTGGCGCCCCCGGGCTTCGAGCGCTTCCTGCAGTCGCCGCAGTTCGTCGCGACCTGGGGCGGTGGAGAAGCCAACGTCGCCGTGGCCCTTGCGAATTTCGGACAGCCCGCGCGCTACGTGACAGTGCTCCCGTCCAACCCGATCGCGGACGCCTTTGTCGGTGAATTGCGCCGGTTCGGAGTGGACCCATCCTGTATTGTCCGGGCCAAAGGCCGCCTGGGAATTTACTTCGTGGAGCCGGGCGCAAATCAGCGTCCCTCCAAGGTGGTCTACGACCGCGACTATAGCGCTATCGCGCTCGCAAAGCCCGGCGATATCGATTGGGCGAAATGCTTCGACGGCGCCGGATGGTTTCACATCACGGGCATCACACCCGCTCTGAGCCAGTCGGCCGCCGACCTTGCAGTCGAGAGCGTGAGCGCGGCGCGGAAGGCGGGCCTTACGGTCTCCTGTGACCTCAACTACAGAAAAAATCTGTGGAAGTACGGGAAGACGGCGGCCGAAGTGATGTCGGAGCTGTTCAAATGCGTCGACATCGGCATTGCGAATGAAGAGGACTGCCAGATGGCGCTGGGCATCCAGGCCGACGTCGATGTGCACTCGGGCAAGCTCGAAACGGACCAGTACCGGAAGCTGACGGAAAAGGTGATGTCGGCCTATCCGAATCTGAAGAAGCTGGCAATTACGCTTCGCGAATCGAGGAGCGCGTCGCACAACGGATGGTCGGCCTGCCTGAACAACGGGAAGGAGTTTCTCGTCAGCAAGCACTACGAGATTACGCACATCGTAGACCGGGTCGGAGGCGGCGACTCGTTCGCCGCCGGCTTGATTTACGGCCTTCTCAATCTGCCCAGCGATCAGGATGCGCTGGAGTTCGCCGTCGCGGCAAGCTGCCTGAAGCACTCGATTCCGGGCGACTTTAACCGCTTTACCGTCGACGAAGTGATGGCTCTGGTAAAAGGCGGAGGCTCCGGCCGGGTACAGCGCTAGACGAAACGGGGGAGGTTGGGTTTGTACCTTCCTGGTCTATAATTGGTCCAGGAATCGCTCATGCTTCGGTTTAATCTGACGATCCTTGCTCTCTGGGTAACCGCTGCCGCCTGGGTTGCCTCGGGGCAGCAGGCAGAGCCAGCCTCCCCTTCAGCCGGGCAGCCCGCCACGTCCGCTTCGCAAGGCTCCCAGCCTTCGGCGCCGATCAAGGTGTCGGTGAACGAAGTGATTGTGCCGGTGACGGTGACCGATGAGAAGGGCCGTTTCGTCTCGAATCTCGAGCAGAGTGACTTCCGGATTTTCGACGAAGACCAGGAGCAGAAAATCTCCTATTTCAGCCGCGAGGGGAACCAGCCGGTCGTCGTTGGGTTCCTGGTCGATTTGAGCAACAGCCAGCGGATTCAGTGGAACAAGTTCCTGGAATCGGCCCAGGAGCTGGTCATCACTCTTCTGCCGGGCGGCGACAGCCGTTACAGCGGCTACCTGATTACCTATTCCACCGAAGCTGAGCTTGCGGTCAATACAACCACGGACCCGGAAAAGATTCTCGAGAAGCTGCGCAAGCTGAAGCCTGGCGGGGGTGCGGCGCTGTATGACGCAATCTACATGGCTTGCACAAGCCGCAGCCTGGTGCCGGGTGAGCCTGTGCAGCCGCGCCGCGTGGTGGTGATCATTGGCGACGGGCATGACAATGCCAGCCAGAAGACCCTAGAAGAGGTCATTGAGCTGGCGCAGCGCAACCTCGTGACGATCTACGCGGTCAGCACTCAGGCCTACGGCTTCCAGAATGAGGGCGAAAAGAACCTCATCCGCCTTGCGGAGGAGACTGGAGGGCGCGTTGTGTATCCCCTCGAAGGGGTCTATAAGGACGTTTCCGGTTATCTTTCCAAGCCCCAGGACGCTGGCAACTATGCGCTGACGGTGGGAACCGGCGGATATGCGGCCGCGGTGGCGCAGTCGCTGTTCCGGTCCGTTGCCGATGTTGCCGGTGAGGTGACGACGCAGTATATTCTGCGCTACATCCCGGAGACCACCGACAGCTCGCTGGCTTTCCGGAGAATCCGGGTTGAGGTGAATTTGCCGAACGTGACGGTCCGGGCTCGCAAGGGCTACTACGCCAAAGCGCCCTAGTCCGTCCTTTTGTCATCGTTTTACAAGTCCCGGCCGATTAGGTAGAGGGGAGCGAATTGTTCGATCTATGGCCGTAACGCCTCCGACGCGTGTGGCTGCCGCCTACTACAGCCTGCTTGAACTCCATTGGCCGGGCAAGCCCGCTGAGATCGCCGGAGTCCTTCTCGCCGATCCGGCGACCGGACAGAGCGATGTGCGCCTGCGCCGGGACTGGGCCGAGATTGTTGGCGAGGAAGACCGGGAAGTCTTTGAAGCGCTCGAGGACGATCTCCGAAGCAAGCTCCGCGAGTTCGGACCCGACAATCTTCTCTCCTATTTTGAGCAGTCTCTTTCGCTGCTGATTCGAATTTCAGACAGAGAGCAGGTGGAGGTGGATGACTTTTCGCGGACCCTCGGACACCTCTACCGCAAATTCGTCCCGGCTCGAGTCCTTCCATTCCGCACTCACCTGCCCGTCTACTCCCTGCGCGCCGCTGCCGGGCGCTTCGGCGCCGACGAGGAGGTGTTTGAAGAAGAGTGGATCGAGGCTCCGCCCGATCTGCGCTTAAGCGAAGACCTTTTCGTCGCGCACGTCACCGGGGACTCGATGGCGCCCCTGATTTCCGACGGCAGCCTGTGCGTCTTCCGGCGCCCGAAGGCTGGCTCCCGGCAGGGGAAGATTGTCCTCGTCTGGCTGCGCGGGACATCGGAACGCGGCGGGCAGGTGACCGTCAAACGCTACCGGAGCGAGAAGAGGTTTGACGAATCCGGCTCCTGGACTCACAGTGAAATCATCATGGAGCCGCTGAACCGCAAATACAAACCATGGCGGCTCGAGCCCGAAGAGCAGGAAAATCTGCTCGTTATCGGCGAATTCGTCTGCGTTTTGGAATAATCCCTTTTAATTCACTTCCCCCGGGCACCCGTTAACAGCCGTTTCCATATTCCACCGAGATCAGGAATAAACCACGAGCCGGTGCGGTCGGACCTGCTTTCGCGTCCTTATCGTCCAATAGCGCCCGCAGCCCCGCCTCATCGAGATTCCCCTTGCCAACCTCGATCAGCACTCCCACAATGTTACGAACCATGTGCTTCAAAAAGCCGCTGCCCCGCACCTGGTAGCGCAGCCGGTCCGGCTCGGCGATGAGGCGGGAAGAGAAAATCGTGCGCACCAGAGGCTCTCCGGAAACATATTTTTCATCGGAAGCCGCAAAATTCCGATAATCGCGGGTTCCTTCGAGGAGCGGAGCCAGCGCAATCATTCTCTCAACGTCCAGCGGATACGGATGGTGATGGACATAGTACCGCTCAAAGGGCGGGCAGACCTCCGCGCGGTAGATCCGGTACTCGTACGTCTTGGCGAGAGCGTGCCGGCGCGGGTGGAAATCCAAGGACGCTTCGGCCGCATCGAGCACCCGGATCGAAGCAGGCAGCAGGCGATTCATGGCCTTCCGCAGATTGGGAAGCGGGATCGGATTCGATATCGTCGCCGCAGCCACTTGCGCGAGCGCGTGAACTCCGGCATCGGTTCTGCCTGACGCTGTCACGTGGACCGGCGCCCCCTCGATTTCCGAGAGAACCGCCTCGACGGTTCCCTGGATGGTCGGAAGCCCGGGCTGCACCTGCCAGCCGTAGAAATCCGTGCCGTCGTAGGAGAGGGTGAATCGGATGCGGCGCACTTCAGGGCTGGACCGGCACTGCCCGCGAACCCGGCTTTACAACAGGAATGCCTTGCGCGCAAAGCGGGCAATTGTCCGGCTGATAGGTAACAACGTTCAATGTTGCCAGCGCGGCACGCGGCACGCCGACGTCGGCAGTCCCTGAACTCCGATCGATAATCGACCCCGCGCTCAGCACCACAACGCCCTGGCTCTCCAGCAGTTCGCGCACCTCGCGCGTACTTCCGCCTGTAGTGACCACATCTTCGATGATGATGGCGCGCTCGCCAGGTTCCACGGTGAAGCCGCGCCGCAAGGTCATCCTGCCGGTGGCGGTGTCGCGCTCGGTGAACTGGAACCGCACACCCAAAGCGCGCGCGACTTCGTGCCCTATAATCAGGCCTCCCATTGCAGGGGACACTACCAGATCGACTGCCTCAGCGAGGTTCTGTAGACGAAGCGCTTCAGCAAGGTCGGAAGCGATCTGCTGCGCGTACTTCGGGTACTGAAGCACTTTCGCGCACTGCAGGTATTCGGGACTGTGAAGGCCGCTCGTCAGCCGGAAATGGCCGCGCAAATAGCCGCCGGTCTCTTCGAAAAGGGCCAGGACGGGCTCAGACTGTGTGCTCACAAGCTCATACTATAGCGTATCCACGCCCTCAGGCTCTGTCCGCTTGCGACTCTGCAAGTCCCAGGAACGGACATCCGCTGGACGCGCAGGAGCCGGAAACTCTTTAATAGACAGAGCAGAGCTGAAATCGACGGCGTGGAACGAGGCGTGCTTACCTTCTCTGAGCTACCATAGGTGATTTCGGGAACTCGGGAAGTGCCGATTTCGTATCTTGGCATTGTCACGCGGTAACGTTCATACCCGCCAGCGGAATCGGGGTATCCAAGGAAGGATTAGAGGTTCATGAGAAGCAATCGATCGATCCTCGCGATGATTTGCGCCGCTTTAGTGGTGGCGCCGCCAGCTCCGGGTCAACGACCGCCGGGGACGGATCCCACCTCCGACCCACGTCTGAGCGGAGGTAATTTCTTTGACCGCTTGGCCCGCCCTTATACGGCACCTGAGATTCCGGCCGTGCGACTGGATAATTCCTCTCGCCTCCAATCCCTGGTTCGGGCGGGACGCATTTACTTATCCTTGCGGGATACGATTGCTTTGGCGCTCGAAAACAACCTCGATATCGCCGTTTCCCGGTTCGGCCCAGCCATTGCGGAAGCAGATCTGATGCGGGCCGAGGCGGGCGGCCTGTTGCGCGGCGTCCCGCAAGCCGTTCAGCAGGGCGCTTCCAGTGCCGCTGTCCAGGCGACCGGCGGTTTCACCGGAGTCGGAGGCGGCTCAGGAAGCGGGACCGGCACCGGGAGCGGGTCCGGGGGAGGCAGCGGAGCTGGTGGTACGGTGATCACGCAGACCGGCACCTCGATCCCCAACCTGGATCCGTCGTTTTTCGTGAGCTACAACTGGGGTCATAACAGCCGGCCGCAAGCCAACACCGTAACGACCGGTCTCACCGCCCTGGCTTTCGACAACCACAGTTTCCAAAGCGGAATTCAGAAATCGTGGCTCACCGGTACGACGACCAGCCTGGCATGGCTCACAGACAGCACGACCAGCAACAACCCGGTCAACAACATCAATCCCGTTAGCACCGGCAGCCTCTCGTTTACCGTAACGCAACGGCTGCTCCAAGGCTTCGGGATCGCTGTTAACAATCGAAACATCCGCATCGCAAAGAATAACCAGCGTCTGTCAGACGTTATCTTTCGCCAGCAAGTCATCGCAACGGTCTCCTCGGTGGTGAACCTGTACTGGGATCTGGTGAGCTTCAACGAGGACCTGCGGGTAAAACGTCAAGCTCTCGCCGTTGCTGAGAAGTTCCTCGAGGACCAGAAGAAGCAGGTGGAGATTGGAACGATCGCGCCGATTGAGATCGTCCGGGCCGAGGCCCGTGTGGCGCAGGCGCAGCAGGAGCTGACAAACGCCGAGACGAACGTGCTTCAGCAGGAGACGATTCTCAAAAATGTGCTGAGCCGCACCGGCGTCGCGAGCCCGGAGCTTGCCGACGTCCGCATCATCCCAACGGACACTCTGGACATGCCTGAGGAGGAACCCGTCGAGCCGATCCAGGACCTCGTCGAACAAGCGCTCGAGAAGCGGCCCGAACTGGAAGTGACCCGAATCAACATCGAAAACACAAAGATCGGCATCGCCGGTAGCCGCAGCCAGCTACTGCCATCGCTAGACCTTCAATTGAGCCTCGCCAATCGCGCTCTGGCCGGAACCCCGAATGGCCTGCCGCTGCCTTCGAACTTGCAGAATGTGTCCCGGGCCGTGGATCCCTTCTTTGTGGGCGGCTTCGGAAGTGTGATGGGCCAGCTGTTCCGCCGGAACTTCCCTGATTACGCGGTCGGATTCCAGTTGAACATCCCGATCCGCAACCGTACCGCACAAGCCGATTACACGCGCGACATGCTGCAGCTCCGGCAGCAGGAACTGCGTGCACAGGCTCAGGTCAACGACATTCGCGTCGGCGTCCAGCAGGCGCTCATCGCTGTCCAGCAAGCCCGTGCCCGCCACGAGTTCGCCGTCAAGGAGCGCATTCTGCAGGAGCAGACGTTGGACGCGGAACAGAAGAAATACGCTCTTGGCGCGTCTACGGCTTTCCAGGTAATCCAGACCCAGCGCGATCTGGCCCAGGCGCAGGCTGCCGAAGTCGCCGCCATGGCTGCCTATCAGCGAGCGCGCACGCAGCTTGATTTCGCCACGGGCCGAATTCTCGAAAAGTACAACATCGAAATTGAGGAAGCCAAGCAGGGACAAGTCTCCTGGATGCCAAGCCCAATACCTGCGATCGAGGATAACAACAAGTAGTTTTTCGCAAGCGGGGCGCTAATTTCGCCCCGCTTTCCCAAGTCCAAACACCTTGCTCAGATTTGCACAAGTACCTCAGCCCATTCGGTAAAAATTGCAGGAGTCAGGGTTGGGGCCTCCTTCAACCTGATGCATTCAAAGGAAAAGTTTTTGGAGAGGGAATTGCTTGTTAGAGGAGCGTATGAAACAAGGCGAGGCTCAAGGGATGAAGGTTGCTCCTCTCTGCGACCCCTCGATCGTTTCTTCCAAACCCTTGCAAATCCTTTAAAACCCAACACAACAAAAATCCCTCCCAACCAGTCCCTTGAGCCCGGACTTTGCTCCGGGCTCGCCTGTTTACCACCGCCAGACTCACCAAAACGGCCAGTCCCCAAACCCGCCTTTCGTTAAGGTTTTCGGGTATTTGCACGATAAATGAAAACATGAGGGGATCAAACGCAATTTCTGAGAACCTTCGGTTCCAGCTCAGTCTGCTTCGGCTCACGGCGGCGACCGAGAATCCAGAGAGAGCGCGTGCCGCCCTTCCCCAAACTGCAGAATCCGAACAGTTGCAGAATCTGGTGGCCCTGCTTCCAACCCGGCCGAAGCGCCGCAACGCTTCGAACCCCGAATAGAACTAATTACAAGCGCTTGGCGAACGCCGGAACCGGTATAGTAGGACGGTGCGCATCGTCTCGCTGATCGCAAGCGCAACAGAAACCATCGATGCCCTGGGTT
Source organism: uncultured Bryobacterales bacterium (assembly GCA_937959285.1). Classification (GTDB taxonomy): domain Bacteria; phylum Acidobacteriota; class Terriglobia; order Bryobacterales; family Bryobacteraceae; genus JADGHK01. The sequence goes on from CALGAR010000022.1 coordinate 32,148, forward strand.
TGTCCAGTTTTCTTGTCGGGCGATCTCACGAATGCGATTACCCTCCCTCCGTGCGGTCGCTCCCTGTGTGCACAAGACCACGCTTCCTGACGAGTGGTGATAGCCGCTCGATCGACGAAGGCGTGAAAAACAGCCTGAGGGAAGCCGGTTCCGTTTATGAAGTTCTTGAGGATGTCCTCGCGAGCCTGCAGCCGGATGTGATCCTCACTCAATCACAGTGCCGCGTCTGTGCGGCCTCGGTCGAGGATGTAGAACGCGCGGTCTCGGCAAAGTTCAACACTCATCCTCGTGTCGTCGCCCTGGAGCCCAACTCTCTCGCGGACATTTTCCGCGACATCCGCAGAATTGCCAATGCCTGCGGTGTGCCGGACCGGGGAGGCCGCCTGACCGAGGAAATCAAGACCAGGATCGATGAGATTGCCGGTCAGGCAAAGCATCAGCCGGAGCGACCTCGCGTTGCATGCATTGAGTGGCAGGAACCGCTGATGGCAGCCGGAAACTGGGTGCCGGAGCTGGTGGAAATGGCCGGGGGCCGGAACCTCTTCGGAGCGGCGGGCGCACATTCTCCCTGGATCAGCTGGGACGACCTGGTGAACGCGGACCCGGACGTCCTCCTGGTCATGCCTTGCGGCTTCGGATTGGAGCGAACGCGCTCTGAGATGTACTGGCTTGACCGCCGCCAGCAATGGGGCAGTCTGTCGGCAGTGCGGAGCCGGTCCACGTATATCGCCGACGGCAATCTCTATTTTCACCGGCCGGGGCCGCGGATCGTGGATTCGCTGCTCGCGCTGGCCGAAATGCTCCACCCGCGCGCGTTCCCACCCTCGCTTAAAGGGAAAGCGTGGCTGCCGTACGAGTGACACCACCAGGGATGCGGGTCTCGGTGCTTGTACGTTATAATCAGGAAGTTTGTAACAGTCGGATTTCCTCCGTTAGAATCAGGAATACAAGGCAATGCCGAAACTGAAGACCCACAAGGGTGCGTCCAAGCGCTTCAAGAAGTCTGCGACAGGCAAAATTGTTCGCAGTCATTCGTTTAAGCGCCATATCCTGACTTCGAAGACCCGTTCGCGCAAGCGCAAGCTGAGCCAGCCCGTGGTCATGGAGCCGGGAGACGCCAAGAAGATCGCAATCATGCTCCCCTACTAGGGGTACAGGTTACTGGTGTGCGGACGGAGCGCGAGGCACGTGCCCGTGCCGCCGCCAATCCACACGAAGGAGATAAAACGTGCCAAGAGTAAAACGTGGAACCAAACGCCGGGCAGCGCGCCATAAGGTGCTTAGCCGCGCGTCCGGTTTCTTTCTGACAAAGAGCAAGCTGCACAGAGCGGCGCAGGAGGCTGTCGAGAAGGCGCTTCGCTACGCGTACGTAGGCCGGCGGCAGAAGAAGCGCGATTTTCGCTCCCTCTGGATCGTCCGTATCGGCGCGGCGTGCCGTGCTGCAGACCTCTCTTATAGCAAGTTCATGGGCGGTCTGAAGAAGGCCGGCGTGGACCTGAATCGGAAGATACTGGCCGACTTGGCCATCAATGATGAGGCAGCCTTCCGGGTCCTCGTGGACAAGGCCAAGGCCGCACTCTCACAACAGGGGTAGCCAATGCTGGAAGCGGAGTCGATGCAAAGAGAGGACGAACGCAGCGAGGACATGGAGTCCCTCACTAGTTTGGAGGAACGCATCCTTCGGACAGTCGAACTAGTGTCTCGGCTCCGCGAAACCAATGAGAAGCTGCAGCGGGAGTTAGAGGCCGCAAATTCCGAAAAGGCCAAGGCCGAGCAAGCCGCAAAGGATGCTCAGGAGGAAGTGGCCAGACTTTCCCAGGAGATGGAACTGCTCCGCGCGGAGCGGAAACAGGTGCGCACCAGGATCGAAAGATTGCTCGGCCAGATGGACCTGTTGAGCGAGAGCTAAGTAGCTTCGTCCGGGCGCTCGTAGAATGGAAAACGGCCCCGCCAAGAAAACAGTCCGCATTAACATCTTCAACCAGACATACACGGTCCTGGCATCGGGTGATCCTGCGGAAACAGAGGCGCTAGCCCAGATGGTGGACGATCTGATGACGTCAATCGCCGGACGGGCCGGCAACGTGGACAGGACACGCATCAGCGTTCTCGCCTGCTTGCATCTCGCGGACCGGCTTCGCGCGGCCGAAGCGCAACTGAAGGCGCTCAGGGCAGAGATCTCCACCACGTCGCGGCGCTGCACTTCCCTCCTCGATCAAGTTCTCGAATCGTCTTCGTCAGAATAAGCGCTCCTGGCGGCGAAGCGTGCCAAATGAGCCGATGTTCGCGATGGAAAGCGCGAACCGGAACTGATTCTCATGGCGTGGCCCGAGATCGAATCTGCGGTACTGCACGCTGAACGAACAGCAGTCCGTCCGGTAGGTCACCTGGGTGTTGCCAAACAGGAAGCGGCCGGTCCGATAATCGTAGATCCCGAAGAAGCCCCCGTTCCAGCCGGGCTTATTCTCCTCTCCAATTCCGGCAAGCCAGCGTAACTGATTCGCTGGCGGAGAGAGGAAGGAACCGGCTCCTCTCGCCGCATCAGTGCACTTGTCGACATCTCCAGGGCGCCATCCGCCTTCCGGCGGCAGCGGAACGCAGTGCACTTGCGTATGCCCCGCAGAAATCAGATACCTTGAGATCCGCGCGTCCACCGTGAAGCTGCTATTGGTGATGCGACCCCGCAAGGGATCATAGTCCGACTGCCACTCAACGCCGAAGCCGGAAATCGGATTCGCGCGGAATGTGGACACAACCGGGGAGTAGTTGCGAGGTCTGTCAAGAAATGCAAACCCGGTCAGGTCGATACTGCTCATCACCACATTCCGCTGGTTCATTTTGACGGCGCCGCCAAAATCCGGATCAAAAAAACGCCGCTGCGCCAACTGCAACGACAACACCTCCCGAACGCTTCCGTCGTTCGCCTTTGCGTACAGCCGGTTGGTCACCGAAAACTGGGCTTCGCTCGTGTTGGAGATGATGTCCATGCCGTCGAAGCGCACAATGTCCTCGAAGTTCCCAATGCCGTTGACATAGCGGAACGATGCTCGCGGCTCGATCACATGCTTCAGCTTGGTTCCCATCCAGCGAGGAGCATCAAAGATCCTGCTCAAGGATGGCGTAATCAGCTCCGTTGTAAATTCCCGGCTACTCCGGGCGACATTCTCTCCGCTGACGGCGCCCTTGTCGACACTCGACCCGTAATATGTTTCGCGGATGGAAAAAGCCGGAATGAGGTGAAAACCTTTCCAATGGAGTGCGGTCATCACGCGAGGCTCGACATCGAGCCGTTCCACGAACTGCCTTGTCTGAAAGAGGGGCTGGTTTCGCCGAACCAGGCCTGCCGCCGAACCAAAGGAAAACCAGAGCGGAATCGGGGACTTCTCGATCTTTCGATCTCTGCCTGCAAACTCCAGTTGCGGCAGCTTGCGGATCACAATGGTGTCGCCTGGGGCCTCGGTCTGAATATTCTCGTTCCTCTGAAAGACGAGATTGAAGCTGTAGGCCGACCACTGCCGGGTGATGAAACCGATGGAGTTGACCTCCGTGAAGATCGCTTCATTAAAGGACTCTGTAAACTCTCGCCGGAAACTGTAGGAGCTGAGGTAATTTACAACGCCTCGAGCCTCGAACCCGTACGGCAGCTCGGTACGGCCGTTGAATGACAGAAGGAAGCCGGGCGCCTTTCGCCTCGTACCATCGGCCTGTTGAAGACCCTTGTCATTGACGCCGTAAACAAAGGCGTTGAAGTCGGACCTGGCGGTCGGCTTGCCCCGGAAATCGACAGTGTGGGCGAATCCCCGGGAGGTGAAATACTGATTGCGATACTGAAGGTCGTAACTTCGATTAATCGCCCAGTAGTATCCGGTTCCGATCATGAAACCTCGCCGGGAGCTGGTGCCTATGCTCGGCGTGAGGAAGCCGCTTTTGCGAGGCATCCGTTCCAGCGACTTGTAAAAGACCGGAGCGTACAAGATTGGCAGACTCCGGAGAACAAGCCGGCTGTTATAGGCGAGCGCGCGCTGGTTGGGAGATATGTCAAAGCGCGATCCCTTCAGGACCCACCAGGGCTTGGGGAGCCTGCAGTTCGTGATGATTCCGTCGTAAAGGTAGTAACGCTCCTGCACTCGCTCCGCCCAGGAGCCCTGAAAGTAGAAGGGCGCATCCGTCCTCATGACTCCGGGCCGGGCATCGATCTTTGCGGGAGAAGATCCTGATACCTCATAGAATCTGCCCCGCGTCTCGTTGACGTAGTACTCCGCCCGCTCGGCCCTCATCTCGACGCCGCTTTCGTAACTCTTGTAGCGGACATTACCGCGGGCTTCGGCGTAGCCGGTCTCTGTGTTGTAGTCCATTTCCTCGGCTTCGAGGAGAAACTCGGTGGTTTCAATCGAGGCGAGTCCGCGAAGGTAACGCCACGGACCATCGGCCTCCTGTACGATGGCCTTCACGAGGATCTCATTCCCGGCAGGTCCGCCGGGCCGGATGGGCGGAGAAGGAATCGCCGGCTGAAGGATCACGGGCTTCGCAGAGTCGGAAGACGGGGCCAGGATTGTGGGAGGCGCCACTTGCGCGGCTGCCGCCGGGATCAAGGCAAGAATGAAAGCCAGCCGATGAATGGCTGAGCCAGGCTGTCTGGAGCGCAGGCGGAAAAAGTTAAAGTAGCGCGCGAAAAAGCCGTGACAATTTGTACTCGATATGTTACGTACTAGTAGTGGAGTACGTGTGCGTGCTACCTGTCTCAATCCCTGACACTAGCATGCACCCGGCAACTGTGGCAACCAAATAGAGCCTTGAACAAAGGTTTTTTGCGGGCAGCGTCAAGAGCACCGCAGACGCGAAAGAACGTTGGTAGAAACGATGGAGTGCCGGTACTGTCGAGCGAAGAATCCAGCGGAGGAGCATCGTTGCTACCGATGCGGGCGCCGGTTGCATCCATCCTCCGCAGTCTCGGCTCCTGAACCTTATCCGGTAGTTCGGGGAGCAGCCGCACCTGAGCTTCATCCCATTCCCCTGCCTCGGCGGACGGAAATCCCGGAACCCAGACCGCAGTCCCCACGGCCGGAAGCGGCGCCGCCACCACAGCCTTCGCTGTTCGGCTTACGCGAAGTGCCTCGTGTCGTCACGATGCCGGCGCCGAAGCTGGAGAAGAGGACTCCGCAACCTCGGCCGCGCCCGCGAGAAGAAGGTCAGCTTCAGCAGAAGCTGGATTTCCCGCCAGCCGGATTGCCGGGTCTGCGGAAGGAATCCAGAGCCGGAGCCCAGCCGATGATCGGCTGTAATGCTCCTGTCGCTCACCCAACGCTCCGAATGATTGCGGCGGCCATCGACGTCAGCCTGGTTCTTTGCGCCATGGGCCTCTTCCTCGGCGCGATCCACCTCGGCGGCGGCGATGTGGCTGTCAACGATCGCTCGGTTTTGATTGCGTACGTCGTTGCTGGCATCCTGTTCGGGACGTTCTACAAGCTTCTGTTTACTCTCTCCAATGCTGATACGCCTGGCATTCAGTGGACGGGCATGCGCCTGGTTGACTTCGACGGGCTTCCGCCCAGAATGCCGCAGCGTCTGCAGCGGCTGGCAGGGGGATTCGTGAGCACAGTCGCGGCAGGGCTCGGCTTGTTGTGGGCTCTCGTGGACGAAGAGACTCTCACCTGGCACGATCACATCTCGAAGACGTTCCTCACCACCGCCCCTCCCGGTTCCGATCAGACAAACTCGTAGAATATGCTGAAGAGGACCACATCCTCGACGGCAAATTCATGAGCATCCACTTCGACGACACAAACCTCCTCGCCCGGATGGTGGGCGAAGCACATGGTCTGACTCCTGACGAGATTGATCAGTCCAAGCCGGTTGCGCTGGAAGCTCTGGAGAGCTTCCGCAGGGCGTGTGACGAGGGACTCTACGGATTCCCTCAACTGCCTTTTCAAAGCAAAGGCATCCAGGAAATTGCGAGATACGCCTCGGATGTTCGGGGCAGCTTCGATTCCATCTGCCTTGTGGGCATCGGCGGCAGCGCTCTCGGTGCCTGGGCTATCGACTGCGCCATTCGAGGTCCCCATCCGGTGCAGGCTCCCTTTTCAACCCAGAGTCCTCGCCTCGTCATTCTGGACAACGTGGATCCGTCCTACGTCAGCCTGGCGCTCGATTCGATGAACCCGAAGAAGACGATGGTTGTGGTCACCGCGAAATCCGGCTCGACGGCGGAGACCATCGCTACATTTCTCATCGTCCGCGAGTGGCTTGCCAAGGCAATGGCGCGCAAGACGCCGCAACGCATTATCGCGGTCACGTCGGAAGCGCGAGGAGACTTGAAGGCGCTGGCATCCGCAGAAGGCTATCGAACATTTCACATCCCTGAAAATGTCGGAGGCCGCTTCAGCGTTCTCTCTCCGGTTGGCCTGGTGCCCGCTGCGCTGGCTGGCATCGACATACGGAAGCTGTGCCGCGGCGCAGCCAACGTCACTCCCTTCTGCTGGCAGCCGGATCTGGGACAGAATGTCGCTCTTCGCTCAGCCTTGATGCACTGCCTTATTTGGACGAAGCGAAATAAGCCGATTCAAGTGGCGTTTCCGTACTCCAACCGGCTTTGGGGCACGGCCTTCTGGTTCCGCCAGCTTTGGGCAGAGTCGCTCGGGAAGGCGAGAAACAGACAGGGAGAGCCGGTTCACGTAGGCCAGACACCGGTAGCCGCGCTCGGGACCACGGACCAGCATTCCCAGGTTCAGCTCTACATGGAAGGCCCCAACGATAAGGTCTTCACCTTCTGGGAAGTGAAGAAGTTCAAGAATCCGGGCCGGATTCCGAAGGGCAGGACCGGCTATGAGTCGTTCGATTACCTGGCAGGCCAGAGTCTCGCGAAGCTCCTCGACGCAGAGCGCCGGTCGACGGAGGCCGCGCTCACTTCCGCGGGACGCCCGAACTGCACGTTCTCGCTGGATCAGGTGGATGAGGAGAACCTCGGGGCGTTTCTGCAGGTGCTCGAGTTTCAGACCGCTTTCATGGGTGAGCTGCTGAACATCAACGCATTCGATCAGGAAGGCGTGGAGCTGGGCAAGAAGTTCACCTTCGGACTGATGGGCCGGAAAGGCTACGAGGAATACGCGCAGAACTTTGCCGACTATGAGCAGAAGCGCCTGGGGTGAGGCGCTTCTCCGCCTGCCTAATCCGCCTGTCTAAACAGATGCGTCGTGAAAGCTGATGCCCGCGAAGCTCACGACGCTCTCCTCATCAATGTTCCACTGCTCGTAGCGCCGCAACATGCCGCGAGCCTGAGGCACAGCGCGAAGGAATGTGTAAACCGGCGAGGACCCGCACCACTTCAGGTCGTCGTGGTTCTCCTGAACCAGTTCCCAGAAACCGGCGGCATCACCGGCGTTAATCCGTTCCAGACGCTGATGATCGCGCCGGGCAACTTCTTCCATCTCGCCGCACTGTGCACGAGCGATAAAGCGGTCGCCGTAGCGCCGGCCCATGTGTGCCATATCAATACCCAGCACCCAGAGCAGCCCCTTCCCTTCCCTCGCCGCAATCTCACCGAGAACGCCGAGAAAACGTTTGACTCGCTCATCGTCCTCGGGCCGACCGCCTTCGTAGAGGCTCTTCGCATACGCACCGCACAGAATTGGCAGAATGCGAATATCGGGTCCGTACACGTGCTGCAGAAAGAGCACCTGAAATTCAATCGAATGTTCGACGGAATGGCAGTAGTCTTCCATCGTAACCGAGTCGGGCGCCTCGGATGCCAGCTCGTCGACAAGCTCAACGTGAGTGACCGCCTTCCCGTAAGGAGTCACGAAGCACTTCCGCGTTAAGCCGAATCGCTCAGGCGGTCCGTAGTGGGACGTCCCGAGAATGACAAATGTGCGGTCCCGATAGGAGGGTTCGAGCGCCTGGTAGGCCGCTCGATACGACTGCCATCCGCCATCGGGGCTGACGTGAGGCGCGGCAATGCCAAGAAGTGAGTCCGATCGATTCGATTCGCCTCCTTCGCCGCTCATCCATCGATCGAGGGTCTCTCGCAAGTGTTCGGGAGTTGCAGGATATCCCGTTCCCGCGTGCGCCGCCTCACGAAACGCTGCTGCCGCAAACTGCGCTTGCCGCTCCTCAACCAGACGCTGATAAGTTTCATTCTCGAGAAAGCCAGCTCCGTCGAGCGTGGAAATCAGGTGACGGACGAGGTCTCCTACCTCAATCTCCCCGGTAATACGGACCAGCAGTTCCCTCAGGTCGAGTTCGGTCCGCTGCCCGTCAAACAGCTCCAGGCAGGCAGCTAATGCGGGCGGAATGATGAGCGTCGACTCCGAGTAGTGGAACGGGTCGCGTATCACGAGCCCCGGACGGTCCGGCAGTGGCGATGGCATGAAATCGAGGTTCATGCGCAAGCGAGGCAGAGGGGAGGGCATTCTTTTTCTATGATACGGGCCCGCCCGGATATCCACAACGCAAGCGAAACCTTTGTAAATCGTCGTAGAATAGGAATTTCCGGACGTTTGAGCCATCCCCCGAGGGACGGCGCGACATAGAAAACCCATGCTAGGCAAGACAGATCTGTCGGGCCGGGCGGTTTTGATTTCGGGTGCGACGGGAGGCCTCGGAAAGGTCGCGACAAGGCAATTTCTCGAGGCCGGGGCTGTCGTTGCCGGTATCTCTCGCTCCTGGCAAGGGAAGGACCTGCCTCCGGGGCAGTTCTTCCCAATCGAAGCCGATCTTTCCTCCCCGTCAGGCGCTGACAGCGCAGTTCAGCAAGCAGCATCGCATCTCGGACGGATCGACGTCGTACTTCATCTAATGGGCGGCTACGCCGGAGGCCGGCTGGTCCAAGAAACCGATGACGCCACTTGGCGCAGGATGCTGGACTTGAACCTGAATTCGACCTTTTATCTGGCCCGGGCAGCCATGCCCCGTCTCATTGAAAGCCAGTCCGGGAGAATCATCGCGGTCAGTTCGCGCGCGGCTGTCGATGCGCCGGCACGTTCCTCTGCGTATACCGTATCCAAGGCTGGAGTTCTGGCGCTGATACGGACCATTGCCGCCGAAGGAAAAGCTCATGGCGTAACCGCTAACGCAGTCCTTCCCGGCACTATCGATACGGAAGCAAACCGCGCCGCGATGCCAGGCGCCGACTTTTCGAAATGGGTCAAACCCGAATCGATTGCGAATCTGTTGCTCTGGCTCGCATCGGAGGCGTCGGGCGACGTTAGTGGCGCACTGATCCCCATATACGGGAGGTCCTGAAGATGAAACTCTCCAAACTCAGTGAACAGGAAATCGACGAGGCCCTGAGCACACTGCCTGGATGGTCCGTCGTGAACGGAAAGCTCCACCGTGAATACCGCTTCCCGGATTTCGTTCACGCCTTCGGGTTCATGGCGACGGCAGCCATCGCAATCGAGGCGATGAATCATCACCCCGAATGGAGCAACGTCTGGAATCGCGTCACAGTCGACCTGACAACGCACGACTCCGGGGGAATCACGAAAAACGACGTCGATCTGGCTGCGAAGCTGGAAGAATTCGCGAGAAGAATGCAATGAAATTTTTGCTCATCATGCTGCCGTTCTTCATAGCGGCGCTCTCTACGCCGCCGGTCGCGCTCGCGCCGCAGCCCCAGCAGGAGGCTGTGAAGCGGGAGATTGCAAGGCAGGAGCCGTTCGAGGCTTCCGCCCAGCTCGACTCGATCATTCAGGACGCCATTCGACGGCGGCAAATCCCGGGAGCCGTACTGCTCGTCGGCCACAACGGCCGGATCATCCACTTCAAGGCGTACGGCAACCGCGCCCTCGTTCCTGCACCGGAACCGATGACGACCGATACGGTTTTCGATGCCGCTTCCCTGACAAAGGTCGTCGCAACGACTTCGGCGGTGATGAAGCTCTTTGAGGAAGGCAAAATCCGGTTGAACGACAAAGTGACGGACTATTTGCCAGAGTTTCAAGGCGGCAAGAGCGACATCACAATCCGTCACCTGCTGACGCACTTCTCAGGTCTGCGTCCCTTCATCGAACTGAAGCCCACCGAGACTGGCTACGAGACGATGATCAAGAAGGCGTTCGCCGATCCTCCCACCAATCCGCCTGGGGCGAAATTCATCTACAGCGATACAAATTTCATTCTTCTGGCTGAAATTGTCTGGCGGCAGACGGGCATGACCGTCGCCGATTATCTGCAGAAGCACGTATTCGGACCGCTTGGGATGATCAGCACGTGCTTCCGTCCACCAGCAACCTGGAAGAGCCGGATTGCTCCTACCGAGGTGGTCCAAGGCGCTCCGCTGCGGGGCGTTGTCCACGACGAACGCGCCCGAGCCATGGGAGGGATCGCCGGACACGCCGGACTGTTTACTACAGCAGAGGATCTCGGCCGGTTCGCCGAGATGATGATCGGTTTGGGAGAGCGTCAGGGAGTCCGCATCTTCCAGCCCGCTACAGTTATCAAATTCACCACGCCGCAAACTCCCGCAGATCAGCCCATCCTTCGCGGTCTTGGCTGGGATATTGATTCTCCTTATTCCGGCAATCGCGGGGAGCTGTTCCCGATTGGCTCTTACGGCCACACGGGATTTACAGGCACATCTCTGTGGATTGATCCCTACAGCAAGACATACGTTGTTCTCCTGACGAATAGCGTCCATCCCAAACGGGGCACGCCGATCACCTCGCTTCGAAGCCGTGTCGCGACAGCGGTGGCTGCGGCCATAGGCATCGACCATCAGGAGGTAATGATTTCGGGCTACAACGAAACGCTCGTTGGAGCGGGTGTGAGGCGGACCGTCGCACGCAACGGAAAGACTCTGACCGGCCTCGATGTCCTCGCCTCAGAGGGCTTCAAACCGCTGGCAGGAAAGCGAGTGGGACTGATCACCAACCACACGGGCGTGAGCCGCGACGGAAAACGAAACGTCGATTTGATGCGGGCCGCGGGAGTAAACGTAACGGCGTTGTTTTCCCCCGAACACGGCATTGCGGGCCGGGAAGATCACGAGAATATCGGTCATTCCAAGGATGAAGCCACCGGTATTCCAATTTACAGTCTTTACCAGGGGCAAAATCGGCGGCCAACGGAGGAAATGCTCCGCCAGGTTGACGTTTTGGTTTTCGATATTCAGGATATTGGCGCGCGATTCTACACCTATATCTGCACAATGAAGAACGCGATGGAGGAAGCGGCGCGGCGAGGTATCCCGTTCATTGTCCTGGACCGCCCGAATCCGATAACGGGAGTGAAGGTGGAAGGCCCCATGCTGCAGCCGGATCTTCTGTCGTTCGTCGGCTGTTTCGTTATGCCGCTACGCCACGGCATGACGGTTGGAGAGATTGCTCGCATGATGAATGCGTCCGCTCCCGTAAAGGCTTCTTTGACGGTCGTCCCCATGAAGGACTGGCAGCGCGGGGACTGGTTTGACTCGACTGGGCTGCGGTGGATTAATCCATCTCCCAACATGAGAAGTCTTCAAGCAGCCATGCTATATCCGGGCCTGGCGATGCTCGAGGCATCCAAGAATTACTCCGTTGGCAGGGGTACGGATGCCCCGTTCGAGCAGATCGGCGCGGACTGGATCAACGGCCAGGAACTGGCGGCATACCTAAACCGCAGAATGATCCCAGGAATTCGTGTCTATCCCGTGACTTTCACGCCGCGGGAATCCAACTTTGCCGGAAGAACGATCAGCGGTGTCCGTTTCGTTATAACGGACCGGGAGGTTTTTAACAGCGTCCGTCTCGGGCTGGAAGTTGGAGCGGCACTGGAAGCCCTTTACCCTGGGAAACTGCCCTGGAACGCGAATGAGAAGTTAATAGGAAACCGGGAAACCATAGCCGACTTGCGCTCCGGCGAGGATCCCCGGTTTATTGAGGCAAAGCAGGAAGAAGCATTGCGTATGTTTTTGGAAGAACGCCAAAAACACCTCTTGTATTGAATTCTCTCTGCCTACTTCCCATGCTACGCATGGCCAGACCGCCGGCAGCCACGCCTTTCGCACCGCAAGCACTAAGCCGCCGGAGATTTGGCCGCTGACGCCTTATTCTTGCTCCCGGGCGGCCTGCCGCGCTTCTTGATTTCCGTCATCCAAGCCGGAGGACGGCCCCGCCGCTTTCCGCGGCCACGTGCCAGCCGCTCGAGGCTCATAATCGCCTCCTCAATTTGTTCACGCTCCTGGCGTAATTCCGCTAGCATTTTTGTTACGTCCATTTGATTCGCTCCCAAGATTCATGCCAGCCTCAGCGGGCACTCGGTTCCGGAAATAGAACAAGAAGGTGCACGGGAGCTGGCGCACTTCTGTTTTTACTCCATTTTTTAAGAGATTACAAGAGCTTCTGTTCTGAATTCAGAACAGAAGTGGAACCGTACTGGGAACTCACTAGCACTGAACCGCCGCCCGCCGTCCGGCGCGCTCGGTTTACAGTTTCTTCAAATCCCGCCGCTTCCAATGGAAATAGAAAGGGATTCCGGCAAAAATGAAGAACAATCCAAGAATCGATTCGCGGGGTGACTTCATAAGCGTGGATACCAGAAGGCCCACGGCTGTTAACACAAAAAGTACCGGTACGAATGGATATCCCACTGTGCGGTAAGGACGTGGCATATCGGGCCGCTTATAACGGAGCACAATCACCGAGGCCGTCGCCATTGCATAAAGGATCCAGCTCGCAAAGATTACGTACGTGAACAATTCCTCAAATCGGCCTGTGAGAACTAAAACTGCGGACCATGCGGAGAGGAGCAAAATCGCAACGCCCGGAGTGCGGTATTGGGGATGAACACGAGCCACAGAGGAAAAGAAGCGCCGGTCCCGCGCCATGGCGTAAGGGACTCGGGAGCCCGCCAGAATCGATCCGTTGAGGGCGGCAAAAATTGAAATCATGGCGCCGATGCTCACGGCGGCAGCGCCGGCCGGTCCGTACAGGCGGCGCATCATCTCCGCAGGAACACGATCACTGTTTGCCACCTCCGGAGCGGACAGTATATAGAAGTAGGCCATGTTCGCCAGCAGGTAGCACGACATCACGACAAGCGTGCCCGCAATCAGCGCGATGGGCAAATTGCGCTGCGGATTGCGAATTTCCGAGGCGATCATGCTGACGTTGTTCCAGCCGTCATAGGCCCATAAGCAGGCGACAAGGGCGGCGAAGAAACCCACCAGGCCCCCGACGGGCGGAACTGAGGTCTGAAAGTTTTCCACGTTCCCTTCGGCGGATCCCAGCCCGATCACTACAACTGCGAGAATCAGCCCAAGTTTCACAGCCGTCGTAGCAACCTGGACACCGCCGCCGAACTTCACCCCGAAATAGTTCACCAGGCCGAGGAAAAGGATAACGGCCATTGCGAAAAGCTGCCCATATCGCAGCTCCAGCGGGCCGCCCTGCGGTCCAATCGGCAGAGGGATTGTGTAGAAAACTGCCTCGAGCTCAGGGCGGAAATTGGCCAGATAGAGAAAGAAACCGGTGGCCAGAGTCGCAATGGATCCGCTTTTCGCCACCCACATCTGGGTCCAACCGTAGACAAATCCCCAGAACGGCCCGTAGGCCTCGCGCAAATAAACATACTCACCGCCTGCTTCAGGCATAGAGGCAGCGAGTTCCGCATAGCTCAGGGCGCCAGCCAGGGACAGAAGACCTCCGAAGACCCAAACGAAGAACACCATCGGGGTCGTTCCGACATTCAGAATCATCGTCTTAGGCACCAGAAGAATGCCGCTGCCAATAACGGTGCCAATTACGATTGCGATAGCGCTCCAGATCCCCAGCGCTCGTTTCAGTTCGATCTCCATCCCAAACGCCCTCTTTTCTTTTGTTGAAACGCCCGCAATTGCGCCTGTCGGAGCTAAACCGACGGAGTCTAGTCGCGCCGGGCTGCAGGCAGGACAAGCGATGTTAAGTATCCTATTCCAACTGCAATGCTAGTCCCAATCAAGACGTACCACGTCCACGCAATCGAGGTATACTGCCGGACGTAAAGCATACCAAGGAAGCTGGCGGTCATTCCCGCCATTCCGGCGGTTTCCCCCACTCTGCGCGTCAGCAGACCGAGCAGAAAGATCCCGAGTAAGCCTCCGTAGAGGATGGAGGCAATCGAAAGCCCGGCCTCGAGAACGCTCCCCCAATGCCGGGCAAGCAAACCGATGCCAAAGAGGACAACGCCCCAGACAATCGTGGCTACTCGGGCGAGGGATAAGTAATGTTGCTCGGAGCGCTCGCGGCCGGCGCGCTGAAGGATTGGTTTGTAGAAATCCATGACCGTGGTGGACGCCAGCGAGTTCAGCGCGGCGG
>CALGAR010000023.1 GCA_937959285.1 uncultured Bryobacterales bacterium
GCGGCCGGTCGAGGACCATGATGACGAGGTCGCTGACCGAGCGGTCGAGCGACCGGGCGATGGCTTTCAGGTTGTCGATCACCGGGGCATCCAGATCCAAGGCTCCGCGGGAGGCCGGCCCGGCGATGATCTTGTTCATATAGCAATCGGGAGCGTGGAGGAGGCCGCCCCGTTCTGAAGCGGCCAGCACTGTGATGGAGTTTGGGGCGCCGGTGGCGCAGAGGTTTGTTCCTTCAAGAGGATCGACGGCGATGTCGACCGCCGGGACGCCGTCTCCGTTAGCTGGCGGGAGCCCAACGCGCTCGCCAATGTACAGCATAGGCGCTTTATCGCGTTCGCCTTCTCCGATGACGATTGTACCCGCCATGGGAATCGCTTCGAAGGCTTGCCGCATGGCCTGGACGGCTACCCGGTCCGACTCTTCCGCGTTCCCCATGCCCATCGTCCGGGCAGCGGCTACTGCGGCATCTTCCACAACGCCCACAAGATCGAGGGCCAATAGCTGTTCAATGTCCGCCTGCCCGCTCATGATTTCGGGCGGATTCATTGTGCGCAACTCAGGCATGCGAGCTCCCTATTGCCTGTGGGACGCGGTTGTGCCGGGTTTGTGTCCTCTTGATTCGGACTGCGGCTCCCTGGAGCTGGGCAGGCGATTAGCTGGGCCTGCGGCGGTGGAAGTCGGTCCTGCGTTGGAACTCGGCGCCGATGGCCAGGAGGGTGCTTTCGTTAAAGGGCCGCGCTACAAGCTGAAGGGCTACGGGGAGTCCCTCTGCGAATCCGCAGGGCAGGGAAAGGGCGGGCAGTCCCGCGAGGTTACCCGCCGGTACCAATTCGCGCAGCCCGCGAGCTTTAGGCGCCGGACGTGTCGACCGACGATCTAGCGGTTCCGTGACCTTCGTGGCGGGACCCGGGAGCGCCGGCGCGATCAGGACATCCACATCCATGAACAGGGTCCTGAACGCCTGCTGCACCTGCGACCGGATCCGCATCGCCTTCAGGTAATCCTTGGCTTTGATTTCGAGAGCCGCTTTCAGTCCTGCAATCTGCTTCTGATCCGCCAGCTCGTTCACCTTTCCGCTCTTGATCAGCGGCTCGAAAATAGCGGCAGCCTCGGCGGAGATAATCGTGCTTGTTGCGAGGCCGTAGGGCAGGGGAGGCAAACTCGTCTCGTGGAGCCGCAGCCCGAGGTCACGGAGGATATTCAGGGCATCGCGAAACGCTTCTCTCGCAGACGGCTCCGTCCATTCCTCGAAATCGACCGGCGCGTAGGCACAGCGAAGATCGGACAGCTTACGGAAAAACTTGGGGATGTAGTGAAAGGATTTTCCGGCCGAGCTCGGATCGTTCACATCCGAGCCTGCGATCGCCTGGAGGACAAGCCCGCAATCCTCCGCCGAGCGGCACATGGGTCCAAGCTTGTCGAGCGTCCAGGAGAGCGCCATTGCCCCGTAGCGACTCACCAATCCGTAGGTCGGACGCAGGCCGGTGATACCGCAGTAAGCGCTGGGAGTGATGATCGACCCCGATGTCTCCGACCCGATCGCGAACGTGACCAGCCCGGCAGCCACAGCGGCGCCGGAACCGCTTGAAGATCCTCCCGACCACCGGGACCGGTCCCAGGGATTGAGGCCGGGTCCTGTCAGCGAAGCCGATGCGAACCGGTAGTAGGGGCCGCCGGCCAGCTCCACCATGGAGAGCTTTCCGATCAGGATCGCGCGCGCCTTCCTGAGTTTCTCGATTACCGTGGCATTGTACGGGAAGACCTGGCCGGCGTAAGGCTTGGCGCCCCACGTTGTCGGATGACCGGCAACGCTGAGCAGATCCTTCACGCCGAATGGGATTCCCTGCAGCGGTCCGCGAGTACGATTGTGCTTGAGGTCCCAGTCGACGTCTTTCGCCTGGCGAATTGCGGCCTCGCGCAGAGATAAGGTAATTGCATTATATCGAGGCCCCAGGCGCTCGAAGCGGTCGCAGAAGGCGCGTGTCAGCTCCACACAGGAGATCTCCCTCGAACGGAGCTTTGCGTTCAGCTCAGAGATCGTCGAGAAGAAGATTTCCTCAGGAAGATTGGCCATGTCACGTAGCTTTAAAGACGAATGCGGGCTCCGTGCTCATCGGCAGTTCGTACTCTTCGAGGGCCTCGGCCGCACGCGCCACTTGTTCCCGTGCCCGGCGCACCTCCTCATCAGGGCTGCCAGAGGGATTTGAAACCGGCTTTTGGGCTAAAGCCGGCGCCCCGGCGGAGGCCAGAATCAGAGCCTTACGGCGAGTCACCTTCATTTTCCCGGCATCGCCTCCACATGAAGCGCTTCCAGAGCGGCGCGCTCCATGACGCTTCTCGGCGCGCTTTCACCGCTCCAGATTTCGAACTGCTGAGCAGCCTGTTCCAGGAACATCTGGATGCCCGGCACAATCGTCTTGCCCTGCTCACGAGCCCGCTTCACGAGCAGAGTCTCCATGGGGTTGTAAACCATCTCGAACACGACGTCGGCCGGAATCCGCCCCTCGAAGAAGCACTCATCCACGTGAGGGTACATTCCGATGGGAGTGGCGTGAATCAGAGCGTCGAAGTTGCGGCACTCGAGCTGCTCCTTCAGGAGCGCTTCGCCGCCGCAAGCCTTCGCGAGCGCGCGCACCCGGTCCGGATTCCGCCCGACGATCGATACTTTTGCTCCAGCATCCGCGAGGGCGAATGCGGCGCTACGGGCCGCGCCTCCGTTGCCAACCACGAGGATCGAGGATCTCGCCAGGCGCAGCACCTTGCTCAAGGGGATTGTCACGCCTTCGGCATCCGTATTCGTGCCACGCCACTTGCCAGCCTTGCGCCAGACCGTATTCACCGCGCCGATCCGCCTTGCCAGAGGATCAATCACGTCGAGATAGCGGAGGATTTTCTGCTTATGCGGGATCGTGACACTGAAGCCCGAAAGCGGGAGCTTCTCGGCAAGCGTCAAAAAGTCCTTCAACTGCCCCGGGTGCACCAGCAGGGGCAGATACACCGCGTCAATCCGCCGCGAATGGAAAGCCCGGTTGTGAACAGCCGGCGAGATGGAATGTCTCACCGGATCGGCGAGGACGCCATAGATGCGCAGCCCTTTTGTAAGCTTGTCGATCCGGTAGAGGTTGCGCAGCATCTTTGCGCAGACCTGGCCGGCGGCGGTTCCCTCCGCGGCGGCTGGCGCGGCATACGTGTACATGGCGCCGAATGCAGGCGAAAGAACGCGCGTCGGGAAACCCATCTCGCCCATCGCAAGCACGACGACGGGCGTCTTCGGATGTGACTTTGCGATCGAGAGCACGCGCCAGTTGTCCGAAGGCTTGCGGGCTGTGGTTACGATCTTGTAGACGTCAGCTGAGATCCGCTGCATGCGCCGGAGCACGCTCTCCATCGGGGGCGTGCCCTCGAAATTGTGATAGGAGATCACGAGGTAGGTCTTCCCGCGGAAGACATCGAGACGCGAATTCGCGTTCTCCGCGCTCTCGATCTCAACGTCCACTGCCTTTGCACCCGCATCGACAGCGGCCTCCAGGTAGCGGATCTCTTCTTCGATACTCCCGTTAAATCTGCCCTGGTTCTGATGCCGGCGGCAAGTGGCCAGAATCCAGACGTCGGGATATTCCTCGAGAAAGGATTTGATGGCTGCGATTCCCTGCTCAGGGCTGGGCAGGTAGTCCAGGCGGAACTCGATAAACCGCTCTCCGTTCTCGATTTCGCGGCGGGCCGCCTCGAGAAGCCGGTCCACAGTAGGAAAACCTAGGGCAATGCAAACAGGAGGAATTGGCGATCGCTGCGGCATATCTGGCGAGCCATCAGCATACCATGGGAAGGGCTGCTATGACTCCTAGGCTTGCATGTTCGCACTCTCGGCAGCTTGTCGCGCGAGGTGAGCCTTCCAATCCTCCAACAGTTTTGCAGTCTGTGTAGCGCCGATCCTGGTGCAGCCAGCCTCGTACACTTCGAAGACCTTTTCCAAGGTTCGCACGCCCCCTGCTGCCTTGACGCCGACCTCCGGCGCGCAGTATTTCCGCATCAGCTTCAGGTCTTCGAGCGTATATCCGCCGTCCCCGTACGCGGTAGATGTTTTAACGAAGTCGACCTCGCACCGGTTGCAGATCTTGCAGGCAATGACCTTGAGGTCTTCGGTGAGATAGCAGTTCTCGAAGATGACCTTCAAGATGGCTCCGGCGTCGTGACATGCCTGCGCCGCCTGGTGGATCTCCATTTCGACATACTGGAACTGGCGCGAAATCATCTTGCCGATGTTCAGCACCATGTCGATTTCCTCGACTCCACGCCGCAGGAGGTCCCGGATCTCGTAGAGCTTGGCGGGCGTTGTCGAGGAACCGTGCGGAAAGCCCGCGATGCTGCCCACCTTCACCCCGGAACCTCGGAGCCATTTGACGACCAGATCCACGTCGGAAGGACGGACCGAAACACTGGCAACACCGTACTCGCGGGCAATTCTGCACCCCTCTTCCACCTGCTGCTCCGAGAGGTCTGGCCGCACGAGCGAATGGTCGATCATTTTGGCCAGGTCTTCGTAGGTCTTCAGCGGCGGCCTTGGTTCCGTGTATGCGGAATAATCCATAACGTTCCCCAATGCTTCAACTGGGTTCGCACGTCCTTTGCGCCCGCGAACCAGTCTTCATGGTGAAAATTCCCAAAATTTCCCTCTCCGTGTTCCGGACGGTCCAGATCTCCGAGGGCGATATTCAAACCCATGGCGCGCTCACCCATCGAAGGGGAGTAAAACCGGCCCGGCTCCACTTCAAGGCAGGGGTCGAAATTTACGGCCCACTCCATAATGTACCCCTTTCCTCCGGGCTTCATCTTGACCGTGCATTCCTGCGACTTTTCGAGAATCCAGCGCTGGTAGGTCTCCCACGCACGCAGACTGCGCCGAGGCTCGCCCGCGAGAAGGCCGCCTGTGCCGATGCCGCCCAGCCGGGATTTTGTGAGATTGCAGACCATCTGCCACGACGATCCGTCTCCAGCCGCTGACTCGTCGCCGTTCCATCGGTTCGAAGCATTGATCAGCAGCTCGATCTCGTCACCGAACCAGGGCCAGCCCTCGGGGGTCAGCGCGTGGGCTTTGGGGTTGTTGGGAGGCAGCCAGCGCGGCGTATCGATAGCGTAGAGGAGATCGTCAGTAACGTCGAAGGCAAAATAAAGGCGGCGGCCGTCATGTTTAACAAAGCCGCGAACCGAAAGATCGGAGGGATCTTTTACAGGGGAAAATTGGGATACCCACCCTTCGACGCCGGAAAAGGACGTCGCATCTTCCCACTCGCCAGGAGCGAGAACTCCGTCCAGCGTGGGCGTGGCGCCGCGGTAGGCTTCGAGAACTCTAGGATAGTCGCCGGCGAATAGTGGAAGGGCAAAGAGAAGAATGCCGGCGCGCAGAGCCATGGGCTATTTCTTTTTCTTGGGCGTGGAGTAGCTCAGGCCGAGCTTTTTCATCTCGGCCTTCGCTTTCTCTGCAACTGGAGAGGAAGGGGACTTGGCAATGAGGGAGCGGAACTCCTGTGCGGCTGCGGTTCGCTGCCCGCTCTTAAGGAGCGCCATGCCCTTCATATACATCGCATCGAGGGTCTTGTTGTTTTCTGGAAACCTCTCCAGAACCATGTCGAAGTTTTGCAGCGCGGGCTCCCACTCCTGCTGGTTGTAGTGAATCATTCCAATATAAAACTGAGCATTCGGCGCGAATTCGGTGTTCGGGAACCAGCGCAGATAATCGTTAAATTCCGCGAGTGCGATGTCAAACTTTCCGGTGCTGTAGTCGCGCATGGCATCGCGGTAGAGGCCATCGGCGGAAACGCCCACGGGAGGCGTACCGCCCGCGGCTGCGCCAGTCGGCGGAGGCGGCGGGGCCTGGATCGTGGTCATGGCATTCTTCAGGTCGGTCAGCTGCGTCTGCAGGCTCTGCATCCGGCTGTTGAGATCCGCGATAGACTCCCTGAGAAAGCGGAACTCTTCCGCCATCTGGTCGACCTTAGCTCCCACGCTAGCCACCGGAGCGGCGACGTTTCGCTCCTGCTGCTGCAGCTTCTCGCGGACACCGCTCTCAAGAACTGCTACTGCCGTATTGGCTTTGTTGATGCTGTCCAGCGTACGCTCCATGAGCACCGTAAGCGCAGTTGTTTTCTCATCGAGCGCGCGCTGGAGGGTGCGTACCTGATCCTGCAAGAGAGCAACGTCCCGCTGCAACTCGATGACTTCTTTCTTTTGCCCAAAAGCGAACGGGGTCGCCAGCAAAATCAGGGGGAGGAGCCGAGTATAACGCATTTCTTATCTCCAATCGGATGAGACCGGCCGGACGAGGCCGGCCGGTCCCCCTCTTCTAATAACTACTATTCATTGACCGAGAAATGGGCACGACGGTTACGTTGCCAGCATCCCTCGTTGCTCTCCGTGCACTGCGGCCGCTCTTTGCCATAGCTGATGGTCCTCAGCCGGTCTCCAGGAACTCCAAGCTGAACCAGGAAGTCCTTCGTGGCAGCCGCGCGGCGGTCGCCCAGGCCGAGGTTGTATTCGGCCGAGCCGCGCTCGTCGCAATGTCCTTCGATGTTGATCACCGCCTGCGGGAAGTCCTGGAAGATCGACCTCAAGGCGTCGGCGTTGCGAGCCAGGGTCGCCCGGGCATCCTCCCGAATGTCGCTCCGATCGTAGTCAAAGTAAACGTCGGAAACTTCCGAGGCCAGGCGCTCGCTGATCGACTTCTTCGGCGCTTCAGCCTTCGGCGGCGGCGGAGGCGGCGTCGTCACAGTCACAGTGGCCGTTGCGTTCGCTGATCCTCCCGGTCCCTGTGCGCGGAGCGTGTAGGTGGTCGTGTTGGTTGGGAACACCTGACGGCTGCCGCTGGCAGGAACAGTGCCAATCCCCGGTTCGATGGTGACGGTGGTTGCGTTCTCGACCGACCAGCGAAGTGTCGAAGACTGCCCACGCTCAATCGTGGAAGGCTCGGCCGTAAAGCTTTGAATCCGAGCTGCGGCTGGTGGTGGGGGTGCCGGGGCGGGTGCCGGTGGCGGCGCTGGCGGCGGCGTGGCCGGCTTCTTCTTACAGCCAGCCGCAACAACCAATAGCATGACTGCCAACAATACTGCTGTAACGTGTCGCTTGCTCATCTTAGCTAATTTGCCTCCTGCTCTCTTGAAAACCTACCTGTTCGTTGTTCGTGAGTAGTTACTTGCTCCATACCGGCATTTGGTTCTGGCCCTCGGTTGTCAACTGACGGGCCTGTGTTCCGTCTGCAAGCATGGTCCAAATCTGAGTTGATCCGCTGCGGTTCGAAGAAAACACAATGTGTCGTCCGTCAGGAGACCAACTCGGATTCTCGTTGCGACCGCGCCCGTGAGTTAATTGCACGGTCTCCCGGGTTGTCACATCCATCACGAAGATGTTCCAGTTACCCGGTTCAAACCCTCGGGTCCACGCGAAAGCGATATGCTGCCCGTTCGGATGCCAGGCGGGATTACTCGCTTCCCCTTCACCCGTAGTTAGCCGGACTACATCTGCTCCGTCCAGGTTCATTTTATATATTTGCTGAGGACCAGAGCGTCCGGAAACAAATACAACATCAACGCCATTCTTGGGATTTACTTTCGGCTCTACCTCGATGGCCCGGACTGAGGAAAGCTTTCGGAGCCCGCTGCCGTCGATGTTCGCTGCATAAATCTGGGCGATTCCGGAAAGGGTGGACGAGAACAAAATCGTCTTGCCGTCCGGTGTGAAACTCGGCGTCGCATTCATCGATGCCTGCTGGTTATAGAAAGGCAGGCGTCTGTTGGTCGAGGTCAGGTGAATCATGATCGAGGGATTCCCTCGCGCGTACGTCGTGAAAGCGAGCATTGACCCGTCGAGGGATACCGCAGGCATTGTGGTGATCGACCGGTATGCCGTCACCGGCTTTTGGTTGGACCCGTCGTAGTCCATTGACCAAATTTCCTTGTGTCCCGTTCGGTTCGAGACAAAGTAGATCTTGGATCCGATAAGGGATGTTGCCCCAAACTGCGCGAGGATATCCGCAGCAAATTCCCGCGCAACCTTCCGGGCTCCCTCTTCATTTAGCGGCCCCAGATACACCTTGCCGATTACTTGAGCGTTGGAAATATCCGGCTGTCCGACGTTATAGAGCCAGCCGAAAAGGACCAGCTGTCCATTCTGCTCGGCCGTGTAACCAAACGCCAGGTAATGGGCGTTGACCGGAGGACCGGACCAATCTGCCAGCGTCAGGCCGCTTCCACGCCTCGCCGAAGGTTGGAAGTCCTGCGGACGCTGCGGCGTCTGTAGCGGATAAAAGCTCTTCGGGGCCATTTTAAATAGTCCCGAGTTTTGAACTTCGCGGAACAGGGTTTCGTTGAATACACCCATCAACGGCTGGGCGCCGCCTGCTCCCCGGAAGTCGGGAATCGCGATCGTGGCCAGCTCGCCTTTCGTAATCTCGGCCCTAATGTCGCTCCTCCCGCCTTGTTGGGCTACCAATGCGGCAACCATGGCCGCTGCTCCCGCAATCCCCCAGAGAATTTTCTTTTTCATCGCTTTAGGTGAAACACAAGTTCGACAGTTGCCGAATCCCGCTCATAGCCGGCGGGCAAGGGTGGAAAAGGCGCTGCATCCTGCACAGCGCGTTGCGCGGAGTAATCCAGCGCTGGAATGCCACTCCGCTGAAATAGTCGAATGTTCCGCACCTCACCGCTTCTTAAGACATCGAACAATACGATCACTGGAGGCGCGGTTTGAAGGCGCGGATCGATATCCTGCGTACGCCACGCTCGCGCAACTCGATCCCGAAGCAGCTGGGCGTAAGCGCCAAAGCGATTGCCAAACGGGGAACCGCTCCCAACGCCCACTCCGCCGGATCCTGCGGTCAGGCCGTACATCGGGTTGCTCATTGTCTGCCCCGTGGAACTGTACAGCTGGTTGGGCTTGTCCTCCGGCACTGTGCGGTAACGCTGCCGGCTGGCCGGCGTCTCTTTTTCACGCGCAGCCTTTGTGCGGCCTTTCAAGGGGATGGCGTCTGGATCCTCTTTCACGGCCTGCTTCGGCTGGGGCTTGGGCGGCGCGGGCACCTTGCTTTCTGTGTCATTCGCTACCGGGGTCCGAATGCCTCCCCGGTCTGGCAAAGGAATCGAGGATACCGGAGTCACAGTGACCCCGGCGCCTCCGAGCGAGTCGGGATCGCCGAAGGTATCATGGCTCCGGTTCGTAAGGAAGGTGACCAGAAAGAGCGTCGCGAAGATACCACAGTGGAACAGCACCGACCCAATCAGCGGTGTCCGCAGGGACTCCCGGGCATCGAGAATGTCGGTGTGCCCTCTCATCGCTATCTCCGCGGACGGTCGGCCTCGTCTTCAGGTTTGGTCACCAGACGGACCTCAATTTTGGCCTGCCCGAGTGCGCTGATCACCTGGGCCATGGGGTTCCAAACGGTATCTTTGTCGGCACGGATGTATACAGCGTTTCCTTTGGCTCCGTACCGGGCGCGGATGTCGTCCGCGAGGGAATTGACGTTTGCCGGTTTGTCGGCCAAATAAACTTCCCCGCTTCGGGTGATTGTGATCACTGGCAGTTCCTCGGCGCTCTCGCGGACTTCCCTGACCTTGGGAACATCGACCTCGAGGCCGAATTCCATTACCTGCGCCGTGAGCATGAAGATAATCAACAGCACCAGCACGACGTCCACGAGCGGAATGACGTTCATCTCCGACAGCGGGCGCATGTTGCCAAACCGCCGCCGTCCAGTGCCTGCTGACCCGTTGTCAACCGAGAACGCCATTATCTAGTCCTCGTAGGTCCGCTCGGCGAGGTTCATAAACTCCAGCGAAAAGTCGTCCATCCTCGCTCCAAACTCGCGAATGACGTGCCCGAAATGGTTGTAAAAAACAGCCGCCGGAATAGCAGCCGCGAGGCCCATGCCTGTTGCCACGAGGGCTTCCGCGATACCCGGCGCGACAACGCGAAGGCTCGCGCTACCCGCGAGACTGAGCGCCTGGAAAGCTCCAATAATACCCCACACAGTGCCGAACAAGCCGACGAACGGCGATACCGTCGCCGCGGTCGCAAGCCAGTTCATATTCCGCTCGAGCTTTGTCAACTGCTCGCTGATGCCCAATTGCAGGCTTCGCTCGAGAGCAAGACGGTTCGAGAGGGTTCCTTTGCTCTTCAGTTGCCGCTCAACTTCGGAGTAGCCGAAGTCGAAAACCGATGAAAGCGGCGAGGCGCGGAACTGCTCGACCGCCAGCGCAACTGCCTCTAATCCGTTTGCTTTACGGAAGGCGCGAAGAAACTGGGCGTTCGCCATACGAGCGGATCGGAATACGTTCCACTTGGCAAAAATGATCGCCCAGGAAACAATAGAAAAAAGCAGCAGCAGGACGAGAATCACCTGGGAGACGGGATTGGCCCTGGCGACCAGTTCCCAGATGCTCACCTGCAATAACAGGAAACCGCAAGGAAGCGACAACCGACTCTCCTTTAAACCTTTAACTCTCCATTCTACTCATTGCCGACTTGCTTCCCCAAAAGCTAAAGGAAGCATAATCTCTTAAAACAGACGCGCGCCGGCGGCTCAAGAGTTGGATAGCGTCTGAAGCAGGGCGTTTCCCTTTATACTGTGTGCGATGCTCCTCGAACTTGTGGTGGAGAACTATGCCGTTGTTGAGCGAGTGCGGGTTCGCTACCATCCTGGTCTTAATTTGCTGACCGGAGAGACCGGATCGGGCAAGTCGATTGTAGTTGACGCACTCGGGCTGCTGTTCGGCGGGCGAGCTTCGGCGGAGATGGTACGCGCCGGGGCGGAGCGCTCCAGAATCTCGGGCATCTTTGATTTGCCCTCGGATCCCTCCTTCCGCGAACTTCTGGAATCGGCTGGCATCGAGGCGGAGGACGGGGAGCTGCTGCTCGAACGAGAGATTTTCGCCAACGGCAAGTCCCGGGCCTTCATCAATTCGCGTCCGGCGACCGTGACGCTCCTGAAGGAACTGGCGCCGTACCTGGGCGACATTCACGGGCAGCATGACCAGCAGCGTCTGTTTCTGCCGGCGGCGCAGCTCGACCTGGTCGATACGTTCGGCGGCTGCTCGGCCCTGCTGAACGAGGTTGCCGACGTCTACCGGCGCTGGCGGTCCGTGCAGGAGGAGCTTGCGGAGCTGGAGCGCACGGAACAGGAAAAGTTGCGTCTGGCGGACCTGTGGTCGTTCCAGCGCAAGGAGATCGAAGGCGTTAATCCCCGCGAGGGCGAGGATGAAGAGCTCGAAACGGAACGGCGCGTTCTGCAAAACCTGACGCGCCTTCAGGAAAGCGCGAACCTCGCCTACGAGGCGCTGTACGAATCGCCCGAGTCGGCTGTCGCGAATCTTGGCTCGGCCATTCGCCGCCTGGAGGAAGTGTGCCGCATCGATCCTTCCCTGGGTGACGTGCTCGAGACCCTCAAGCCTGCCCAGATTGCAATCAACGAGGCGGCCCGGTCTCTTTCGACGTACATCGCCCGGCTCGAGGCGGATCCCGAGCGTTTGGAACAAATTGAGTCCCGCCTGGCGTCTATCGACAAGTTGAAACGAAAGTACGGGGCGACGATCGGGGACATCCTTGCCTTTCTTGAGGATGTACGCCGGAATTTGGATGCGCTGGAAACGGCCGGCGAGCGGCGCGAGACGCTCAAACAGCAGGAAGATGCCCTGCGAGCGGAATACGAAACAGCAGCCGAAAAACTGAGCGAAAGACGCCGGGAGGCTGCGGCGAAACTCGCGGCTCGCGTAGAGGAGGAACTGGCAGGGCTTGCGATGAAGGGGACGGCATTTTGCATTGCTGTCAGTGCGGCGGCTCCGTCTGCGCGGGGATCCGATCACGTTGAGTTTCTCGTCTCTCCGAACCGTGGCGAAGAGCCCAAGCCGCTGGAGAAAGTGGCGTCGGGCGGCGAGCTTTCGCGCATTGCGCTGGCGCTCAAAACCTGTACAACCCTTTCGGGTAAGCCCGAGGATGGATGGGCCAGGACCCTCGTCTTCGATGA
This sequence comes from uncultured Bryobacterales bacterium, assembly GCA_937959285.1. GTDB lineage: Bacteria > Acidobacteriota > Terriglobia > Bryobacterales > Bryobacteraceae > JADGHK01. Next base: position 12,009 of record CALGAR010000023.1, read on the forward strand.
GGTGGATGCGGGCATCGGCGGCGTCGCCGCGGAGCGGGTCGGGGAGCGGCTGAAGAGCCTTGCCCGGCGCGACCAGGTCCTCTGTGTTACGCACCTCGCCCAAATTGCGGCCTTCGCCGACCATCACTACGTGGTAGAGAAGCGGGAAGTGCGTGGACGCACTGTAGCCGAGATCGAAGAGCTGACCGGCGAGGCTCGCGTCCGCGAAATCAGCCGCATGCTTTCCGGCCGAACGACACCTGAGGCGCTCCGGCACGCCGAGCAGCTGATCCGGAAATGAGGCGGTCAGACGGTTAGCACGATCGGTTCGCCTCGCGTAATCACCACGGTATGTTCGTAGTGCGCCGCGAGTCTGCCGTCGGCTGTCTTGAAGGTCCATCCATCCTCCTGCAACAGTCCTCGTCCCCACCCGGCAGCCACAATGGGCTCGATCGTGATCACCAGGCCTTCGGTGAGCCGCTGCCGCGCCCTGGGTTCGTAGTAGTTGGGCACATTGGGCGGCTCATGGATTGCCCTGCCGATTCCGTGCCCAACAAACTCGCGCATCACTTCAAACCCGCAGCGCTTCGTTTCCCGTTCCACCGCCCGGCCGATTTCGCAAATGCGCACACCGGGCCGTGCGACGTCCAGCGCTTTCCGGAAGGCGCGTGCGGCGCACGAGGTCAGAGCGCGGGCGGCGGCGGAAACGGGCGGCACGGCGACTGTGATCGCTGCATCGGCAAAAAAGCCGTCCTTCCCGGCGGCAACGTCCAGCTTCACCAGGTCGCCTTCCCGGATCACTCGCGGTCCCGGGATGCCGTGGATCGCCTCGTCGTTGACGGAAATGCAGGCAGCACCCGGGAAGCGGTACGTTTTCTTTGGAGCGGATACGGCCCCGTGCCCGGCAAGGACCTTCTCGCCGGCTTCATCCACTTCCGCAGTTGTGACGCCGGGCCGGACCATGCCCGCCATCGCTCGCAAAGCTTCTGCGACGATCCGGCCGATAGCCCGCAGCTTCTCAAGTTCTCGATCGGATTGGATTGACATCCGCCACCGTCCCACCCAGGCCGCACTCGGGCTTGGCCAGTTAACACTTGTGAACTGTGCTCACATTTATGAGTCTACGGGAAATTTGATCAACTTAGTAGCGCATCTTACGATTGCTGCAGGGCCTGAACGACTCTGCCGTAGAGTTCCTCCAGACGCCCTGCCGAGCGAGCCTCCGCAGCAAGCCGGAGCAACGGTTCGGTGTTTGAGGCGCGGACATGCACCCATCCGTCGTCGAGCAGCAGCTTGAGCCCATCGGTCCGGTCGGCCGGCACTCCCGGGAAGGCCTGTTCGAGGGACTGCATCAGCATGCCAAGACGGCCGTGTTCGTAGCTGACCTTCCCCAAGCGGCGGTAATACTTCGGGAGCTCCGCCGCCATTTGCGAGATCGACTTTCCGGTTTGAGCCATGCGGTGGAGGAGGAACGCCATCCCCGTATAACTATCCCGGCAAAGATGCACAGCCGGAAAGATAATGCCTCCGTTTGAACCCTCCCCGCCGATGGCGGCCTTTACTGCACGCATGCGCTCGACGACATTCGCCTCGCCTACGGGGGTTCGAAAAACCTGCCTCCCGTGCCGCCGCGCCACGTCCTCCACAACGGAGGAGGTCGTCAGGTTCACGACGATATCGCCGGCATGCAAAGCAAGCGCCGCATCGACCACCAGGGCCAGCACGTCGTCATTGTCCAGGACGCGGCCGTTTTCATCGCAGACCGCAAGGCGGTCGCCGTCCGGGTCCTGGCCAAAGCCGATTTCGCACCCTTCGCGCCAGACCAGGGCGGCAAGTTCCGTCAACGACTCCGGCTTCGGTTCCGCCTCCCTCGGGAAAGGCTTGCCGGGATCGACCCAGATAGCTCTCAAATCGCAGCCGAGGATCTGCTCGAGGAACTGACAGCTCATCGCGCTGCCAGCGCCGTTGACGCTATCTAGGGCCACCCGGAAGCGGCGCCGGCGGATGGCTTCCACGTCGACGTGCCGCAGAATACGCTCAAAGTGACGCTTCGGTCCGCTCTCGTAATCCTGCGTGATGCCGCGGATCTCGCTGTTCGCCGCGCGCCGGAACTGACTCTGATGATAGAGATCGATCAACTCGCCGCGCTCGTACTGGTTGAAGAATAAACCTTCTGAATTGAACAGTTTAAGGGCGTTGTACTCGGGCGGGTTGTGTGAAGCTGTCAGTGCAATGCCGCCGCGAGCGCCGGTATCCGCTACGTAGATTTGAATCGTAGGTGTCGGAAGGACGCCCACATCCACCACCTCGCTTCCAGCGGCCAGCAGCCCGCAGGAAACCGCGTGCTGGAGCATTTGGCCGGTCATCCGCGTGTCTCGTCCAACAATGACCCGTCCTCGCCCGATGTAGGTTCCGAAAGCTTGTCCGAATGCGCATGCAAGGGATGGCGTCAGAAAGTCGCCCACGACACCCCGAATGCCCGACACGCCTATCTTGAGTAAATGCTCCCGGCGAGGCATCAGACGTAGCTCCTCACTCGTCCCATCAAGTCCTCAAACAGGGTTACTGGCGGATCTCCCCGCTGTTCGCAGATCACCCGCACAACCGGCTCCGTCTGGCTTACACGAACATGGAACCAGCGATCCGGCCAGTCGACGCGCAGTCCATCGATGGAAGTGACGTGGCCATCGCTGTAAGCCATCTGGATCTCCATGAGTAGTTCGGGAAGGCGGCGGGATGCGAACGGAAGCTGTCCTTTCAGCATGGAGTAGCGCGGATAGGCGTTCACGATCTCCGACAACCGCGCCTTTCTTTCCGCCATCATCGACAGGATGGCAAGCATGGAGGCAATTCCATCGTAGACGAAGCGGAACTGCGGCATCATCACCGCGCCGGTGCCCTCGCCTGCCAGCGCCACCTGCTCGGGGCGGTAGCCGGTCAGAGCATCGATTGCCGCCTGACGGCCTACGGGAGCGCGAACCACCTTCGCCCCGTGTCGCGCAGCCACCTCTTCCACAAGCGCCGTGGTCGAGATGTTGGTAATTACAAGCCGTCCAGGCACTCGTGGAAGGACGTAGTCGGCCAGAATCGGCAGGATCATCTCCTCGCTTACCGGGTTTCCCTCTTCCGTGGCGATCGCCACGCGGTCCGAATCCGCATCGAAGAGAAAACCCGCGTCGGCGCCTACGGGCTGCATCAGCGGCGCCAGTTGAAGGCCGACGGTCTCCCGGGAGATTGCCGGATCGTGGGCGAAGTCGACCCCTTCTGTCTTCTCGTTGATCAGAATCAGATTCAGCCCAAAGTGTTCTTTCATCCGGCGGAGGATCAGCGCCGAAGTGCCGTTGCAGCAGTCAACGAGAACCTTGAACTGCCGCAGGGACTCCAGATCGAACACCTGGGCCAAGTCATCGAGATAGGGGTCGATTGCGTTGTCCTGGAGGCACAGCTTTCCTACTTCCGTCCAGCCCACAAAATCGAACTTTTTCAGGTGGTAGATATCCAGCAGTTCGCTCGCCTCGGCGGTTGAGAGGTAGATGCCATTCGGTCCAAAAAACTTAAGGGCATTCCATTCCGCTGCGTTATGACTTGCTCCGATTGACACCCCGCCGCCCGCGCCGATCCGGCTGATTGTATGCTGTATAACCGGCGTGGAGACGACGCCGAGATCGATGACATCGTGTCCTGTAGCCAGTAGAGCTGCCACAACTCCCTCACGGATCATCACGCCGCTGGCGCGAGTGTCCCTCCCAAGAACAACGGGCACTTTCGGAGCAAGGAACGTGCCAAAGGCGGAGGCGAAGTCCAGGACGTGAGACGCCGTGAGTCCGGGGCCAACAACACCGCGAACACCGACGTGGGAGATTCTCAGCAATTGCGGTTCGTTCATGCGATCTGTGCTCCGGAGATTTCAATATAAGCTGGTTGGTACCCTATGCGAAAATTTACCCCGCTCCTCCTCCTCCTCCTTTGCGCGTGTGCGGCAGCGCAGGACAAGCGCCCGGCCGCACTCCCTGAGTGGGTTGAGGTGGACTCAAACGTGCCGTACTCCGAATACAAACAAACGGTCGTGGATATCCTCCGGCCGAAAGGGCCTTACCAAGGAAAACGGCCGGGTGTGATTGTCATCCATGGCGGCGGATGGGTGCGTTTGAGCAAGGACCAGTTGGTGGCGTCGTTTTGCATCCCCTATCTGAAGGCGGGCTTCGTGGTGGCGAACGTGGAGTACCGTCTCGCGGATGTAGCGCCGGCGCCCGCCGCCGTCGAAGATGTGCTCCGCGCCGCGCACTGGTTTCGAAAGAACGCAGGGAAGTACAACGTCGACCGGAAACGCATTGTTGTGACCGGAGCGTCGGCGGGCGGCCATCTTGCGCTCATGGTGGGAATGGTTTCCCGCAAAGCCAAACTCGGACCGCGAACGAAGGTAGCAGCGGTGGTGAACTTCTTCGGCATTACCGACGTTGGGGACCAGATTGAAGGCCCCAACATGCGCGAGTACGCCGTGAAGTGGGTGCCGGAGCAGCCGGACCGCCGAATGCTGGCATGGCGGGTATCCCCGATTGCTTACGTCCGCAAAGGACTGCCGCCCATCCTCACAATCCATGGGGATGCGGACCAGACCGTCCCCTACGAGCACGGTTTCAACTTGACGCGGCAGCTTCGACAGGTCGGTGTCGATGCGGAAATGATCAGCATTGCGAATGGGCGGCACGGGCTCACTCACGAGAAGTTGGTCGAACTCCACCATGACCGGGTCTTTGAGTTTCTTCGCCGTCACCGGGTTTTGAAAGATTGAGCCCAGAACCGGACAAGGAAGGCGGGACCTGTACACTGAAAGACAGCATGTCTGTCTACGATGAACGGCGGGACGAACTGGATCGATATGAGTTCATGATGGGCGTGGCTCGCGGGCGGCTGGCAATGACGCTCGACCTGCTCACGGATTCTTTGATCCTGGTCGGCCAGCACGGAGTTTACTGTCAAAGCGCACGCCAGCCCGGCAAGCCCGCAATGGACATCCAGCTGATCTGGAAGGGAATCAGCGATGCCAAGGAACTCGTGGCATCGGTGATGGAAGAGCTGAAGAAGACTAAAGAGAACCCAGGAAAGGATTGAATTCTTTTTCCCGGCCGATCGTCGTCGTTGCACCATGACCGGGCACGACGAGGGTTTCTTCCGGAAGCGTCAGAAGTTTGGTCTTGATCGAACTGAGGATCTTCTGGGTACTCCCGCCCGGGAGATCCGTACGGCCGATGCTATCCCTGAAAAGCGTGTCGCCGGCGATCAGCTTCTTTTCATCGGACATCCACAAACAAATGCTCCCCGGCGTGTGACCGGGCGTTTCGAGCACCTCAAACTGATGCGAGCCGAACTGCAAGCGGTCGCCTTCCCGAAGCGTGCTGTCGATGTCACCCTTCTCAGGCGTCGGAATCCCGAGCCAGTTCGCCTGGACATCCAGACCGTCGTAAAGCGGCTGATCGTTGCTGTTCATCAAAATGGGAGCGCCAGTCGCTTTCTTCAATTTCTGCGCACCGCCGATGTGGTCAATGTGGGCGTGTGTGATGACAATTTTGGTCAGCTTCAATCCATGACGCTCCAGGATCGCAAGGATCCGGTCGATCTCGTCTCCCGGGTCGATAACGATCGCCTCACGGGTAGACTCGTCGCCGAAAATCGAGCAATTGCAGCCCAGCAATCCGACCGGTAGGATCTCATGGATCATAAGCCGATTGTATACTTTGAATAGAGACAGGTCCTTTCGGCGAAAGCAAATCCAAGATGATTCAAGGCTATGAAGATCTTCGCGAGGGCGTGGCCTGGATCGATCTTACTCAACGGGGAAAGCTGAAAATCACCGGGGAAGATCGGGTCCGCCTGCTGCATGCGATGACCACGAATAACGTTGCTGCGCTCGCGGACGGACAGGGCTTATACGCATTTTTTCTAACGGCGCAGGGGAGAATCATAGCCGATGTGAATCTCTTCCGGCTGCCCGATTTCCTGCTGCTTGACCTTGAACCCGAGCAGACCGCGAAGATTCATGAACACCTGGATAAGTATATTATTGCGGATGACGTAACGGTCGAAGACATCACGGCTGACTTAGTCACAGTGGGTTTGGAAGGCCCACGTGCAGAGGAAGTTCTCAAGACCCTCGGCGCGCCCGTTCCTGCTGCTCCCTGGGCCATTGCGTCCTGGGGCAACCGCTGGGTTGCCACTGTAAGCGCCACAGGCGGCCCTGGCTTTTCGATCTTTCTGCCGGCTACGGAACGTCCAGAACTGCTTCAGCAACTCGAGCAAGCCGGGGTGCGGCAGGCAAGTGTCGAGGCTGTTCGTACCGTACGTTTGGAGAACGGCAAGCCGCGCTACGGCGAGGACATCACAGAGAGACACCTCGCGCAGGAGACGCGGCAGATGCACGCAGTCAGTTTTCAAAAGGGCTGCTACCTGGGACAGGAGATTGTCGAGCGCGTCCGGTCGAGAGCGCTTCTTCACCGGAGCTTCGCGCATTTTACGCTTAATACAGCCGAAGTGCCGCCGCCTGGAACGGAAATTCACTCCGACGGTCAGAAGGTTGGGGAAATTACGTCAGCAGCATACTCGCCGGCGCTCGGCAAAGTCGTGGCGCTAGGCTACCTGCGGCTTGACTTTTTCAAGCCCAACGCCCCACTTACTGCGCCCGGCGATATCGCAGTTCAGGTCAGGGAACTTCCAGCGGGCGGATAGTTACTTCAGGCAGTGTACGTGCCTGTTCTGGCTTACTTCGCGGATTTCCCGCAGGAGTACGTCGATGCGGCGTTCCACCTTGCCGTCCGGCGTAAAGTGTAATCCGCACTCCTTGGGCGCATCCTGCTCCCACCACCACCTGCCTGCACGTTCCGGTTCGCCAGGCTCGGGAGCTCGTGTGCAAGGAGCGCATCCGATGCTGGTGTAGCCGTCTTCGTAGAGCGGATGCCGCGGGACCTTGTTGCGGGTCAGATACTCTTTCACCTGCTCGCGCGTCCAGTCGGCTAGCGGCGCGAGTTTTAACGCCGGGCCGGATGCATCCACCTTGGGCACGCTGGCGCGAGTTTCGTTCTGGGATCGGCGCAGACCTACCGCGTATGCATCCAACTCCGCCAGCTTGCGCTCGAAAGGCAGGGTTTTGCGGACCCGGCAGCACAGCATCCTCATCGGCACTTCCCGATAAAAGAGGTTGGGTCCGTGCAACGCTACCATCGCCTCCACCTCTGCCGGATCCGGAACAACAATTTCTACCCGGATTCCGTATCGCTGGTAGACCGTCTCGATCATCTTGTAGGTCTCTTCAGGCAGCCGGCCGGTATCGACGGTAATGACGCGGAAAGGCATCTTGAGCTTCGATGCCATGTCTAGCAGTACCATCCCCTCAATCTGGAAGCTCGTCGACAGCGCGAACCGGTTGCCAAAAGTTTCGATCGCCCACTGGAGCAGGTCGGCCGGAGCGACGGATTCGTCAGGGTAGGGCGGTTTCAGGGCAAACATCCTAATGTCCATCAGTTTAATAGAGTTGGATCCGGAGTGCAAGCACAAAAGCGAGCGATGCCGCTAGCGTCGCAGGAGCTTGCCGGCAGCGGGAGCGTCTGCGGCGTCGAATACGAAGAGACTATCGGCGGCTCGAACGATTAAACGTCCGGGACCGAGCGGTTTACCGTCGGTTGGGTAGAACACGGCGCCGTCGGTCGACTGGCCAGGCGCCAGCTTGGTTTCGACAAACGCGATTGCTGATGCGGCCGCAGCGGCCTTGAGCTTGATTGAGCCCAATTCTGCCTGGGCTGCCTGCCGCCGCTGCTCATATCCGTTGGTCGATTGGATGCGTCCGAAGCCGTAGAGACTGGCTTCGTACGTCGATACGAGACGCACGACATCGTTGCGGTTGGCCTTGTCGATCATCTGGTTGACAACGGTTCGAGCGGGAACGGCCTGGAGGACAATTCCATCGGCCCGCTCAAACCGGAAGTCCTCCGGACGAATGACCCACGTCCTATCGGAGCCGTTCGACACGGACACTTGCATTACTGCGTATTCGCGAACGGTCGAGGGCAGCGGGGCGAACATGATGGTCAACCCGTTGCGGGTCGCGGTGAGGTAGTGAAGCCCGTTGGATTCGAACTCGATTACCTGGGCGTTGAGATGTGCGCACACAAGGAGCAGGCAAAGTGTAGCTGTGACACCTCTCAGCCTGTCCATATCTACAATGATAAACTGGAGGCAGCTGAATCCGACCCGGGGGAGACTTATGCGGGACGCCAGCAGTCGGCAGGGTCGTTGCCTCATACAGGAGCACGGTCTTCGAAACCTCCGTGCTGTTTACTGGAACCTCGGGCCCGCCCGCCTCATAGAGGAAGCTGTTCGACGCTGCGAAGCGGTGATTGCGGAAGGCGGTCCTCTCGTTGCGCGGACTGGCCGCTTTACTGGGCGATCTCCAAAAGACAAGTTCATTGTTCGGGAAGCAGGGACGGAGAACACCGTTGACTGGGGGCCTGTCAATCAGCCGCTTTCCGAAGAGCAGTTCGAAGGGCTGTACCAGGAGGTGCTCGGTTACTTCCAGGGCAAAGAAGTATTCGTGCAGGACAGTTTTGCGGGAGCCGACCCGTCCTACGCGCTGCGCGTGCGGGTGGTGACGGAAGATGCCTGGCACTCGCTGTTTGCCCGCCAGTTGTTCATCCGTGCGGATCCAGGCGCGGCCGATCGCGCCACGGAATTTACCGTCCTCTGCGCTCCCGGCTTCCATGCAGATCCCGAGCGGCACGGCACCCGATCGGAGACAGCGATCGTCATCAACTTCCAGCGGCGTTTGGTCCTGATTGCAGGGACCAGTTACGCCGGAGAAATCAAGAAATCGATTTTTACGGTCCTAAATTATCTGCTGCCGTCGCGCGGCGTGTTGCCCATGCATTGCTCGGCCAATACGGGCCCGGGCGGAGTGGCTCTCTTCTTTGGACTCTCGGGCACGGGGAAAACAACGCTTTCGGCAGCCCCCGGGCGACAATTGATTGGAGATGACGAGCACGGATGGAGTGATCGCGGAGTGTTCAATTTCGAGGGTGGATGCTACGCAAAATGCATCCGCCTATCGAAAGAGAAGGAACCTCAGATCTGGAACGCGATCCGCTTTGGCACAGTACTCGAGAACGTCGTTGTTGATCCTGAAACCAGGGCTCTTGATTTCGCTTCCGACGAAATAACGGAGAATACGAGAGCCGCCTATCCAATTGACTTCATCGATGGGGCGGTGATTCCGGGCATCGGTTCCCATCCGTCGCACATCCTGTTTCTTACGGCAGACGCCTTCGGAGTGCTACCTCCCATCTCCCGGCTCAGCACGGAACAGGCGATGTACCATTACCTGAGCGGCTATACAGCCAAAGTCGCGGGGACCGAGCGCGGGTTGGGAAAAGAGCCGCAGGCAACATTCAGCTCGTGTTTCGGCGAGCCTTTTCTGCCGCGGCACCCCACCGAGTACGCGCGCATGCTGGGTGAGAAAATGCGCACGCACAGCGTCAAGTGCTGGCTGGTGAACACCGGATGGGTGGGCGGAGCCTATGGCGTCGGACAGCGCGTCAAACTCGAGTACACGCGAGCGATGGTTGACGCCGTGCTCCAAGGGAAGTTGAACGACGTGCCTATGAAACCGCACCCGGTTTTTGGAGTGCTGGTGCCGGAGCGCTGTCCCGGTGTCCCGTCCGAACTGCTAAATCCGCGCTCTCAGTGGTCAAATCCGGACGAGTATGATCGGGCTGCCTGGGATCTGGCCGGGCGCTTTCGAAAGAATTTCGAGAAGTTTGGCGACGTCGCGCACGAGATCCTGGAAGCGGCCCCGCTGGCGCGCTGAGGCGGGCGCTCGAATCAGGGCGGGAAAATGGGCGCGTGTTTTCAATTCGACCCGCCGGTCAGTTCGCCGCTCCGGAGTTTCGAAGATATCTTGGACAGTTCTTTGCGGATCAACGGATTTTCAGGGTAGTCGCGGGCTAGCTCGGCGAGCAGGCGCTCGCTGTCGTGCGGTCTTTTTTCCCGAAGGTGAATGAGGGACAAGAGGATTCGAGCAAACGGACCGAAGTAGCGGCCTGACTTGGCGACCGTTTCCAGGTTGCGGACCGCCTTTTCCTTACTCCCTTCGACAGCCTCGAACTTCACAAACCAGCGGACAAAGAAAGGAAGGCTGCCGACCAGATATTCGCTCAGACCTGTCGTCAGATACGCGTCGTAATAGGTGGGATCCAGTTCCAGGAGGCGGACTGCATACCGCTGAGACTCCTTGGCGTAGCTCAGGCTCCCGAATTGCCGCCGCTCCACGAGGGCGGCGTAATCTGTCAGAAGCCCCGCGCAAACCGCGAGCGTCAGCAGGCTGTCCTTGTCGTTGGCATCGGATTCCAGCCTCTTCTTTGCCAGGTTCTGCGCCGCTTGAATGGCTTCGCTGAACTTAGTCCTGATTCCCGGGTCGGGCTGCAGCTTTTTCTTCTCTATAATCCGTTTGTCGTCAGCGAAGAACTCGCTCTCGAGGATCTGAAGCCGGTCCAGCTCGGAGAAAAGATACGCGGCGGCGCGCATGCTGAAAGCGAGGGAATCGCTCGGGTCGGCGGCAAGATGCCTGTCCAGGATGCGGTGGGCGCCGGAGAAGTCAAAGTTGTAGAGGCGGCTTAGAGCATCGCTGATGACTGTGTCTGCGGCAGCGCAAGCGCCGGGAAATATCAGGAGGAGGGCGGTGATGAGGCGGGTCCGCGGCACTTCACCTAGTATGACGCTCAGCCCGCCCTATTGAAACAACCGATCGAAAAACTCTCTGGTTCGGCGCTGTACCTGACTGAGTTCGGTGGGAAGGTCCTGGTCGTGAAGGTGGTCTGGCGTCCACAGCGCGACGAGCTTGGTGAGTATTTCGAGGTGGCCTTCGGCGGTCGGCAGCGAGCCCTGCGCCTGTCCTGAAAACACGCGCAATCCGTGATCGATGGCGCGATACAGCGTTGCCGCATCGCGCAGGAACTCTGCGTCGGCGCGCTCGAGATGCCCCATCTGCTCGATGACATCGATGCGCTCCGGCGTATTCAGGACCTTGAAGAAGATCCCGGCGCCCTTCAGGCGGAGGTACATCAGGGCGAAATCGATGTCGTAGTAGCCGCCGTAGCCGGCTTTCAAGGGGTTGGACGGCCCCTGTTCGCGCTCGAGCCGCATACGCATCTGGTGGAGCAGGCGGCGCGAGCGCCCGCTCTGCCCGTAACGGCGCCAGTCGACTTTCTGCAGCTCTCCGAGGAACGCGGTTCCTTTCTCGATATCCCCGGCGATGGCGCGGGATTTCATGTAGGTAATGCCCTCCCACGCTTCAGCGTGGCTGGCGAAGTAATTCTTGAACGCCGTCTCGGACTGTACCAGCGGCCCTTCGCGTCCGTTCGGGCGCAAGCGCGTGTCGACAGCAAACATCACGCCGTCTTTGGTGTAGGCCGTGATGATGTTGATCATCCGCTCCGCAACCCGTGTCCAGAACAGCTCCTCTTTCGTGTCAGCATCGGGGAGAGCGAACACGAGGTCGGCGTCGGATGCGAGGTCGAACTCTTTGAGCCCCAGGCGCCCGAGGGCGATCACCATCATCTGATCGCGAGGCTCATACAGCGGATCCGACGGCGGATTTGAAGCGATAACGGAGTTCAGCGCCATCCGGTAGGCGGCGGCGATCACTGCGTCCGCCAGAGCGGAAGTCCGCTGAAGAGTCGTGAAGACCGGAACCGGCAAACAAATGCTTTCCACCTGAAGACGGAACATCTCACGGCGGAAGAAGCGGCGCAGATCCCCTGGCTCATCCAGTACGCTGGCCAGTTCATGATATCGGAGGTCGAGATCCTGGCGGTCGCGCAAGCTCCGGATCTCCTCGATGAGCTGCGGCGTCCGGATCATCTCTTCCGCCAGATACGGACTGAGGTCGAAGACGGTGAGCACGTAATTCGTGAGCACCGGATCCGCATCGAGCAAGGCCAGCAGCTCCGGCTGGTCATCAACTCGTTCCAGGAAATGCTCGAACTGCGCCGCGCCCCGCCGCTTGCCGCGTGCCAGCTGCGCAGCCAATCGCGGGGCCTTCTGATCGAGATACCTCACAAGATTGCTCGTCATGGGTTCCGTCACCGATGCCACAGCGATCGCTGCCGCCTCGTGCGTCCGATCCGCAGCCGTTCTGTAGTATGTGGGGTTCTGAGCGTGGATGACGCGCTCGTAGATATCCTGAACCTCCTCCAGGTGAGTGTTCAGACGCCGCCGGAGCAGGTCGCCCGATGGGTCTCCACCGAGAGATCCGGACGGCATGCGACGGGCCAGGAGATCGAGCCCTTTTGCGGTTGCGGGAAGCATATGGGTCTGCCGGTCCTCGTCGAACTGGAGGCGGTGTTCGACATTCCGAAGAAAGGTGTACGCGGAGGCGAGCCTGGAGTATTCGGAGTCCGAAAGCAATTCCTTGTCGTTCAGGCGGGCGAGCGCGAGCAGGGTGCCTCCGTGGCGGACCCATGGTACGCGGCCCCCGTGCAGGCGTTGCAGACACTGGACCAGAAACTCGATGTCGCGGATTCCTCCACGCGCGAGTTTTACGTCAAAGCCGGAGTTCCCGCGCCGGGCCGCCAGCTTTTCGTGAATGCGCTCGCGCGCTTCGGAAACCGCTTCCACTGCCCCGAAGTCGAGCGTGGTGGAGTAAATCAAGGGATCGACGAATTCCAGTAGCTCGCGGCCGGGACCCGGTTCTCCTGCGGCGCAGCGGGCTTTGATGAGCATCTGAAGCTCCCAATCCCGGGCGCGGCTCTGGTAGTAGCTCTTGGCACCTTCCAGCGAGACACATACTTCGCCGTGACGGCCGTCCGGGCGCAGCCGCAAGTCGACGCGGTAGCACATTCCTTCGGCCGTGTAGGTGGAGAGGAGTTCCGTGTAGGTGTTGGCGACCTTCTTGAAGAACTCTTTGTTGCTGATCGAAGTCGGGCCGTCCGTCTCGCCGTTCCCGCCGTAGATGAACATCAGGTCGATATCGGAGCTGTAATTGAGCTCATCTCCGCCCAGCTTGCCTAGTGCGAGCACGGTAAAGCCGCACTCCACCTTGCGTCCTGACGCATCGATACATTGCGGTTTCCCGTAGCGCTGTTCCAGATCCTGCCGGATGCCGCGATATGCAACATCCAGGATCGCGTCCGCCAGATTCGACAGCTCGCCGGTGACTTCGGAAAGCGACGCGAACCCTAAGACATCGCGGAGCAGAATCCGTAGAATCTGCTTTCTGCGGAACAACGCCAGAGAGAGCGGGGAAGGGGTTCCGGGCGAGTGCCCGAGCCACTCTTCAAGCTGCGCGATATACTCCTCCACTGAAAGGACGCGGTGCATCACGCCACGCTCCACCAGTTCTTCCACCCACTCCGGATGCTCCAGGAGCTCTTCGGAGAGAAAGCGGCTATACGAGAAGACTGTGAGGAGATGCTGAAGGGCGGTCGGGTTGGATGTGAGCCGGCGGAACGCTTCAGGCTGACGCGACTGAAGACATTCCAGGAAATATAAAGCGGAATCGGGATCGGCGCACGAGGCAAGCAGCACTTCCAGGAGTGCTGTGAGCCCTTCTTCCAGATGCTCGTTCAGGCGTGACAATCTGAATACCGCCGCCGTGCGGTCCTGGAATGCAATCTGCTCCAGCAAACGTTGCCAGCCCTCCCGGTCTTACCAGACCCATTATATCTTGCGGGTTTAGGCCACCTGCTCCAACAGTTGAATCGGATCGCCCACCCGGATCATTCCAGGTTGCACCACAGCGGCATAAAACCCGCTCATCCCCCAGTGCGGGGATGTGGTATCTCCCTCTTTCACCGCCCGATCATAAATTGCTTCCTGAATCCCGGGACCATAGACGTTGAGGGCGGAGCAGGGAATCCTCGGACGCGTCAGCTCGATGATGACATCTCCGATTCGATAGCGCTGGCCGGACCGGAACTGCCTGTGGTCCACACCTTGAGTCGTGACGTTTTCACCCAAAGCGCCGTAGTAGACGGGAAAACCTTCGGCGGCGAGCTGATCCACTACCTCCGAGGCAAGTAGCAGGAGGGCCTTTTGAGGGCCGCCGTGGAATTGTGGGTGGGCAACCGCGTCGCCCTCAATGCCGAGCGGCGTTACGAAACCTTCTGGAATGGGGCGTTTCGGCACCCCGCCGCGAGACACGTTGAGCTGGAGAACCCGGCCGGCCATCTTCCTTTCATGCTTGCGTGTCCGGCCGGACTGCTGCAACTTACCGCGTCAGGATCTCTTCAAAGAACTGGAGCGCTCGGTCATCCTTGCTCTGCCCGAGCCAGAACATCGCCTGCCGCCGGACGGTCAGATTGGGCGCGGTGCGGGCGAGCTGGATCAGCAGCGGAATTCCTTCATCTTTGGGCAAGCGGGACAGGGCGAATACGGCCTGCCGCTTCACCTTCATATCCGGATCCTTCTCGGCAGCTTCTGCAATTGTTCCGGCGGCCTGCCGTCCTGCTCTCTGCGCCAGCCAGAACAGGGCTCTCGAGCGCACTTGCGGGCTGGAGTCCGTTCTGGCGATCGAGATCAGCGCCCGCGTACTCTGCGGCTCTTTGCTTGTGAAGAGAGCGAAGGCGATGTGCTCGCGGATGCTTGGGTCCTGCTCGCTCTTCACGAGCTGAGCGAGGGCTTCAAAGCCGTTCTTCCCCCGTGCTGATCCAAGCCAGAAGATTGCGTTTCGACGGAGCTTCGAAGGAGTCTGAGATTCTGCGAAGTTGCGAAGCCATTCGTCTACACCGCCGTCTTCGTGGAGGGCGATGGCGGTCAAAGCGGATTGACCCAACTTGAGCGAACCGCTGTCGGCGTCCACTGCCGTCGTGAAGCCGGCCAGCAGCTTGATGCTTTCCGTTGGCTGCACATCACCCAGCCAGTGGACCCGCAATCTACCGGCGTCGAGTGGGCAGTTCTCATGGAACGTCCGGATCCGGTTGACCGTTCGGCCTTCGATCCGAAACATCACGAGCATGCGGTTTGAACTCTCCAGCCTCGCGACGCTGTCCTGCTTTCCGCCCTCGGGATTCGCGGCGTTTCCCTCCAGCCGGCAGGCGCCACAGCAGGAATCCGTGCCGCAGCACAAGCTGCTCCCACCCCGGATCGAGGGCACGGCGTAACCGATCCACGACGACCCGGAGTCAGCTTGAACGATCTTGCGGAACGTTTGCTCCAGGCTCCCCTGAACGGGATGCGTCTCCAAAACGCCGTTCTGTATCCTCGGCTGTGCTTGCGCCGAGGCCGCGATGAGGAGGAACAGGGCGAGGCAGGAGAGTTTCATTTGTTCAGCAGCTCCATCAGGAATTCCGTCGCTTCGGGGGATTTCGTTCGGGAAAGGGCATGAACCGCTTCCCGCTTCAGCTCTGCGTTCGTCTCTTTACGGGCAATATCGATCAGGGGCTTGGCTGCCTTCCTTGACGCCAGACCGTGGATGATCGCGCGGCGCACGTCCATTTCCGCATCCGCTGAATAGAGCGAAAGGAGCGAATCCGCATCTACGCTCTTCATGTTCGCAAGCAGGTATACCGTTTCCCGCCGCACCTCAGGAGCTTTCTCCTGCCTTGCGATATCGAGCACCCGCTTGGTGTCTCCGCTGGCAAAGAGCCCTCGGACAATCTGCGCGCGAATCTCCGGCGAGGACTCTGACTGGTAGAGCTGCCAGAGTTCTTCCTGGGCCTTCAGAGAGCCGAGCATGTTGATTGCGTATTCGCGCAACTCCCCAGAAGACTCTGACTTCGCCGCCCCCATGAGACGCTCCGTATCACGCGCAATCATGAAGCTGCGGAGAACCGCCTGCTTTACATTCACGTCGTTTGTGCCGGAATACACATCAGATAGAGTCTTCCTGTTTTCCGGATTCTTGCCCCCGTGGATCCCCAGGTACTCGACGGCCTTGATCTGAAGATCTGGATTCGCTCCGCCCTGCGCGACCGCAGCAAGCACGTTCCGCGCCTTGGGGGACTGGCTTTGTGCCAGCACAAACAAGGCGCGTTCCTTCACCCTTGGCGAGCCGCTGCCCTTGAGCAGTTTCTCGATGGCCGGGATCACACGCTCCGGGTCAGTTTGGAGCAAACTGTTGAGGGCCAGAATCTTCAGATCCTCATCGTTTACATCGTCCGGGGAAACTGGCTTTCCGGCGGCCTCGCGTACCTCCACGCTCAGAGCTTTCGCGTCATTGAGCCACCGGCTCGACGGAAACTGGCGCTGCAATGTATCGAGAGTGGCAAGCGCCTCCTCGCGTCTTCCTAGCTTGTTGAGCGCATAGGCCTTCCAGTAGAGCGCGCCGTCAGCGCGGTTGCTGTTGGCCTGGATGACTTCGTCAAACGCTGAAATTGCCTCCTGCCAGTTCCGGCGGTCCAATTCCCTGGTTCCTCGGGCGTACGCGCGGTTTGCGCGTTCGGCAGCGCGCCTTCCACGTTCCCGCTCACTGACGCCTTTCTCGATCCGTACAGGCGCGGCCTGCGCCAGGAAAAACGGCTTGGCGTATTCAAAGGCGTTGGGAAGGCCGGGGACGGGCGCGGGAGCTGGGACAGCGGGTGGCACACCCGGCATGCCAGACAACGCCTCTACGGCTTGCATTGCCTTGCGAACGGCAACCTCAAGATCTGCGGGATCCAGCCCCGGCGGAGAGGGTGGCGCAGGGGGGAGCGGCTTTTGCAGAGCCTCTTCCGCCCGAAGCATCTTTTGAAACGCTTCTTCGTTGTTACTTGCCTGGGCGTAAATTGCAGGCGGTAGCAGAAGTGCCGCCGCCCATACCGTGAAACGATACATAATTCTTCTCCTGTGACTTCCTAGAGCGTCTCTTCCGCTTCGTGTTGTGCCGCCTGCTGCCTCCGTAACCTGTCTCCGACGATCCGCACTTGAAACAGAATCCCTTGCCTTTCGATCCGCCGCCGCAATTCTCTCAACTGCCGCGGCGAGATGTCCTCCGGGGCGTGCGCGACTTCTACAAGCACCCGCTCGAGGTCATCCAGCACGCTCGCTACGCTCGTATCGCCCTCTCGTGCGGCGGTTTGCCGGAAGAGGCGGTTTGCCTGCACCAGTTCGCGCGCCCGCGCGCGCTCATAGGTAAGATCCGGCAGGTCCTTCTCGCCTGAGTTCACCAGTTCAGCAAGCATCCTCTGCGAGCGCTCCAGGTGATCCCCGACTGCAAGCACCAGGACCCGCTCCAAGACGACCGGCGATTCTGAGGCGGCCGTTTGGGGCGTCGGTTCGGTATTGGGTACAGTGCGTCCAGCGAAGAAGGCCACGACCGCCAGACAGATTGCGGCTGCCGAGGCGGCCAGGACGCGTTTCGGCGGAAGATCCAGCCACACAATGCGAGGGAGGCGCCTCCACCAGGGACGCTTTACCTCCTCCAGCATGGGCTCGAGCCGCTGCCAGATGCGGGATTCGAAGTCCGGTCCGGGATCCGGCACCTCAGGCGCCGCGAAAGAGTTCAGCAGTCTCTGGAGCGCCAGCATCCTCTCGTAGCAGTTGCTGCAACGGTCCAGGTGCTCCTCGGCTTCAGGCCGTCCGCCCGGTTCGCCGTAGTAGAGCAAAATCAGCTCTTCTTCAGTCAAATGTTTCATCGCAGAGAACTCATCACGGGCTCCAGCCCTTTGCGCAGCTTCTGAACAGCGCGGAAGATGCTGTTTTTCGTTGCACTCGGGCCGGTGCCCAGTGCAGCGCCGATTTCTTCGATGGACTGGCCTTCCAGGTGACGCAGGACGAAAGCCATCTTCTCCTGCGGGCTCATCTCGGCCATGACCGCCGCCACGCGGCGCTTTAGCTCGGCCGCGTAGACCAGGCGATCCTGCGCAGGGACCTGAGCGGCCCCGGCGGCCACGGCTTCCGACCGTTCGAAGTCGATCACATCAATCTGCTCCCTGTCCGCCTCATAGCGCTTGCGAAAACAGAGCAGATCAATCGCGCAGTTGCTGGCGATCCGGTAAATCCAGGTGCCGAAAGCAGATCGCGACTCGTACCTGTGGATCTGCTTGTACGCCCGTAAGAACGTCTCTTGGACGATATCCTCGGCATCCTGCTGGTTTCCGGTCATACGATAGGCAAGACGGTACACAGCACGGCTGTATCGCTCGACCAAAAGTCGGAAAGCGTCCTTATCTCCGGCTTGCGCCCGAGCGATTACCGCTGCGTCGCTGTCCTGCATCTGACCTTTAGACCTGCGGAGGGTCCTCGCGGTTAGGTGAAGAATCGTTTTTGCGTGCGTCTTTTTCCCGAAATCTCATGCAGGGCGGACAGGACCGGGTTAGAGGGGCAGGGAAAGGCGGGCCTCGCAGCCCGGCGCACCCTCCCGGTTCTGGAGCGTCAGTGTGCCGCCGTGCGCTTCGGCGATCTGTCGGGAAAGCACGAGCCCGATTCCGGACCCGCCCGGTTTCGTGGTGAAGAATGGCACAAAGAGATTGCTCGTATTTGAGAGGCCCGGGCCGTCATCCTTCACCCAGACGACAAGATTGCCATGATCTTTCAACCAGCCCACTTGGACACCCCCACCCGTTTCCATCGCCGCTTCCACGGCATTCCGGATCAGGTTAATCAGCACCTGCTCAAGCTGGTCGGAGTCGCCCAGGATGGTGACTTCGGGTCCCTCCTCAAGGACGGGCCGGAGGCGCGTTTCGAGGTCGACAGTCCGCCGGATCCACGGGCCGACTTCCATTGGCTCCAGCCTCGGTCGCGGCAGCTTCGCAAGCCGTGCGTAGTCGCTCATGAATCGGCTGAGTGCCTCCGACCGCGAAGCGATGATGCGCAATCCTGCCCGTGCGTCCTCGCGCCAGTCCTCGGGTAAGGGATCCCGAAGGATGAGACTTTCCAGGCTTCCTGCGATCGACTTAATCGGTGTGAGGGAGTTGTTCAGCTCGTGTCCCAGCACCCGTACCAGCCTTTGCCACGCCTGAAGCTCCTCTTCACGGAGGGGACGCGTGAGATCCGTGATCACCAGGAGTTGATGAGGAAGTCCGCCCTCCCGGAACGTGGTGCGGCTGAGTCCCCACCTCCCTGTGCCGCCTGGAAAGCTCCGCTGCAGGGTCTGGTTCGGCTCGCCGCGCAGGCACTCCTTCAGCCCAAGCTGTTCCGCGGTGCGATCGAGAAGCCGTTCCGCCGGCTGTGCCAGCAGTTTCTCGCCCCACCGGTTCACAAGTTTAAGGCGTTCCTTGCCGTCGAACGCGAAGACGCCGACGTTAATCTCCTCCATCACTTTTCGAAGCAGTGTGGTTGCTTCCAGAGCCCCCAACCGTTGCGCGCGCAGCGTCGCCCCCATCGCGTTCACCTGAAGCATGACGTCGCTCAGGGCGTCTTCGCCCTCCAGACCTCGGGCGCGGATCGAGTAATCTCCTTCGCGCATTGCTTCCAGCAGACTCGCTAAGGTGCGCAGCGGGGAGGCGACCTTCTCTTTGGCCGTAAAGGCAAACCCGAGCCAGGCGCCGTACATGACGACGGCCAGCGTCCACCGGACTTTCGGGGTGTAGTCGCCTGTCCAGAGAATGATTGTGCAGATGAGGATGGCTGGCAAGCCGGCGAGAAGCGCCAGAATGAGGATCCGTTCCTCGTGAGCCGGTTTCCTCAGGCGCAGCTTCATCGCTTACTTACAGCCCATAGCGCTGGAGCCGGCGATAGAGAGCGCTGCGGCTGAGACCCAGGGCGTTTGCGGCATGGCTGACGTTGCCTCCGTAGCGCGCAAGCGCCTTTTTAATCAGGAAGCACTCGACTTCCTCGAGGCTCATATCTTCGATCTTCTGCGAGCTGCCCTCGCGCCCGGTCCGCAAGGCCAGGTCACCGACGCGGATCAGCGAGTCCTGAGCCATCAGGACGGCGCGCTCCACTACATGGTTGAGCTCACGAACGTTGCCCTGCCACGGATTGCTAAGCAGGGCTTGCATCGCGGCTGTGTCGAACCCGGTCAGATTTTTTCGATACCGCTTTGAATGGATCGTGAGGAAATGCGAGGCCAATAGGGGAATATCCTCCTTACGCTCCCGGAGCGGGGGCAGGTGGATCTCAATCGTGTTGAGCCGGAACAAGAGATCCTGGCGAAAGCGGTTGTTTGCCACTTCCTCGGCCAGATTTGCGTTGGTCGCAGAGATCACCCGGACGTCCACGCGCCGCGTCTTTGAGGATCCCACACGCTCCATTTCGCCGACCTCGAGCACGCGCAGCAGCTTTGCCTGCAGGTTGTACGGAACGTTGGCGATCTCGTCGAGGAACAAAGTGCCTCCGTCGGCCAGTTCGAACCGCCCGACACGGTCTGTTTTTGCATCTGTGAAGGCGCCCTTCACGTGCCCGAAGAGCTCACTTTCGAAGACGCCTTCCGCGAGCCCGCCGGCGTTTACAGTCACCATCGGTTTGCCGCATCTCGCCGAGACCGCATGGAGCGTTCTCGCCACGACTTCCTTGCCGGTGCCAGGCTCGCCTGTGATCAGGACGTTCGCGTCGGAGGGTCCCACGCGGGAGATCAGTTGCAGTACGGGCCGCATCGCGGGCGATTCGGCAATCATCACGGGGCGCCCTTCCGCCCGCAGGAGCCGGTTTTCCGCTTCCAAACGCTGGCTGCGGCGGAGCGCCTGTCCGAGTTCCACCTGTGTACGAAGAATGCTGAGCAGGCGCGCATTGTCGAACGGTTTTTGAATGAAGTCCCGCGCTCCCCGGTGCATCGCTTCCACGGCGAGCTCTACGCTTCCCCAGGCAGTCATGACAATAACTGGTACAGTGTTGTCGATCGCCTGAATCCGCCCCAGCAAGTCGAGGCCTTCCTGTCCCGAAGTCGTGTCGCGTGTGTAGTTGAGGTCGATCAGCAGTGCGTCGAAGTCCTTTGCTTCGAGCGCGGCGATCACTCCCGCTGGAGAAGTAGCCGACTCCGTTTGAAATCCTTCGCCCTTTAGGAGAAGGCGCAGAGCTTCAATGACATCGGCCTGATCGTCGGCGATCAGGATTCGTGGTTGGGGAGGGTTCTTCTGCATTTTTGGGTGGAATCCTGATTATAAAGGGAGCGGGGATACGATGCCCTGGACGACGGTGCGCAGACCTGGTTCCGGGCGGTCTGTAGCAGAGCCCACAGCTTGCTACAATTACGCCCATGGTGCTGCGACGAGGAGACACGATGCTACTGGCACGCTGCCTGCTGCTGGCTCTGGGTACGTTACCGGTATTTGCACAAACCGGGCCGCTGATGTCCGCGATCCAGCCCCGCTACAACACCGCAAAGCTGAACTTGATTGAATCGGCTCAGGCAATGCCCGCCGAGAGTTATTCGTACCGGCTCACGCCGGAGCAGCGAAGCTTCGGGGAGTGGATCGAACACAACGTCGGGATGAACTACAACCTTTGCTCACAGGGCCTCGGACAGCCTGCTCCTCGTACCGTGACGCTTTCGCCCACAGACAAAGATGCGCTCGTCAAGGCCATCACCGCTTCCTTTCAGTACTGCGACGCGCTCTTTCTGAACACCACCGACGAAAAGGCTCTTGCCCCTCTCGACGTGGATGGCCGCAAGGTTTACCCGGTCAATGTGATGATCGGATTGCTTGCGAGCTGGAACGCCCACTACGGAAATATCGTCGGCTATCTGCGGACCAAGGGTATCGTTCCCCCTTCGACTGCCCGAGCCAGGAAGAAGTAGGTTACGAGGCGGCCGGCCGCCTCGCCCATTTGTCGGAATATACCGGTTGAAAGGCCTGCATCCTGGCCAGCAGCGCCGTGGGGTCGCGGTCACAGAGCAGCATCTCCAGATGCAAAGGCTTGATGAAGCCTTGCTGAGCGGCATGCTCCAGGAAGCCGACGAACGGATCAAAAAAGCCGTCGACGTTTAAGAGCGCGCACGGTTTGACGTGTATGCCAAGCTGCGCCCACGTGAGGACTTCACACAACTCGTCGAGTGTGCCGAACCCGCCCGGCAGGGCTACGAATCCATCCGAGAGCTCGACCATGCGCTGCTTTCGCTCATGCATGCTGGCGACGATCTCAAGACTCGTGATTCCTTGGTGCGCAATTTCCTTACGCACGAGAAAGTCCGGCATCACTCCGGTGACCCGTCCTCCCGCTTCCATTACGGCGTCGGCTAGTGTCCCCATCAGGCCGACGTTGCCTCCGCCGTAGACGAGCTCGATGCCGCGGCTTGCGAGCAGGCGGCCCAGTTGAACTGCGGCATCGACGTAGACTTCGCCTACGCCGGGACGTGAGCCGCAGAAGACGCAGAGTCGCTTCACCGCGTCTCCCGCTCGTCGTCATCAAGGTCCAGGGAGAGTGGAGCGAAGACCGCCTGCCGGGTGCCGGGATACTTTGTGTTCCATCCGCGGGTAACGCCCCAGAGGATTCGATTGAGGCGGTCTGACGGCACGGCGTCCGGCACGTCCCATCGCATTCTCATAGAATCCAGTGCGGCCCGCCTGGCCGGACCCCGCAAGGCTTGGACCGGTGGGTTTAACTCCATGAGCGATTGCTGGGGCTTCACTGCATCGTATGGGGTGAAATCGGGTTCGTTCTGGAAGCTGGCGCGCATGTCGGTCGCAATCAGGTCGAACAGCGACAACGATGGCAGCCCGAGGATGAGCTCGATGGTCTTGAGCATGCTCTGATGTGAGTAGAACGTCGAGTCCACGTGGCCGCGCCGGCTGTAAGGGCTGATCGCAAGCGCAACGGTTCGGTGTCCGTCCACATGATCGACGCCGTTTTGCGCATCGTCCTCCACGACGAAGATCGCCATCTTCTTCCAGAAGGGAGACTTCGATAGGGCCTCCACAATCTGCCCAAGCGCGTAATCGTTATCAGCCACCATTGCCTTGGGCGTGGAGACTCCCGGCAGGGTTCCTAACGTGTGGTCGTTCGGTAGCTGGATGATGACGAGGTTGGGCATCTTTCCGGTTTTCACCCACTCTTTGAGATCGGCCAGGAAGATGCTCGCGCGTACGACGTCCGGGATATCGTTGGAGTAGCTCGGGTATTGCCGGGCGAGAATTTTGTTCAGTGGCTCAATGGGCGCGGTGATGTAGAACTCTTTCGTAAAGTCCTCACCGCGGGTCCAGCGTTCCAGGTACCGGATCCGCTGCTCCGGCTTGGTATTGAGCATCCTGCCGGCGTACTCTCCGTAGATCCTGACCGTCTTGCCCCGGTTGAGGGCGGCGTCCCAGATGAAGCCGCCGTGCGAGTAGGCGATGGGATCGGAGCCGTCGAACGGGTAACTGCGTCCCGTGTAGCCGGGCCAGAGGCAATAG
Source organism: uncultured Bryobacterales bacterium (assembly GCA_937959285.1). Taxonomy (GTDB): domain Bacteria; phylum Acidobacteriota; class Terriglobia; order Bryobacterales; family Bryobacteraceae; genus JADGHK01. The sequence goes on from CALGAR010000023.1 coordinate 35,213, forward strand.
GCCGTCTCGTTCGCCTGCGTCACCCACTGGTGGCCATCGGCGCTGTTTCCGCCCGTTGCGTAGAAGTTGTCAAGCAGGACAAACTGCTCCGCCAGCCGGCGGTGATTGGGGGTCACATCGGCGCCGAACATGACCAGCGAAGGGTCTCCATTGCCTTTTTGCAAATCGCCGAAGACCTGGTCGTAGGTGCGGTTCTCCTTGATGATGTAGACAACGTGTTCAATCAGGGAGGGTTCGCCCGCACGTGCCGGGATTGCAACCGGCTTTGCATTGGTTGAGATGGGAGGCGCTGGGCGCATCGGGCCGACAGCCAGATGATTGTTCTCTGCCACTGCCGTTGTGTAGCTGGCAAGCTGGGCCCTGTCCGGCATGTCAATGACGCTGATCGAGCCGCGGTAGGAGTGGACAAACCGCTTGCGTGGTTCGTCGCGCCATCCTGAACCAGCCCCCAGCAGGGAGCTGACGGCGAGTTTCTTTCCGTCCGGGCTGACTGTAATGGCGTTGGGATACCAGGCAGTGGGAATCAAGCCTTCAATGCGCCCATTTGTGGCATCCATTACGGCAATTGCGTTGATGCCTCCGCACGCGACGAACAACCGCGATCCGTCCGGGGATAGGGCCAGCGCGGTGGGCGCGATTCCGGGAGCGTGCTGCGTGAAGGGCTGCACAGGGAACGTCTGTACGACCCGGTTCTGCTTCACATCGATCACCGAGACCGAGTCCTTGTTCCCGTTTGCCACGTAGACGCGGCCGCGCTCTTCATCCCAAACAATGGCCATCGGGTGCAGTTCGACCGGAATTGTATGGGTCGCATTCATGGCGACGAGATCGATGCGGGTCACCGTACCGGTTGAGGCGATGCCGCGCTTATCGACAACCACGCGGTCGGCTTCGGGATTGAATCCGGTAGGTGCGGTGAGATCTTGGGGCTGAGGGAGGCGTCCGCCCCAGTTCGTCACATAAGCGACTGTTCCGTTGGCGTTGATTGCCGCTCCGAATGGAGCGATGCCGGTGTTTACAGATTGAAGGAACGTACCATCATCCGCATCGATGATCGCGAGCTTATTGTCGAAGATCAGTGGAACGACGGCGACTCGCTTCCCTCCAGGCTGCGGTTTCGTAGCGACGGCGGGTGCGCCGGTGATGTTCCTGCCAAAGTCTGCGGCGAGCTCCTGCCACCCGTTCGCATTGATGGTTGCTAGCCGCGCTTTACGGGCCTTATCGGTGCTGCTGACCAGAGGGCGATTCTTCACCGGGTCGAATACCAGCCCCTGGAGGCCTGCGTTGCCGGAGAACGGGACTCGCTGCAGGACTTTGTTTGCCCGGTAGTCGAAGCGGATCACTTGCCCGGCATTCAGAACCCAGACTTCCGACGTGGAGGATCCAAAGACCACGTCGTAGACCCGCCCCTGGAAGACGGCTGGAATGCCGGCGGGCGTGATCGCTTGCCGGGTCGTGACGACACCCGGATCTGTCACCGCCCGAACTGGCTGCTCCGTGGTCTGCGGATAGGCGGCTGGGATCAGGATCAATGCAAGCGCGGTTGCGCCCAGCATCCTCTTCCAGATGGAAGGCTTCTTGCTCTCAATACCGAGAAGCTTGAGATACGGCTCCGCTTCTTCGGAGGTTAACGGACGGTTGTGGCTGAGCAGTTCATCGACCTCGCGGAAGCGGGCCGCTCGATCGACGCAGTACCAGCATTTTACGAGGTGCAGTTCAAGGTTCTGGCGGCGGTTCCAGGTCATTTTCCCATCCAGCAGGTCTTGGAAATCTCGAAGGGCAGCACAGGAGTCGCTCTTTTGGGAGAGAGCCTGTGCTGCAAGTGCGGCGCCGTTGGTCTGAAGCAGATCCTGGCTCCATTGGTCCATCTGATGCCGCAGGTTCTCCAGGCAGCGGTCAATGATCTTCCGCGCCGTCCCGGCGTCCATGCGGAGCACGGTGGATATCTCTTCCGGACTGTAGCCCATCGTCGTTAACCAGACCACCTGACACTCGATGGCCGAGAATCCTTCCACGGCTCGAGTTAGCGTATCAAGATCGAGGGGAATTTCCGGAGGCGCGCTCGGACGATCCTCCTCGACCGCCGCCAGAACGTATTGCCGCAGTTCAGCGACGAACTCCCGTTCCGGAGTCATGCCGCGGGATTGAAACAATGGCGAGTCCGGCTTGGAGAGGGCTACGATTACGCGGTTGATGAGATCTTTATCCGCGGAGCGGTTGGAATGATACCGCTGCAAAAGCTGCTTGCAAACGGGCAAATACTGCTTGACGAAGTAGATCCAGCCTTCGCGCTTGTTGGCGCGGCAGTCGGCAATCATGTCGTAACAGGTATAGATGGCCAAGTTTCGACGTTCCTCTGCATCTGCACAGGCCAACGGCCTGTGACGGCATGAATGTTGCTTCAGTCACAGGTTATATCTCGAAGCGGATACCCTGTGCGAGGGGAAGCTCCCTGCTCCAGTTTATGGTAACCGTCTGCCGACGCATGTAGGCTTTCCAGGCGTCGGAACCCGCCTCCCGTCCGCCACCTGTTTCCTTCTCTCCGCCGAATGCGCCGCCGATTTCAGCGCCGCTCGTGCCGATATTGACGTTGGCGATGCCGCAGTCGCTGCCGCGAGCGCTGAGGAAAGTCTCCGCGGACAGGAGATTGGTGGTGAAAATGGCCGAGGACAGACCTTGCGGAACGTCGTTGTGCCAGCGGATTGCCTGCTCGAGGTCGCGAAACTCGATGATATGCAGAATCGGAGCAAAAATCTCTTCCTTAAGGACCGGCATCTCCGGCTTTGACCGGACCAGCGTCGGCTCAACGTAACAGCCGCCGTTGCGTTCAATTACGTTGCCTCCGTAGATGACCTCGCCGCCTTCCTCGCGGATGCGCCGGATGCCATCGACGTAGGCTCTGACCGCATTCCTGTTGATCAGAGGTCCCATGAGCGTCGAAGCGTCAAGTGGATCGCCGATTCGTACCTGCCGGTAGGCGTTCTTCAGTCGCTCGATGAAATCGGGGGCAATGTCGGACTCGATGAACAGGCGCCGCAGGGTCGTGCACCTTTGTCCCGCCGTTCCGACCGCGCCAAAAACGACCGCCCGCAGCGCCAAGTCCAGATCGGCGTCCTTCATCAGGGTGATCCCGTTATTTCCACCCAGCTCGAGCAGAGTCCGCCCCAGCCGCCGGCCGACCGTCTCGGCGACGCGATAGCCCATCCGGGTCGATCCGGTGAAGCTGATGAGCGGGATTCTGCGGTCCTGCAGCATTCGCTCACCGACTGTTGCGCCGCGTCCGATCACCAGATTCAGAAGCCCCTTCCAGCCATGGCGGCTCAGGACTTCGTTGCAGATGGTTTGAACCGCCACCGCAGTGAGCGGAGTTTCCGTCGACGGCTTCCATACCACGCAGTCTCCGCAGACGAGAGCGATGAACGCGTTCCAGGACCAGACGGCGACCGGAAAGTTGAAGGCCGTGATGACTCCGACGATGCCCAGGGGATGCCACTGCTCGTACATCCGGTGCATCGGACGCTCGCTGTGCATGCTTAGGCCGTATAACTGACGCGACAAGCCCGTGGCGAAGTCGGCCATGTCGATCATCTCCTGCACTTCGCCTTTCCCTTCCACTAGAATCTTGCCCATCTCGAGCGTTACGAGCGTCCCGAGATCGTCCTTGTGGCGGCGCAGCGCCTCGCCGATCTCCCGCACGATTTCACCTCGCTTCGGGGCAGGAACCATGCGCCACTCGAGGAACGCTTCCTCGGCGCGGCGGATTACTTCTTCGTAGTCCGTCTCCGATGCCATGCGGATGCGCCCCAGTTCCGTCCCGTCGATCGGGCTGATCGATGGCAGTTCACCGCCAGACGGCTCAGCGATCCACTCTCCCCAGCACGCTCCCGAACTCACGCGCGGAACGCCGAGCCTGGCAAGAACCTCCTGTGCCCTCTGCTGTGTTTCGACGTGTGCTTGCATTGATAGATCCTCCAGACCCGGCTGGCAGAGCCGCCAGCCAGGAAAAACCTTCGGGGCCGGCAGCAAAGCGGCGGCCAGCCCTTTCTACCAGCTTTGCGATGCGGGCTGTGAGCTGGATTTGAAAGTCCGGATCCAGCCACTCCCGAAATCCCCGGACACCAGCAATCCGGAAGGCTGCTTGACGGGTGGTTGCTCCGTGGCGCTTGTGCTCGCGGATGTGAAGAGGATCGCCGATGATATCCTGCGTCGTGGCGCGCAGCGCCGCTTCTACTAGACGCTCAATGTTGGAAGGCAACAGCGGAGCCAGAGTCGCGAAGACTTCGATGCCTTCCTCCCGAAGCCTCTCGATGGTCTGCAGTCGTTCTTCAAGCGGAGCACAATGCGGCTCGAACCAGCGGCGGACGTCCTCCCGATCCGTGGTAAGCGAGAAGCTGACCCTGACGGTCGTCCGCCGCGCCAGGACCCGCAGCAGATCGAGGTCGCGCAGGATCAGCGGACCCCGCGTCTGAATGACGAAGAGCGCGGGAGGACGCTCGGCTATGGCTGTGAGAATCGGACGCATCGCCTGCCGGCGCTCTTCGGCAGGCTGATACGGATCGACCAGCGGTGAACAGTAGATAGTCTGGTCCTTCCGCAATTGCTTGCGCAGAAGGCTCGGAGCGTTCGACTTGAACGTGGTGAACTGACCCCATCGCTCCCAGTCTGGCGGCTTCAACCCTCCGTAGATGCCCATTGTCGGAACGTAGCAGTAGGTACATCCGAAGGTGCAGTTGCGTGCAGGTGTTAACGAATGACTGAAGCCCGCCTCCCGGATAAATCCGGACGTCGCAGTGAGAATTCCCCTCACTGGCGCCTCGTAGATGGGAAGCTCCTGCATGCCCATTTTTCATTGTAGGGGACCGGGATAGATACGAGTTCCGACCTCTTGTTCGCCCGTGTATAATCCTCCTGACATGGACTCCGCCGCGCAGTCCGCGCCCGCCCCGTTCCGCGTTGGAATCTCCCCGGATTTTTTTACGGATGTAAAGGCAGACGTAAAAGCAGGCGTTGAGAGCATCGTGGCAAGGCGCCTTTCCGGAGTTGATGGCTTGGAATGGTGCGCGATGCCTCCGCAAGACAACCTCCTAGCAAGGCCAGAGGCGCTTGATCAATTCGACGCCATCCTGGCTCTTGCCCTGCGCATCAATCAGGAGAGCCTGATCGGCGTCGATCGCCTGATCCTCATAGCCCGCTGGGGTGTCGGCTACGATCTGATTGATACCGAGGCCCTGACAAACGCTGATGTCGCTCTGGCAATCACTCCTGGCGCTGTCCGGCGGCCCGTTGCGGAGTCCATCATCGCGTTAATCTTTGCCGTATCGCTCAATCTGGTGCAGCAGGACCGTCTGGTGCGCCGCGGCGGATGGCGGAAGGATCTACCGCGACTTGGACGCAATGTCGTTGGCCGGACCCTTGGCAGCCTTGGCTGCGGCAACATCGCACAGGAGATGTTCCGGCTCTCGCAATCCCTCGGCTTCGGGAGGCGCATCGCGACAGATCCTTATGTCCCGCCCGAGAGAGCCTCGGCGCTTGGCGTCGAACTGGTCCCGATGGAAGTACTGTTCAGGGAAAGCGATTATGTCTGCATCAATACGCCGTTATCTCCGGAGACGCGGGGGCTGGTCGGTGCGACGCAGCTGCGCCAGATGAAACGGACGGCGTACTTGATTAATACTGCGCGGGGAGGCGTGGTCGACCAGGCGGCATTGGTGCGGGCGCTGCGCGAAGGATGGATCGCGGGCGCCGGTCTGGACGTTTTTGAGCAGGAACCTCTTCCGCCGGACGATCCGTTGCTGGAACTCGATAACGTCGTGCTGGCGCCGCACGCTCTTGCGTGGACGGAACAAATCGTACAAGCCAATACCCTGGAAGCCTGTGACAATATCCTGGCCATTGCTCGCGGAGAAATCCCCCAGCACATCGTGAATCGGGAAGTGCTGTGCCGGCCGGGTTTCCAGAGAAAACTGGCGCGCTACAGGAGGCAGGAATGAAGCCAAACCGGTTCCGCGAAGCTCTTGCTTCCGGCCGCATGCCAATCGGCCACATGATCATGGAGTTCGGTACGCGCGGCATCGCCCGGATTCTGGATTCCGCTGGCGTCGATTTCGTCGTCTTCGACATGGAGCACAGCGGTATCGAAATGGAGCGGATCTTCGACCTGATCGCATGGTCCAGGGCTGCCTCCTTTGCGCCGTTCGTCCGCGTCCCGCAAACCCAGTATCACTTCCTGGCACGAGTGATGGACGCGGGAGCGTATGGCGTGATGGTTGCGAACGTCGAGTTGCCGGAGCAGGCGCGCGAGATTGTGCAGGCGGTCAAATACGCGCCGCTGGGCAGGCGCGGAGTCTGCCTCGGCACCGCGCACACCGACTACCTAGTGCCGGACCCGGCCCCCTACTTTGCTGAAAGCAACGAAAACTCGGTGATCATTTGTCAGATCGAATCCGTCGCCGGAGTGCGGAACTGTGATGCGATTGCCGCCGTCGACGGCGTCGACGTCTTATGGATCGGTCATTTCGACCTTACCCAGTCGATGGGAATTCCCGGCCAGTTTCAGCATGCGGAGTTTCTTTCGGCGTTCCGCGAGGTGGCCAAGGCCGCAAAGGCCCACGGAAAAGCGCTCGGAGCGCAACCGGCATCCATGGAGCAGGCCGAGCAGTGGATTTCGCTCGGGTTGAACGTGATTTCCTGGAGCAGCGACGTCGGCCTCTATCGTGCGGCGCTCGAAGCAGCCGTCGGACGGATCCGTGAGCGCGCCGCTGCCGCCCGGACCTGATCGTCAGGCGTCGACTTGCCGGGCACGCATCTGGTCCAGCAGTTCCCGCGTCAGCGTAACGTTGCCGTTTTTGCCCGTGCCTAGTTTGATCTCCGGCTTGTTTGTCCCGTGATAATCGGTTCCGCCGGTTTGGATTAAGCCGAACCTAGCCGCCATGGAGCGGTAGAGTTCCGTGTCTTCGGGGCTGTGCTCGCTGTGGTAAACCTCGATCGCCTCCATGCCGGCGTCGATCAGGATTCGAACGAGGGCCTCGAGCGCCTGCGCATCACGGCCGAAGGGGAGCCGCACGGGATGAGCAAGCGATGCGATGCCGCCGGCTGCGGCAATCTGCCGGATCCCTTCCTCTAGGGTCGGTTCCTCCCGCTCTACCGCCGCCTTCGCGGAATCGGCGAGGTAGACGTCGAACGCCTCCTGGAGCGTCTTCACGTATCCTTTGCGCAGCAGCACTTGCGCAAAGTGCGGCCGGCCGGTCAGGTTTCGGCCGAGTGCCTGCACTTCGTCGAGGGTGATGTCGACGCCAAGAGATTGCAGCTTCGCGACGAGCGCCCGGTTCCGCTTCCGGCGGCTCTCCTGCTGCCGTTGCAGGAATTCCCGAAAGGCGGCCGACGGAGGCCCATCGAGAAAGTATCCCAGCACGTGGACGGAAGGCATTCGCTTCGGCCTGGGCACTCCGGGCAGGCGGTCCATCAAACCGTTGTCCAGCCGTGTGCTCAGCTCGATGCCGGTTACTAGCTCCAAGCCGGCATCCCGGGCGAGCGGAGCGGCGAGGTCGCATCCAGCCAGCGTGTCATGGTCCGTAATGGCCAGCGCTTCCAGCCCGAGATCCACCGCATGTTTCACAAGCTCCCCGGGTGTCGCGCTGCCGTCCGATTGGTCCGTGTGTGTATGAAGATCGATTAAGCGAGTCAAAAGAACCTCATATCGTCGCCCTTTTTCGCCGGTAATGTCAAATCGGCAGACCGGCGTCTACGCCGCTGCCACTCTACCCTTCCACTCGCCGCCTCGTCCCACCCAATGCCTGCGGGCCGAATCGAGAGTGGCTCCGAGATAGAAAAGCGCGACGAGCGGCAGCAGCGGCGCCAGGAACGCCGGTTGCCGGTAGAAGCGCAGCATCGGCAGGTAGGTGAGCATCATCATCACCCATGCGCCTGCGCCCAGGATACTGGCGGGGCGAGATCCAAACAGGGCAAGGAGCGGCGGCGCAAGGTATGTCAGCATCATGCCAGCCGCGGTTCCTACCAGCAGAATCGGGGAGTAACGGAGCTGCGTGAACGCAGTACGCGCGATCATTCGCCAGATGACGCCGAAGGAATCGTAGGGCCTGATACTTCTTACATCCTCGCCGAGATCCAGCCAGAGCCTGCCGCCAGAACCCTTCACGGCGCTCGCAAGCGAGCAGTCGTCGATCAGTTCATTGCGGATCGCTGCCATTCCGCCGATTCGCTCGAGCGCCGTTCGTCGGATCAGCATGCAGCCGCCGGCGGCGCCGGCCGTGCTTCGATCCCGTCGAGCCGTCCAGGACGGCGGGTAGAGCTTGAAGAAGAAGAAAACGAACGCTGGGATCAGCAGCCGCTCCGGGAGCGATTCGCATCGCAGGGTCGCCATCAGCGAGACAAGGTCAAAGTTGCCCTCCTCCGCCCGATCCGCCAGCCTCCGAAGGTTGCCTGGGCCGTGGACGATGTCGGCATCAGTGAGGAGGTAGTAATCGGGCGAGGCGCTGGCGGCCGCCTGAATTCCCTCGCCCATGGCCCAGACCTTTCCGCTCCAGCCCGGTGGCAGCGGTCTGGCATTCACGATCGTCAAACGTTCAACTGCCTTCCTGGCTTGCGCTGCACGGAGCGCCGCGTCTGCCGTGCCATCGGAACTGTGATCATCGACCACGATTACCTGGACAAGGCGAGGGTAATCCTGCGTCAGGAGAGATCCGACCGCATCACCGATCACAGCCGCTTCGTTGCGTGCTGGTACAACAGCGACGACCCGCGGCTCAGTTCCGGCGGGACGTGCACCCGGACTCCGCCGGATCCGCCAGAAGCCTCCGCGGCCCGCCGCCAGATAAACCCAGATTCCTGCGGCGAGAGCCGCGATCGCTGTAGTCCACATGCGAGTACTGATGAACGGAAGAAGCGAGAAGGCCTATTCTCTAACCAATTCTGCGGGACGCTGCAGCATTCGGGCAACGTGCAGGCGGCAGGCCTCGAATGAAGGGGATCGCAATAGCAGGGTAGCTCGATCCTCAAGCGATCGGATTGGCTGCTCGGGGGCTCAGCGAGTGGGTAGAGGAACGCTTTGTCCGTTGTTCGACTCCAGATCCATCTTCATTGCAAGAAAACTGAGCAGATCGCGCAAGGAGACAATCCCGACCAGGCGGTCTCCTTCTACAACCATAAGCCTCGTACGGTCGGACTGATTCATTTTCGCCAATGCTTTGACGGCATCGGTGTCGGGCGCGATCGTGTTCTCAAGCGAGCAGGGCTTGTTCAGCTCAGAAACCCGATGCATGGCCCATTCCTCGCGCGGAACCTCCTTGACGTCCGCTGCGCTGACACAGCCGACAAGGTGCGAATCGGAGACCACCGGAAACATCTTGTAGTGGTGCCGGTAGAAGTAATCTTCGACGAGTTCCTCGACGGAAATATCCGGGCTGACGGTAATCGGCTCCGTTCGCATAAAGCGCCGGACCGGCTCGCCTTCCAGTGCTTGCCGGATCATGAGCTGCTGATACGACATGCGGGAAGCGTTTCGAATGAAGAGTCCGATGAGAAACCACCAGATGGCGCCGATGAAGTTGCCCACGAACAGTTGCCAGACAGCAAGGATCATCAGAAGGGCTCCAAATCCACTACCGATAGCTGCAGAGACTCTGGTCGCCCACTTCAGGTTGCCCTTGTAGTGCCATAACGCTGCGCGCAGCACTCTTCCGCCGTCGAGCGGAAAGGCGGGGATCATGTTGAAGATTGCGAGGATGATGTTAATCCAGGCGAGGTAGCCAAGCACGCCGGTAACCGCAACAGGCCAGGTATCGCGCCCCGCTTGAAAGAGCCCGTAACAGATGGCGCTGAAAACAACGCTCGAAAGCGGACCGGCCACGGCCATCAAAAATTCGCTTTTCGCTGTAGCCGGTTCGCGCTCCATCTCGGCGACGCCGCCGAAGACAAACAGCGTGATTCCTCGCATTGCCAGGTCGTAGCGCCGTGCAACCAGGGAATGGGACAGTTCGTGCCACACAATGGACACAAATAGTCCGACAGCTCCCGCTGCACCCATCCACCAGTAGGTTGACCGTTCAAGCCCGGGTACCGTGAAAGGGAAGAACCCTACTGCCAGCGTCCATGTGATCAGAAACGCCAGGAGAAACCAGCTAGGATCCAGCTTCACTTCGAATCCAAAAAGCGTGAAAAGCTTAATTGCCCGCCCGAACACGTGTCCTCCTGACTCCGAGGAGTCCCGCTTTATGGACGCTTTATGGATGATTCATTGACCCACACTATTGTTGGAGTTAGCGGGAGGGAGCGGGAAACTGGCCGCATACGGCCGGCGAGGCGCATCGAAGGGTACGGCTGGCGACATTTGCGGAGTCTGATGACAACTGACGCGTATGCGGCGTGCTAAAGCTCCTTCAGCGCCTGTATGAGATCGTTCACCGCTTTCTTTCCGTCTGCGAAATAGATCAGCGTATTATCGGCAGCAAACAGGGGATTGGGTATGCCTGCGAATCCCGGGCTCAAACTTCGCTTTATGACGACAACGGTTCGCGACTTGTCGACATCGAGAATCGGCATGCCGGCAATGGGCGATTTCGGATCCGTGCGCGCCAGCGGATTCACAACATCATTTGCGCCGATTACGATGGAGACGTCTGTTTGCGCAAAGGTGGGATTGATCTCATCCATGTCTTTCAGCTTCTCGTAAGGGACATCGGCTTCCGCTAGCAGAACATTCATGTGCCCCGGCATCCGGCCGGCCACGGGGTGAATTGCGAATTCGACGGTCGCCCCGCGTGATTCGAGGAGCTGCGCCAGCGACCGGACGGCGTGCTGTGCCTGCGATACGGCTAATCCATAACCGGGCACGATGACGACTCGCCGCGCGGTCTCCAGCAGCATCGCAATCTCCTCGGCCGATGCCGCCTTCACCTTTCCGCTGTAGATTGCGTCGACGCTTGCCTTACTGGCCGGGGTGGAACTGAGGCCGCCAAACAGCACGTTCGCGAGCGAGCGGTTCATGGCCCGGCACATGATCTCAGTGAGGATGATCCCGGATGCTCCCACAAGAGCGCCCGAGATGATGAGCATATTGTTCCGGAGGACGAATCCAGTAGCGGCTGCCGCAAGTCCCGAGTAGGAGTTTAAGAGGGAGATGACGACGGGCATGTCTGCTCCGCCGATCGGTATGGTCAGCAGAATACCGAGTAGACCGGCGATGCCCGCGACAATCCAATAGGCGCCGGTGCTCTCCGGATTCATGACAACCCAGATACTGAAGCCAAGCGCCGCCAGAGCCACCACGCCATTGACGGGATGCTGCCCGGGAAAGACAACCGCATTCGTGTTGACCAGTTCCTGGAGCTTGCCGAACGCGACAAGGCTGCCGAAGAAGGTGACGGATCCAATGAGTCCGGAAGCCACAGTGGCGATCCGGAAGTCAACTGCCGGCGTGCTGCCCGCTATAACAGTCTCAATCAGTGCCGCCCCGGCAACTAATACGGAGGCCGCCCCGCCGA
>CALGAR010000024.1 GCA_937959285.1 uncultured Bryobacterales bacterium
GTCTGCCAGTTGCGGGTCCTGCGCGCGGATTTCCCCGAGCCTGCGCGTGCGCTCGTCGTCGTCGAGGTCGAGCAGCGCGTCGAGCAGGGGCGACAGTTTTTGCCAGCGTTCCGCGTCCATCGTGGTCAATCCGTCGCCACGCCGACCATGGCGCGGCTCAGGAGTCCTTCAGCGCCGCGAGCAGGAACATGCGCGCCTTCTGCCAGTCACGGCGGATGCTGCGCTCGGACCGGCCCATCAGCGACGCGATCTCCGCTTCGGACAGGCCGGCGAAATAGCGCAGTTCCACGACCCTGGCCAGGCGCTCGTCGACCGCGGCCTCACTCCGAGCCTGCCCCCGCACGGGCACCCGCTCGGGCACGAGTGGGCGCTCGACGCGGGCAACGAGGGCCACGTCACCGTGGCGTCCGTCGACGGACCGGTCGAGGCTGCGCAGCTCGCCGGGCGGGAGACCTCAGGTCTGGCGGCGGCGATCTGCGCCACCGACGGCCGCTGGGCCATCGCGGGCATGGATCGCAACGGCCTGCGTCCGATGCGCTACACGATCACCACCGACAATCTGCTGATCGTCGGCTCCGAAACCGGCATGGTGCCGGTGCCCGAGCACAAGGTGGTCAAGAAGGGCCGCGTCGGTCCGGGCGAGATGATCGCGGTCGACCTCAAGAAGGGCCGCATGTTCAACGACCGCGAGATCGAGGATCGCCTCGCCGCCGAGCATCCTTACGGCGAGTGGGTCAAGAACATCGTCACGCTCGACAAGATCAAGGATGCGCCAAGCGTTGCGCGCGACTTCACCCGCGACGAGCTGCGCCGCCGCCAGCTTGCCTTCGGCCTGACGCTGGAGGATATGGAGCTGATCCTGCATCCGATGGCCGAGGACGCCAAGGAAGCGGTCGGCTCGATGGGCGACGACACGCCGATTGCCGTGCTGTCCGAGCAGTATCGCGGCCTGCATCATTTCTTCCGCCAGCAGTTCAGCCAGGTCACCAACCCGCCCATCGACAGCCTGCGCGAGAAGCGCGTGATGTCGCTGCGCACCCGCATGGGCAACCTGACCAACGTGCTGGACGAGGACGCGCATCAGGTTCACATCCTGCTGCTGGAAAGCCCGGTCCTGTCGAACGCCGATCTGGCGAAGGTGATGAAGTATGCGGAAAAGACCACCGCCCGCATCGACTGCACCTTCCCTGCCGATGAGTCCAATCCCGGTGCGCTGCGCGATGCCTTAAAGCGCATCCGCACCGAAGCCGAGGTACGGTTCCAACCGCCAGTACTTCAAGTTGTGACTGGATTCAAAGCCGGGGACTGCGAAGTTGGATATCTCATACCGTTCGATCCCGATGCGGTGCAGGCGCTCCACCGCCGTCTCATAGAACTCGGCGGTTCGCTCGTCGGAGGGGACATCCGGGGCGCCATACCGCTCCCCGTTCAGCAGAATTTCCTGCCCCAAACGGCTGTCTTCGTCGATTTCCAGCATGTAGACCGAGACGTGGGCCGGCCTCAATCGCTCGATCCACCGCAGCGACTCGTCCCAGCTTTCGGGCGTCTGTCCAGAGAGCCCCGCGATCAGGTCGATGTTGACGTTGCGGATGCCGGCGGACGCAAGCAGGTCCAGTTCCATGGCGACCTGCTCGGCAGAATGCTTGCGCCCGGTCCGCGCGATCTCTGTCCTGACGAAGCTTTGTACTCCGAGGCTCACCCGTGTGATGCCAGACTCGCGCCACGCACTTGCAAGCTCCGCGGTAATGCCCCCCGGAGCCGCTTCGATGGTCGCTTCTTTCCAGGGCCGTCCCGGAATCTTTCCAAGAATCCGCTCGAGCGCCTCCAGCTTCATCCGGCTTGGCGTGCCGCCGCCGATGTAGACCGTCTCCGGGGTCCACGCCCAGTTCCAGGACAAGATCTCCTGTTCCAGGGCCTCCAGATAGTCCTCTTCGAGGGCTCGCGGGAACACACCGGAGGCGAAGTTACAGTAGGTGCACTTTTGTGCGCAGAAAGGATAGGAAATGTAAACGCCGCTCAAAAGCTACAGCACCACATTTTCGTTGAGCTGTTTGCTCAACGCCCACTCCATCAGCTCTTTGAGAGTCTGGCCGTTCTCGGAAAGCGTAAATGCTTCCTTCTCCGAGCTCCAATCAAGCTTAAAGCTTTTGGTGTGGGCCGAGACCCAAATCTGCCGTACGGGAGTGTTCGGGCTGACAACAAATTTCGCCGGGGGATCGTCGAATTCAATGGCCAGCGCTCCGTTATTGAAGTCCGCCTCGAATCCCTCGTATTGCGCCGATGCCTCGTTCAAGGCATCAAAGAGATCTTTCAAGGCTGCATCCGCACGGGTCTTGAACTCTTGCTCGTCCATTCGGTATCTCTGCCTCGGCGATTGCTCGACGACGGATACTTTGAAGGTAGCAAACTCTCGCGACTTCCCGCTGCCTTCGATCATCTGCTACCCTTTAGGCGTTGCCTAGGCGCTCTTTTCTGGTCCCGAAAGCGAATGGAAATCTCTTGCATCCGACACACTGACCTCCCCCACGCCAGCCGGCTGTTCACGGATTTCCTGTATCACTACGATCGCGTGGCAACCTTTTATGAGCACAGGCCCCTTTCGCCGTCCTCATACCGGGCTGCCATTGAAAAGATGGACTATCCCGACGAAAGGCGGGCGGCGCTTGTACGGGCCCTTCGGCGATCGAAGCAGGATTCGCCCTCGCTCGAGCTGCTGGCGCAGCCGGACACCGTGGCGGTCGTGACAGGGCAGCAGGTAGGCCTTTTCTCCGGTCCCGCCTACACGATCTACAAAGCTTTGACGGCGGCGCGAATTGCTCATCAGCTGACCGAACAAGGGATACGGGCGGTTCCGGTGTTCTGGCTGGCAACCGAAGACCACGACTTTGAAGAGGTCAACCATTGCCGCGTTTTCGACGATCAGCACCGGCCGGTATTGCTCCAGGTTCCGAACGGCGCTGGAAACCAGACGCCCGTAGGCACGATTCCGCTGCGCGATGTGCCGGTTGCAGCATTGCAAAAGGCGCTCTCGGGGCTTCCCTTCGGCGATTCCGTAGCAGCGGCCGTTGAAGAGGCTTACGTTCCCGGCCAGACCCTCGGCGCCGCTTTCGCCAATCTGCTGAAGCGCCTGCTTGCGCGGTACGGATTCCTGTTCCTCGACCCGATGACGCCGGAGATCCGCGAGCTGACTGCTCCCGTTCTAAGAAAGGCGCTCGACGCAGCTCCGGAGCTGACAGCCGGATTGCTTGCCCGCAACCGGGAACTGGAGCAGCGGGGCTATCACGCCCAAGTACATGTTGAGCCGGAGACTTCTCTTTTCTTTCTCCTGGAGAGCGGCAAGCGTTTGACCCTCCGCCGGTCGAACAATCACTACACGGCGCGCGACCGCCGTTTCACGACGGAGGAGCTGAAGGACCTCGCCGATCACCTTTCGCCAAACGCCCTGCTTCGGCCCGTAGTCCAGGACTACATTCTGCCCACAGTGGCTTATACAGCCGGGCCGGCCGAGCTTGCCTACTTCGCGCAGTCCGAGGTGGTATACCGAACTCTCCTTGGGCGGATGCCGGTGTCAGTCCCGCGTAGCGGGTTTACGCTGATCGATGACCGCACTCTCAAACTGATGAGACGTTATCAATTGTCTTTCCAGGACGCGCTCCGCGGAGAGACAGCCCTGCGCGATCAGATTGCGCGGACTCTGGTGCCGCCCGCGTTGAAGCAGCGCTTCGGCGAAACAGTACAGAGCGTCGCGCGCGATCTGGACAGGCTGCGGGACGATTTGAAAGCCTTTGACGTCACGCTGGCCGCCGCGCTCGAAAAGAGCCGCGCGAAAATCCTCTATCAGCTCTCAAAGAATGAAAGAAAAGCGGCGAACGAAGCACTCCGCCGCGACGAACGGGCTGCAAACGATGCTGCGTGGATCTCCGGATTGATCTATCCTCAGAAGCACCTTCAGGAACGCTACTACAGCATCCTGCCGTTCCTTGCCAGACATGGGCTTGATTTGATCGACCGGCTTTACGAGAATGTTCACCTGGAGTGCCCGGATCACCTCGTTGTCCACGTCTGAGCGTTCCCTAAGCAATTATGCGTATTAATACCGTCAAACAAGCCCTCAGGGCAGGCAGAGTCCAGTATGGGACCGCTTTTGCTCATTTCCGGTCGCCGGACGTCGCCCGGATTCTCGTCGCTGCCGGATTTCATTGGGCATTTGTCGATACAGAACACGGAGGCTTCGGCATCGAGACGGTTCAGGACATCTGCCGTGTTGCCGCCTATTGCGGGCTTGCTCCGATCGTCCGGGTCCCGGATTTGCAATACCATCTGGTAGCAAGGGCGCTCGACTGCGGCGGGCAGGGAGTCATCTTCCCGCGCGTGGAGGACCCGAAGCTGCTCGAGAAGGCCGTGAGCTGGACAAAGTTTCCTCCCGTTGGCGTTCGCGGCTTCGGTCTTGCACCAATTAACGTGGACCACGAGCCCGTGACCATTTCGGAAATTGCCGAGCACATGAACGAGCATCTGCTGGTGGTTCTGCAGATCGAGACGCTCCGCGCAGTCGAGATGCGCGACGAACTCCTATCCGTGCCCGGCATTGATGCCGTGATGGTGGGACCCGTCGATCTCTCGATCTCTCTTGGCGTGCCGGGCGACTTCCAGCACCCGAAAATGATCGATGCAATGGAGAAGATCCGCGACTCCTGCATTGCTCACGGCGTCGCTCCGGGCACGCAGACCCGCTCGCTGCCTCTGGCCAAGTTCTGGAAGGAACGGGGAATGCTGTTTCTCGGCTGTTCGAGCGAAACAGGCATGCTTTTTGAGAAGGCGAAGGAAATTGTCACTAGCTTGAACGCCGTCAGCGCCTCTGCTTAGAACCTGCTCGCCTCCAAGCAGAGGGACAACTTTTCGAAGCCTGGAAGTCAATGATCTGATTGCTGCTTTTTGTTACCATTGGGAAGAGAGCAGCTGGAGTGGCGGAACTGGCAGACGCACGGGACTCAAAATCCCGCGCCCTTCACTGGGCATGTGGGTTCGACCCCCACCTCCAGCACCAATCCCCTTCCAAATAACAAAGACGGCATCGCGGCGCAGTTTTCCCACGCACTGCTCGCTAAGATGTTCCACTGATTTTTTGTTTGAGAAGCAGTATCAAGTTTGTCAACTGTTGACCGTATTCTAGTCTTCGTGTCACAATACGCCTGTTTCTCTTTGGGAAAGATCCGGTCCTAGCCTCTCTGTAGCGAGGCGGTTACTCCCACCGGTCGGTTGATCGCTGTTTTTCTTAACTTGTTGCAGTTGTGAGAACTTGAGGAGGGAGAATGGAAACCTACCAATCCCGCGAAGCGAGCCGCGGCCCCGTCCGGCAAGCCATCCGAAGCGTGATCCTATGCGCCATCATGATCTTCGCCTGGGTCATGAAACCGTTCCGGTTTTTGCATGGTTTCTTACCTTATAAGTTGCGGGAACTGTGCAGGTCCTGGGACTCGAAGATGATTTGGGTCTTTGTGCTCAGTGGAGGCAAGCGGGTCTTCATGGACCAAAACTGCACGATGAAGCTGCCCAAGTCATACAAGCCGCTGATTAAAACGAGGCCGGAGTGGCAGTTTTCGGAGGAAGAAATCAAGAGCTTCTATGAGAACGGCTTCATCGGCCCTATCACGCTTTGGACTCCCGAAGAGATGGAGGAGATTCGGGAGAAAGTTACCAGAGTCCTGAATCGTCCCTCAAAGGTGTATCCGAATGCGGAGAACCAACTGCGGGACCGGTATATTGATTGCCCCGAGTTTTGGGAGGTAATTTCCGCTCCGCAACTGAAAGAACGCCTCGCCCAACTGCTCGGGCCCGATCTTCTCGTCTGGCGCTCTCAGATCTTCAATAAGATGCCAGGCGGCCCGGAAATTACCTGGCACCAGGCGAGCACTTATATGGCCGAGCAAAAGATCAAGGCGACGCTCGAGCCGAGAGATCGCAACGAACTGTTCCAGTTGACCACATGGATTGCGATTGACGACGCCTTCTTCGAAAACGGCTGCATGCACTTCCTCAAGGGCACGCATCGCAAGATGTGGACGATGGTAAAGGGCGGCAACGGCTATATCGGCAACCCTCCTGAGGTGGCCAAGATTATCGGCGGCTACGGGCGGTTCGCCAAATCTTCAGGTCTCACGCTCGAGGTGCCGATTACGGAGGATATGATTGTTCCGATGCCGCTCAAGGCGGGACAATGCGTCATCTTCACGGAGCGCTGCATCCATGGCTCGCCTCCCAACGTATCGGATAAGCGGCGCTTTGGATTCGTCTTCCGAACCATCCGAACCGACGTCAAGGTCTACCGCGACGAGACCGAGCATTCGGTGACTTATCTGAACGAATCCTTCGATCTCCAGAACTGGGGCTGCGCCTTGCTCCGGGGAGAGGATAAGTACCATCTCAACAAGATGATCCAGCCGCCGCGCTATGACCACGAGATGACTGCGGCCTAACGCGGTCTGTTATTGCAATCCCTCAGCATCAGAAGCGCTTGCCGCACGGCGAGCGCTTTTTCCGCCTACCATAGTCTTACGGGAGGAACCAGTCGCAGTTGCAAGACACTTTGACATGGAAATTGGACTGGGGCATTGCGATTCGCTACGCAGTGATGGTAGCGATTCCTTTGCTTGGCATGGCTGTCACTGTTCATGTCGGAAAGGACTTGATCGCTCCTCCTGTTCTCGAAGGCAGATGGACGATCGAGCGCGAGCCTGGGCGTCCTCCTTCCGTGTGTGAAGAGCAGCTCGCATGGCTCGAGAGTGGAGCATTTGTCTTGACCCAGCAGGGGCAATTTCTTACCGCCGTGCCGGAAGGACGTCCGGATCTGGCGCTCAAAGGAAAGGTAACAGGATCTGAGCTTCGCTTCTCCAGCCCGCTGCCTTCGTCAGGTCTCTCTATCCGCGGAAGCCTGAGCGAGATCGATGGCGTTGCCCGGCTTGACGCGAAAATTGAGCACGCAGGCGAAGCCTCTTGCACCGAGCTCTCCTTTCGAGCGCGCCACAATCCCGATCTTGAAGGAAGCGACAGGCGCGGGAGCTCATGATGCCGGATTTGCAGCTGCTCCTCATTCAGGTTGCCTTCATCGTCATCGTCACTAAGACGGCTGGGCTGCTTGTACGGGCAATCGGGCAGCCTCCAGTAGTCGGGGAGCTGACTGCTGGCATTCTGCTCGGGCCGTCCGTGTTCGGCACGCTGGCGCCGCAACTCTCATCCACCCTGTTTCCGCCTGACAGTCTCGCCTTCCTCCAGACCTTGAGCCAAGTCGGCCTGCTCTTATTCATGTTCATGGTCGGCCTCGAATTTCAGCCTCGACGGATCCGCCGGTACGGACATGTTCTATTCCTCGCAAGCCACTTCAGCCTGGCTCTTGTTTTCTTTCTGTGCAGCGCTGTCTCCCTCTTCCTTTATCCGAAACTTTCCGACAACCGGGTGACCTACGTAGAGTTTTCGCTGTTCCTCGGGGTTGCTCTCGGCGTTTCCGCCTTTCCGGTGCTTGCAAGAATTGTTCGTGAGCGAGGGCTGGGCAAGTCCGAGCTAGGCGCGCTCTCGATCGGCTGCGCCGCGGTCGACGACGTCAGTGCGTGGTTCCTCCTGGCTTCTATTCTCAGTCTGGTGCGATCCATGCACTCCTCTGTACCCATCTGGTGGACGCTGGCCGGACTCGCGCTGTTCGTTATCGTCGTACTGCTCATCATTCGCCCCCTGCTCGCTTTCATACTGACCGAGAAGCGTTGGAAGGGGACGTATTCGGAGCTCTTCATCTCCCTCGTGTTTGTGCTGCTCTTGTGCTGTGCCGGTATCACCGAGTGGCTTGGGATTCACCTTGTATTCGGCGCATTCCTATTTGGCGTAGCGGTCCCGAGGAAGCATGGGATCTCCGAGGATCTCGAAGCGAAGCTGCGTCCGGTCACGGAAGTCCTGCTGCTGCCAATCCTCTACGCGGTCATCGGCCTTCGCACCAGTTTCGGGCTGCTTCAAAGTTCAGAGATGTGGCTGCACTGCGCGCTCCTTTTCGCTGTTGCAGTCGTGGGGAAGACGGCTGGAGTGACGATCGCCGCGCGTCTCTCCGGCGTGCCGTGGCGGGAATCGGCTGGCTTCGGTATTTTGATGAACACCCGCGGGCTGATGGAGCTCGTAATCGCAAAGATCGGCCTCGACCTCGGCATCATCAATGCGGCGGTCTTCTCCATGCTGGTGCTGGTGGCTCTCGTCACCACTGGCCTCGCCTCGCCGCTTCTCATGCTGGTCTACCCGCGCCGTCAATTGGCGGATGAAGCAGCGGAGGAACGAGAACAGGTTTCGACTATCGCAGCCAACGTCTGATCCGCCGCTCACCGGTCTTTCCGCCGTACCAATGGGAACAGGAAGTGTGATAGGATCGTCCCCGCTCAATTTCTGCCGGGACGTCCTGGATGCCAGATTTGCTACAGCAATCTGATCGGGAAGTAGTTGAGAGATTCCTCAGCGAAACTTGTGAAGATTCATTCCGCTGCCTTTTCGATGCCTTCGCTCCACGGTTGCGCTGTTACTTCCGTCTGCGCGGCTGCGATTCCGGCTTGTCCGAAGAGTTGACGCAGGATGTCATGATGTCGGTCTACCGGCATCGCAGATCTCTCAGAAAGGCATCCTGCTTCCCGACGTGGCTTTTCAAAATCGCCCGCAACACGCTGCTGGCGCACTTACGCTCCTCAGCCAGGAAGGTGGCTACCGTCAACCTGGAAGCCCTTACAGCATCCGCTCTGCGGCATGATCCCGACCTGCTGTCGAAGCAGCGCTTCCGAGAGTGGATGAGATTGTTGAGCCCCGCAGAGCAGCGGGTCATGCTGCTGCGTTTTGTGGATGACCTGGAATATCACGAAATCGCTTCACTGCTAAAGGCTCCGGTCGGGACGATCCAGTGGCGCGTGTTCCGGGCCAAACGCAAACTGGCGGCCCGGTTCAACGGGAGCAGTCAGTTATCTCCCGTTAAAATTATTTGATCCTCGCCAACAAATCCCCATCGTTCAGCCATCTCTACCTCCAACAACCATCTTGTTTACACGGGGTTGGAAGGGGATTCTATGAACCTTTATCGCAATGTACCTTACACTCGGTGCGGGCTCTGGGCGCTGATGTCGCTCTGCTTCATCCTGTGCGCTGGGAACCTGCACGGGCAAGTGCTTTACGGTGCATTAACGGGCAGTGTGTCAGATTCAAGCGGAGCAGTGGTGCCAGGAGCCGTTGTTGAGGCTGTAAACGTCGAGACCGGCGTCGCGCGCCAGACGAAGTCGGATGAGCGGGGCAATTTCCTCTTTGCGGATCTGCAGCCGGGGAAATACAAGGTCACTATCTCCGCCCCCTCGTTTGCAACCGTCATCCAAGAGGGAGTAACGATTGAACTGAACACGGTCCGGCGTTTGGATGCCAGGCTTCAGGTGGCCCAGGTAAGCGAGAGCATCACGATTGCCGCATCGGCTGTCACATTGCAGACGGACCGTGCGGACGTCAACCATCAGATTTCCAGGTCGCAGGTTCAAAATCTGCCGTTTGCAGGGAATCAGGGCCGTAATTTTCAGAACCTTTATAAGATCATTCCCGGATTCAGCCCGCCAGGAGAGCTGCATTCTGATGCAGGCAATCCGCAGCGCGCGTTAGGAAGCAACGTCAACGGCGTCTCCTATTCGAACAACAACACGCGTCTTGACGGAGCCACCGTAAGCTATCCTTGGCTGCCGCACATTATTGCTTATGTCCCTCCCGCGGATGCGGTCGAGACGGTGAACATCGTCAGCAACAGCTTCGACGCCGAGCAGGGGATGGCGGGCGGATCCGCGGTGAACGTCTCCATCAAGTCCGGAACCAATGAATTCCACGGCAGCGGCCACTGGTATCACACAAACAGCGCAGTGCAAGCCCGCAACTTTTTCTTTGTGGGCGACGAGCTGCCCAAGAACCTCCTGAACCAGTTCGGGGGGACACTCGGTGGTCCTATCAAGAAGAACAAGCTTTTCTTCTTTACCGACTGGGAACGCACGACGCGCAGGCAGTATGCTTCCGCCTTCCGCACGGTCCCGACCGCGGCGCTTCGTGAGGGCGATTTCAGCGGAACCGGCGCCCAGATTTACGATCCGCTCACAGGCAACCCGAACGGAACGGGCCGACAGTTGTTTCCCAACGGACGGATTCCGGCGAGCCGCATCGATCCGGCCGCCGCGCACATGACGTCGTTGATCCCTGAACCGAATCTGAGCCTCTTCCCGAGCAATTACTTCGCTACCGGAAACTATCAGTTCAACCGGGATAACTTCGACGTCAAGATCAACTACAACCCCACCGACAAGACGTCCATGTTTGCACGCTACAGCATCTCGCCGAGTGATATCTTCGATCCTCCCTCCTTGGGACCGGCGGGAGGCGATGCTCTTGCCGGCGGCCAGCCAGGCAATGCTCCCGGACGCGTGCAGAGCGCGTCGGTGGGAGGCACGTATACGGTGAGCCCTACCATTCTGATCGACGGAAACATCGGCTTCACCCGCCAGCGGCTTGGAGCACAGAACGTTGACATCGACCGCAACTACGGGCTCGAAGACCTGAAGATCCCAGGGACCAACGGACCGGATCGTTTGCAAGGCGGGTATCCGCGCTTCACGATCAGCGGGTTTTCCTCCCTCGGCAATCCCAACGTCTCGAATCCGTTCCTGTTCCGCGATAACCAGTACGTTGTGGTGGGGAACTTGAGCTGGGTGAAAGGAGCCCATTCCCTCCGCTTTGGAGGCGAGTATACCTATTACACGATCAACCACTTCCAACCGCAGGCATCGAATGGGCCACGCGGCGGCTTCAACTTCACTGGAGGGCTGACAGCGCTTAACGGCGGTCCCTCTCCGAATCTTTACAACAGTTGGGCGGACTGGCTGCTCGGACTGCCGTTCTCTCTCGGAAAAGATGTGCAGTACATTAATCCAGCCGCCGTCCGCATGCCCGGCTATGGCTTCTACGCCCGCGATCAATGGCAGGTAACCCGCAAACTGACCCTCAACTTCGGCGCGCGCTTTGAGCGCTATCCGTTCGCAACCCGCGACCATCGCGGTGGTGAGCGGTATGACCCGGCCACAGACAAAGTGCTTGTCGGCGGCTTGGGAGGCGTGCCGGAGGACACCGGCGTCAGAGTGCCCGTTCTGCAGGTCGCTCCCCGCCTCGGCATCGCGTATCGTGCCACGGAAAGGACCGTCGTCCGCGCGGGTTACGGCATCAGCATCGACCCTGACTCGTTCCGCTACATGAGGGATTCATATCCGGCCACAATCTCCTCGCAGTTTTCCGGTGCGAACAGCTATCAGGCAGCCGGTTCCTTGCGTACGGGGATTCCTGAGATTGTGGGACCGGACTTGAGCCAGGGAATTATCGATCTGCCTCTGGCCGTCGGCACGACTACGTTTCCCGAAGAGTACCGCCGCGGCTACATCCAGTCGTTCAATTTCACAATCCAACGTGATCTCGGCGCCGGCTTCAATCTGCAAGCAGGTTATGTCGGTTCGCGCGCAATCCGCCAAACTGCCCGGGTCAACATCAACGCAGCCCCTCCGGGAGGCGGCAACGCCGGGCGCGCTCTGGCTCTCCTGTACCCCGGCCGCGTCGGCACGATCAACCTTTACACTCCGTTCAGCACGTCCAACTACAACTCGCTTCAGACGCAGCTGAGGCGCACGATGGCAGGAGGCAGCTTCTTCGGCATCTCCTATACGTGGTCGAAAGCCATCTCCTTTGCAGATAACAACGACTCAACACTGATGTGGAACACTCCCGAGTACTGGGGTCGCAATCGCGCTCCGGCCAACTTCGACCGAACGCATAACCTTCAGATCTACGGCGTCTACAGCCTTCCGTTTGGCAAAGGGAAGCCGTTGGCAAATTCGGGCATTGCTTCCTGGCTTTTCGGCGGGTGGCAGGTGAATGGCATCATGAGCATTCTCAGTGGCACACCGTTCACCATCACTTCTGCCGGAAACTCGGTCAATGCTCCCGGCAACAGCCAGACCGCGGATCAGGTTGTGGGTAAGGTGCGGAAACTGGGGCAGGTCGGCCCAGGCACAAGCTGGTTCGACCCGGCCGCCTTTATGCCTGTCACTGAACAACGTTTCGGAAACGTAGGCCGAAACAGCATGAGAGGCCCGGGCTCTTTCAATCTCGACGCCAGCCTCTTCCGAAGCTTCCACCTTACTGAATCCGTGCGCCTGGAGTTTCGAGCGGAGTCATTCAGCGTCACCAACACGCCGCAGTTCGGAAATCCGAATGGGAATGCCTCCGCTCCGACCCGCGACCCCAGCGGGGCGATTCGCAGCCTCAACAACTTCAGCTCGATCACGTCGGCAAGCGGCGCCCGGCAGGTCCGCTTCGCGATCAAGCTGTTCTTCTGACTCCGGCAATCCGCACCGGGTGCGGCGCTACCGAACCGCGCCCGGTCAAATCTTCTGATTCTTCCAGCGGCCTTTCCGGAACATCACCATCCCGACGACGGCGAGCGTCGATTCCGAGATTGCAATAGCAAGAAAGACTCCATTCTCGCCAAGTCCTGCGACCATGGCCAAGCCATAGGCAAGCGGAATTTGCCAGAGCCAGTAGCAGAACAGATTGATCACAGTGGGCGTCCAAGTATCGCCCGCACCATTAAAGGCCTGCACCATAACCATACCCCAGGCGTAGAAGATGTACCCGTAGCTGATAAACCGAAGGCAACTGGCTCCGATCGGAACAACGGCGGGATCCTGCGTAAAGATGCGGACCCCAGGCTCCGCAAACAGGATGAAGAGGAGGGCGACCGCGCCAAGAAAAATCATGTTATAGAGGCCGGTCCGCCAGACGGAAAGTTCTGCCCGCTCCGGGCGCCCCGCTCCCAGATTCTGGCCCACCAGCGTGGCTGCAGCATTGCTCAACCCCCACGAAGGCAGCAGGGCCGTCACGATAATTCGCAGGGCGATGGTGTAACCGGCAAGCGCGCTGCTGCCAAAGAGTGCGACAATGCGCACCAACCCCAACCAACTTGCGGTTGCGACAAGAAACTGCAGCATTCCCGTTAGGGAAACGCGAAGGAGCTTCACCATCACTGGCTGATCGAGGCGTACGTGCCTCCACTGGATGCTGACACGTCCCGCTCCTCGGACGAGTGCGGCAAACTGATACACGACGCCAACGCCCCGCCCAATCGTTGTAGCGATGGCGGCCCCGGCCAGCCCCAGCTCCGGGAAGGGTCCCCAGCCGAAGATCAGGCACGGATCGAGGATCATGTTGCAGATGTTTCCGATCCAAAGCACGCGCATCGCGATGGCCGCATCCCCTGCGCCGCGGAAGACCGCATTGATGAGAAACAGCAGCATGATGGTGAGGTTGCCGCCCAGAATGATCGCCGTATACTTCCAACCGCCGGCAACTAGCTCAGGGGAAGCGCCCAAAAGGCCGAGGAGTTCTCGAGCGAAGGATGCGCCAGCAACGCCGACAACAACGGCGACACAGACGCCGATTCCGATGGCCTGGACAGCGGCAACGGCAGCGCCTTCCGGATCGCCTTCTCCTATGCGCCGCGCAACCATGGCCGTCGCCGCCATACTGAGTCCCATGGCGACAGCGAATACCAGGGTCAGCAGGGACTCCGTTAGCCCGACCGTAGCAATTGCATCGGATCCAAGACGGCCCACCCAGAAGACGTCGACGATG
The DNA here is from genome assembly GCA_937959285.1 of uncultured Bryobacterales bacterium. Lineage (GTDB taxonomy): Bacteria > Acidobacteriota > Terriglobia > Bryobacterales > Bryobacteraceae > JADGHK01. Next base: position 13,714 of record CALGAR010000024.1, read on the forward strand.
CCGAACAGGGACTCCATCGACATCTCGAGCACCATGGGGATCGCCAGTAGCCAGATGGCTCGCCCGATGCTGCCCTTGGTGAAATCGTGGTGGCTGCCGCGAAGCGACTCTCGAACGGCGTGCCAAAACCCCTGTGCCGACTCCTGAACCTCCGCGGCCTCGTCCATTTATTCAGTGTAGTGGGTCTGCCTGCTCTGGCACGATGGCGCGTGGAGCCTTCATTCGACAGGAATCCAGACCTGCATCGCGGTGGGTTCCCGATTGGCAAAGGCATAATAGGGAATCAAAGTTAACTCGGCGCGGCGAGTGGAGCGCTTGATCCACGGCTGATACAAAGGGTCGGCGGCACTGGAACGGACAAACATCCCACCGAGGTGCTTCAGGAGAACGACGCCGCCGAGGAGGTCGCCCCGCCATTCGGGGCGAAACCGGTTCAAGCCAACCAGAGTCACATCGTAAATGGACTCAACTCCTTGCTGGTCAAGGCCTTCCATGCAGTACAGCAGCGGTCCCCGCATGACGGCCGCCTTCCCGGCGTTCTCCCGCACCCTGGGGTTCGCCATCATCATCCTGGGAGTCATGTCGAAGGTCAGGCGCACTTGGTCCCCCTTCTTCCAGACCCGCCGGATCGCGAGGTAGCGTCCCGGAGCGCCTTCCGGGCCACGCTCTTTGTTAATTTCCCCCCGAGCAACATTGGCCCAGGCAGGAACTCGGACAAACAGCGTAAACTCCTTCCGGTCAGGCGGCTCAATCCTCAGCTCGACGTCGCCGTCCCATGGATACCCGGTCGTCTGGGTTACGACTGTATCGTTCCACTGCAGCCTGCCTGAATGATACAAGTGGACCCACAAGCCTTCGGCGCTCTCGCTGTAAAAGTAGCCGGGCAGAGAAGCCAGAATCCGCTGGAGGTTCGGTGGGCAGCAGGTCGTTTCATACCAGGGGTTGCGGATCGGGCTCTCAGAGTCGCCCCGGAGCGCGAGGGGAGTCCGGTAGCAGTAGGTTGTGCCGGAGAGGGACATCCCAGCGTTGACCGCGTTGTAGAGCACGTGTTCCAGGAGATCTGCGAATCGGGCCTCTCCCGTGGCGAGCAGCATGCGCCAGTTCCAGATCATGTTGCCGATCGCCCCGCAGCTTTCCGCGTATGCGGTCTCGTTGGGAAGCTCGTAGGGCGCCCCGAAAGCTTCGCCGCTCGCCCGGGATCCGACTCCGCCGCTAATGTACATCTTCATCTGCGTCAGGTCCCGCCACAGCGTCTCGAGCGTCTTCCGGTAGGCCAGGTCCCCCGTCTCCATGTAGTAGTCAGTGGCTCCGCTTGCTGCATACATCGCTCGCACGGCATGACCTTCGAGATGGGTTCGGGATGTGAACGGCTTGCCGGTGAAGAGATAACTGAGATCGCGTGGCGAAAGTTCGATCCGCGGATCGCCCTGGAACAGGTAGCCCGCAAAGTCGAGGTATTTACGGGATCCGGTAGTGCGGTAGAGTTCAATCAGAGCGAGCTCTATTTCGGGATGCCCTTCCAGGATCGGACGCTTTCCCGGTCCGAACCGCTCGATGACATAATCGGCCATCCGAATGCCCGCGTCGAGCAGTTTTCGTCCGCCTCCAGCCCGGTGGTACGCGATCCCCGCTTGCAGCAAATGCCCCAGGCAGTACAACTCATGCCCGTGGCGCATGTTGGTGTGGCGCTCCTGCTTGCGCTCGGCGGCATAGTAGGTGTTGAGATACCCGTCGGGCTCCTGGGCAGCCACTACGTCGTCGATCACTCTCTCCAGGGCTTTCCGCAAATCGGGGCGGTCTTCGCTTTGGAGGACGAAGGCAGCAGCCTCCATCCACTTGTACAAGTCGGAATCTGTATAGAGCGGTCCGCGGCGAGGAACAATCTTACGCCCGGAAAGCCGGCGGAAGTTGTCTACCACGCCATGCTGTTCGAGCAGAGTGAGAAGAGTAGGCAGACTCTTCTCGGCGTTTACGCGCATGCGCTTGCTCCAAAAGCCATCCCCCAGCCTTACGGACCGGATCGGCAGCGGGCGCAGCGCCGCGTGTGGCGACCGGGTGGTATCGACCACAGGTTGTGCTGCCAGCACAAACGTAAGAAGAGGCAGAAGGCACAACTTCCAGGTGACCACATGTCAATGATATCGTTGTGCTAGCGGCTCGCGTAGAGCCGAAGGCCCGCGCCGGGCGCCACAACCCGAGGATTCCTTCATGTACTGCATCTATTGCGGCACTCAACTCCCCGAAGGAACCCGCTTCTGTACGACCTGTGGGAGACCTCAGGGCGAGCAGCAGGCGGCGGAAAGCGGTTTTGTTTCTTCCGGCGCTCGACCCTTCACGCCTCCAACCGGAGTTCGAAGCCATACATGGCGGTGGATCGGCGCCGGGTGGAGAATTGTTGAAGCAGACTTGGGAAAGTTTGCCCTCATCGCACTGCTCTTCCTCGTCCTGAGCGCAGCGCTTCCATTCATCCTGCAAGGCCCTCTGCAGGTTGGCATTCATTACTGCTGTGTGCGGAAGATGCGGACGGGCCGCGTCGAAATCGAGGACCTGTTCTCCGGATTCCGGCTCTTCCTTCCCGCCTTGCTCTCCTTTCTTCTGATTAGCGTGTTCGTCATAGCAGGACTGGTGCTTTGCGTCATTCCGGCGCTTGTGATCGCGGCCATGTATCAGTTCACACACCTGTTTCTGTTCGACAAGAAGCTGGACGCGTGGCCTGCGATGAAAGCAAGCCACCAGATTGTGAAACAGGATTATTTCGGGTTTTCGATGTTCCTTCTTGCGAATCTCCTGCTGAATACGCTCGGATCACTTACTGTCGTTGGAGTACTAATTACCGTTCCCATTACGTATGCAGCGATCACGGTAGCTTACAGCGAAATCGTGGGCCTCGAGCCGGATAGCGCGCCGTGAGGGGGAATCTCGCTGGGGCCGGCTTGTGGCTGGCTGCGCTCGCCATCCTGCGGCTTGTGCCTGTCAGTTCCGTTCCGTCGATTCCTTGCCTGTTTCGAACGCTGACAGGTCTTCCCTGCCCGCTTTGCGGTATGACGAGGGCGATGTTCCTGCTAGGGCAAGGAGAATGGCAGGCGGCCCTCAAGCTGCATCCCTTGAGCCCGGCCGTTTTTGCCGCGTTCGTGTTTCTGCTTGCCGTTTCTCTGGCTAAAGTTCTCAATCCGCGGATCACATTCCGGATCCCGCCACGCGCGCTGCACGTCGCGACGCTGCTGTTCGCCGTTTACGGCCTGGCTCGGATACTCAGGTCCGCGGGGCTTGTTCTGGCCCTGGCGCTCTATCTGGCGTATCCGCTGGCCGCTCAAGAGAATGAGGCTCCCGCAGAGCCGCTCGTGAAGGTCCAGTTCGAAATTCGAGGACGTGGCGAGGCATTTCTTGGACTGGGTTATCAGGCCGGAAACGACAACGTCTATTACCTGCATCGAACCCGCCTGTCTCTCGATACCCGTCCTGTGTCCTGGCTGCGAGCATTCGCTCAATTCCAGGATTCCCACGCGCCCGGTCATCGGCAGCCGGTGCCGGACAGCGTCGCCGACACGTTCGATATGCGGCAAGCCTTCATCGAACTGCACAGCGCCGAGGCTCCCTGGAGTTTGCAGGTTGGCCGTCAAGACTTGAATTTCGGCGAGCAACGGCTGGTAGGAGCTTCAAACTGGGGCAATGTCGGCCGGAGCTTCGATGCGGTGCGGCTGGTGTACGGCACAAGGTCCAAGAGGCTGGACTGGTTCGCCTCCTCGGTCGTGTCCCCGCGCAAGAGCGCCTTCGACAAAGCGGATTATCGTCACCGCTTCTACGGCTTCTACTCATCCTTCTCAAACGTGATCCCTGGAGGGGTATTTGAGCCTTACGTGCTTTGGAAAAGCGAGGGGAACTACCGCAGCGAACGGGGCGTCATGGGACGGCTCGATGTTGTCACAGCCGGACTGCGGGCAAATGGAAAACTTTCGAAGCGCATCGACTTCGGCGTGGAGACAGCGATGCAAACCGGCAGCGCCTCAGGCGACAGGATCCGCGCCTGGGCGGGACACTTCCTGGTTGGCTATAAGCTGTCGGAAGCCGGCGGGGGACCGCGTCTGATTGCACAGTACAACCGGGCAAGCGGTGATTCGAACCCGTCCGACGGACGCCGCGGGACGTTCGACAACCTCTATCCCACGAACCACTTCTATTACGGCATCGCCGACCGCATCGGCTGGCGGAACATCAACGAGATCTCCGCGGGCATCGAGCTTCGCCCGCTCTCTCGGCTTCGAATCCTCACCGATGCCCATTTTTTCTGGCTTGGAACTGTGCAGGATGCTCTGTATCTGGCAAGCGGCAGCTCATTCGTTAAGAACCCCGCCGCCTCCAGCCGTCGCATCGGCGACGAGCTTGACCTCGCAGTCGACTACCAGGTCACTGAGCGGTTCTCACTCGTCTTCGGCTGGGGACTCCTCTCTCCCCGGACATTCCTCAAAGAATCGACTCCCGGAGATCGATTTACCACCGTCTATGCACAATGGCTCTGGCGCCTGCAGCCCCAATAGTTAAGGACCGGAAGTCGTGCCGGCGACGGCAGACACGTTATAATTCTGCTTCGGGTTCATAGAGCGTCAAGACCTTTTCGTAACATCACGCTGTAGTCTGCGAACCCGCTCTTGAGGCAAGAATCATATGCGAAAAAAAGTGACAGTAGTTGGCGCCGGCAATGTCGGCGCGAATTGTGCATTGCGCATCGCTGACCAGGAGCTGGCCGACGTCGTCCTGGTGGATGTGGTGGAAGGCATCCCCCAGGGCAAGGCTTTAGACATTCTTCAGTCGGGTCCGATTCAGGGCTACGACGTGCAGATCACCGGCGCTAACAACTATGAGCCGACGGCGAACTCGGACATTGTCGTTATCACGGCAGGCTTTCCCCGTAAGCCGGGAATGAGCCGCGACGATCTTCTGCTGGCGAACTATGAAGTAGTTCGCACAGCAACCGAACAGGCGGTGAAATACTCTCCCAACGCCATCCTCATCCTGGTGACAAATCCGCTGGATGCGATGTGCTGGACCGCCTATCAGGTGTCGAAGTTCAGCAAGAATCGCGTCATTGGCATGGCGGGAGTTCTGGACACAGCTCGTTACCGTACCTTCGTCGCCCAGGAGTTGGGTGTTTCGATGGAGAATGTGTCCGCGATGGTCCTGGGCGGCCACGGCGACACGATGGTTCCGCTGGTACGGCTGACAAGCGTCTCCGGCATTCCGCTCACCGAGCTGCTCGATCAGGCCTCAATCGACCGCCTGGTGCAGCGTACCCGGGATGGAGGCGCCGAGATCGTTCGTTACCTCAAGACCGGCAGCGCCTACTACGCTCCGTCCGCTGCGACGGTCGAAATGGTTGAATCGATTCTGAAGGACAAGAAGAAGGTTCTGCCGTGCGCAGCCCTGCTCGAGGGCGAGTATGGAATTAACGGGCTGTTCGTAGGTGTTCCCGTGAAGCTCGGTGCGAATGGCATTGAGAAGATTTACGAGTTGAAGCTAACGGATGACGAGAAGGCACAACTCGAACGGAGCGCTGCTGCCGTGAAAGAGCTGGTCGACGTCATCAAGCAGAAGGCTAGCGCCTGAAGCAGCCCTGGAAGCCAGCCGAAGCCAAAAAGGCGAAACAGGGTGAGTGATGGGCGGCGTCCCAGACAACGTGGAGACGCACATCCCACTGTGCATACGCCGGGAGGAGCGGAAAGCCACTTTCGCTCTTCCCCGGGGCACGCGAGTTAGTTACAATTCGAGAAACCCTAAGACAGTAACTATGTCCGCAATGCCCGCTGTGGCGGAACCTGTTCCGCAAATCAATCCAAAGTACTGCTGCTTCCGTCTCCGCGTTGGCCCCTCTTCAATCCATCGGTGGGGTGTATACGCGGAAGAGAGAATCCCGGCCCGCCGGAAGATTATCGAGTACACCGGCGAGCGCATCAGCCGCAGAGAGACAAAGCGGCGTGCTGACCGTCCCTATAACTACCTCTTTTCGCTCGACAGCTACTGGTGCATTGATGGATCGGTAGGCGGCAGCGGAGCGGAGTATATCAACCATAGTTGCGATCCGAACGTGTACGCCTGGATCTTCAAGGGCCACATCCTGTACATGAGCGCCAGGGTGATTGAGCCCGGAGAAGAGCTCACCATCGATTACATGTTCGCCAAGGACGTGCCCAAAGTGCCGTGCAACTGCGGCTCGCCGAAGTGCCGCGGGACGATCAACGTCAAGTAGAAGACACGAGCGACGACAAGCCTTCAAAAACGCGGCTGCCGGGGAAAGAAAGATTCTCCGTCTGCTCCAGCACAAGCAAGCGGTTGTACTTTGCGAGCCGCTCGGAGCGCGTGACCGAGCCGACTTTGATCTGAGCGGCGCCGGAGGCAACAGCAAGATCAGCCAGGAAGCTGTCTTCCGTCTCGCCGGATCGGGCCGAGATCACGGCTCGAAAACCGGCCTGCCGCGCCTCTCGAATCACTTCGAAGGTCTCCGCCAGCGTGCCGATCTGGTTCATCTTCACCAGGACGGCGTTCGCGGCTCGAGAGGTGATGCCCCGGCGCAGCCGGGCAGGGTTGGTGGTGAAGAAGTCATCTCCAATGAGTTGCAGGCGGCTGCCAAGTCTTTCGGTCAGCCTCGCCCACCCCGCCCAATCATCCTGTTCAAGGCCATCCTCGATCGAGAGGACGGGATAGCGGGTTGCCCAGTCTTCGAGACGGTCAATCATCTCGTCCGTCGACAGATCCAACGCTTCTGAAGGGAGGTGATATCGGCCCTCCGCGTAAAAGTGAGAAGCGGCAACATCCAAAGCAATCGATACCTGCGCTCCCGGACGATATCCGGCTCGTTCGATCGCCCGTGTCAGCAGATCCAGGGCCGCCTCGTTGCCATTGAGCCGCGGCCCCCAGCCGCCCTCGTCTGCGACTCCCGTCAGCTGGCAACCTACCTCGTCGAGCAGCGTCTTACAAGCACGATGGATAGCGGCGGCAGCCTCCAGCGATTCAGCAAAAGTGCTGAATCCATGCGGGATGGCAAGGAAATCCTGAAACTCGATGTTGCGGCCCGCGTGCAGCCCTCCAGACAGGATGTTGACCATTGGCACGGGCAAACAGGGAGCGTCTATTTCGTTGGTCTGGGCGAGCCACTGCCACAGGGGCAAGCCGTGCGCGTCCGCGGCGGCGCGAGCAACAGCACACGAGACCCCCAGCATCGCGTTGGCGCCAAGCTTGGACTTGTCAGGCGTCCCGTCAATCTCTTGCATCCGCCGGTCCGTTTCCCGGACATCCGTCCCGCGGAGCGCTTCCTGCAAGGTTGTGTTTACATTCTCGACAGCGCGGCGCACTCCTTTGCCGCAGTATCTTGCAGGATCGCCATCCCTGAGTTCGAGGGCTTCATGACGCCCAGTCGAGGCTCCCGAAGGCACCTGGGCTTCCGCCACAGTCCCGTCCGATAGCTGCGCTCTTACGGCTACTGTCGGGTTGCCTCTTGAGTCGAGGATCTCGAAAGCTCTGAGATGTGTAATCGTTAACTTCATTCCGGCCATTCCTCAAGCATGCCTTCTACCCCATCCGGCGGGTTCAGTATCAGACGGCGGGCACGCGATCGAATCCGCTCCTTTAGCGCAGGGTCTTTGATGTACTCTGCCGGCGATTTCCCGTCGATCCTGGCAAGTAGGAGGCCTCCCAGATGCTGCACAGTAGCTTCGGAAAGCCACTCGAGCGCCGTCCCAAGCTGGTCCCGCAGCGCCCGCCAGTACGCCGCCGCTGCGGCTCGATAACTCTCCGCCCACTCAGGACGCCAGAAGCTCTTGAGCAGCAAGTGGTTAAGCAGGAAGGCCACATCGAAGGCAGGATCGCCCAAATGAATAACTTCCATGTCGATCGCCATCACCTCGTCTTCGAGCACCAGAAAGTTCTTCGGGCTCCAGTCGCCGTGGACGAGCGCTACGCGGCGGGAAGACATATCGGCCATCAGGCGGTCGAACGGGCCGCAGAGATCCGGGTGACGGTCGCGCGTGAAACGGTAGTAAGGGTCGAGGCGAAGCTGATCGAACACCTTCCAGCCGTCATGAGCCCGAGCCCAATCCGGCTCGTTAAGACTTCGGAGAATGAGGGCAGCCTGGTAGGAAGCGATCCGGCTCGCCGTTTCCGCCCGGATGCATCCGGACATCAGTAACGTCTTCCACGGCTGGGCGCCCTCCGGAGCGGCAGTCATCGCAAACGCGAAACTCTCCCGGTCTTCGAACAGCACGCGAGGGACGGCGCCGGCGGGAAGGCACGAGCTCAGTTCCCGGATTGCGGCACATTCACCAAAGATCCGCTCCCGGTCCGAGAACCAATCCGCTTCGACTCGAAGCTTCGCAAGCGACTGCTTAAGGACAAAACGCTCGGAATCCGTTTCAACGAGCAGAACCATGTTGGAAACGCCGCCGCCGAGCGGAACGATCTTCGAGGGACGATACCCGCGCGCGGCCAGGTAAGACGAGGCGTTGGTAGTGTTCAGTTCGAGCAAAGCACATTGTATCGCCAAGGACGGCGATTCAGGTCGTTCTCAACGGATCGGAGGAATCCTGCACGGTGCCGTAGAATAACATTGAATGGGATTTTGTAAGTTCCGAGCCATACGGCTCGGAGCCTTCCTGCTGATCGCTGCGGGCAGCCTGCCCGCGGAGATCCGCGGAGCGGCGGTCTGGAAAGACGGTAGCATCATCACCTGGGGCGACGGCGTCGCGCTGTGGAACCTTTCGAGAGGGCAGCGCCAGGATCTCGTCAAAGGCAGTTTCGGCGAAGGTGGATGCGTTTTCGCGGGAGGCTTGGCTGTACAGGAAGCAGGCGGCTCGGGCAGATTCCTGTGGCTGAACGGCACAGACTGGCACGCTGAAACAATCGACACGGATTCCGACACGCACGATTGCCTGGAGGTGAACCTCCACGGCAGGCACGGGTTGCTGGTGGTGCATCGCTACGGCCAGGTGCGCTTCTACGAGCGGCCGCAAGCCCCTGCGAAGCGGTGGCCCTATCGTGAGGTTTACTCGTTCTATACGGCTTCGCGGCAAGGAGGGCTGCTGTTCCGCGATGTCGACGGCGATGGCAGACCGGACATCTTCTGCGGGAATTACTGGATTCACAATCCCGAGTCCTTCGAGCTCTCCTGGCGGTTGTTTGCTGTTCAGCTTTGGTATGAGACGCCGGACTCGGCGCTGGTCCGTCTCGCTTCGGCAGGTCAGGCCGTTGTTGTAAGTCAGGGAGAGATGAAGGAAGCGAGGCTCGCATGGTTCGATCCTCCTGCAGACCGGAAGCAGCTATGGAACGAGCAGCGGTTAGGCGAAGGGTTGAGCCTTCGGCGACTACATGGTCTCGATGCAGCGGACGTAAATGGCGACGGCCGCATTGATGTGCTCGCAGCTGAAAACGCAGGCAAAGGTTCGCGAGTGTTCCTGTTCCGAAATGAAGGGGCGGGGAATTTTCAGACGCAGCTTATAGGAGAAACAGAAGGCGTTGTGTTTTTGAAAGCAATGGATGTGAACAAGGACAAACGGCTGGATGTCGTGATGGCCGGGGCCGGCGGAGTAACGTGGCGGGAGATTTCGATTCAATGACGTCCAAGATGCTCGAAGAAATCCGGCAGCAGCCGGTGGCGCTGGAGCGGACGCTCAAATCGGAACTGCGCAAGTTTGAAAAGCTGAAGAAGCGCTTCGAGAAGTCCCCGCCGAAAATGGTGATCCTGGCGGCACGAGGCACTTCCGACAACGCCGCTCTGTTCGGACGGTATCTGATTGAAATCTCAACAGGCATCCCCGTTTCGATGGCGGCGCCTTCGATCCTGACGTTGTACGATGCCTCCCTCAACATGCGGGATGCTCTGGTCGTGGCGATCTCGCAGTCTGGTGAGTCCACGGACACCAATGTCGTGCTGGAGCGCGCCAAGGCGGTGGGAGCCGTTACGGTCGGCATCACCAACGAAGCCAATAGCAGTATGGCGAAGCTGGCGGAGCACGTGATCCTGGTCCGGGCGGGCAGGGAAAAGAGCGTCGCAGCAACCAAGACATACACGGGACAAATGCTCGCGCTGTATCTGCTCGCGTGGGCACTCGGAGCGAAGATCTCGCTCGACGAGCTGCACCATCTTCCGGAGTGGGCGGACGCCGCGTTAAAGCTGGAAGACCATATTGCAGGGCTGAGCGAACGCTACCGCTTCATGGAACATGCGGTGGTCGTCGGCCGCGGCTTGAATTACTCAAACGCCTTTGAGTTCGCTCTCAAGCTGATGGAGACCTGCTACGTGGTAGCCGAGCGCTTCTCCGCCGCCGACCTGCTGCACGGCCCAATCGCGATGGTGGAGCACTCCTTCCCAGCATTCCTGCTAACCCCCGTCGGCGTCACTTGGCCAAGCATGAAGGGGCTTGTCGAGAAGCTCCAGAATCTAAAGGCCGAAACGCTCGTGATCACCGATCAAAGCAATCGCGAGGCACGGGAGCTGCCTACTCGCAGCATCGTCCTTCCCGTAAAGCTGGGGCGCCGCGGAGCGAAGCCCGAGGAGCTCTATACGCCGATTCCCTACATCATTCCGGCGCAGATCTTCTCGGCATGCCTTGCCGCGCAAAAAGGTCTTGATCCGGATAAGCCGCGGGCTCTTTCGAAGGTGACCCTGACGCTCTAGCGTCAGGTCCGCATGCGGGCCAGCAGGTAGAGGCCGGCGAGTGAAAAAACGGCGTCCGGGAACCATGCCGCCATCACCGCCGGCAACTGATTCACTTTGCCCACCTGCTCGAACAGCAGATTGACCGTCCAGTACGCGATGGCGATGCCGAAGCTGACCGCCACGCCCGCCATCGCTCCCCGGTTCCCGGCCACAAAGGCGAACGGCACGGAGATCATCGCCATGATCAACGCAAACAGCGGCACGGCGAACTTTTTGTGGTACTGCACGCGAAGGTTTACTGTGTCGAAGCCGCTCTGCTGCAAATCACGGATGTAAGCCGCCAGCTCAATGAAGTTCATCTGCTTGTCCTGCTTCAGCTCCCGCAGGAAGTAGTTCGGCGGCTCGTCCAGCTCCGGAAACGTGGCCGTTGCCCCCCGGAAGTCCTTGAACTCCTCGCGGAAGACATCTTTGACCATCCGGATCTTGCGCTCCCAGCCGTTATGAAAAACCCAGGTATTCAGAGCCGGTTCCCAGACGGCCCGTTCGGCGGAGATGTGCCGCCGAAGCTGGAAGGTTTCCGGAACCAGCTCAAAGACGTGGACTCCAATCATCAGCCGCTCGTTCGGGTCGATGTACTTGTAGTAGTAGATGCGCGACGCTTTATCGTTCAGGATCCACTTCCTCCCCGGATCCAGGTAGGTCTGCGTGGGCCGGCCCTTGATCTCATTGCGGATCGCATCCTGAATCCGGTTCGCTTCAGGCACAATGTAGTGGTCGAAAGCGAACAGCGCTCCGCTGAGCAATGTACTGAGGAAAAGCACGGGGAGAGCAAGACGGTGCAGGCTGACGCCGCATGCCTTGAACGCCGTCACTTCATTGTGCTTGGCGAGGATGCCGAATGTGACGAGCACAGCCACCAGCACGCTCATGGGCGTCGAATCGTAAATGAGGCGGGGCGTCAGGAAGATGAAGTACCGCACCACTCGCGACATTGGCACGTGGTTCTTTACGATGTCGCTGAGCAGTTCGAAGAAGGTGTAGACCAGCGTCAGCATGACGAAGCTGGCAAGCAGAACGCCAAAGTAAAAGATAAAGAGCCGGAGGACATAGGCGTCCACCACCTGCGGCAGAAGGAACCACCGCCCGCGCATCGCCAGTCCACCATGCGGCTCCGCGGATACCAAACCCTTGGCGGGGGCCCACACCCGTTCCACCAGCCCTTGCAGGCTCGCCGTCCAGTTGCGTTTGGAGGGGCGGTCGAGGCGGCTGAAAAGGATGACGCCCACGACGAGAAACACAAAATTCGGCGTCCAAACGCCCAGCCATGCAGGAATCGCACCCTTCTGCGCGAGACCAATGAGGCTGATGAACGTCATGTAATAAGTGAAGGCAAGAAAGACCGTGAGCACAAAGGCGAGCGACTTGCCCGCTTTCCGGGTGGACAGCCCGAGCGGAATTCCGAGCAGCGCCAGCAGGAAGCACGCCAGGGGCAATGCAAAGCGGCGATGCAGCTCAATCGCAGCCTCGATGCTTCGCTGCGGCTCCCGGATTAGCGGAAGCGTGTCCATCGCCGCATAATCCTTCGCTTTCAGCTCATCCCGCGGTCTGGCCTGCAGGGTTTGCTCCCCTCTTGGGAACGCAATGCTGTAATACAGCGTGGCGTCTTTCCCTGGCTCGTGGGAGCTGACATCCTTCATCGAAAGCTGGATCCGGTTGCGTTCGACATCCGCGACCGCGATCGCTTCGCGCGCAACCGTAATGCGAGGCCCTTCTCCCGCCTCATGCGTGCCCTTGGACTTGCGCTGATCGGGCGGCGTTACATCCGCGATGAAGACATTGCGCCATCGAACCGGGTCGCTCGGAATGACGTCGCCGACGTAGAGAATCGTGCTGGGGAACTGCTCGGAAAAGACGCGCGGCTGAATCTCGGCGGTGAGCTGCGAAGACACCAGCTGATTCAAAATTCGAAACGTTTCGCGCGTCGCCACCGGGGTGAGCCATAAAGAGCAGGCGGCAGCAACAACGGCTCCGAATGCCGCAAACGTCATCACGGGATACACGACCCGCCTGCCCGGCACTCCCGCAGCGCGCAAAGCCACAACCTCGCCGTCTGCGGACATCCGACTCAGCGCGATCAGGATGCCCACAAGGACGCCAACGGGGACCGTGAGCGTCAGCACCGGCGGCAGGATCAGCAGGAAAAGATAGAGGATTGTTGAGGGCGGCGCAGTGCTTCGCACCAGCAGTTCAAAGAGCTTTCCAAGCTGGCGCAGGAAAAGGACGAAAGAAAATAACGTCGTGCCGAGGAGTGCACTGGAAACAATCTCTTTGAAGATGTTGCGACCGAGAATTCCCATGAATCAGCGCGAAGCCGGAATCAGGGGAGGCGGAGGCACTACCGGAGGCGTAGGCCACGGCTCCGAATACGGCTCGAGATCCAGATCTTCAAACAGCACAGCAGGCGAAATCACTGTCGATGGCGCGACGTAAGTGCCGCTGCCAATGAGAGAAAACGGCGCTCCATTCTCGAGGTAGTCGAACATGTACGCTTCGTCGGAAGCGGCTACGATATCCCGCAAAGACCGGGTGCTAAGTCCCCGGAACCGCAAACCTCGCACCAATTCCTCTCTACCATCAGGATAGACCCGATAGACCAGAATGGGCGGGCTGACAGGACGGCCGTGGACACCTTGTCCGCCGGCGGCGCGCCGAAGTTCCTCGAGCGAGGCGCTGGAAGGAAAATCGAGCTTGCGGATGAGAAGGCCGTAAGGCTTGTTTCTCTGCTTGCACATTTCAATCAAACGGGCCTTCAGCTCGCTGGCGGTTACCGTTTCCGATGCTCGAATGAAGAGATTGCCGAAGGTGGCGTATTTGGCCCCGAATCCGCCGGGAAGCCGGGCGCGGCCGTTGGAGCCTTCAAAGCCGCGAACCGGTTGACGTGTCAGGAGGAAATTCTTGAGAACACCCTTCTCTATCAGGGTCAGCGGCTCCGGCGGAACGCCCTCCATGTCCACCGGGTAGTATCCGAGCAGCGCCTTACCTCGAAACTCTCTTTGCGTCGGGTCATCGACCACATCCATCCACTCGGGAAGCACTCGGGATCCCTCGCGGCCCTCGAACTCGCTCGGCACAAACGGGAAGTTTCGTCCCGGCTCGCCGACCGGCCGGCGCGTCAAACTGAGGTTCCTGCCGAGCACTTGCGCGAACAGTTGGGCTGCCGCCATCGGCTCGAAGAGCACGGGCCCCACGTAGCTTTCGCCCACCGGCGCAGAGGCCAGGGCTGTTACGTTTGTGGCAACCTCGGCCACGCCGCGACGCAGTTCGGCCTCGGGCGGCAAGCCCGCGGGCGTGTGCGCCAGAAAGACAAGCGCATCCCGAACCGGCATCCCATCGGCTGTGCGAGTCGAAGCCCGAATCCTCACATAAGTCAGGCTGTCGGTCATGCGCACTTCCGTACCCTCGGAGTTCATAAGGTAGGAGCCGCCATAGTTCGATTCAAAGTCGACGGTGCCGGTCGAAAGCGCCGGATACTGTGTGAAGATTGCAGAAAGCTTCTTCACCTGCGAGGTCCAGAACGCCTGATCCACCTGCACTTTGTACAGATTCAGGACCATGCGGAACGGCTTCGCGCGGGCAAAATCGTTGATCTTCTCCGTCTCGGAAAGATTCTTTAGCGCCGAACGCTTTCGCGCGATCGCCTGCAGGCTCCCTTTGTACGCGCGATCCGTCGCAAGCCAGAAATGAGTCCGAAGGGCCCGGACGTCGTTGTCGAGCACCATGCGCTCGGTGTCGAAGCGCGGGCCATGAAACAGATCCGTAAAGACGTAGTTCGTATTGTCGAAGTCGTAGTTGCCGACGCGCACCTGGATACGGGGAATCCGCAGCCGTGACGGGCGCGCCGCCAGCAGTCCGCCGAACGAGGCCGAGACGGAGAACGATTCGACATCGTCGACGCCGTACTCGATAAAGTAGGGAGCGTCCAGGCTCACGATCCGCAGCATCTTGGCTCGCTCGATCTCTTCCCGCATCGCCTGCAGGATCGGGTCCGCCGGAGCAGGCTGCTGAGCCGGGGCCGCATGGACCAGCAATCCGGAGATTGCCAGGAGAGTTGCGATCTTCATTGCCCCCCTCCGGAAGCGGCCGGTCTGGGAAGAAGAGGAGGACGGTCCTGACCCGTCTCCGCCTTCTGAACTTCCAGCTCCGAGACCAGGATCGCCGGGGAGACGGCCGAAACGGGCACGAATCCCGATTCGGCGCCGCAGTAGCCGTTAAAGACTTCCGATTGATCAGACGTGGCCAGGATCTTTGAGAAGCTGGCAAGCGGCGTTCCAACGATGTCGGCCCCGCGGACCAGTTCGTCCGGCCGCCCATCCGGGTACACCCGGTAAACAACCACCGGCACTACCTTGAACGCCTGAACGCCGCGGCGCCCCGTATTCGTAACCCCACCCGTGACCTGTTCAAAGTAATAGCCGTAGGGCTTGCCCTGCCGCTTAATCTCCTCGATCAGCATTTGACGCAGGCGCTGGCTGGTCACAGTTTTAGCTGATTCCACAATGAGGTTGCTCTGGCGAGCCACGACTTCCGCGCCCGGCTGCTTGCGGCCGTGGCCATTGGAGTTGGGGAAAGCCTTGAGCGGCGATCTGGAGAGCAGAAAGGTCTTCAAGATTCCCTGCTCGACGACCGGAACACGGCGAGCCTTCACTCCTTCGTCGTCAAATTCGTACCAGCCGTTGAGATCGATGTCGCCGTGCTTGCGCCGGGTCGGATCAAAAATCACCGAAAGAAAGTCGGGAAGCACGGGGCTTCCTATCGACTTTGCAAATGTCTGTCCTTCCGACTCATCTTTCTGGCGGTGACCCTCGATGCGGTGGCCGAAGATCTCGTGGAAAAAGACCCCTGAGGCACGTCCGGAAAGAATTGCCGGACCTACAAAGGGCTCGACCACAGGTGCGCGGAGAAGCTGTTCCAGTTTCTCGGCCACCCGGATGACAGCCGCTTTCAATACCTCCTCTTTCGGCAATAAGGCGGGATCCAGAGCCTCGAAGCTGTCCGAAGCGGAAAGATCCATTCCGTCGGGAGCCTTCGCGCGCGCGGAGATATAGATGCGCGCGAAGCCGCGTCCGTGGTGCAGCTTCGTGCCTTCGGTGTTTACAAACGACTTCATCTCCCGCTGGGCAGAGAGGGTGACCGAGGACGAAAGGATGCCAGGGAAGCGGGAAAACTCAGCCGAGAGCCGCCGGAGGCGGCCCTCCCATTCCGCAGGATTCACTCGCAAGGGCGGAGAAGGCACGAGAGCCTTCACCGGAGTCTCCTCCGAGAAGTCACCCACGGACTCCTCACGAGCAACAGCCACTTTCTGGTTTGTTCGAATTTTGATCAGACGCTCCGCAGCCAGGCGATAGGTCCGATCCGTCTCAAGCCACAATGCGCGGCGGATGGGATTGGGATCGTCGTCGACACTGAGCAGCGTGGCGGTCGTGAAGCGCGGGCTTTCGCCCGGCATATCGTGGTAGTTGTCGAGGGAGCGGCTCCCGACGCGTACAGTTACGTCGAGTAGCCGGCTGCGCGACTCCCCGCCTCCCAAAAGCGCGCCCTGACTGGCATTGAGACTATAGGAGTGGATGTCCGTGACGGTGTACGCGATGAAGTAAGGCGCAGGGTCTGCCTTTGCCCTCAGGACCTCGAAGTTTCGCGCCAGCTCGCTCTCAAGAATGTCGAGAAGCGGGGTCGACTGCGCCGCTAAGCCGAAGCTAAGGCACAAGCCTATGGCGGCGACGCGGATACAAGGGGACACGCAATCAAGCATACCATGAGGTCAAGAACCTCCAGACAGATCCGTGTGACGGTTCTGCGGCGCCAGTGCCAGTACCATTAACTGGCCGACGTCCGTTCCTTCAGGCTCGCCAGCGCCAAGCCATAGCGGCCCCGAACCCCTGTCTTCTCAAAGATATGCTTCAGGTGGATCTTGACGGTTCCCGGGCGGATGCCAAGCTCCTGGGCAATCTCTTTGTTCTTGAGCCCCTGCTCGACGAGTTCCAGTACCTGTTGCTCTCTCGGCGTCAGCTCGGAATGCCCGCCGCGCTGCGACCGCAAGGAGTCGCGCAGCACGTGCTCCTCCATCCAGCTCGAACCGGAGCCGACTGCACGCAGACAGGAAAGAACAGTGTGCAGGCTGGATGTCTTGCGCAGAATCCCGCGAGCGCCCGACTGAAGGAAGCGCAAAGCCTCCGCCTCCGTCACGGAGATTCCCCAAACCACTGCCACCGTCGGAATGTCGGCAGACCGGAGGTCGAGAATCGTATCCAGAACGGTCTGCTGCCCAAAGCCTTTATCGATGATGAGAAGCCGTGGAGGAGTAGCGCGCGCAAGCTGAAGAGCCGCGGCGAGAGAATCCGTCGCCCAGGAAAGCTCGAACTCCTCTGATTCTGCAAGGATCGCCCGCAGGCCGGCAACGGCGACCGGTTGCGTGTCGCAGATTCCTACAGTAATAAGCGAAGTTTGCGGCGGCGCGGATTCCGCACAGACTCCCGCAGCCATCGCCACCGGGTCGCCCTGATGGCTCTCAAACCCACTCCGCTCAGGACAAGCAGTTGCCAGTCCGGCGCCTGACAACAAACCCTCGGTGATCCCTTTGAACATGATAGTCACTGTTTTCGATCAAGCCTCCGCAATGTATCTGCTCCAAAGGCTCATCGACCGCCCCTACGGAAGTAATAGTCTTAGAAATTTCCCTTGGCTCTCATGTTTTTGTCTGATTCCAGACTATGGGAGGGTATACGTAGTCGCCAGCGCCGTTGGATGACGGAACGCGAGTCAGTTCAAGACAGACCCTTAGAGGCCGCCAGCGCCGGGCTTGCGCCAGGGGCCGGCAATCCGGCGAGTTCGAAGTGTTCAGCCGCCAGCTACAGCCTGTGAATCTTCGGAGAGCTGAAGTTCTTCAGGGCGTTGCGCGTATCGACAATCAACTTCGCCCGTTCAACCACACTCCCATAGTCGAAGCACGAATGATCGGTCACGATCACGACGCAGTCGGCTGCGGCTACGGCGGCCTCCGGCGGCTGCGCGCAGAGTTCCATCTGCTCCAGCCGCACTGTCGGGACAAAGGGATCGGAGTAGGTGACTTTGGCGCCTCGCCTGGAGAGGAGGTGGATAATGTCCAGCGCGGGCGACTCGCGAACATCGTCGATGTCCCGCTTGTAGGCAACACCGAGCACGTGGATATGAGAACCACGCACCGGTTTGGTGACGTCGTTCAGCGCGTTCTGGATCTTGTCAACAACGAAGCGCGGCATCTGGCCGTTGATATAGCCCGCCAGCTCAATAAATCGAGCTTCAATGCCTGCCTCCTTCGTTTTCCAGGAGAGATAGAACGGATCGACAGGAATGCAGTGTCCGCCCAGCCCCGGACCAGGGTAGAACGGCATGAAGCCGAACGGCTTTGTTGCCGCCGCATCAATCACTTCCCACACATTGATCCCCATCCGGTCGCACATGAGCGCCATCTCGTTCACCAGTCCGATATTGATCATGCGGAAGGTGTTTTCGAGCAGCTTGACCATTTCGGCAACCCTGGTGGAGCTGACGGGAACAACCGTTTCCAATGCCTGCGAATAGAACAGGGCGCCCAGGCTGGTGCAGGCAGGCGTAACACCGCCAACGACTTTGGGAATGTTCGCGGTTTGAAATTTCGGGTTGCCGGGGTCGACGCGCTCCGGGGAGAAGCAAAGGAAGAAATCTTTTCCAGCCTTCAGTCCGGTCGCTTCAAGACGCGGCAGCAAGAGCTCTTCTGTCGTGCCTGGATATGTCGTCGATTCCAGGATGATCAGCTTCCCTGACCCAAAATACCGAGCGACCTCTTCGCACGCCGAGACGATATAGCTCATGTCCGGATCTTTGGTCTTCCGGAGCGGCGTGGGCACGCAGATATTGATCGTATCGAGGTCGGCAACAACGGCGAAGTCAGCCGTTGCGGAAAGCCTGCCGGCTTCGACCAAAGGCTTGAGAACCGATGACGGTACGTCCCGAACATAGGAGGCCCCGGCGTTGATCAGGTCCACCTTCGCAGTCTGTACGTCGACCCCGGTGACGGTGAATCCCGCCTTGGCGAATTCCACCGCCAGCGGCAGGCCCACATATCCGAGACCAATGATGCCAACACGGGCACTGCGCGACTTAATTTTCTCCGCCAGATCTTCCGCGGTCGTCCGCACTCCGGCTGCTGTTACTTCCACAAGACCTCCAGAAAACTACCCCAAAGGGGCTCCCTGCGTACACCTGTCACCCAAGCGGGCAGGGAACCTGCGCGCCACTAGATTACCATGGGGCCCGACCATTCCTGCCGGAGAGGGGCCACAATCGCGGTTTTCTCGAAAGCGGTTTTCAAGTATGCTGTCGGTGGTCAGCCCCAAGGAGGTTCGATGAAAGGCACCAGACGGAGCTTTTTCAAGCAAGCAGGGGCCGCTGCCAGCGGTGTTTTCCTGTTCGATATCGTTCCGGCCAGGGCGCTCGGTCTTCAGGGGCAGCCGCCGCCGAGCGACATCATCAACTTTGGCCACATTGGCATCGGAGGACGCGGGAAGCTCTTCCTGCGGCCGGAAGCCAACCTCGGAAAGCAGATACCTGCGCCATCCAATCTGGGCGGGGACGGCACGAGGATCATGCGCCCGGCCCGGTCCATTGCTCTTTGCGACGTCGACTCATCGAGGCTCGACGAGGCCGCCTCCCGGGTCGGCGGGCGCCCCAGATTGTATAAGGATTTTCGAAGGCTGCTCGAGGACAAGGACGTCGACGCCGTCTACATCGCAACGCCGGATCACTGGCACGCGCTTCAAACAATCATGGCATGTCAGGCCGGCAAGGACGTCTATGTCGAAAAGCCGGCCTGCAACACCATTGAGGAAGGCCGCGCGATGGTCAATGCCGCCGAGCGCTATGGCCGCGTGGTCCAGGTAGGGTCGCAGGGGCGCTCCCAACTGGCGGCGTGGCAGGCTGCCAACTACATCCGCGCCGGCAGGCTCGGAAAGGTGAGTAAAGTAACGTGCTGGCACTATGCGAGCCCTCAAGGAGACTGGACGCCCGATTCCAATCCTCCTCCGGGGCTTGACTACGAGATGTGGGTGGGTCCGGCCCGATGGATTCCCTACAACTCGAAGCACACGCACGGTTCCTTCCGCTGGCTGATCGATTTCGGCGGAGGCCAGATTCGCGATCGCGGCGCGCACGTCATGAGCAT
Source organism: uncultured Bryobacterales bacterium (assembly GCA_937959285.1). Lineage (GTDB taxonomy): Bacteria > Acidobacteriota > Terriglobia > Bryobacterales > Bryobacteraceae > JADGHK01. The sequence goes on from CALGAR010000024.1 coordinate 33,591, forward strand.
CGCAAACTGGATCATGGACGCCGACCACACGGGTCCCGTCAGCGTGGAGGCGAAGGGCGATCCGCCTCCGGATGGCATGTACGACTCAGCCGTGACGATGGAAGTGACCTACGAGTTCAAGAATCCGGATTGGACGCTCGTCTGGGCGCAACCCGGCACTCCCTCCAAAGAGCTCGAGGCGCGATACGGCGCGATTTATCACGGCGAGCACGGCACGCTGACCGTCACGTTGGGTGACGGCGCGGGCACCGCCACCGAGCAGAAGGCCAAGGGCTTTGCTGCGCAGTGCGACTGCGGGAAGGTGTATCGCAGCCCCGGACATAGCGAAGACTTTGAGGACTGCATCCGCACCCGCAACAAGCCGATCATGCACATCGAAGCAGCGCACCGCGTCGCATCGCTATGCATTCTCGGCAACCTCTCCTTCGTCTTGCAGCGGAAGCTGGAATGGGATCCCGTAAACGAGCGGGTGAAGAATGACGATGAGGCAAACCGCCTCCTGAGCCGGCCGGGCCGCGGCGCCTGGCACCTGTAGGAGTGAACGATGCCGGATGATCAGACGTTCTTGAAGGCGATTCAGAGCGAGAGTGCAGAGGAGCGTTTCTCGGCCTGGCGCGCCGCTGGCAGCGCCTCCCCTTCCGTGATTCCACAGCTCGGCAAGCTGGCCGCCTCCAGCAATCCGGGAGTGGCGAAGGCGGCTCGCGAGGCTCTCGCCACGATGGTGCATTCCGTCGGCAAGGACCCCAACTCAAAGAACCGTGCCGAAATTGTAAAGAATCTGCTCGAACTCGCCGGCCCTGCCTACGAGCATACGGTGCGTGTTCACGCGCTGCGCCTGCTCTCCAACATTGCGGGCGAAGAGGCAGTGCCAGCCATCAGCCGGTGGATCCATGATCCGGAACTCAGCGAAGAGGTAGCCTATTGCCTGGAGCGGATCCCCGGGAGCGCCTCCATCAAGGCCTTGGCTGCGGCCTACAAAGACGCCAGGGAGGACTTCAAGCCGCGGATTCTGGCTGCTCTGGGGCATCGGCGCGCGGAGGAAGGGGTCAGCTTGAGCCTGGAGGCGATGAGGTCTCCGAACAAGGAACTCGCCGTCGCCGGTGTGAAGGCATTCGGGCGCATCGGCAAGAAAGCGCCGTCGAACCCGAGGCTTCCGGATCCGAAGTCGCTGTCCGAGTGGCAGAGGATTGAGCAGATGGACAGCATGCTCCGTTACGCAGATGCGCAGGCGGCGGAAGGGAACACGGCGGAAGCCATGCGCATCTATAAGACCGCCTTGGAGAGGCCGGAGGAGCACTGGCAGTGTGCGGCAATTATCGGGATGGCGAAGCTGGGCACCGCCGAAGCCGCAGCGGCGATCCTGCCCAAAATGAAGAGTGAGAATCGAACCGTGCGCATCACTGCGCAGAACGCGTGGAAGCGTATGGCTGCGGGATAAGAGGTACGGCGGCTTTGAGGAAAGCGGGACGACCCCATCAGCGAGTCGTCCCGTACATGGTGTCTCTAGGCGGCCTTCGCGAGTATGTTGTTGGGGTCGATGACGAACTTCTTTGCAGCGCCCTTGTCAAACTCCGCGTAGCCCTTCGGCGCCTCGTCCAGGCTGATTACCGTTACATTGACGGCTTTGGCGATCTGCACCTTGTCATAGAGGATCGCCTGCATGAGCTGCCGGTGATACTTCATCACGGGGCACTGGCCGGTTGCAAACGTGTGCGACTTGGCCCATCCCAGGCCGATCCGTATCCCCAGCATCCCCTTCTTGGCGTTCTCGTCAACGGCGCCCGGGTCGTCGGTGACGTAGAGGCCGGGGATGCCGATACCGCCTCCAGCCCGCGTTACTTCCATGAGCGAGTTGAGGACTGTAGCTGGCCGTTCCTGTGTGGCTTCCCTCCCATGCCCGTGGGCCTCAAAGCCAACGCAGTCGATTCCGCAATCCACTTCCGGCTGGCCGACGATCTGCTCAATCTGCTCGGCAAGCGTTGCTGACTTGCGCAGATCGACGGTTTCGCAGCCGAAGCTGCGAGCCTGTTCCAGACGCTCAGGGATCATGTCGCCGACGATGACAACGGCTGCACCGAGCAGGTGGCAGGAGGCTGCGCACGCCAAGCCGACAGGTCCGGCGCCCGCGATGTAGACGATTGAACCGGTCGTGACACCGGCCGTGACGGCGCCGTGATATCCGGTGGGGAAGATGTCCGACAGGAGCGTAAGATCCCGTATCTTCGGCATCGTCTTCTCGCGCTCGGGCAACTTGAGCAGGTTGAAGTCGGCGTAGGGACACATGACGTACTCCGCCTGGCCGCCTACCCAGCCGCCCATATCCACGTAGCCGTAGGCGGCGCCCGGACGCGCCGGATTGACGTTCAGGCAGATACCGGTCTTGCCCTCTTTGCAGTTGCGGCAGCGGCCGCATGCGATGTTGAAAGGAACCGAAACGATATCGCCGACTTTGATAAATTCAACGTCCCGTCCGGCTTCGATCACCTCACCGGTGATCTCGTGGCCAAGAACCAATCCTGGCGGAGCCGTAGTCCGTCCCCGCACCATGTGCTGGTCGCTCCCGCAGATATTGGTCGAAATAACTTTGAGGATTACGCCGTGGTCACACTTCCGCGACCCCAGGGCCAGCTTGGGAAAGTCTATCGACTGCACCTCGACTTTACCTGGTCCGACGTAAACCACGCCTCGATTGGTTGGCATCTATACCCTCCTCGCCGGACGATAACATCACAAGACGCTCGCGCCGTCAAGTTTGTGATAGCGTCTGAGTGATGACCGGGAGCCTGCAGCAAGAGTGCCGAGAAGTCCTCGTGCACCGCATTTTCCGGGGCCGGGATCCAATTCGCGAGCCAGATGTCGTCGCGGTAGAGGAGCCCCTCGAAATTCAAATTGGTTACACAGCCGGCACTCGCGAGCTTCGCACCGTTTCTCTCACCATGCGGACTCCGGGGCGCGACGATGAGCTCGCAATCGGCTTCCTGTTCACGGAAGGAATTCTCCAGCATCCGTCGCAGATCAGCACGATCTTACGAGGCAGGAATTCGATCCGCGTCGAACTTGCGCAGGACGTGACAGTCGACCTGCCCCGTCTGGAACGGAACTTTTTTACGTCGTCAGCCTGCGGTGTGTGCGGCAAGACGTCGATTGAAGCCGTGCACCGGAAAGTGCGCGCGCTGCCGGATGAAGGGCCGGTTGTCTCTGCCGCGGTGATCCACTCGCTGCCTGAGGTTTTGTTGCGCTCGCAGGCTGTCTTTCATTCCACCGGAGGACTACACGCGTCCGCGCTCATCGACGATGCAGGCAATCTGATCGACTTGCAGGAAGACGTGGGTCGGCATAACGCGCTGGATAAGCTAATCGGGGCGCAGTTTCTGAAGGCGGCCCTCCCTCTCAGCCGCCGTATACTGCTGGTCAGCGGGCGGGCAAGCTTTGAGCTGGTTCAGAAGGCGGTGGCTGCCGGGATACCGATCATGGCAGCAGTCGGCGCCCCCTCGAGCCTGGCCGTCGATCTCGCCGCCGAGTCCGGGCTCACGCTCGCCGCGTTCGTCCGCGACGGCCGGTTTAACGTCTACTCTGGAGCTCCCAGGATCAAGGAGGCACAATGAAGCAGAAGCCGCCAGCCAAGGCAGCAGCCGGTGTGCCGGCCATCGTGAAAACAATTGAAACGAGCTGGAAACAGATGGGTGTTGCGCGAAGCCTCGAAACCCTTCGCGCCGTGAACCAGAAGGCGGGATTTGATTGCCCGGGCTGTGCGTGGCCCGAACCGGAAGAGGGCCGGGCAGCCATTGAGTTCTGCGAGAACGGGGCAAAAGCAGTCGCTGATGAAGCGACGATCCGCCAGGCCGGGCCCGAATTCTTTGCGCGCTGGAGCGTAAAGGAACTCGAGAGCCAGGAGGATCGCTGGCTCAACGGGCAAGGCCGCCTCGTCCATCCGATGGTTCTCCGTGATGGAGCCAGCCACTACGAACCCATCGAATGGGAAGATGCGTTTGCCCTCATCGCCTCCGAATTGCGCCAGCTGGATTCGCCCGATCAGGCCATCTTCTACACATCAGGAAGAACCAGCAACGAAGCCGCGTTCCTCTATCAGCTTTTCGTCCGCATGTTCGGCACGAACAATCTCCCGGACTGCTCCAACCTGTGTCATGAGTCGAGCGGCGAAGCCCTCCGTCAATCCATTGGGGTGGGAAAGGGCACAGTCACTCTGGACGATTTTGCCCTTGCCGATGCCATCTTCGTCATTGGTCAGAACCCGGGCACCAATCACCCGCGCATGCTCGCCACTCTGCAGGCTGCGGCCAGACGCGGCTGCGAGATCGTCAGCATCAATCCCCTTCCCGAGACCGGACTCATGCGATTCCGTCACCCCCAGGAGATCACGGGACTCCTGGGCGGCGGCACGCCATTGACTACGCTCTATCTTCCTGTTCGCATCAATGGCGACGTTGCCCTCCTGAAAGGAATCATGAAGGAGATGCTCGAGGAAGAGGAGCGTCGCCCCGGCACTGTCCTGGATAAGGAGTTCATTGAGCAGTACACCTACGGCTTCGACGCCTTCGCGGAGGATGTCCGCCGCTGTGACTGGGCGGATATCGTGCAGCAGAGCGGCATCGAACGCCCGCTCATCCGTAAGGCGGCCGAGGTCGCCATGCGCTCTCAGCGGACGATTTGCTGCTGGGCGATGGGCCTGACGCAGCATCGCAACGCTGTCGCCAACATTCAGGAGATTGTGAACCTGCTCCTGCTTCGCGGGAATATCGGGCGGCCGGGTGCGGGCGTGTGCCCTGTTCGCGGACACAGCAACGTACAGGGCGATCGCACGATGGGCATCTGGGAGCGCATGCCGGATTGGTTTCTGGACAGGCTCAGCGAGGAGTTCGGTTTCAATCCGCCGCGACACCACGGCTTCGACACGGTGCGATCCATTCAGGCGATGCTATCCGGCGAGGCGCGTGTGTTTATGGCACTTGGCGGCAACTTCCTCTCTGCCTCTCCGGATACGGAGCGGACTGCAGCGGCGCTCCGCCAGTGCCGTCTGACAGTACACGTATCTACGAAACTCAACCGGAGCCACGTGGTAACTGGACGTCAGGCCCTGATCCTGCCGTGCCTCGGGAGAACCGAGCGCGACGTGCAGGCTACCGGCCTGCAATTTGTAACGGTGGAAAACTCAATGGGCGTGATTAGCCGGTCGCAGGGAGTGCTTCGTCCTGCCTCAGAGCACTTGCGAAGCGAGATCGCGATCATCGCCGGCATCGCTGCGGCAACGCTCGGCGTCGACTGGACCTCCTACACCGCCTGCTACGGAAGGATTCGTGACCATATCGCGAGAGTCGTTCCCGGGTTTGAGGATTTCAACAAGCGGATCGAGGAGCGCGGGAGTTTTCTACTGCCGAATGCCGCCCGCGATCGCCAGTTCATGACTGCCACCGGAAAGGCCAACTTCCTACCCCATCCGATCCCGCGGCACGATCTGCAACCCGGCGAACTGCTCATGATGACGATCCGCAGCCACGACCAGTTCAACACAACGATCTACACCGACAACGACCGCTACCGCGGGGTTTTCGGCAGCCGCCGCGTCATTCTGATGAACGAAGAGGACATGCGCCAGCTCAACCTGACCACAGGGGAGGAGGTTGATCTCGTAAGCGTGTTTCAAGGTGAGGAGCGCGTCGCGCCTCGCTTCCGCGTGCTTCCCTACCCGATACCGCGGCAGTGCACCGCGACATACTTCCCGGAAGCCAACGTGCTCGTGCCCCTCGGAAGCGTCGCCGAGCGCAGCAATACGCCTGCTTCAAAGTCCGTCGTCATTCGTCTGCGCAAGCCCTCAGGCTCCTAAGAAAGAACAAACGCGGGAACGGAAGGCGACGATCAGCACTTGCCGTTGGAGTGCCGCTTCAGCGAGTGGTTCTTAGTCAAGTTGAAGGCGTGGGCCAGGACCAATCCAACTCCGCCTAAGACCATGCCGGGAGACGCGATCCACCGCCAGCCAGCCCCTACAGCAGGAATGGCGTGCGCGCCGAACAGGCAGATGGCCCCAAACCCGAAGCAGGCGAGCGGCAGCGCGTGACGGTGCCGGCGATAGCTGGGAATCAGGCTGATTGCAGCGATCGCAATCGACGAGAAGAGAATCATTCTCTCCAACTCCTCGCTTGCGACCCAGAACAGCCCGGACGCAGCGAGAAGGCCGGTCAACAGCGGCATGACGGCGCAATGGACAGCGCACGCTCCTGAGAGCGTCATGCCGACCCGGTCCAGCCAGATCCGCCGCAAGCGATCCGTGTCCTTCTCCCGCAGCCTTTCCCAATCGCAAATCACGGAAACCCCAAGGAGAGGGGACCCTCTCCAGTTGGTAATGATAACACAATATCATTTTCAAACTACTGGTACTGGTCGGCCGAAGTTCGACTACAATTCTGGTTTGACCCCTCAAAACAGGCTCAAATGGCTTTCAACCGCGCTGGTCGTTGCGGGAGGCTGCGGGCTCTCGCTGGCGGCGTTTCTTTACGCGCGTGCGGGATCTGGCGATTGCGCGGCACGGCTCGCCAGGTGCGGCCTGTTCTGGTGCGAGCAGGAAGCGTTCGCGGAGTGCGTCGATCGGAGCCGCACCGAGACAGTGGCCGCGGCGCTCAGACGGAACCCAGGCTCCGGATTTCTGTGGGCGGACATGGCTGACGCGTATGCCAAGTCAGGAAGCAGAGAGCAGGCCTGGAAGTGCTACGAGCGGGCAATGGAGCTTGCTCCTGCCGTTCCAGCCGTCCTCATGCGCGCGGCAACGTTCCAGTTCGTGTATGGCGAGCCAAGGAATGCGCTGCCTTACACGAAGGCCGTTCTCAGTCTCGTAAGGGGATATGACGGTGCGGTCTTCAGCTCGTACGATCGAATGGGCCTGACTACCAGCGATGTGTTGAAGGAGGGGCTACCAGCGACAAAGGAGGCGGCGCAGGCCTACCTGTCTCACCTGATTTCAACCCGCAACGTCGAAGGGGCCATCCAGGCGTGGAGCTGGGCCCGCCACAATTCTGTGGATGACGATAAGCTTGCGGCGTCCTATGTGGAGTTCCTGCTCGCGGAGGGGCGCGGGCGGGAGGCGATCAAGACATGGGGCGCTCAACTTGGGGATCGCCGGGGCGGCTACGGCGTGTCGACGTGGATTTATAACGGCGATTTCGAGCGTGAATTCAGCGGTTCTGCGCTGGACTGGCGGTCGTATCCGATTGACCACGTCCGCGTGCAGCGAGCTGCAGGGGAAGGCCGGAACGGAAGCTCATCCCTACGGATCGCGTTCGATGGGAAGGCCAACGTGGACTACCGGCACACGTCGCAGCGGACTTGGCTCGCGCCGGGACCTCACCGCCTGGTCGCCTGGGTACGAAGCGAAGGCGTGACCACCGACCAAGGACTCATTCTGCGTGTCGCGGACGCGGAGGCGCCGGCCAGATTCAGCGTTGCCACCGAGCCAATCCTAGGGACGCGCCCATGGTCCCGGATCGAACTTCCCTTTACGGTCCCGCCGGATACGCGGCAATTAATTGTGCAGTTCGCGCGAAGGCCATCGAAAAAGTTCGACAACAAGATTCGGGGAACGGTCTGGATCGATGATGTAGCGATCGTCAGCGCCAGGTGAGCGTGTTGGGGCGGTAGAAGCGAAGCGCAAGCGCAATGCCTGCAACCCAGGAAATGGCGAGGGCGTTAGCGGGAATATAGAGATTGAAGTCCACGAAGCTGTGAAGCGTTAAGGCGATCAGCGAAGCCGAACAGCCGATGCCGAGATAGCGTTCGGAAGCCGTGGCGGGAGCGGCAGCAGCATTCAGGGCGCCGGCGTGCGCAAGAGCGGCGAGCGCAAGGCCGGGAATGAATCCTAGCAGACCAATCTCAATCAGAAGCTGCAAATAGTCGTTATGGGCGAAATCAGCACGCTGCATCGGCGCCACTCGCTTATATCGCATGAACGCGGACTCGTAGGCTCCAAACCCGAAGCCAAACACCGGAGACGCAGCAATCAAGGGAGTGGATTCGCGCCACAACCGGGCGCGAGTCTCGGCTGACACTTCCTCCGTGGAAGCAACGGCAGCGAAACGGGCGATCAACTGATCCGTCGGAAGGAAGATAAAGCCGAGGAAGACGACTCCCGCCACGCCGGCAACCGGGAGCCATCGAAGCCAGGGTTTGCTCTTCCCATCCCGTGGAACAAACGCAGCGCTGACCGTTATCGCCCCTGTCACAAACAGGCTCCCTAAGGCGGCCAGAAAGCCCATTCGCGAAAGCGACAAGAGGATGCCAAGCAGGATGATGCCTGCCAGCCCCAGCAATGCGCAGGCGGCGACGGCTGACGAAGCGGGGGTCTCGTACTTGGTGCGGTGCCGCCGGTAGACCCAAACGGCGCCCATCATAGGCAGCGGCAGCGCCAGCTCAAGAAGGCCGGCAAAGTGGTTCCGGTTGATATAGGTTCCCCGGGCAACCGAATCCGGGCCGGCGAGTCCGTACTGTACAAGGCCCAGGACCGCCTCCGCCGCGGCAACGCCGACGATCGGCACAGCGAGCCACCAGGCCCGGTTCCCAAGGCGCAGGGTGAGACGGCGAGCAAGGAAGAGAGCCAGCAGACAGCCCGCCAGCTTCAGAAAGAAGCCTGCCGTCTCAGAGGGCACAATGGAGAGGGTCGCACGGTCCGGCGGGGACCCAATTGCAGAAAGCCCGAGATGGATGTCAGCAGCCGAAGGTGAAAGTCTCTGAAGCAGTCCCACCGGCAGCGGCACAAGCTGAACAGCTGCCGCCACCAGAAGCACCGCTGCAAAGACACACGCCAAACGGTCCGGCTTCACTGGGTGCCGCCAGGCGACGATCGCATCCAGCGCAGCCAGAATGCCCACACCCGCGAATAAAACAACCCAATCCTCAGCCAATACGGCGCCATACCGAAAGGCGCCGTAGCCGAGGAGTAGGGAGAAGACAACGGAGACGAGCACGTGAAAGAGTGGACAAGACGTCCTTCCTGGACGCCTTGCCCTAGCTCTACTTCAAGGTCATTGAGGTCTCGGGAACTGGCGTATAGAACTGGCCGGCAGTCCGCTCCTTCGAGCTCGTCGTGCTGGTGCTCACAATCGACGACGGCGGCGTCGCTATGTCGTGAGAGAACCAGTATTCGCCCGGCTGAAGGGTGAACGGACTATCGAGGCGGTAGGACACACGGCAGATCGCATCGTTCGCTCCATCGGCGAAGAAGCGCGACAGGCCGGTTTGCGACCAGGACCACGTTCCTGGAATGCTGTCGCTCGAGAAGACATCGCCGGTGAAGCTGTTCTGCGCCGGCCCTCCGGAGTTGCTCCAGATGTTCATCCGCCACTGGTTGAAGATGTTGTCCGGATCGAAGCGAAGCTCCGGATCACCGTTGCAGTCGAAGTAGCCGATCAGCTCCGTAAAGGTAGTGGGAGCGGTCAGGCGGAAGTAGCCCGCAAAAACCCCTTGCGTGTTGGTGGAGTTCGAGTACAGGAGCCACAGACCCGGCTTCTGTGAATCAGGAACGGAGTTAACACGGTTGTCGTAATATCCGCCTGTATCGTTGGTCTCGATGCCATTGTTGTCGTAGACGATGCTGGTTCCGTTGCGGAGCGTCAGGGCCACGCCGGACGCTTGCGCAAAGGCCGGGTCGCTTGCTCCGGTATTCAGCGTCCAGCTTCCGTTGCCCTGCTCTCCGAAGATTCCTGGAGCTGTGTGGCGGAAGGCCAGTGCGCTGTTAGCCCCGGTCTGACCGTTCCGTGTCTGGCCGTTTGGAAACTTACCGCCAGTGAGCACGTAGTAGAAACCATTCGGCTCCACCGGAACCTTGATGTCGCTCTGGGTCGTGGCAGACCCGGAAATCAGCGCAATGTCGACGTCGCCAGCAACGTTGTAATAGGGAGCCCGGAAGTTCACCTGGTACAGACCCGGCCATCCCGGCGCGAGGCCCGAGTACAGCGTGTCGAAGGTTGTGCCCAACCGTACGTTATACGTAGCCACGGTCCTGTTCAGGGGACGCCCGGCGGACCCATCACCCGGAGCCGTTCCTTCCGCTATTGCCGGCTCCACGGCGCCGAGGGCGTTCATAAAGAGCAGACCATAGTCTCCCGGCTTGAGCGGGTTCGAACGAGTGACGAGGGTGTAGTCAGCCTTGGTGAGAAAGGGACGGCCCAATCCGTCCTGCGTCACCGAAAAAAAGCGCGGCGCCACGGTGGCGATGCTTAGCGACACTGCGTTGCTGACCTCGTCGCCACGCCGGACCCGGAGCTGTATGGAGCCGGGCGCAATACTGTAGGGCAGTTGCGCGTTGATCTGGCTCGGCGACACGTAGTACAGCGGGAGCGGCGTGACCGTACTCACCCCAACCAGTTCCACTGACGTTCCGCCGAGGGTGGTCGGAAGCGGCAGATCGGAGACAGTAAACTCACCTGACCCGAGGTTGGTTCCGAAGATTGAAACCAAGGCGCCAGGGGCTGCTGTAGCTGAGTAATCGCCAGCGTTTACAGCTGCACCCACCGTTGGAGCTGTCTGGGCCCAGGACGTGGTACCGAGAGCCGACACTAAGAGCGTTGTGATTAAGAGGCAGCGCATCGTTGTTCTCTCCCTATGGGCGAATCGGACTCAGAGGCGAGATTCCGCCACCTCCGACCGGCGGAGGCGGAACCGGCGGCGGCGTCTGATTATCCGGCGTGTTCCGGAGGCTCTGCAGATAGCCGAGATTCGCTGGCGTTATGGTTGTAGGTGTAGCAGGAATCACAGCAAGACGGCCGCTGGAGAAAGCTGCCTGTCCGTTTGCCGCGGCCAGCGCGCCTTCCGTAAAGACCGAGGGAATCGACGGAAGCCCGAGCGCGGAAAATTCACTGGTTGCGCCGAGCTCCTGGTACTTCAGCGTGCCGGCCTTCAGGCGAACGCGAATGCCCTTCTCGGTCTTCTCAATGAGGGCTTTTGTATGCTTGGCCAGTGTAACGCGGGTACCATCCGCAAGTGTCAGAGAAGCCTCCGAACCGTCAGTCGCGATTTCGTCTCCGACAACAATCGGCCAGTCTGGAACGCCGGCTGCGGAAACCAGGACCCCTCTGACTCGAAATGGACCATTGGAGTTGATATTGCCGGCTACTGAAGACTCTGCGACACCAAGTTGAGCGACCGTAACAAGAACCAGTAAAGTCGCGGCTAAACGCATATATCCTCCTAGTAGTACCACTACTCCTCTCTCGGGTTAATCATAAGCGATGACCAAACGCATCGCAAGGGTAAAAAGTGTTGAAAATACAGGAGTTTTTGTCATACGCGGTATGACACGGCTCCCGTTCATACCGAAGCTGGCAACCGCTCGTGACCAGAGAACGACAGCAGTTTTTGGCGCAGAATTCGCGCGGCGGAGTCGACAAACGGGGCGACAACCGGAGTCTGAGCTTGCGATTCGAAGCTCCGGACAAGGATCAGATAATCCTCGTCGGTGAGGGGAACCTGAATGTGCCAGCCATCCGGACGCTCCTCGTTCGTCAGGTCACTGTAGTGGTTGCCAGCCAGCCGTAAGCAGATTTCGGAAAAGCCGAACTCCCCGGCATAGCTTTTAAGCGTTTCCCAGCACTGTTCGGGGGTGGGAGCCGCTTCGAGTGATTCCTGGAACGCGGACAGAGCAAGCTGCGCGTTCAGGTGATAGCGAAAAGCAGACTGGAAGAGCATGCGCCGGGCAGTCCCAAACTCCACGTAGCCGAGGTGCTGAACACCGACCCAGGCGCCAGCGCAAAAGAGGATTAGGATGATGCCCGCGAAACTATCTCTCGTGGCGACGCTCAGAAGGAGTGAGAGCGCGGCTGCAATCCCGCAAACCCCATAGATGAGCAACGCAACCTGACGAGGCGAGTGCCCGAGAGCAAGCAGGCGGTGGTGGATGTGCTGCCGGTCAGCCCCAAAGATGGGTCGGAACCGGAGGAATCGCCGCACAATGGCGATAAACGTATCGAGCAGTGGAACGGCGAGCGCCATGAGCGGAGCGGTAATCCCGAGCAGCGTCGCGGACTTCTGTGCCCACAGGACACCGTAACAGCCGAGCAGGAAACCGACCGTCAGGCTTCCACAATCCCCCAGAAAGATGGTTGCCGGGTTGAAGTTAAACCGGAGAAAGCCGAGTAGCGCCCCAGCCAAAGGCACGGTGGCGAGCGCAAGCGGGACGTTGCCCTGGAGCAGCGCGGCAATCAGAGTGGTGGTTGTAGCGAAGAGTCCGACCCCGGCGGCCAGGCCGTCAACACCATCAATCAGGTTGAAGGCGTTGGCACAGCCGATGAGCCAAACCACAGTCAACAGGAAACCTAACCACTCGGGGATTGCAATCCCGCCGAGCGACCGCACTTGTACGCCGGCGACTACCGTCAGAACGCTGGCCACAACCTGGCCCAGAAGCTTTTGCCAGGGCCGTAATGTAATTAAGTCATCGAGCAGCCCTGTCAGAAAGACGAGACCTGCTGCCGGAAGCAGCCTCCAGACCAGAGGCAGCGAGCTGGCAACGAGATCCCCCGCGTTCAAAGAAGAAAGAAGCAGAACGGCGTAAGAGACAAGGACGGCCGAAACAATCGCAACGCCACCGACACGAGGCACCGGATGCGAGTGCAGCTTTCGGCTGTGGTCGGGATGATCGACCACGCCGAGGCGGGCGAAGAGGTCTCGCACGAGAGGCGTGAGTACCAGAGCAGCGACAAACGAAACTAGTCCGAGCAAAAGCAGTGAATACATAGCGTTGGCCTTGAAGCAGTTGTGGGGTTTGCCCGACCGCGAAGGTCTTGTCGCTAACAGGGCCTAGGGCTTTATTTCCGGACTCATCGAAGTGCCAAAGCTGGGACGCGCGTCCTCAGATACCACTCAATTGTCTTTTGCAGACCTTCCTCCAGACTGGTCCTGGCTCGGAATCCAAAGAGCTTTTCCGCTCGTGTGGTATCGAGAAGCCGGCGTGGCTGCCCGTTCGGTTTCGAGGTATCCCACACGATTTCGCCCTCATAGTCACAAAGGCGGGCGACCAGATGGACGAGGTCGCGGATCGAAATTTCCCTGCCGCTCCCCAAGTTCACGGGCTCGGCTCCGTCATACTTCTCTGCTGCGAGAAGAATGCCTTCGGCGGCATCCTCGGCATAAAGGAACTCGCGGGTGGGCGAACCATCGCCCCAGCAAACGATGCTCTTCTCGTTCCTCTCCTTGGCCTCCAGGCACTTGTGGATCAGCGCAGGAATTACGTGAGACGTATTGAGGTCGAAGTTATCTCGAGGTCCATACAAGTTGACCGGCATGAGGAAGATCGCATTCATCCCGTACTGCTGCCGGTACGCCTGACACTGTACCAGCAAAGCTTTTTTGGCGATGCCATAGGGAGCGTTGGTCTCCTCGGGGTAACCATCCCAGAGCGACTCCTCCCTGAACGGGACAGGCGCAAACTTCGGATACGAGCAAATCGTCCCCGCTACGATCGTCTTCTCGACGTTATAGCGGCGGGCCTGCTCGATCAGCTCGATGCCCATGATCGCGTTCTCATAGAAGAAGCGCCCCGGATTGTCGCGGTTGGCGCCGATGCCGCCCACCACTGCAGCCAAATGGATGAGAAGG
>CALGAR010000025.1 GCA_937959285.1 uncultured Bryobacterales bacterium
CCAAACAACGAAAAACCTTTGATACGCTTGGGATTGAGGCTCCACCAAAGTTCCTAAAGATACAACCCAAAGCATAGATACACGCATTTCTTAAGAAAAATGCCCGTCAACCCAGACAGCGCAAGGGATAGCGGGTATTTCATTTACCTAGTAACTGTCGAACTCGGGCTTCCGGGAGCGCGCCTTTCGGAAGGTGATTTTCGTCATTCCGGGAAATGACCTCGGCTGCCTGACCGGGCGCCCCTGATGCGTTGCGATGGATTCATCCAAACGGCCCCGGATTGTTCCGCGGCATGCGGGACAATCCGCTGTCCGGCAACGCATCCGTTCGGGCTCGAATCGAATCTACCACTTGGGATGGGGAGCATGCTCCGTTGCCGCAAGAATAAACCGCTTTCAAAAATCGATGGCGTAAATAAACTCGTCCATTTCATTCCGCTGAGCATAATACCTGGCCGGCGACTTCCCGATGTAACGGTTGAACTCCCTGATGAAATGCGCTTGATCGTAATAGTAATCCAGGAACTTCCGGCCTTCCAGAAAAGCTTGTTTGTCGCGCAGCAAGGCCTGGAAACAATTCTGGAAACGAACGATGGAAGCGAAAGCTTTGGGACTGAGTCCGAGCCGCTCCGCAAATTTGTAGCGCAGCCACCGATCGCTCACCCCCAGAGCAATTCATGTTGTGGAATGGCAAGAAGCCTGTGCGCATGCGCGGGATAGAATTCAACGCAGATGCAGCTGAACGCTTTATTCCGGTCAAAGCTGGTGATGGCGACACTGTCGGATATGCCTGCGACGAACAGTTTGTGTTCAGGGATCCGAACCACAAGATGACACACCCGGCCCTCATAATCCCCCTTATAGTAAAGCATCAGCTTGGCGGAGCCGTTGGGCACCACGATCCGCAGCTCCTCCTCGGAAAGGCCCCCGGCGCTTTCGAACACCCAGATGGCCTTCACATAGTTCCACAATTCCATCCGCGGCATCAATCGTCTGACGGTCAGCCTGCTCACCGGATCTCGCCTCCGATCGTCCCAATCCATCTTGTTTATCTTGAATGAAAGACATCATTGACAACGGGAGATGACCATGACCCATTCCACTCAAGAGAGACAGATCAGCCCGCGGCTTCCCGCACCATGACGCCGTTGCCGTCGGGATCGACGAAGCTGAAATACCGGCTGCCCCAATTTTCGGCAATCGCGGAAGTCGGAGCGCTTTTGCCGCGAAGATACCGGTGAACGGCCTGAAGATCCGGCGCTTCGAGGATGACGAGCGGCTTTGCGTGTACGGGGGAGCCGCTGTCCTCATCATCAGCATTATCGGCGCATTCTTCTCGCCCGCAGCTTTCTTGCGCGCCTACCTGATCGGGTACACCTTCTGGGCCGGTCTGGCGCTAGGGTCGCTCTCCATCGTTCTGCTGCATCATCTCGTGGGCGGGGACTGGGGCTTTATAACGCGCCGGTTCATGGAATCCGCCTTTGGGACTCTGCCGCTGCTTGCTGTCCTGTCGATTCCGATTCTGGTGAATGTATCGATGCTCTACCCGTGGGCGGACCCGGAGGTTGTAGCTGAAAGCCCGGTGTTGCAGCATAAAGTTCCGTATTTGAACGTCCCGTTCTTCATCGGCCGGATAGTGATCTATTTCGCCGTCTGGATCGGCCTCTCGTGGATGCTGAACCGGTGGTCTCTGGAGCAGGACCAGACGGCTGATCCTCTCTACGTGCGGCGCTTTCGCTCTGTCAGCGGCCCAGCGTTGATCGTGCACGCCTTCATGGTGACCTTCGCCGCGATCGATTTGCTGAAGTCTCTCGAACCGGAGTGGTACAGCACGATCTTTGGCCTGATCATTCTCGTTGGACAGCTACTGGCGACGATGGCGTTCTCCATCATGATGCTCATGCTGCTGTCGGACCGCGAACCCTTCACTCCGGTCCTCCGCCCAGTACACTTCAACGACCTTGGAAATCTGCTGCTCACGTTTGTCGTGCTGTTCGCTTACGTGGAAGTATCTCAGTTCATTATCATCTGGCACGGAAATCTTCCGGAAGAAGTTCCGTGGTACACCAGGCGCTCGACCAATGGGTGGGAGTACGTCACCGTCCTTCTCGTACTCTTCAACTTTGCAGTTCCGTTTTTTCTGCTCCTGACGAGGTATGTAAAGCAGCGGTTGCGTCTGCTTGCCTGGATTGCGATTTCCATTCTCGTGATGCGCCTGCTGGATTACTTTTGGATTGTTCTTCCCGCGTTCAACCTTCCAGCCGTGGGTATCCACTGGATGGACGTGCTTGTTCCGGTTGGGATTGGCGGAATCTGGCTGGCGTATTTCTTCTGGCGGCTACAGCGGCGTCCGATGCTTCCACTGGGGGACACGCGTTTTGTCGAGAGGGTTTAGGCTGTGCCCGACGAGTCGTTGATGGATGAACATAGCGGAGCGCATCCGGCCGGCGGATATGAACGAACCGATGCCAGCGTCCGGCTGATCATCTACTCCGTGGTGGCGCTCGCGGCGCTGCTGGTTGTGTCTCAGTTGTTACTGGTCTGGGTATACAACCGCGTCGCTTCCGCCGCAGTTCCGGAGCCGCGGGAGCGAGAGATCGTGATCTCTCCGCAGGATCTGCCGCCGCAACCCCGGCTGCAGGTGTCTCCGGCGCTTGACATGGAAGTGTATCGCCAGAGGCAAAGCCAGGAGTTGACAACCTACGGATGGGCAGATCCGGCAACGGGGGCAGTGCGCATTCCCATCGAAAGGGCAAAGCAACTGTTGCTCGAAAAGGGTCTGCCGGTGCAGCAGAACCGTCCGAACTTGCTGCCTGAGCCCGTTCCTCTCGACTCCGGCGGCTTCAGCCGCACCGTGCCGGAATCCTACATCAGCAATCAGGACATCCCTGGGAGGTATCCTCCGGCGGCTGGAGGTGGCCCAATCTTGGAATCGAGATCGCCGCTAAGCCTGCCGGAAATGAACGTTCCGCCGGGTGTGTCGCCGGGCGAAATAGGAGCTCCTCCGCACCCGCCGATCCCGGAGGACAAGGAAGGACATAGGGGACCACGGCGTGAACCGAACGTTCCTTAGCTGTGCGCTGATCCTGATCGGCGCCGCGCGTGTGTTTGCTCAGGACGGGCTTCCTGAGGCGATTCGGGGAGTCACTATTGAACAGAAGCTGAACTCCTCGATTGATCCAAGTCTCATTTTCCGCAACGAGCTGGGAGAGCGCGCGGCGCTGAAGCAATATCTGGGCCGGCGACCAATTGTGCTGGCATTGGTTTATTACAACTGCCCGAGCCTCTGCAATCTGATCCTGAACGGGGTTCTGCGCGTGAGCCGGACTTTGAAGCTGAGCGCCGGGAAGGACTACGACGTTGTAGCCGTCAGCATAGACCCGCGCGAGACCCCGGAGCTGGCTGCCGCGAAGTGGAAGAGTTATGTGCAGAAGTACGGCCGGCCGACAGGGACGGCAGGCTGGCACTTTCTCACGGGAGATGAGCCGTCCATCCGCGCACTCGCCGACGCAGTCGGTTACCGCTATCGCTTCGACAAAGAATCGGGCACGTACTCGCACGCATCCGGCCTGATTGTCATCACCCCGGAGGGGCGCGTCTCGCGGTATCTGTTTGGCGTCGAGTATTCTGCCAGGGATCTTCGGCTTGCTCTCGTGGAAGCATCGCGCGGCAGGATCGGCACGCCGATCGACCAGATCCTCTTGTACTGCTTTCACTACGACCCTCAAACGGGGAAGTACGGAGTTGTCATCATGAATGTCCTGCGGTTGGGCGGTCTCCTCACGCTGGCCGCGCTCGCGGCATTCTGGCTGGTCATGTACCGGCGCAGGAGAGCGGAGGTGCGTCCGTGAGATTCCTTCCGCCCACAGCTTCAACAGGCGCGGAAAGCGTCGATAGCCTGTACTACTTCCTTGTCGCTCTGACTTTCCTCTTTACCGGCGGAATTTTTCTGAGCGTTACGTATTTCGCGATCCGTTACCGCCGCCGGGATCCGAGGGAGTGCCCCCGTCCTGTACACGGCAGCGCCCTTCTCGAATCTGCCTGGATTGCGATTCCTTTTGTCATCGTCATGTTCATTTTCGGTTGGGGCGCCAAAGTGTACTATGACCTCTCCGTTCCGCCGACGGACGCTCTCCAGCTCTATGTAATCGGCAAGCAGTGGATGTGGAAAGCGCAGCACCCGGACGGTCAGAGGGAAATCAACGAGCTGCATGTTCCGCTGGGTAGACCCGTGAGGATCGTGATGACTTCTCAGGATGTGATCCACAGCTTCTACATCCCCGCGTTCCGCGTCAAGCGCGATGTCGTGCCGGGATCGTACACAACCATGTGGTTTACTCCGACGAAGGTGGGTCGCTTCCATCTTTTCTGCGCCGAATATTGCGGGACCGAGCATTCGGGAATGATTGGGTGGGTGACCGTAATGGAGCCAACCGACTTTGAGCGCTGGCTAAGCGGCGCCGGCGCGGAAGGCTCGATGGCGGCAACCGGAGAGAAGCTGTTCCAGCGCCTGGGCTGCGCGGGTTGTCACCGGAGCGACGCGCCGGGGCGTTGCCCGCCGATGACGGGCGTTTTCGGCAGTAGCGTCGTGCTAGCGAACGGGCAGACTGTGATTGCGGACGAGCAGTACGTTCGGGAGTCAATCCTCAATCCCAAGGCGAAAATTGTCGCGGGCTATCAGCCGGTTATGCCGAGTTATCAGGGACAGGTGAGCGAGGATCAGTTGCTCTCCCTGATCGCCTATATCCGATCCTTGGCGGCTCCCGGCACAACGGAGGCAGGTACCGCCGTCCAGCCTCAGGCTGCTCCCCCGGCGCCGCAGCCTCGGCGCAGCCGGGTTTCCGAAGGGCCGACTACAATCACACAACCGGAGCGGAGGCAACGCAAGTGAGCCCGATTGTAACCGAATTGCCGAAAATCCATTACCTTAATGCTGCATATGGCTTGAAGAGCTGGCTGCTGACTACCGACCACAAGCGCATCGCAATTCTCTACCTGATCACCGTCACGTTGTACTTCTTTCTCGGCGGCTTCTTCGCGCTGCTGGTCCGGCTGGAGCTGATGACTCCCGCGTCTGACCTTCTCCGCCCGGAAACCTACAACCGCATGTTCACGATGCACGGGATCGTGATGATCTTTTTCTTCCTCATCCCTGCCATCCCAGCAATCATCGGAAACTTCGTAATTCCCATGATGCTGGGCGCGAGGGACCTCGCTTTTCCACGGCTCAATCTGCTGAGCTGGTACCTGTTCATGGCGGGCGGTCTCTTTACGCTCTACGTCGTCGTCATCGGTGGCGTGGACACGGGCTGGACGTTTTATGTGCCGTACAGCAGCGTCTACTCGAACTCTTACGTTGTGGCTACCGGGCTCGGCGTGTTCATTACCGGGTTTTCGTCCATCCTGACGGGGTTGAATTTCGTCGTCACCACGCACACCATGCGCGCTCCTGGGCTCACCTGGGGGCGGTTGCCTCTGTTCATGTGGTCCTTGTATGCAACCAGCCTGGTTCAGATACTCGGCACGCCTGTGCTCGCCATTGCGGTGGCTCTTGTAGGGATTGAGCGGATCTGGAGGGTGGGAATTTTCGATCCGTCGCTTGGCGGCGACCCTATTTTGTACCAGCACTTATTCTGGTTCTACTCGCATCCGGCCGTTTACATCATGGTCCTGCCAGCATTCGGAGTGGTCAGCGAACTCGTGCAGACCTTCTCTCGAAAGAGGATTTTTGGCTACAAGTTCGTAGCTGGAGCTAGCATCGGCATTGCGGTTTACGGGTTCCTGGTCTGGGGGCACCACATGTTCACCACCCGCCAGTCCGTTTATGCGGGTCTAATCTTTTCGTTTCTTAGCTACTTCATCGCGGTCCCCTCCGGGATTAAGGTCTTCAACTGGACAGCCACGCTTTACAAGGGTTCGGTTTCTTACCAAACCCCGATGTTGTACACGTTCGGTTTCATTGGCCTGTTCACCATTGGAGGCCTCACCGGACTGTTTCTGGCGGCAATGGGCCTTGACCTCCACGTCCACGACACTTACTTCGTGGTAGCTCATTTTCACTACATCATGGTCGGCGGTACGGTAATGGCGTACCTGGGAGCGATTCACTACTACTGGCCGAAGATGACAGGGCGTCTTTATCCGGACGCCTGGGGCAGGTTTGCCGCGTTGCTCGTTTTTGTCGGATTCAACCTCACGTTCTTCCCGCAGTTCCTGGCAGGCTACCTCGGAATGCCGCGGCGCTACGCGGCTTACCCGGAGGAGTTCCACCTTCTCAACGTCATGTCGACCGCCGGAGCCTCTGTCCTTGCCGTTGGATACCTGGTGCCGCTGATTTATCTCCTCTGGTCGCTCCGGCACGCTCCTCTCGCCGGTCCCAACCCCTGGGGAGCTCGAGGATTGGAGTGGCAGACGCCATCTCCGCCGCCCACTTTCAACTTCGAGAAAACACCCATCGTTACCGACGAGACCTATGAGTACTCGCTGGAGGAGGAGGAAGTTGTCTGAGTCAACGAATGCTCTGGCCCACCAGTTCGACGATCTCGAACAGCAGGCGCGATCCAACACCCTCGGGATGTGGGCTTTTCTCGCGACCGAGGTGCTGTTTTTTGGCGGCCTGTTTACCGCCTACGTCGTTTACCGGCACGCGTTTCCTGAGGCGTTTGCCGTCGGCAGCAAGCATATGGATGTTGTGGCGGGAACGGTCAACACGGCCGTTCTGATCGCGAGTAGCCTGATGATGGCGCTCGCTGTTCAATCGGCGCAGCTCGGGTTACGGCGTCCCCTGATCATGTTTCTGCTGCTGACCATGACATTGGGAGCGGTTTTCCTGGGAATCAAGGCCTGGGAATACCACCATAAATACGTGGAGAATCTGGTCCCTGGAGTGAACTTCGTCTGGGAGGGGCCTCTGAGGAACCAGGTGCAGATGTTGTTCCTGCTGTACTTCATCATGACAGGAACCCACGCCCTCCACATGGTCATCGGCATTTGCCTGTTGACGTACCTGGTGCTGGGCGCAAGGCGTGGCAGGTTTTCGCGGGAATACTTTTTCCCGGTTGAGATCATAGGTCTGTACTGGCACTTTGTCGATCTGGTATGGATCTTTCTCTTTCCGCTGCTCTATCTCATAGGACTACACTTATGACAGTTCACATCACGCCCCGCCGCACGTACTATCTGGTCTTCGCTGTCCTCATGATTCTGACGGCCACAACCACTGGCGTTGCGTTCATCGATATGGGACCGTTCAACGTCGTGGTGGCGCTATTTATTGCTTCCATCAAAGCAGTTCTCGTCGTTCTGTTCTTCATGCACGTCCTGCATGTGACGAACCTGACGAAGGTTTTTGTGGCCGCCGGCATCGTCTGGCTGGCGATTCTGATCGCTTTGACGCTAAACGATTACTTGACCAGAGGATGGGACCCTATATCACGGCCTTTCTAGGAAGTTGGAAAGGGAGCCTTCTACAGGAAGTGTGGGGGGAAGGGGGATTGGGAAACGGTGGAAGAGGCCATAAGACGGCAGAGCATCTTGGCCTCTTCCTGAGGACGAAGGCCTTGTCAAGGAAAGACAACCGTTGTCTCGCGATTGACGGCTTCGTGCTCTTCGGTCTCCTGACTCGCAAGTGACAGAACGTGGACGCGTTGCCCTTCGCGGAGCGCCTGTAGCAGAATCTGCCTGCCGTTCTTGAAGCGCACCGCATCGCGATAGCTGTGCGCGTTCGCGCTGATCTGCGTAAATGTTACTTCCTCAACGGCCTGTATGCCCAGTTCGTGCTGAAGATCCTGAGGGATATCGCTCAGTATCAGCTTGGCCCCGGGCGGAATGCAGACGGCGGGAATCGGTTCGGCGCCGCTCTTTTGTTCTTCGAACCAGTTCCGGATGGTTTCCCATGACCAGAACCGGGACTTCGGCTTTTCGGCGGTGATCTTTGGCTTTAAGTCATTCGGCGATGCGAGTCCGATCGAGCCCGTCGGGAAGCGATGGGCCACCAGATCCTCCCCTTCCTGAGCCAGGCGGTTCGGATTGGTGTGGAGTGAATAATCACACATTCGAGTTAACCTCCCAAGCGTTTTGGTTGTCGTTGCGCGCCCTCTTGCCTTGTTGACGCGAACACTCGGACGTTGGTGACGAACTTAATCGCACCAGTACAGCCTCACATACGAAACCTCGCCGCCGCGAAGCGGGGCGGCGGCGAGTCCGTAAACAAGTTGTTTCAGACGCTTCAGCGCTAGAACAGGATCCGGAGCGAGACCTGGAGCAAGCGAGGATTGGAGCTGAAGCTCTGCTGGAAGTTCTGCACGGCTCCCGTACCCGCCGTTTGGAAGGCCGGGTTCTGCAGCGTAGTCCGGAAGTCGATCGTGTTAATCGGTCCGCCGACAAACTGCGATGTATTCAGTATGTTGTAGGCGGTTCCGCGCACCTCGACGTTGAACAGATCGCGGAAGGCGAAGCCTTTGGAGACTGATACGTCAAGATTGTTCATCACGTCCAGTGGAATCAGGAAGCCGCGCGAGCCGGTTGAGAGGACACCCGGGCCCGTGGTGATGAACCGAGCCGTGGGATCGGCCAGGTAGCCAACAAGACCGCCCGCGGTGTTGAAGAGCGGAGTGCTTAGAGAGGCGCCCACAGCCGAGGCCGGGTTCACGATGCTCGTTTGATTCCAAAGGCTTCCGGCGAGACCGCCGACGAGGGGCAGGTACTGCGCCGATTCATAGGTGTAGGTGGCCGCAATAACAAAGTTTGCGAGGATGTTGCGCAACAGCGAGGGCTGGTCGCCGAAGGCTCCGGCAACGTCCCAGAGAACCGTGGCAGTACCGCGGTGGCGGCGGTCGAAAATCGAACTGGAGCTGCTGCGGTCGGGATTTGCCAGATCAAAGGTGGTCCCGTTGCTGTCGTCGATCAGGTGGCTATAGGTGTAGTGGCCGGCGAACTGTACACCCTTGATAAAGCGCTGCGTCAGGTTCACAGCGAGTGCGTGGTACGTGGAGTTTCCGGTGAAGCTCGGCACGACCAGCGGAGAACCGTTGAGGAACGAGCCTGCCTGCAACTGAGCGAAGGTGGGCAGAGTGTCGAGCGTTGCCTGGCTCGGCGCAGTGAAGAACACCGGAAGGCTCGAGGTCGAAGTGGCGATTGGATTCACATTGGTAATCCACGGGAGATTCGTGCCCTTGGTGCCAAGGTATCGAACCTCGCCGAGGAATCCGCGCCAGAAGGAGTGCTGCAGCCCTGCGTTCCAGGTCATGTAATAGGGCAGGCGCTGATCCCCCAGAATCGTGCTGTTGAACACGCCGGCGTTGAACGGAGCTGTGATATCGGGCGTTCCGACAAACGGATTCTGCACACCGCCAGTGGCAAGGAAGCCGCCGGCAGGCGTTGTTCCGGAGCTCACTGCAGTGACTCCGAACGGGAACAGGAGCGGATTGAGCGCGTTCAACGTGATTGTGTCCCACTGCATGCCGAAGCCGGCCCGGAACACGGTATTGCGATTGCCTGGCGCCCAGGCGAATCCGACGCGCGGAGCAAACGCGGTCTTTTGCGTGCTGGGGCTATCCAGCCCGGAGAACGGACCGTTACTGCCGAACAGGCGTTCGATCGAATTTGGAATCGTCGAATACTGCCAGCTCACGCCGAGGTCGACGCTAAGGGTCGGCGCAACCCGCCACATGTCCTGGGCAAACAGGAAGTAGGACCACTGGTCATCGCCGAATTGGTCCGCACCGAACGTGCGCTGGGCCAGGATGCCGGGAGTGAGGTCCAATGCGAACTCCTGCAGGTTGGAGTAGACGTAGTTGCCGCTCAAGCCGAAGGGCTGGCGCCACGTGGTCATAAACCTGCGGCCATCAAAGCCAAATCGCAGGTTGTGCCGGCCCACTTGCCAAGCGAGGGTATCGGCCAGATCGTACCCGTTCTGAATGTTGTTCCGTGCTGCGGCGAATCCGGCGAGGGTCACGAAGCCGAAACCCGCGTTCGGAAGGTTGGTTCCGCCGATGTTGAGGAAGGGCGTCGAGAAGAAGTCGTTTAGAACGTTCTGATCCCAGCGGTTGTATCCAACACGCAGCTCGTTGGTGATGTTCGGGTTGACCGTATAGTAGTGAGCGATGGTGCCCAGCATCGAGCGAGCCTTGGTTGGGACGAACTGATTGGGCAGTCCGACGTTCCGCTGCTGTTCGTTTACGTAGTTGTACACGTAGCGTCCCTGCAAGCGCTGCCTGTCCGAGGGAAGCCACTCAATGCTGCCGGTGCCCATGTAGCTGTCGCGGGACCCGGCGAAGAGATTAGAGACCGGCGCAAGCGGAATGCTGACGCCGTTGACGATCGTGGACGACGTGGGTGCCTGAGTCGTCGCGAACGGCTGCAACAGACTGATGTTCTGCTGCGAGACGCCGGGAACCGTGCTCAGGGTAGCGAGTCCCTCGGTGGTAGGAGCGAGGAACTCGCTCACGCCCGGACGTGTGAAGCCCAGCGGAATCCACTCGAAGTTACCGTAAAAGAAGAGGTGGTTGCGAAGAATCGGGAATCCAACGGCGCCGCCCAACCGGTTTTGGTCATAGCGCGGCTGATCGGTGATGCCCTGACGGATCCAGGCTGGCTCCAAGGCATTCATAATGCGGTTCTGCAGATAGTTGTAAAGAGCGCCGTGAATTCCGTTTGTGCCGCTGTGGACCGTGCTGTTCAATTTGCCGCCGGGCTCGTGTCCGAAGCGCGGCGCGCTTTGATCCTCCAGCAGCACGAAGTCTTTTGTGGCCATATTCGACATGTAGACAACCGGAGCATTATTAATCCGGTTCTTATTGTCGATGCCGTCAATGTGGAATATGTTAAAGGACGGACGGTGTCCCGTAACTGCCGGACCAGTGGCTTCACCAACGCCGCCCGATGTAACACCTTCACTAAGTAACGAAAGATTGTAGGCGCCGAAAGCATTGCCGGTCCGCTCTACAAAGTTCGGCCGCGGCAGATTTTGAATAGACTCAGCCTCGTAATAAGTAATGATCTGAGCCGTTTCAAGGACGCGAGCGGGCTCTTCAAGCACAGTAATTACGTCGGTAGCCGGGCCAGGTGTGATTGTTACATTCATTATGTTGGTCCGGTTCATCGCAACGTCAAATTCAGGAGAGGGCACTGCCGCCACTTTCCCGTGCGTCGTGATAATCCGGTACCGTCCTGCGGGAACGTTTTCAAAGCGATAAGCACCCTGCGCATCCGTAGCAACAGTTACTCGTGTCCCTGTGGCGACGTTTTCCAGTTCGATTTTTACGTCAGCCATTGGAGCACCGGTGGTGTTACGCACCGTTCCAGTTACTGTGCCATAGGATGCTTGTGCCTTTAAGTGTGGAGCTAGCATGCCCGCGAACAGCATCAGGCACGCGGTAATTGCGACAAGTTGTTTCATGGTTGTCTGCACAAACTCCTCGCCGCGTGACAATGCAAGCCCCGAACCAAAGGACAAAGGGCTTTAGCTTTCAATGAATTTATAAGTGGGAATTTCTAACAATAATAGATTGGATCTCGACTAAATCCGAGATATGGAAGACGTGAAAATATTGCAAAAAGAATTGAAATTAAAGTGACTTGCGCAGCGTCTTACGAGACACTCACCGGCGGCTGGTTCCATACTTCGGAGAGTACTCGGAGGAAATTTCCGCCGAGGATCAGCTCCAGATGCCGGTTCGTGTATCCACGCTTGAGCAGGCCCTCGGTAATGTCGTAAATACGGGTGCCGGTGTCGAGACCATGGATGTCGAATTGGAGGCGCTTCTTCCCGGTCTTGCCGTTATGGTCCTCGACGTCGCTGTCGCTGCCTATTCCAACGTGCTCGACGCCGACGAGCCGGGCCACATGCTCGTAGTGGTCAAGAAGATGATTCAGAGTCACGGGACGTCCATCCCAGACGAAATTGCGAATGCCGGTCAGGCCGAGGACGCCGCCTGTCGCAGCCAGACCGCGAATGACGGTATCGGAGACGCAGCGGGGTGAGCGCGGCACCAGCGCCTTGCAGTTGGAGTGGGAGATGATAACCGGCTTGCGCGAGATTCGGAACGCGTCCAGAGCAGTCCGCTCGCCCGCGTGCGATACATCCACCACCATCCCGATGCGGTTCATTTCGGCGATCACGGATGCGCCGTAAACCGTGATGCCCTGGTCGCGCCGCTCGACGCATCCATCGCCAAGGGAATTGCGCGAGTTGTACGTGAGCTGGGAAACGCGCTGGCCAAGCTCGTGGAACGCCCCGACGTCGTGCACCGACCGGAAATGCTCAGAATTTTGGAAACCGAGTACAACTGCTATGCGTCCGCTATTCTTGGCAACACGGATGTCATCGACAGAGTTGACGCGGACGAAGAATTCCGGATATGCCGAGATGAGCCGGTTCCAGTTGTCGCTCCACCGGAGCGTCGCCCGAAATGGATTTGGCTGATTGGGCTCGACGGCGGGGTGGAAGACCGTAATGCCTGAGCGCTTCAGGCGTTGAAAATCTTCCGGTCGGAATGTCGACGGGTCCTGCTGCCAGCCTGCAAGCTTCTGCCAGTCCAGGGTGAACAGGCTGAGCATGTCGATCACGGTGGATTCCTGAACCAGATCGAGAGTTCGTCTCGAATACTCGGTCCGGCTTCCGGCGTACAACTTGAAACGCCCCTTCTGGATGAAGGGAGCGCCCAGGATCGTCCCGCCGGCGAGTACACTTGCCCGAAGGAAAGATCTTCGCTCCATTGCCACAAACCCGCGTGGTAAAAGGACATTATGCACCCTTTTGGAGACCACTTCCAGGGGGTGGCTACAATTTTTTGCAGGGTAATTCAGTTTTTGGAAACCCGGGTGGGGCGAGCGGCTTAAAAGCCGCTCACTCGAACCTGGAAGCTCTCGCGCCAGGTGGCGCCGGGGGCGATTTGCTGGAGTTCCTTGTACAGACCTGCGTGCGCAAGGTTAAAGGCGTTGGTGAGACCGGTCATCGGCTCGAAGCAGATGAAATTGCGGCCTTTGGGCGCGTAGATGACGGCCACTTGGTACTTGGGGCCGAAGACCACCGAAATCTTTTCCTGCCGTCCCTTCACCCAGAACTCTGCGTTGCCCTGATCATCCCGGATGAGGTTCGTGAAAACGTCGTCGAGCTGGGTGTTGGCAAGGGACAGCGGATTCGGCAAACTCACAGGTTTCCGCTCGCCGGTGGGAATCAGCAGGTTCGAAAGGACCACATGGTCGCGGGCAGAGATGCCCACGGTCCATTCGTCCCGGGGCGCATCGTTGATTTGATAATAGGGATGGAAGCCGATGGCGAGCGGCATGGGCTGGCTCGATTGGTTGTGAATAACCGTTTCCACTTCGAGGGCTCCGCGAGAGAGCCTGTACGTCATTTCAATCGAGTGGGCGAAGGGGAATTGAGCCATGTATTGCGGCACGGCAGTGAAGTCGAGCCTGCTCGTCACCTCAGCGCCGTTGTCGCTCGAACGTAAGTTCGTGACACGCCATTCCGGAGCGAAAACCAGCAGACCGTGAATCGGCTTTCCGTTCCCGTCGCGGCGTAAATTGCCCAGATCCGGGTTTAGGAAATACTTTTGTCCGTTCGCGTAAAAGGCGTCCTGATCGAGACGGTTCGCCCAGGGAGCGAGGAACGGATTCCCTGCGAGCGTGGGCTTCGCCTTGAGCTCGCCTATGGAGTTGTAGGGAGACCAGAATACTCGTTTCCCCTTGACCGTCATCTCGTAGGCATTGTTGCCAAATGACGGAGCCACAAGCACTTCGGTCTGTGCCGCAGCATCTCTCAGGCGAATGACTTCAACGTTGTCGATTGTTACGCGTTCCGCGGTGTAATTGGCAGATTGGAGCATCATCGGCAGAATCAGAGCGAGGCCGGCACGTCGCATCATCAGGGTTTTTCCCGCAAATCCAGATTCGTTTCCTGCTGACAGCAGGCGCACT
The DNA here is from genome assembly GCA_937959285.1 of uncultured Bryobacterales bacterium. Lineage (GTDB taxonomy): Bacteria > Acidobacteriota > Terriglobia > Bryobacterales > Bryobacteraceae > JADGHK01. The sequence goes on from CALGAR010000025.1 coordinate 13,924, forward strand.
TGCCAGGAGTATAGGTGCGGATCGCGCAGACCTCGCACCAGTAGCTAATGGTAAACTGCTTGCCGTCCTTCAGGACAAACATCGCGCGCTTGTGAATCGGATCAATTGTGAAATGATCCGGACCGTCGAATTTCCCGAGTACCAGAAAGTCGGAGTTTCTGAGACGCTCGTCTCGCAAGACGCCCATGGTGGATTCGTCACCCTGGAGGAAGATCGCCTTGCTGTCCGAAGTTTGCAGGACCGGGCGCCCGTCGTGAGTGAGGGTGAGCGTTCCGCGAGCGGATTCGCGGCTCGTTTCTGCCGCAAGCGCAGGAGCAGCGGCGACGGCGAGAAGCAGAAAGCGTCGACGTCTCACGTGACCATTCTACGTGTCCTGCAGGTTTTGTGAAACAGCAGTGATACAATCCGTGCTGATGGGGCCGCGCGTAGCGCTGTTTGTTACTTGCATTGTCGATCAACTGTTCCCTCGCGTGGGGCTGGCCATGGCCGACGTCCTGGAACGGATCGGCTGCGAGGTCGATTTTCCCGAAGCGCAAACCTGCTGCGGGCAGCCGGCTTTTAACAGCGGCTACCGAGCCGAAGCCCGGGACGTCGCCCGCCACTTCCTGTCGGTATTTGAGCAGGCCGAGTATATTGTTGTTCCCTCGGGTTCCTGTACATCGATGATTTCTCATCACTACGCAGAGTTGTTCCGAAAGGAGCCTGAGTGGCTTGACCGGGCCAGGGCGGTTGGAAGCCGCGTTGTCGAGTTCTCGACGTTTCTGACGGAGGTAATGAAAGTGGAAGACGTTGGAGCAAGACTGGATGCCGTGGTAACTTACCACGACTCCTGCCACGCGCTCCGCGAGCTGTCGGTCAAGTCAGGCCCCCGGCGATTGCTCGGCCGCGTCCGGGGACTGACGCTAAAGGAAATGGATCGCGCCGAAGAGTGCTGCGGTTTCGGCGGTACGTTCTCCGTGAAGTTTGCGGAAACGTCGGGCGGGATGGTGCGTACGAAAGTGGATTCCATCTTAAGAACCGGCGCTGAAATCGTTGTTTCCATTGATTCGAGCTGCCTGATGCAATTGCAAGGCGCGCTCGCGAGGGCGAACGCCCCCGTGCGGACCATGCACCTTGCCGAAGTGCTCGCCTCCCGCTAATTCGCAATGTCCCGAACCGCCACTACTGAACCCCCGAAATTCCGGCAAACGCTCGAAGACGCCAACCTCCAACTGGCGGTCTACACCGCTACCGGCAGGTTGATGGAGAAGCGGCGGGAGGCCGTCGCCGCCGATGTGCTGCCGGAATACCAGGAGCTGCGCACGCAAGCCCACGAGATCAAGAAGCATACGCTCGACAATCTGGACTACTACCTCGAGCTGTTCGAGGAGCGCGTGAAGGCACACGGCGGCAAGGTGGTCTACTGCAAAGACGGCAGCGAGGTCGCCGATTTCGTATTGCGCCTGGCGAAGGAGCGGGGGGCTCGCCTGATCGTGAAATCAAAGTCGATGACGACAGAAGAGATCGACTTGAACGAGCGGCTTGCCCACCACCAGCTGGAGTCGGTTGAAACGGATCTGGGTGAGTATATCCTGCAACTCGCCCACCAGAGGCCGTACCACATCGTTGCTCCCGCGCTTCACCTGACCCGTTACGATGTCGCCAATATCTTCACTGAGAAGCTCGGAGTAGAAAACGAAACGGTCATCGAGAAGCAGACGATGATCGCGCGCGGCGTTTTGCGCCAGAAATTCCTTCAGGCGGACATCGGGATTTCCGGCGCGAATTTCCTTGTGGCGGACTCCGGAGCCGTCGTGATTGTCGAGAATGAGGGCAATGCGCGGCTGACGACGTCCGCTCCTCGCATCCACATTGCCGTCGCCGGCATGGAGAAAATGATAGCCCGCGCGCAGGATCTGCCGGTCTTTCTGAAACTGCTGGGACGGAGCGCGACCGGGCAGCCTCTGACGGTCTACACATCCTTCCTTTCCGGACCCAGGCGCGAAGGTGAAGTCGATGGTCCGGAGGAGTTCTATGTGGTCCTGCTCGATAATGGACGGACGCGCCTTCTGGCGGACCGCGAAAAGCGGCAGTCGCTGTATTGCATACGCTGCGGCGCTTGCTTGAACCATTGCCCCGTCTACCGGAAAGTCGGCGGCCACAATTATCCGTGGGTTTATTCCGGTCCGATCGGAGCCGTCATTACGCCGCAGTACATGGGTGTCGGCAAGGACCCGTGGCTGCCGTTCGCCTCCAGCCTGTGCGGTGCGTGCTATGAGGTGTGCCCAGTCAAGATCAACATCCCCAAACTGCTTCTGGACCTCCGGTCGGAGGTGACGAAACTCAAGGCGAAGGAGCGGGCCGGCTGGGCGGAACGGACGGCCTTCCGGCTCTGGGCGTGGGTGATGCGCCATCCACGGATTTACGAGTTGATGGGATCGATGACAGCTGCTTTCTTTCCTGAAGGGGAGACCCCAGGCTGGCTTCGGTCCGTGCCTCCGTTCATGAATATCGGCCCTCTCAAGAAATGGCTGAGCCAGCGCGACCTCCCGCGGCCGGCTTCGAAGAGCTTCAGGCAGCATTGGCGGTCGCGGCGGAAGGGAGTGCGCTAGCTATGCCTCGGGAAAAGATCCTTCACAAGGTGCGAACGGCGCTGGGGAGGAGCAGCGGCCAGCTGCCCGCGACGCCGCCCCCGGTTCGTCTCCGCATTCCGGAGGTGCCGCTCGATGCTCGAATCGAATCCTTTACTTGTGCGCTGAATAAGCTCAACGGGAAGACTTGCGTCGCTCATTCCCCCCAGGAGGCTTTGGACTACGCAGCGCAGTTGTGCGAAGGCAAGCGGGTTGTTGCTTCCAACTCCCCGGTGCTTCGCGAATGCGGCATCACCGGACTGCCGAACGTCCGCAGCAACTACACGGACGCGGAAAAGCTGCGCGAAGCCTGCGCTGCCGCGGATGTGGGAATTACCAGCGCCGACTACGCTTTGGGAGATACAGGGAGCCTGGTGATGATTGCCTCGCCGCGAGAGGCGCGGCTTATCTCCTTGCTTCCTCCTGTCCATCTTGCCATTGTGCCTCGCTCCCGAATTCTCACCGGACTTGACGAACTGTTCACGCTACTCCCGAATCCGGCTGAACAAACGAGTTCGATGGTGCTAATCACCGGGCCAAGCCGGACTGCCGATATCGAACAGATTCTGGTCCGGGGAGTTCACGGCCCGCGAGAGATTCACGTCGTTGTACTATGAAAACTTCCGGAACAGGAAACGAAAAGAATCGGACTTGCATCCGATTGAGATATCCCAATGAAACGTATCGCTAAATATTCATTGATCGCCGTGGCCTTCAGTACGCTGTCGGCTGTCGGTTTTGCCCAGGTGGCCGAGATTGGCCTGCACGCGGGCGCGTCCCGTATTAGCAATAGCGAGATCGGAGTCCTGTCGTCGGGAGGCACGGACTTTCCCGTAACGCTGGACGACGGCTGGCGTCTCGGTTTTCGACTCACCATCAACAACTGGCGCTTCTTCGGCAACGAATTCGGGTATGCCTATAACCGGACACAGCTGAAGATCGGCGGAGAAGGGGATGGCATGGCCATCCACCAGGGTTTTTACAACTTCCTTGGCTACGCCCTGCCGGAAGGCTCTGTGATCCGGCCTTTTGCAACGGTGGGAGTTCACTTTTCGAACTATACTCCTCCTGGAAGCTCTGCGGCTTCAGGAGGGGGAGACAATAAGTTCGGGTTTAACTACGGCGGCGGGTTGAAGGTGAGAATTAGTCCGCTCTTCTTGCTGCGGTTCGATGTGCGCCAGTATCAGAACGGCAAACCCTTTGACCTTCCATCCGCGGATGGCTTGCTCCGCCAGACAGAGATTTCCGCAGGTTTCTCCCTCGCGCTTTAGTCTGGCTCCCTGGATTTCCGCCTTTGGAGCGGCGCGGTGAACCTCACTGCGCCGCGATCGGCGGAACTGTCACACTCACCGCCGCTCCCTGATCGAGTTTCACCGTGAGAGCGTTGCCTTCGTAGGGCTTCCGGAATTCGGGGTCGAAATACGAACCCGGCTCGACATCCTCCCAGGCGAATAGTTTGTACTCCCCAGGTGCTAAGCCGCGCACGGTAAATGAACCGTTTTGGTCGGTCGTTGTCGTACGGAGGTTCGCCGTCAGCGCGCCCTTCGTCCCGCCGGGCACGAGCACGACCGTGGCTCCCGAAACTGCTCCATCGGAGCCCTGAATCGTTCCGCTCAATTGCGCCGGCTTCAGGCTGACCACGATTTCAAGACTCGCGGCGGTGCCCGACGAAAGATCGATGGTGCGGTCCGGAGACTCATATCCGCCGACCTTCACCGACTTGATGTAGCTGTCTTGTGGCATGCCGGTAGCGGTTAAGGAGTACTTTCCCGGTGAAATTCCTGCGATGCTGATGCTGCCGTCTTGCTTTACCTCACCGCTGGGCGGGGGCGCGAACAGGATTTGTTCAGCGGGCACCAGGCGAAGCCGTACTCGAGAGTAGTCAAAGTCTTTCGCTTCCCCGTCGACAACCCGGAGGCTGCCCGTAAGGGTGATTCCTGCGCCCAGCGTCAGCACAACCCCGTCGACGTCTCCATCCGTCACCTCGACCTTCTGGCGGTGGGAAAGCGGCATGCCTCCCTGCTGCCTTTCCCGGAGTTGGGCCACGACTGTGTAGGAGCCCGACGGAACACCGTAAATCTCGAACTTGCCATCCGATTCTACCGTTGCAGGCGTGGCGCCGGGTCCCATCATCGGGTCGTTATCGCCGGAGGGTACAGCCAGGACCAATGCGCGAGTGGCAGGTTGTCCCGACGGATCAAGCACCTGGCCTCGAATCCGATAAACGCGCGTCTTTTGCAGCCTCATGTCGAGGCCGGCAACTTCCGCTCCGGGCGCCACCTCGATGAGCGAAGCCTGGCTCGGATCGGTCACGGACGGATAGAAGACACGAGCGTAAGCTGTCTCCGCAGAAACTCCTGAGGACGAGGGCCGAACTCGCCCGGTCCACCTTATCCTGCGTGTGGGGGCCGCCGACAGGAGGTATTGCCCAGGTGAAATGTTGGCAATCCGGAATTCGCCGAGGTCGTTTGTCTGCCCCTGGCCTGCGGGAATCCAGCGAAGCCGGTTTCCAACGTACCTCTTCTGAAGTACCTGTACCGCTGCCCCTTGAACAGGCTCACCCTCCTCGTCTGTCAGCCGCCCGGCTAAAACGGCCTGGGGCATCAGCTTCAGCAACAAGCCTGTCATCTCCCCACCCGCGGAAACGTTGATCACCGTGCCCGGCTGGCCGGCTCTGCGAGCGCCGTAGATCCCGCGAACAAAACCGTTGCGCTCCGCCGAAAGAAAGTAATCCCCGGGTTCAATATCCCGGATTACAAACTTGCCCTCCGCGTCGGTGACTGCGGTCAAGGACTGGTTTTGAGGGAAAGGCGCGGGAAGTGGTCCCATCATTCCACGCAGCTCACCGCGGCGCCTGGTTAGGGAAACTTCCGCTCGTCGAACGGGTTCGCTCGTCAGCGCATGGACGACCTGACCATGCAACGTCCCCTTTTTCGGCGCCTCGGCCGGCTGCTGTGCTGTCACGAAGTACGCAGTTTGCAACAGCAACGGGACAACGGCGATTCCTACACGGCAGAGCATTTGCTTCACGTTCCGGCAACTCCCATCGTATGAGACGTTGAAACAAAGCGCGGGAGTTACCCGCGGTGGGCAGGCGAAATGCGAGGCAGAGCCGCTTGCAGCAGCCGGCGAAGATTACGGAAGGCGCTACAAGCGGCCCAGAGCGGAGCTCAAGCAGTTGCCGCCATTTGCGGTGCGGACTGTTGAGGGGGCGGCGGAGACTGAAAGCGTACGCTTACCAGTTTCGAAACGCCCGGCTCCTGCATGGTGACGCCATACATCGCCTGCGCGGCTTCCATCGTCCTCTTGGCGTGTGTAATGACGATGAACTGCGTCTGGGACGACATTTCCTTTAGCAGACGAGTCAGACGCTCGATGTTGGGCTCATCGAGCGGCGCATCCACCTCATCGAGAATGCAGAATGGGCTTGGCTGGTACTTGAAGATCGCCATGAGCAGAGCCACGGCGGTCAATGCCTTTTCTCCGCCGGAGAGCAGCAGAACATTCTGCAGCTTCTTTCCGGGAGGGGAAGCCACGATATCGATGCCCGAATCGCCGCTCTCCGAATCTGTGAGGCGCATCTCGCCAAGCCCTCCGCCAAACAGTGTCCGGAACATCTGGCGGAAGTTCTCGTTAATCGCTGCGAACGCCTCCGAGAACCGCTTGCGGGACTCGGTATCGATCTCCTGAATGGCCTTCTCGGTATCGCGGATCGAATCCAGCAGATCCTGCCGCTGGGCATTTAGGAAGTCGTAGCGCTGCTGCGCTTCCTGGAACTCTTCGAGTGCCTGTGGATTCACCGGACCGAGAGCTTCGATGCGCGACCGCACCTCCTGACAGCGCTTCTCAGCCTCGGCGAGAGCCTCATCGTCGAGAACTGTCTCTTCTCCGGCCGCAAGCTCTTCGAGCGAGGCATTCAGATCCTTGCGGGCAGTCTCATCCAGGAACTTCAACTCGCTCTGCAGGCGCACAAGCGACAGCTCCACCTGCGACCGCTTCTCTTGGGCCTCCTGCGCGGCGGTACGCATCTGCTTCAAAGCTTCGTCGAGCGACATCAAAGCAGACCGCGCGCTTCCTTCCTGCGCCGCCATCCGGTTGACGTTCTGGTCAAGCTGAAGGATCTGTTCAGAAAGCACGTTCGAGCGCTGTTCGAGCTCGACGTTGTCGGTAAGAAGCCTTGCGCGCTCGGCTCCCATCCGCTCCATGGCAGCAGCGATCTCCTGCTTCCGCTTGGCCACTTCGCGCAGTTGCTGCTCAAGGCGGGCACGGGCGTTCTGCTCCGCGCGGCGCCGCTCTTCGAAGCCGGCCAGGTCTACCCGCAGCGCCGAGTGCTCCTCGCTGATCCGCGCCGCTTCGGCCTGCAACTCGCTCACTTCCTTCCGTACCGCTTCAAGCGATTGTTCCTGTTCCGCTCTGGCTCTCTCTTTCTCTTCGACAAGGAGGCTGGTTTCGGTTCGCTTTTGGCGGGACCGTTCCATTTCGCGCTCCAGCCGCTGGAGTTCCAGGCGAGCGACTGAAAGCCGCTGGTTGTTCCGTGCGGCCTCCTCCGAGAGCTTCCGCATCTCATGGTCCAGCGCGACCGCTTCCTTCTCCTGCGATTGCTGCTGTACCCGGAGCACTTCCAGCTCCTCGCTCAAGGCTGCGATTTCACGCTCAAGCTCTTCGAGCAGATCGATCTTCCGGTTCAGCGCATCCGTTTTGTTCTTGAGATGCTGCGTCAGCTCGCGCAATTCACGCTTCAGCGCAAGGGGGCCGGCGCCCGTTTTCTTCCCGCCACTCACGGCCCGGCCGTGATAGCAAACGCCATCGGGCAGAAGAAAGTACAGGTCGGGATATTGGGCGGCCAATTTCCGCGCCGTTTCTCTTTCCTCGACAAGGAAACAGCGCGCGAGACGCGGCAGAATCTGCGCCGGAGCATTGGTGAGGCCGTTCGTCAGCCGGAGGACATCGCTCAACCGCGACACGACACCGGTCTCCGGTCCGATGGCCGGCTCCGCTGTTGCGGCGCTTCCTGCGGACGCCGCTTCGCCCTCCGGTCCGGGTTCCACTAGAAATGTGGCACGGCCATCAAGGTCGCTCCGCAGCAGGTCAATACCGCGCTCAGCCTGAGCCCAGTCCTTCACGACAACGTACTCGAGCTCGTCGTGCAGAAACTCTTCCGTCGCTTTTTCAAACGGGGTATCGCCGGCTTCGACAAAGTCCGCCAGAACACCGACAGGCCGCAGATCCTGGGCGCGCCCCTTCTCGATCGCCGTGAAGAGGCGCTTGACCGACTCCGTAGTATAGGAGCGGTGGGAAATAATCTCTTCGAGCGAATCCTTGCGCGCTTTCAGACGGGAGACTTCGCCGCGCAGCTGCTCGACCTCCCGGCGCGTCTCCACCGCCTTCGTCTTGCGTACCGATAATTCCTCTTCAACGCCCTTGCGGCGCTCCGACAGCGACTCAAGCTGCATCTGACGCGACGTCAGCTTTTCCGAGATCTCCGTGCGAGCCTTTTCTACGCGCTCAAGCTCCGCCTGCGCGGTTTCCTCCTCGCGCTTCACCCGAGCGGTTTCGCGATCCAAGGACGCCAGATACGCATCCACCTGGGTGAGCTGATTCTTCAACGCCGAAGCTTCGCCGAGCAGCCGGAGCACCTGCTGGCGGGCTGCTTCCGTGCCGCGCTCGCGTTCGCGGAGGCGGTTCTGAAGGACTTCGCGCTCTTCGTTCTTCGCTGCAAGCTTGCGCCGTGCCTCCTCGGTCTGTAACTCCAGCTCTTGAAGCCGCTGACCATGAGCTTCGAGCTCGAGGGTCATCTGCTCGCGCCGCCGCTCGAGCTCCTGCGTTTCGCCCGCGCCTTGCTCGAGACGCTGTTCGAGAGATGCTACCTGCCGCGACTGCGACTCCAAACGGCCTTTCGTACGCTCAGCCTCCACGCGCAACTCCGCCAGCTTCCGCCTCTCTTCGGTCAGCTCGGCTTCCGTGCGGTAGGCTTGCTCCTGCAGCTTGGCCTGTTCCTCCTCTTTTGCGGCCACCTCGGCCGAGAGCTTCTGCAGGTTCGAGGTCGCCAGATTGAGTTCAATCGCTGTCTTAGCCGCTTCGCGCTCCAGAATCCGAAACCGGCCGGTCAGCGCGCGCCGGAGCTGCGTGGTGAGTTCCGCCTTCAGCTCTTCGTAGCGTTTGGCCTTTGCAGCCTGCCGCTTCAATGAGTTCACTTGGCGGCTGACTTCTTCGAGGATGTCGAAGACGCGCGTCAGGTTCTGCTTGGCGCCTTCCAGCTTGGCTTCCGCCAGGCGGCGTTTGGTCTTGAACCGGGTGATGCCGGCCGCCTCTTCGATGACAGCCCTGCGATCCTGAGGCTTCGAGCTAAGAATCTGCCCGATGCGGCCTTGCTCGATGATCGCGTAGGATTCCGGGCCGAGCCCGGTGCCCATGAAGATGTCCTGGATATCGCGCAGGCGGGCCTGCTTGCCATCGATGAGGTATTCGCTCTCGCCGGAACGGAACAGCCGACGCGTGATCGTGATTTCACGAGGCTTGGTTTTGCCGTTTCCGTTGCTCTCCCCGTCTGTCGCCTCCTGCGCCTCCGGATCCATCAGCGTCATGGTGACCGAGGCAAGGCTCAGGGGCTTTCGGTCGCGCGTGCCGGCGAAGATCACATCTTCCATCCTGGCTCCGCGCAGGCTCTTGGCAGACTGCTCCCCGAGGACCCAGCTAATTGCGTCACTCAGGTTCGACTTGCCGCAGCCGTTCGGCCCGACAATTGCAGCAATCCCGTGACCGGCAAACCGCATTTCGGTCTTGTCACAGAATGACTTAAACCCCTGAATCTCAACGCGCTTGAGTCTGAGCAATGGCGTTTCCCTTCAAGAACATAAACTTCGGATTTCCGAGAACCGGAAGGGCTCTCGACTCGGGGGATGCCTTCATGGTAAACGCCTCCCGGCGAAAAGTAAAGGAGGTGCTGCACGCAATATTGTGCCCAGTTCTGCGATGCACCTATATATAGTAGCTTGTGGGCTCGGCTCCGCAAAGACGTCTGTTTTGAACGGGAGCGCTTAGGAGGGCGTCACCGCCTCTTCCACTCGATCCGGATCGTGTAACGATTGACGCCTGGCGCCGGATCTTCCACTCGGATTCGGACCGAGTTGTGATTCGCATCTGACGGCTGCTCTACGATCGAGACAGACCCTGGTCCGCCCAGCTTCTCGATCTTGACCTCCAAAGGCCCGAACTCCGGAAGCGGATGCGAGAGAACCAGCGATGCGTCTTGCACTGGTGCTCCGGCGAGCACATCAAAACGCGCTTCCTGGCCGCTAAGCACGATGTCGAGCCGCTCGTCCACCAGGAGCGTCAGAACGCCTTCTCCCTCGGCCGCGTCTGGTTCCGGAGTCAATAGCTGGTCCGCTGCTGGAGAGGCTGCGCTCTCCGAAACAGACCGTTGTGTAAGGGCAGGTGCTGCCTGGTCGGCAGTCTGGACAGGTGTGGCGGTGGTTATGGGACTGGATGGCATTTCCCCGATTCCAAGGTAGGGGTTGAAGACGTAGTCGGTGGAGAAGAGGTTGGGGTTAGGCATCCGAAGCCCGACAGAAATGGCGTAGGCCGGATCGAGCCCCCACTGTCCGACATTGAGGACTTTGCGGCGCAGCGTCAGCGTGTCGTGCCAGCCCCAGAACGGTTTGGCCGAATTGCTCGCGTGCTTCCGTCCAAGAAAGCTACGGCCGATGGCATCGAAGGGAACTCCCGGCCGTCCTCCGAAGGGCCGGTAGACGAAGAATTGATCAAAGGTCCGCTCCTTCCATCCGGCGTTGCGATTGGCCTTGGTCCACCAATGATCGTAGATGGAGAGCAGCTCGTAGCCGACGTTGCGGTCGTTGGGATGCCTCGGTCTTTCTGCACGGCCTTTATAGGTATAGGTGACGCCGGTTCCGCCGGGAAAGGCCATCTGGCCGAGCTGGAAGCGATCCGGCTTGCTCGCGCTGCCGTAGATCCCATGGCCGCCGGATTCAACAAATACCACCGGTCTCCCCTCGTGCAGTTCCACCACTCCGTCAATGTCGTGAATGCCGCCGGCGATTCTGTCATCGGCGACGTAGGTGTAGACGTTGTTGTGGGCGAGAGTCTCCATCACCTGCAGCCGCCCGAACTCTGTGCCATCCTTGGCGACGGTCAGAATCAGTCCTTCGTTGTCGTTTTCGTGGCAGGAGCCCGCGACGCACTTGTCGGAGTAGTCTCTCGGGTGGAAGAGGTTGTAGATGATGAACCAGTGAGACTTTGTCTCCATGACGGCAAAGTAGACATAGGCCTGGGAACTGCCGCTCTCGAGATTGTCCCAATTGTTGTCGCCCTGCCAGTCGCCGTCGTAATCGAAGCGGGCCAGGTAGTCGGCTTTGGGCTCGAACCACGTCTCCTGCGCGATGAACGGTGCGTAGTGCTCGGCGAGCGGCCGGTAGGGATGCCGCGACGAGCCTTCTGTAGGGAAAGCATAGGCCTCGGGCTTCCGGCGTGGCGGAGCGGTGGGATCGACGGTGATGGTAGCCTCGGCGTTGACGCCTTCAAGCAGCGCCCGCACGGTGTACTTCCCGGGCTTCTCCGGCGCGGTGTAGAGGACGGCGTCTTGCAGCACAAAGTCTCCGACGACCGCCTTGAATATGCGGCCCACTGCTGAGTCGGACTCTTCGACAAACGGCTCGGTATCCGTTCCCTGGTATTTAAACGGCTTCGAAATCCACCCCCCGCCCGGCTCTACGACCTCTACTAGCGCGCCAGCCACGCGGAGTCGCCCTGACCGCCGCGTGCCGCCCTCTACGACGTCGCCGTAAACCTTGACCTGCAAGACAATGCTTTCGAGCGGGCGGACGCGGGCCTCCTTGGGATCCGTTTCGATCCTTAGACTCCGGATTGTTTGCGACGGTGCCGGTATGGAAGCCAGCAGGATGGCAAGAGTTGCAGCGAAGAGGGGCACTGCGACCATCGATGCGTTTGCCTGTTCGCCGCGAGATACAGGGCGGAATACAGGGATGATGCGGAACCTCCTTCAGTGTTTTTCATCATAACGTCCGGGGCGGCATCCTCACACCTGGAAAGGGCTTGGAGATAGAATCGAGGGATTCGAAAACCTATGAGAACACTTGTCGCATTCGGCGCCGCGGCAGTCATTTTCGCCGCAGGATACTGGCTCGGATCGGAGCGCACAGCGCAAGCGGCCGCGACCCAGGTCTACGAGCTGAGAACCTACACGACCTACGACGGAAAGCTGGACGCTCTGAACGCCCGTTTCCGTAACCACACGACCCGCCTTTTCGAGAAGCACGGCATGAAGAACGTCGGCTATTGGGTGCCGGTAGAAGGGCCGCAGTCAAAGAAGACGCTAATCTACGTCCTGGCTCATAAGGACATGGAGAGCGCCAAGCGTTCCTGGGAGGCCTTCCGGACAGATCCCGAGTGGGTGAAAGTCAAGGACGAGTCAGAGAAGAACGGCAAGATTGTGGAGAAGGTGGACTCGGTCTACATGAGGCCGACGGACTATTCGAAGCTGCGGTAAAGAGATCGCCGCGCTTCAAGAGCTTGCCGCGGCAGCGGGGCAGCGGCCGATCCGCGCTTTGAGCCAAACTTGCGGCGCGGACATGTCGTCAGCCAAGAATGTCTGGCAGGGACATGTCTTATCTACCGATCGAAGACTACGGCATCATTGGCGACATGCACACGGCCGCCCTCGTGGGGAAGAACGGGTCCATCGACTGGTTCTGCTACCCGCGCTTTGATTCCCCGAGCATTTTCGCGGCCCTGCTCGATGACAAAAAGGGAGGAAGCTTCTGCATCTGTCCGGCTGACACCAGTGGGGTTGTGCTGAAGCAGTTCTACTGGCCGGATACGAACGTGCTGGTCACGCGTTTCCTCTCCGTGGACGGCGTGGGCCAAGTGGTCGATTTCATGCCCATCGTCGGGGCGGTGGAAGGAAACGAAAACCACCGGTTGATCCGCCGGGTCGAGGTGATCAAGGGCGAGATGAAGTTCCGGGTCCGCTGCCGCCCTGCATTCAACTACGCGCGCGATCCCCACACGCTGGAAATTCGCAATCACCGGGCCATCTTCCGCTCTCGCTCCTTGAGCATGGCTTTGGAGTCCTCCGTCGCCCTCCAGCGGGACGGCGACGGGGTGGTGGCGGAGTTTGTCCTGAAGGAAGCCGAGCAGACTCCGTTTGAGCTATACGGCTTGACGAGCGGGGACGGCGACGGTCCGCTGATTGAGTTGGGCGAAATTCAGGAGCTTTTCGAAGAGACCGTGAATTACTGGCGGCGCTGGCTCTCGCAGTCGCAGTATCGGGGCCGGTGGCGTGAAATGGTGAACCGGTCCGCCCTTGTACAAAAGCTCCTGATTTATGCCCCCACGGGCGCCATCATCGCCGCGCCGACTACCAGTCTTCCGGAAAGCATCGGCGGTCCGCGCAACTGGGATTACCGATACACCTGGATCCGCGACTCTGCCTTCACTGTCTACAGCCTGATCCGCCTTGGTTTTACACAAGAGGCTGCGTGCTTCGTGGACTGGGTGGACAAGCGCTGCCGTGAGCTCGAGCCGGACGGCTCTCTCCAGGTGCTCTATGGCATCGACGGGCGCAAGAATCTGGAAGAGGAGATCCTCGATCTTGACGGCTACAAGGGATCGCGGCCGGTAAGAATTGGCAATAACGCCTATAACCAGCTTCAGCTCGACATTTACGGTGAGCTGATGGACGCCGCCTACCTGAGCAATAAGTACGGCAAACAGGTCACCTATGGCGAATGGGTAAACCTGCGGCGCCTAGTTGAGTGGGTCTCGAAGAACTGGGACCGGGAGGATGAAGGCATTTGGGAAGTGCGGAGCGGGCGGCAGCACTTCGTCTACTCGAAGATGATGTGCTGGGTGTGCCTTGATCGGGCGATCCGGCTTGCCGAAAAGCGATCTCTTCCGAGCGACCGGGAACAGTGGCGGGCGACGCGCGACCGCATTTACGAAGAGGTCCAGAAGAGAGGCTGGAGCGACGCCAGAAACGCCTTCGTGCAGGCTTATGGGAGTGATTCTCTGGATGCCTCGCTACTGATGATGCCTCTGGTGTTCTTCATTGCGCCTAGCGATCCCCGCATGCTCGCAACTCTTGATGCGATTAACCAGCCGCGCAGCAAGCGAGGGCTGGTTACGCATGGCTTGGTCTACCGGTACAACCATGAGGAGGCGCCGGACGGATTCACCAGTGGCGAGGGCACCTTTAACTGCTGCAGCTTCTGGCTGGTGGAGGCGCTGACGCGTGCGGGCCTAACCGAACCTGCTCGCTTGCAGCAGGCACGGCTGCTCTTCGAGGAAATGCTCGGCTATGCGAACCACTTAGGCCTGTACGCGGAGCAGATCGGACCGCACGGGGAAGCTCTGGGGAATTTCCCGCAAGCGCTCACGCATATGGCGCTGATCAGCGCCGCCTTTAACCTGGACCGCGCGCTTGACCGGAAGGGTTGGCCGTCCCCACCCGTCTAGTTTCAGCTTCCGGTTGCGACGTTCCTGATATACAGTCTTGAGAGGAGACCAGCATGCGACGTCGATCGTTCATCACTTCATCGGCTGCCGGCGGATTTGCGCTTGCGGCGAATGCGGCCCAGCAGGTGGCTAAAACGTCCGGGGAGATCCCGAAGCGGGTCTTTGGAAAGACTGGCGAAAAGCTCACGATCATCGGCCAGGCAAGCGGGCGCTTCCCGATGTGCGGATATGAGGATGCGAAGGCCATTACTCTGCGCGCTTACGAACTCGGCATCAACTATTTCGACACGGCGCGGCTGTACTGGAATGGCAAGTCCGAGGAGGTGTTTGGCGAAGTCTTGAAGCCGTTCCGCAAGAACATCTTCCTCACATCCAAGTCCGCGGAGCGCAGCCGGAAGGGCGCGGAAGCGGATCTGGAGAAGTCGCTCAAGGCGCTCCGCACGGACTACCTCGACCTCTGGCAGATTCACCAGGTGAGTACGATGCAGGAGGTAGAGGAGATCTTTGCTCCAGGCGGTGCCATTGAGGCGTTTGAAGCTGCAAAGAAGGCCGGCAAGGCGCGCTTCATCGGCTTCACAGGCCATCACGACCCGGAAGTGCACCTCGCCATGCTCAAGCGGTACGACAAATACGACACGATCCTGATGCCGCTGAATCCGGCGGACCCCGCTTATCTCAGCTTCGAGAAGAACGTGCTTCCGGTAGCCGTCGAGCGCGGCATGGGGATCCAGGCAATGAAGAGCACGGCGAACTCCAGGCTCCTCCACTCCATCTCGCTGAAGGACTGCCTCAGTTACGTCCTTAGCCTTCCGATTCACTGTCTGGCTTTGGGCTGCACCACGATTGGGCAGATCGAGGACGATGTGCGAATCGCCAAACAGTTCAAGCCGCTCGCGCCCGAACAAATGGCTCAGATTCGGACGCGTGCGGAACGATTCAAAGGGCCGGACCTCGAGAACTGGAAGCGCAACACGGAACGGGCTTCGGCGCCGTTATACCGTGACGGCGTCATTGCCTGATCGAAGCGCTTGGCGTCAATAGAGCGGCTGCTTCTTCGGGTCAATACCAGTCTTTCCAAGGGACCGAAGAAGCGGCTCCGCTCCCGCTCCCATCAGGTTCACGTCGCTCGGTCCCTGGAAGAAGGTAAAACCCTGCTTGCGGTATTCCGCAATCAGCTCAGGACTGCCCGCCGGCCGCCCGACCGGAATGTTATTTTTCTTCGCCGCCGCGACGATTCTTGCAATGGCCTCCCGTACCTCCGGCGCATTCTGGTCGCCGCGCTTCCCGTAGGAGAAGGAGAGGTCGTTGGTGCCGATGAAGATGACGTCGATGCCCGGCGTTGAGGCGATCTCCTCGATCCTCTCCACGGCCCGCTTCTCCTCGATAATGATGATGGCCATCGCGTTGCGATCGGAAAAGTCGTAGTAGCTCTCGGGTCCGGACCAGCGGAAGCTGGCGAGTCCCGGTCCGGCGCCTCTACGTCCGAGCGGCGGATATTTGACGGCTTGGGCAGCCTGGTGCGCGAGCTCCGGCGTCGACGTAAATGGGAAGATCACGCCCAATGCTCCGGTATCGAGCGCACGCTTTGCCGTCCAGAGTTCATTGACGGGCACACGGATGAATGGAACCGCCTTCAAGCCGCGCGTGGCCAGAATCATATCGCGTGCGGTTTCCAGGGTGATTGCCGAGTGCTCCATCTCGATCCAGAGAAAGTCGAAGCCCATATTGGCAGCCCGCGCCGCAACATCAGCGCTGGGGACGGTAATCGTTGCGCCGATAACCGGCTGTCCCTGCGCAAGCTGCCTTTTGACGGGATTCTCCCAGCGAGGCTGTCCCTGCAGGCTCATGCCTGCAATTGTGAAAAGAGCGACGAACGTGGCGCGAAGCATGCGGTCTAATATACTACCGCCGCTGTTTTGTTTCAGGCCCCTGCTTTTGAGACAAGTTGTTGCTGCTGCTTGACGAATCCGCCAAACAGTGTTACTCGATCTTCGTGACGATTCGCTCCCGATAGATAAAAGCGCAAGTATTACTTACTGTACTCTTGTATTTGAGCTTACTCCTTCGATTGGACTTGCTAAATCGAGGAGTCTTACGTGAGTCCAAAGTGCGCTTTGGATGGGCAAAGTGTGAAGTAACCCGGCAACCGGTACCGGGCACGGAACGGAGCCGCCACCAGCGCCAAGGCGAAGCCGACGATGCCAATGATGGTGATGCCGGATCCCAGTGCTGTAAAGGTCATCAGCGCAGAGGAACTGCGGCAGGCATTGAGCCGGCCCGGAACCGTGCTGATCGACACCCGGGAGTGGGACAGTTTTGAGGAGGCGCATATTGCCGGAGCGATCATCATGCCGCTCAGCGAGATCGAGTCGCGGGCACGCCACGAGTTACCGCCAGGCCACACCGTCTACGTGTACTGTCATCTTGATCTGTCGAAGATAGGCGTAAAGCAACCGCCTGCAAAGCCCCACATGAGTCTCTGTAACATTACGTCGGCGGTGCCGGGCTCGGTGGGATTTCACAAGGCGCTGTATATTCCGTACGATCTGGCTACGCTGGCAGCGCAAGGCATACCGGTAACAGGCACGCTACATAACTAGAGCAGAGTTCCTGCGAACGTACTTATATATTTGGGATCACTCCCTCGATTGGTGGCGCTAAGCGTCCTGTTCCTTCCGGTCTCGTTTGCGCAAACCAATCCGCCATGCGACCGCAGTATAGCGGGCTCTATGGCAGAGGCATATTTTCTCTGAAACATGGCGACGAAAATCGTGCATCCGGTTATCCGGAGGAAGCGGTTGCTGCAAGAGTGACCGGGCTGGTGGTGGCCGATGTCTGCGTCGCGGCAGGTTCCGACAAAGCGACTGTGCTTCGCGTGCTCACCGCACCGAACGCTGTAATTGCTGAAGCCGTGCGGAGCGCAATTTCTCAGTGGAGATTCAGACTGTACTGGCGGGCGAGCGACCCCGAGAAGCCGCATGCATTTGCCAGTAAGGTGGTCTACTATTTCGTCGAGCGAGACGGGCAATTCCTCGTATTAAACCCGGACGACGAGTTTTACGTAGGTTCGGAGTTCGCTTTGAAGCAGCAAAGCGCGAAGTTCAGGGAATAACCGGGATTCAGTCATGAATGGTTGTGCTGCATTCCAAGTGCTCTTGCGTGCAACTCGAGTAGCGAGGATAAATGCTACGAACTGCGAAGATTCTATGGCATCAGCCGAGATTCTCAATCCCGGCGATACTGATGCTTGCTGCGGGAATTGTTTTGTCCACGGTGTGCTACGCCGTGCTCGAGGCGGCCGTATTCAATGCGATTCCGTACGAGTCACCCACGCACCTTGTTCAAATTATGAAGAAATCACCCGAGATGGGTGACGCTTATTGGACTCGTGCGTTTTCTCCGGATGTCGATGCGGTTGGCAGATCGCTGACGGTGGACGGCAACAGTTACGCGGTCATTGGAGTGGCTCCCCCACAATTGAAGCGCCCGGTCAGTGTCGCGGATGTGTGGATTGCCGACGAGACTCCGGCGGAAGATCCGTCAACGTCGACGGCTGGCGACAAGCTAATCGCTGACAGGCTGCGCCCGGGATGTTCTCTGCGAGATGCCGAACGGGAATGGAGCCAGATTGAGCCGGCGCCTAACACAGGCTTCAGCCGCTCGCGCGCGGAGCGGTTCTTTGCACTTTCTCTGGTGGATCAGATTGTTGGTCCGGCGGCACGAATCCTCAACCTGCTGCTGGCCGCGTGTCTGCTGATTCAACTGCTCGCGTGCCTGAACGTTGGACACCTCCTGCTTGCGCGCCGGATGAGCAAGTGCGGGATCTTGGCGTGCAAATGGCGCTTGGATGCAGCGCGAGGCGGCTTTGCTGGGACCGTCCTGGTTGAGGCCATGACTGTGGCGGTCGGCATCGCGCTGCCGCTGGTTATGCTCTCGTTGCCTGCGGCCGGGGCTGTAACCACGGCAGCCATCCGTTCCGAAACTCATCCGGTGCTCAGCATTCCAGTGCTTGCTTTCAGCATTGGGGCCGGGCTTGCATCGAGCGTCGTATGCGCCGTTGTGGTAGCGCTGATGCTCGTCCGGATAGAGATCACGGCACTGATTCGGGAGAGTTGGCGTTTTAGCGACCTGACTCTGCGTGCTTCCCGGCTGCAGGACGTTCTGGTTGTGGTGGAACTGGCGGCAGCTGTTGTGATCATGGCCGGGTTCGGGTTGCTTGCGAAGGCGCTGTATCAGCTCTCCTCGGTCAGCCTGGGTTTTCGGCCGGAAGGATTGTCCTGTGCGGTCTTCTCCGGCGGCCCCATGGCCTTCCCCATGTCGGCGCACAGCCTCGAACAGGTTATCGATCGACTTGCGCGCCTTCCTGGAGTCGAATCAGTGGCAATCACCAGCACCCCGATACTGACGGGGGCATCGATGAAGTCGCGATTTGATGTCCTCAGTGACGGTGGAGAGTGGATGCCGATGCCGCCGGTCCCGGTGCAGGCGGTCAGCGGGGGCTACTTCCGGACCATGGGCATTGCAGTTGAGGGCCGGAGCTTCGACAAACGGGACGTTCGCGGCGGGCCTTGCGTGACAGTGGTGAACCGGTCCTTTGCCAAGCTGGCCTGGGGATCCACGGACGCGCTTGGGAAAAGGATTGATATCGGGGACCCGGGCCGGCGAGTTCCGTGTGAAGTGATCGGTGTTGCTGCAGATGCGCGCGATGTGTCGATCACTGTGCCGCCCGAGCCGGCTGTGTTCTTCTCCCATCTCCAGCGGCGTGGCTCGGCTTTTGCGACGGTTCTGATCCGGGCGGCGTCAGGCTCCGAGCGAGGAGAAAATCCGTGCTGAGGTCGCAGCGACGGATCCGAGCTGGCGCTGGGAGTTTTCGACAAACATTGACGCTCTCGTAGCGACGGCGATTCGGCCCGCCTCGACACGCGCGCGCCTCAACGGAGGCTTGGCCGCGGTCGCTCTGCTTCTGGCTGTGGGCGGCGTTTACGTTGCAGTCACCTTCAGCCTGAGCCAGGGCGCCAGGGACCTCGGAGTGCGACTGGCGCTGGGCGCCGGCGCAGCGCAACTGATCGCTTTTATCTACGGCCGGTATGCCAGGCTAGCGGCAACAGGGGTATTGGCAGGTGCAGCTGCGGCGGTCTGGTTGAGCGGCATTCTAAACGCGGGCTTGTCCGTAGTGGAGGTCGGCAGATTCGACCCGCTGGTCTTTACTGCCGTGCTGGCCTTTTGCTTCGTGGTTGTCCTGGCGGCGATCCTCCCTCCAGCCCGCCGCGCTTTAAGAATCGATTCCGCATCGCTTCTGCGTACCGAGTAACCGGGAAGATCATTCCAAGGGAAGGGAAGCCGTGCCCGCCCGATGAGGCCTTGAGGACGCATCCTTAAAAATGACGCCGTGCTAAAGATTCAGCAGCAAGCGTCACATGTTGAGGAGGTGTCGTCTTTGGGCCCGCAACTTCTTGTTCTGGTGACCCTTGTCGTCACCCTCGCCTGCAGCGACAAGACGCCCGGGGGTACTCCGGAAACGGTCAGCGCAGGCGGGGGTGTCAGCGGCCGCCGGCAGACTCTCTTACGAAATTTAGATACGCCCTGGAGCATTGCGTTCCTCCCGGACGGCCGCATGCTGTTCACGGAACGCGCAGGGCGTGTGAGCATGGTCGAAAACGGCAGCCGCCGTACGATCGGAACCATCGACGTTGTCCAGCAAGGAGAGGCCGGTCTGCTCGGAATCGCTGTCGATCCGGATTTCGATAAGAATCGCTACATCTACCTCTACTACACTCATCCGGCCGGGAACCGGGTTGCGCGGTTTGTGATGACGGAGCAGGGTTCGCTGGCAAACGAAACAGTCCTCATCGATCAGATTCCAAACGCAATCTTCCATAATGGAGGCCGAATACGTTTCGGTCCGGACGGCAGGCTCTACATCACTACGGGCGACGCACAGAAACCGGAGCTCGCTCAGGACACCCGTTCCCTTGCCGGTAAGATTCTGCGGATTGAGAAGGATGGCGTGATACCGCGCGACAATCCCTTCCGGAATGCGGTCTGGGCCTACGGGCTGAGGAACCCGCAGGGAATCGACTGGCATCCGGTCACCGGGTCGATGTACGCTTCCGACCACGGGCCTAACCGGATGGATGAGGTTGTTGTGATTGAGCGCGGCGGCAACTACGGTTGGCCAAAAACCTGTGATCAGACTGGGGACTGGATACCGGCAGTTCGCTGCTATGAAGACTTTACGCTCGCGCCCTGCGGCATCGCATTCCATGGAAATCAGCTCTTTATCGCTGCATTAAGGGGCGCGCAAGTTCGCCAGCTCTCCCTCCCCGGCGACAAGCTGACACAGGAGAGCGTTTTTCTGACGGATCTTGGGCGGATCCGTGATGTCGTCGTCCACGATGGCTGGCTCTATGTTGCGACTTCCAACCTGGACGGGCGCGGTCGTGTGGCCAGCGGTGACGACCAGATTGTCCGAATCCGGCTGGATTAGGGCGCCGCTTGTAAGGTACGGGCGATGGCCAGCGCGAGTTGGCGCCCGAACTCGAGCCGGTCCGGGATATTGGGCAGCTTGCCGGATTTTCTGCCCTTCGCGATCCTCTGTTCCATGAGGAAGGCGGGAATCTGAAAATCGCGGTGCAACCCCTGCACCACGGTCATCCGGCCCTTCATACCCTCGGTTGTCGTCGCGCCGCTGTAGAAGAGCGGGCGGCTCGGATCGAAGGATGTCGTCTCGACGAGCTGCTGAAAGAAACGTTCCGCCAGGCGCTGTATCTCTGGCCGCTTCTCCCCGCCGGGTGGGCCTTCGAGGTATTCGGAAGTCTCCGTATTGTGCAGCGAAAGGAAGAGATCGATCCGGTTTCCCGCTTTCAGCCACTCGGCAATCGCCTTGTGCTGGGCCGCGATCTCCGGCATCAGGCGCGGGTCGATGGCATCCCAGTTCCGGTTCAAGTCGTATCCATTTGCGTTAAAGCGGACGCCGCCGCGCGCCACTCCATCCGGATCGCAAAAGGGGTGGATCTTCCAGATAAAGCGCTTTCGAAGGTCTTCCATCTCAGGGGAGAGAAGCGCCCGGACAAGCCCTTCGCCCACCCATGAGGAGCCGGATTCCCAGCTATGCTGCCGGAACATCAGCCACACGACTTTCCTGTGTCCACCCGCCTGATTGCTGGTTATCGTCCAGAGGTAGAGATCCCTGCCGCCGACGCTTTTGCCGATCACCGTTTCCCGCACGTCCCGGTGCTTCAGAATGCTCCGCCTCAGAGAAGCCAGATGCTCGTTCGTGTAGGGCGGAGTGTGTGCGATGCGGAAGCGCGAAGACGCAGGCTTGATGCGCAATCTGAGCTTGGGTTCTTCGCGGTCATACTCGACGTTCGAAACATGAACCCATGATTTGCCGTCGTAGCTGATAAGAGGCGGCGTCTCTCCTGTAATGGCGCCGTTGTTCGGCCGGAGATTGTACTCGCCTTTAAGGTCGACGATATCGAACGTCAACTCGTCAAGCGGCGCTTCCCGGACTTCAAAGTAATACCAGGATCCCTGCCGGTTTCTGCGGTTCTGATCGGACTCGCCTTTCACAGCGATGCGGAAGTGATGCTCGGATACCTTCTCCACGCGTCCGATGGAACCACCTTCGAAATCGGCATGAATTTTCACAGCGTAGGACAAATGGGGTCCGAGGGTGGCGAGGAGCAAAGCAGACGGCAGCAGCAGACGCATTCGATCAATTCTAACGAAGCTTGGGACTGGAAACGGCGCGCGGAAGGGTTCGAGTGTTTAGGGCAGGGAACTGCCACCCCGGCCGAGGAAGCCAGGCCGGGGTGGTACAGACATGCAGAAATTTACCCGAAGATTTACATCAGTCGGGTTTACATCAAGGCGGTAGGACGGCGCTGCCACGTCTTGCCCTTGTCGCGGGCAATGCATTCGAGCTCCTGCACGTAGGTGGTCGCCTGCGTCAGAACGTGATGGAGGTCGTTGCCGATGCTGATGAATGTAAATCCTTTTTCGAGGAATTCGCCGACCCTGCTTGTTCCGAACAGGAAGAGGCCGAGGATGACATTGTTCTTCTTGGCTTCCGTAATCAGGGTCTCTGTAGCGGCCTGAAGCTCGGGAGACGTGTACATGTGCGGGAACTCGTACTTCTCATACAGCCCCATCGACATGCACAAATCGTTCTGGCCGAGGAACAGAATATCCACGCCGGGAACGGCGGCGATCTCCGCCATATTCTCGATGCAGGCAGCCGTCTCCACCTGCAGGGCGACGATGATGTTCTTGTTCGCGTTGCCCACATAGCCGAGCAGACCGGCTTTGTTCGTGCTTCGCTGGGGGAAGTAGACGGAGCGGGTTCCTGCGGTGGGGTAGCGTGCGCAGCTGACAGCCTGCCGCGCCTCTTCCGCGTTGTTGATATATGGAATCAGGACGCCGTCGGCTCCGAGGTCGAGCGCTTGCTGAATGCCGGCGCGGTCATTATAGCCGGAAACGCGAACCATCGACTTTGCGCCGCCGCTGCTGATTGCGCACAGCATCGCCGAAAGCTTTTCATAGCCCATCGGACCGTGCTGAGTATCCACCAAAAGCCAGTCGTAGCCGCTGTGGGCAAGCTGTTCAGCTACGGTCGGGCTGTGCGAGTTGAGGAACAGCCCAATTTTGGGTATTCCGTCCCGCAATTGCTTCTTAAATTCGGCTCCACTGACGCCATTCGTCATTACAGTCTTAACTCCTTACTCCTTTTCGGGAACGAAGAGAATTCTTACGTCCGGGTTATCGTGCTGGTCTGAAAGCACTATACCCAACGGGGAAGTGCACCGTCAAAAAACAAGCGGATTCGCAATTGCTCTGAGAATCTCTTCCCCGCAGTTGCACTCGTGCTCAGGAAGTGAAATGCTTCGGAGCATGAGTCATCTGGGACCCCTGTCTGCGAAGAATACTGCCGGATCCGGAATGAAGTTTTCCCGGCGTCTCTTGTTTGGCCTGGCCCCGCTTGTTCCGCCTGCTTTGAAAGCGCAGTCGGCAAGGCGGGATCCCATCCGGATTGTCTCTCTGACTCCGTTTGAGCCGGACGAGATCAAGCGGATCGTATCAGCGGCGCCGGGAGTGCAGGTGGAGATGATCATCACGACCCGGTCCGAACTGCGGCCGCACCTCAAAGATGCCGAAGTGCTCTACGGACAGATTTCCGGGAAAGAGCTGGATTATGCTCCGAAGCTCAAATGGGTTCAGGCTGGCAGCGCCGGTGTGGAGTGGATGGACGTTGAGTTCCGCAAAAGCCCGGTCGTCCTGACCAACATGGCCCGTGTCTTCGCGCCGGGTATCTCCGAGACGGCCATGGGACTGCTCCTGGCGCTGACGCGCCGGATCGGAACCGATTATGTCCCGCAATTCCTGAGGCGCGAGTGGAAGCCGATCGGAACGGTCCGGTCCTCGCATCACATCGAACTGGCCGGGAAGGTCATGGGCATCGTGGGAATGGGCGGGATCGGAACGGAGATTGCGCGCCGGGCGCACTACGGTTTCGACATGCGAATCGTCGGAATTGACGCCAAACCGATGCCCAAGCCGCATTTTGTAGAAGAGCTTCACGACCCGTCGTGGTTCATGACAATGGTCCCCAAGGTGGACGTACTCGTCTCGGCCGCGCCGCACACGCCCAAGACGGATCGTATGTTCAATGAGCAGGTCTTTCGAAGTATGAAGAAGACCGCTTACTTTCTGGGGATGTCGCGCGGGAACCTGTTCGACGATATGGCGCTCGTTAAAGCTCTGAAGGAAGGTTGGATCGCCGGAGCCGGGCTTGATGTGTTTCCGCAGGAGCCGATTCCGCCGAGCCATCCCATCTTCGACTGCCCGAACGTCGTCATCACACCGCATACCTCGGGGTGGAGCCCGGACAGACAGCGGCGGTTGGTCGAGTTCTTTGCCGAAAATGTGAGGCGATATGCCAGCGGGCTTCCCCTGATGAATGTTGTGGATAAGGAGGCCGGATATTAGCGGATTGCAATTAGGCTGCATTTTCCAACACTTTCTGGGCGGCCTTGAAAAAGTTTCATCAGCTTTTCCACAAGAAGGCCTTTCATTTGCCACGGGATCGCTGTAGTATCGACTTAAGGCAGCGGTCTGAAAGCACCTTCAGGTGGCGGGAAACGGAACGAGTCTGCCGTGGGACCGCAGCGCTCCGACCTCGCCCATCGTTTCAAACGCCGGGCATCCGGCCGTCTGACCTGAGCCTCGTCGAGGGCCGCCCCGTTTACCGAAAAATCGTCTTTACAAGAATTTCCTTCACGCTGTGTTTGCGTGTAACCACATTGTAACTATACTCAATACAACAGCGTCTATCGAACGCAGGGAGGCTTGGGATGGCAAGATTCTTACTACACGGACACCTGAGGAGAAGCCGCAGGGTCAACATGCTCGGAATGGCGTTACTTTTCTTTCTTCTCCTTGTGCTCGTTGCCTCGCTGTTCCATGGCGTAAGAACACTCGTCGTCCAGCAAAACGCCGGCGTGATCGCCGCCGCCGCCAAGTTCATCCCACAGGGCGCGACTGAGGTTGGCCAACGCTTGAACGTCGGCGATCACATGCTCAAGCTTCACGCCAACTAAGAACGCCGACCCTGTTAGGCTACAGTAGCACGCTTCTCCAAGGAACATCTGGCCGTTACAGTCAATCCGCAAAGGAACTGCGAGCGGAATCGGCCGATCGGAGAGGATCGCCATCCCGTTCCGGGAACGATTCTGCACGGTTACCGGCCAGGATGCTTCCGTGTCGCCGAGCAGGAACAGGACGGCGGGATCCGTCGCGGCATGCCGGGGTTCCTTCCTTCGATCCATAAGCCGCTTATCGACCAGCGGCGTTAGGCTTTAGGAATCCAAGCTCTCAGGAAACGGCGTGCCGGGCGGCGAAGTCGTCAAGGCTCTGCGCGAGCAGGGCGGGCGAGGGAAGTTGCCGCGATACAAGGACGCCGGCGGTGGACGTAACCGTGACGCGCGAGTCGCGGGCGGGAGGAGCGTTCAAAAGGATTTCGAACGGTTCAGGCTGGCAGAAGGCTCCGTCCCAGGCGCGGGGCATCTCCAGCCGGCCCTCGGGAAGGACGACAAGAAACGAGCTGGAAGTCCAGCGGTGCAGGGGAACATGAGCGGGGAGGCGTTGCCGGAGGCGTCCGGCGAACTCGCGAAGCAGTCTGGAGACGGCTTCGTCTCCGAATTCATCGCGGATGTGCTCCACCTGGTTTACGACGAAAATCAAAGCCAGAATGGCTCCGCCCTGGGAGGCCGCTTCGGCAAGCGCATCCTCTGCCAGGCTGCGGTTGAGCCACGGAGAGCGGCCAGACCACGGTTGCCAAGCCCGATCCTGAGCTTGTACTGCGTCACTTGTCATTCATTCCACCCGAACACTGGCGCGCCGGCTGACACCGCTTGCCGTACCCCGGCCGGGTCGGCGCCTGTTTTTGTCGGATCGGATTGCCGGGCGCCCGCGCCTGTGAAATAACATGAACGATTGTTCTATTGGGGAATCGGCAGTGCGCTGCCCGTGCCGGACAGCCCCGGTGAGGGCTAATGGTAGGGACCGATGGGGTTAATGGGATCCGTGAAATTACTTAGAAATCACACAAAGCCAGGCGAGCAGTCCGAGGCCCGCCGCAATCAGCACCTTCATCCAAAGCGGCACTGCGAGTAAAGGGGAAGGTTCGGGATGCCGTTGCTCAGCACATTCCTGTAGCGCACTTGCCAAGCGAGCCCGGATACCGGACGGGAGGACTTGTATCGCGCGGTTGAGTTCACGGCGGCCGCCGCGGTCCGCAATCAGAATGGTCGCCGAGTTCTGCCCGCTGGTCGATTGTAGTAGCTTCCGGCGCAGCTTTGGCGGCACTTCATCGATTGTCCGGTATACCTGGGTGCCGTTTCGAACTGAAATCAGAATGGTGGATGTGCGAAGGGTTAACTGCTTCACCGAGTCGATTTTTCTCCTGCCTTCATTACCAGGCTGGGTTCCACCGCTCCCGCTGCTTTCGCCTGAGCCAGCACCACCTCGATGAAGCCGAGGGCTGCCTTGGACAGGGCCTTGTCTTTGCGGTAGATGACGCCGAGACGCCGGATCATCGGTTCCGGTCCGAGGGGAACAACAGCCAGTTTGCCCGCTTCGACCTCCTCCTTGCAATGAGAGGCAGCGAGGAAGGAGATGCCAAGCCCGGCGAGCACGAAGCGCTTGATCATTTCCGTGGAATCGAGCTCCATGGAAATCTGAATCTCGTCCTCCACCGGTTCCAGCCACACGCTCAAACGGGAGCGCGTCGTACCGGACTTCGGTAGGAGCAGCGGATAGGGGATGAGATCCGATGGAAAAACGGTCTCCCGGTTCGCAAGGGGATGCCCAGCCGGGACCAGCAGCTTGATCTCGTCCGAGTGGATCCGCACTACCTGAAGCTTCTTCTCTTGCACGGGAAGCTGGGTGATTCCGAAATCAGCCAGGTTGTCCGTCACGGCATCCACAACGTGGCTGCCGTAGGAGCGGTCGACCAACAGCTGTACGTTGGGAAAGCGCTTTTTGTACTCCGAGAAAACCTGGGGAAGGACGTAAATGCACGTAGCTTCGTTTGCCGCGATCACCAGTTCGCCGCGGGGCACGCGCTCGAGTTCGTTGATGCTCTCCTGGGCGCGCTTACGAAGCTCCAGGATCTGTTCCGCATACTGACAGAAAATCTTGCCGGAAGCGGTCAGGGCTATTCTTGTGCCGAGGCGTTCGAACAGAGTCGTATTCAGCTCCTGTTCCAGCTGCCTCACCTGGGCGCTGATTGCAGGCTGTGTCCGGTAGCAGGTCTGAGCGGCTTTAGAGAAACTTTTCAGTCTTACAATCTCAAGGAACGTATGAAGCTGATCGAGGTCCATATACAATCACCCTCGTCGGCACATCGCTCCTAAGAAATTTGACTGCACCGACATGGGTATGGCAGGCGAGGCCCTTTCATTATAGCATTAGCCGTATAATAGCCGAATTGCCACGATCCGGGCCGCCGCCCTCCAAATGCTTTGCCGGACCTCTCTGCTGCTGAGGACCTTCGGACTGGTGATGTTGCCACTTTGCCTCGGGGCACAGCCATCCGACCAGGTACTCGTCGTCGTGAACCGATTCTCTGACGATTCGCGAAATTTGGGGTACTATTACGCGCAGAAAAGGAATATTCCACCGCGGAATATTTGCCAGATCCGTGTCACGGCGGATGAGACGATCGACCGCGCCACGTACGACCTCAAGATCGCCCGTCCTATTGCGGCGTTCCTCAAGACGAGGGGACTGGTTGAGCACATCGTATACATTGTCACAACCATCGGCGTCCCGCTGCGAATCCGGGGAAGCGGCGGACCATCGGGCGATCAGGCGGCGGTGGACTCCGAGCTCGCCCTGCTCTATCAGGATCTGAAGGGCGAATCGCATCCGGTTAACGGCGCGCTGCGCAATCCGTTCTTCGGCCGCACTGGCGAACCCTTCGATCACAAGCGGTTTCCAATCTATCTGGTCACGCGGCTCGCAGCTTATGACCTGGAGCAGGCCAAGTCCCTGATCGACCGGAGCCTGCGAGCGTCGAACCGGGGCAGGGTGGCGCTGGATCTGAAGGCTGACGGCAGTGCGGAGGAAGGCGACCGCTGGCTGCGCATGGCCTCCCTGTTGCTGCCCCGGGAGCGCGTGGTGCTGGAGGAAACCGCCAAGTTGCTGGACGGACAAGAGGATTTGGTGGGCTACGCCTCTTGGGGATCCAATGATCCGAACCGCCGGCAGCGCCGTCTGAAGCTTCGATTTCTACCGGGCGCTCTCGTCACCGAATATGTCTCGACGAATGGCCGAACTCTAGCCCGCCCACCGGACACATGGAATCTCGGCAGTTGGAAGGATCCGGCAAGCTGGTTCGCGGGATCCCCGCAAAGCCTTGCTTTGGATTACATCGAGGCGGGTGCGAGCGGAGTTTCCGCACACGTCTACGAGCCTTACTTGCAGTTCACTCCCCGCCCGGATCTTCTGTTTCCCGCTTACGTTAAGGGGAGGAACCTCGCGGAGAGCTTCTACCTCTCAATCCCTGCGCTGAGCTGGCAGAACGTCGTCATAGGCGATCCCCTGTGCCGCCTGAATGACTACCGGCCGTAGATTTCAGCCACCATCGGCGCGATCTCGTCCGGGACCATTTGCCGCCAGCCGTCACCTGATCGTACGAGCTCCCGAACGCGCGTCGCGGAAACCTCGCTCCAGTCTTCCGTCTGGAGTGTCTGGATCCGGTCGCGAAGATGGGGCGGTGGCGCATACTCTCCCTTCCTCCTTACGACGAGCAGGCCGAATTCCTTTAGCATCTGATTGATGGCCCCCGGCGTACCGTAATCCCAATTGACAATCCGCTCCGCCGCGTCCCGGCCGCAGAGAAACCAAAGGTCTACGCCGCTGCCAAGTTCTGAGTGACACTCCCTGGCAAGATCGATAAACAGGGCGCGATCGCTGGTAGCGAGAGCGAAGCGGGAGCGCTCGTCGATCACCGCTTGTAGCATGCGCAGCCTCTCCTCGAAGGTCGCTCCCCGATACTCTTTATGCGGGAAAGAGTGCGGAAGAACAAACAGAACTTCCTCACAGACTTTGAGGGAAGCTTCTGCGATGCCAAGGTGAGCGCGGGTGGGAGGATTGAACGTCCCGGGGAAGACGGCCAGCTTTCGAACATCGGGGCGCGGGCGGCGCAGGAACTGCATATCTCCATGCTGAGATATCTCCGCCTCTCCTGCAATCCAGCCGTTCCGTAAGAACCGCTCCTTCTACTTGGAAGCTGTCGGTGCCGCAACTGTACCGCTGATCGAAGATGTGTTCGATGAAGAAATTCGCGATCGGGGCGGAGAAGAGTAATGTAGAAGAATACCGAACTGTGTACGGCAACTGACCGACCCTTGTGAACGTCTGACCCTGGTAGAGTGGATCACTAAAGAACATGTTCACCTGGATTTGCCCGCAATGCAGCCATGAAGTTCCCCCTTCCTACAGCGAGTGTCCGCACTGCGCAGCGATGGGGAAGGAAAAGGCTCAGCCGGCTGGTGAAACATCTGCCGCGGCTGAAGCCCCGCCCGCTCAGCCCGTTGCCCCGCTGACTTCCGGGTCGGCGCCTGCAGCCCAGACGGCAACCGCGCCAGCGCAAGCTTGGGTGGCGGCGCCGCGCAGGAAGATGCCAGACTGGGTTGTCGCCGTTCTCGTCGCTGGCGGCCTGATCGCTGCCGGCGCGTTGGGCTTTTATCTGCTGCAGCGCTCCCGGACTACTTCCACGGCGGCCGCGTCTGCCCCGACTCAACTGGAGAAACCCGGTACGCCTGCACCGGCCGCAAAGCACCGATACGCAAAGTATCTGGATGTTACAGGAATTCGTGTGACAGAGGATGGACGCAGGAACCTCAAGGTGACTTTTCTGGTCGTCAACCATTCCCCTGCTGAACTGGCAGGTATTGCTGCCAACGTGAGCCTGAGACGGTCGACATCAAGCCCTGACGAGGAACCGTTGACGTCGTTCGCATTCAAATTGCCAGCGCTTGGCCCCTACGAGTCAAAGGAGATTACGGTGCCGGCAAAGACCAAGCTGCGAGCGTATGAGCTGCCGGACTGGCAGTTCCTGCGGGCTGACCTCGAGATCACCTCGCCGCAGTAAGAGCCTCGATACTCCGGCCGCCCCCGCGCAGGAGAGGCGGACAGTGCAGTGCTAACATGGACTGCATCCGCACTCCTCTTATGGCGAAAGCGATTGTAAAACCCGCGGCGAAGCGGCCGAAGACCAATGCTGAGCGTCAGGCGCGTCTGAAGCAGATTCTCGGAGCTCTCGATCAGCTCTATCCGAATGCCACCTGCGCCCTGCATCATCGAAATGCATGGGAACTGCTGGTGGCCACGATCCTCTCGGCGCAATGCACCGATCAGCGCGTAAATATGGTTACGCCCAAGCTGTTCGAGAAGTATCCGACGATCGTGGACTTCGCGCATGCCAACCAGCAGGAGCTGGCGCAGGACATCCGTTCAACGGGGTTCTTCAATAACAAGGCGAAGTCCCTCATCGGCGCGGCGAGGACCATTTTGGAAAACTTTGGCGGAGAGATCCCTCGGACTATGGAGGAGCTCCTGACGGTCCCCGGGGCTGCTCGCAAGACAGCGAACGTAGTACTCGGGACTGCTTTCGGAATCGCCTCGGGTGTCGTTGTCGATACGCACGTGCAGCGCGTCACCCGGCGTCTCGATCTGACCAGGGAAACGGACCCCGTGAAGATCGAACGCGACCTGATGAAGATCATTCCGAAGGAGCGCTGGATTCTCTTTTCACATCAGGTCATTCACTTTGGCCGCAACATTTGCATTGCTCGCAAGCCGCGATGCGCGGAATGCCCGCTCGACCCGATCTGTTACGCCGAGGATAAGACGAAGTAGGGTTGGCGTCCGCTCCGGTTTGAGATACGATTCTCCCGATGCGACGCCGTCATTTTTTATTCGCTACCGGATCGGCTTTATCTGCCAGCCGCATTCTCGGCGCTAATGATCGGGTTCATGTCGGACTGATCGGTTGTGGCGGCAGGGGACGCTATGTCGCCGGATTCATGCGCCAAGTGCCGAACGTTCATTTCTCGGCAGTTTGTGACGTGTGGAGGGAGAAGCGGCTTGCCGCGAAACAATGGGCTGGTCCGGACACCGCGGAGTTTTCGGACTTCCGCAAGCTGCTCGAACACAAGCCTCTCGATGCGGTCCTGGTTGCTACACCGGACCACTGGCACGCAATCCCTACGATCTTCGCCTGCCAGGCGGGCAAGGATGTGTACGTGGAAAAGCCTCTGGCGCACAACGTGCGGGAAGGCCGTGCTATGGTGGAGGCGGCCCGCCGGTATAAGCGAATCGTCCAGGTAGGAACGCAGCATCGCTCGGCCCCTCATTACGCGGAAGTCGCTCAGATTGTGCAGAGCGGAGGGATCGGCGAGGTCCGCTTCGTCCGCGTATGGAACTATTCCAACATGCTGCCGAACGGCATCGGCCATGCCGACGACGAGGCGGTCCCGGACGGCGTGGATTGGGACATGTACCTTGGGCCCGCCCCAATGGTTCCGTACAATCGCTTGCGGATCGGCCCGACTTACCGGTGGTTCTGGGATTATGCCGGCGGCACGATCACCGATTTTGGCGTCCACCGGTTCGATACTGTAAATCAGGTAATGAACGCGAAAGCCCCGCTTACAGTTTCGGCCACCGGCGGACGCTACGTGCTCAAAGACGATGGTCAGATGCCAGACTTACTGCAGGTGACCTGGGAATTTCCTGGCTGGGTCCTCAGTTACGAGGCCTGCAACTTCAACAGTCACGGCACGGGAGGCAGGACGCCGGGCATGAAATACTACCACGCCAAAGGCGCAGACGATCGCCCGCACGGCGAAGCTTACTACGGAACGAAGGGGACGCTAATGTGCGATCGCCTGGGCTATGAAATCTATCCCGGCAGCGAGGGCGTTCAGAGAGTCTACAAAAACAGCACAGACGCGACCGCGCTTCATGCCCGCAACTTCATCGAGTGCGTGAGAAGCCGCAAGAGGCCGAACGCAGATGTAGAGTTGGGGCATTGGGGCACCAACATCGCTCACCTTGGAAACATCGCTTACAAGACAAGACGGAAGCTGGTGTGGGATTCCGTCAAGGAAGATTTCGAAGGCGCGGCTGAGGCTTCCGCCCTTCTTTCTCGCAAAGCTCGCAAGCCCTGGGACATTATCGGCTAGCAATGCCCCGCCATACGGCAGCGGTCTTGCGCAGGTTGTATCTCAAGTTGGAGACGATCAATGAGCGGAGGCAGGGCGGTTGTGCGTATTCTTCTGATCGAGGACAACCCCGGGGATGTCTTTCTGGTACGAGAAGCTTTACGATCCCGAGGACTCGAGTTCGAGCTCCATCACTACGCGGACGGGGAACAGGCGTGGCGGTTCCTCTGTGAGCGTCCACCTACCGGCGTCCCGGACTTGATCCTTCTTGATCTCAATCTTCCTAAAACGGACGGCTCCAGCCTGCTGAAGCTGATTCGGGAGCACGATTGCCTTCAGGACGTTCCCGTTGCGGTTCTCACTTCGTCCCAATCGCCGCACGATGAGCAGGAAGCCGTGCGGATCGGAGCCAACCGGTATCTCCACAAGTCGCCGTTTCTAGATGATTTTCTAGATGAGGTGGGTTGCGCGGTCTCTGAGATGCTTGCCGAGCGGCGTGCAACCTAGCTTGCGGGCGGGTGTCAGCGTTTTTTGTGAACCCTCGTTTGTGACAGTCATATCTGGAGATGAGCTCGCCTTGGCTATAATCGGATCGTCCTCTGAATCTCTCCAAGGTCCGGGGTAGGCTTTTTGAATCTCCTGTTAGGGCTGGGACTGATGGTCGCCGTCGGTCTGTCTTTAGGGTTTCTCGGTGCGGGAGGGTCGGCGATCACGTTGCCTGTGCTCGTTTACGTTCTCAACATCGAACCACGGCAAGCCATTGCCATGTCGCTCGCGATTGTCGGCACGACAAGCCTTGTCGGCGCTGTGGTCAGTTTTCGCCAGAAGTATGTCGACTGGCGAATGGGTCTGCTGTTTGGCCTGGAGGGCGTCATAGGTGCTTATTTCGGTTCCCACCTGACCTATCTTGTATCCCCCGAGGCGATCCTGATGTCCTACGCGGCGCTGCTAATCGCGATCGGGACTCTCATGCTGCTTGTTCCCCAGCCGGGAGATCGCCATGCTCCTGGCCGCCAGCTCTGGAAATGCAGTGTCGTGGGCGGCATTGTCGGCATACTCACAGGGTTCTTCGGAGTGAGCGGCGGATTTCTCATTGTGCCCGCGCTCATCTGGTTTGGCGGCGTTAGTGTCCGTCACGCAGTCGGCACATCGCTGATGATTATCACGATCAACTCGGTGTCCGGATTGATCGGGCATGCATCCCGCTCTCGCCAGGACTTCGGCCTGACGGCGCTCCTGGTGGTGTGCGCTGTTGCTGGACTCCTGCCCGGCATCCAGCTTTCACGCCGCGTGCCGCCCGGGACTCTGCGCCGGGGCTTTGCTGTCGCCTTGCTGGTCCTGGCCATGGTTCTCATCGTCGAGAACTACCAGCGGCTCGCTGCACGTTAACCTGCGGCGGCGAGGACTTCTTTGGGATTCGGCTTTCCGCGCGTGGAATACCGAATCACTCCATCGGGGCCGATCAGATAGACGGTCCTGCGGACGATCAGACCGGCTGCCCGGTACAGCTTCGCTACGCGCTTACCCTCGTCGACGAGCAGAGGAAACGGAAGGCCGTGGCGCTTCCTGAAGCTTTGGTGGCTCGCCGCGCTTCCAGGGTTCACGCCGTACACAACCGCGTTTCGCGCTTGCACGTCAGCCCAGGAATCGCGGAATTCACACAACTGGCGAGTACAGATTCTGGTTTCATCGGCCGGGTAGAAGACGAGAATGACATTCTTGCCTCGCGCGGCAGCCAGACTGACATCTTGTCCGGAGTCATCGCGCAGAGTGAAATCGGGCGCAACGACGCCGGCAGGGAGCGGTTTTATGAGAAAGGCGAACATGGAACTGTGATTCAGGCGATCAGCCTTTTGTTAATTTTATTAATTTTATGCATTCCTTCGTTGAAAGTTCCGGCTTTTTGCTTTCGCTTTGCTTTTGCGTCCGGCAGACCCTGAAGCAGTGTCTGCAGCAGACGGCTGTAAGTCCCGCTATAATAAGCAAAGCTTCTCCTGATGCCTTCCCAGACAACTGTACTTACCACAACGGTTCCGGCTCACGGAAGAGCGGCTCGTGTCGGAATGCTATCGCTGATCCTTCTCAGCGTCGCGCACTTCTTCATCGACCTGTATTCCAGCGCGATTGGCGCTTTCCAGCCGGTCCTGGTTGAGAAGCTGCGATTGTCGTTGACCCAAGCCGGTTTCCTTGGCGGCGTGCTCGTGTTTTCCTCGTCCGTGATGCAGCCGGTTTACGGGCTGCTTTCGGATCGATTCCACACGAAGCTCTTTTCGGCGCTCGCGCCCGCGGTGGCCGGGATCTTTATTGCGGCTCTCGGACTCTCTCCAGGCTACGAGTGGGCCCTGGCGATGGTGGCGCTCGGCGGCGCGGGCATCGCATCCTTCCATCCGCAGGCGACAGCCTGGGCGACGGCGGGCATGGCGACGAACCGCGGCCGCTGGATGGCCGTTTTTATCAGCGCCGGAACGCTTGGAATGGCGCTGGGACCGACGTTTTTCTCTGAATTGCTCCTTCGCGCCGGGGTGGCGCAATCGTGGTGGGCTGCCGTGCCGGGCGTGTTCGTCACCGCCTTGCTGCTCGCATTTCTTCCCGCCGGTCGGGAAGAGAAGCACGTAGGACGCAAGTTCGACTGGCGGCCTCTCGTCGCGGTCTGGAAACCGCTCACGATCCTTTATTTTCTGGTATTCATCCGGTCCATTCTGCAAATTACTTACGCGCAATTTCTGCCGTTGTATCTGCATCGGGAGCGTGGCTTCGAATTCTCCACGGCCTCCTACGCGCTCTCCCTCTATCTGGCAGCCGGGGCAATCGGGGGCTTTGTGGGCGGCCAACTGGCGGACCGGTTCGGCGGCAGGGCGGTGATTATGATGTCGATGCTCTCCTGCGTTCCGTTCCTGGCGTTGTTCTTTCTGACGACCGGACCGCTGTCTTTGCTGGGTTTGGCTCTTGGTGGTCTGACGTTGTTGTTCACGATTCCGGTTAATGTGGTCATGGCGCAGGAGCTCGCTCCCTCGCAAGCCGGGACCGTTTCGGCGCTGATGATGGGTTTTGCATGGGGTATGGCGGGAATTGTTTTTATTCCGCTGGCGGGCTGGATTGCCGATGTCTTTTCAATGCACGTTGCGCTCTTTAGTCTGCTCATTTTTCCAATCCTTGGCTTCTTCCTGACGATGAAGCTGCCGAAGAACGCGTGATGAGTGCTCCCCGTGCCGTGTGCCTCCTCAGCGGGGGCCTCGATTCCACTACCTGTCTCGCTATTGCCCGTTCGGAAGGCTTCGAGTGCTACACGCTCTCCTTCGACTACGGACAGCGCCATCGGATCGAACTGGAGGCTGCCGGAAGGGTCGCTCAGGCTCTTGGAGCCGCGCGTCATGTCGTCCTGAAGATCGACCTGCGGCAGTTCGGCGGATCTGCGCTAACGGACGATATCGAGGTGCCGAAAGGGAGGAACGCAAGCGAAATCTCACACGGCATTCCGATCACATATGTGCCGGCCCGTAATACCATTTTCCTCTCGTGCGCGCTGGGCTGGGCGGAGGTGCTTGGCGCTCAGGACATCTTCATCGGCGTCAACGCCATCGACTATTCCGGCTATCCCGACTGCCGGCCCGAGTTCATTGAAGCCTTCGAACGGATGGCGAATCTGGCTACGGCTGCGGGTGTGGAGGGACGCATGCGTATCCGCATTCACACGCCTCTCATCCGAATGACCAAAGCCGACATTGTGCGCCGCAGTCTCGAACTTGGTGTCGACCTTGGCTTGACGTTCAGTTGTTATGATCCAGGCCCCGGCGGCCGTCCTTGCGGGCGCTGCGATGCCTGCATCCTCCGGCGGAAGGGATTTGAGGAAGCCGGAATTGCCGATCCGCTAAACCGGTAATTATTTCGGAATCGTGAAGTGGAAGGTCGAGCCCTTGCCGGGTTCCGATTCCACCCAGATTCGGCCGTTGTGGCGCTGGATCAGGCTGCGGCAGATTGCGAGCCCGATGCCGCTGCCGGGATACTCCCTGCCATGAAGGCGTTTAAACGCGCCAAAAATCCGCTCAAAGTAGGCTGGCTCAATTCCGATGCCGTTGTCCCGGACGGAAATCTGCCAGTGCTCGTCAGATTCCGATGACGAAACATGGATGCGAGGCGGTTTGGCGCTGCGAAACTTGATGGCGTTACCGAGCAGATTCTCCATGACCTGGGACATTTGCATGAAGTCGGCGAGGACCGTTGGAAGCGGATTGTGGGTGATGACGGCGTGGGACCCTTCAATCTGTGTCTTCAGGCTGGCCATCGCCCAGGCGAGCACACCGTTCATATCCGTTTCACGAACTGTCTTGCCGGGACTGCTGACGACTCGTGAATACAGCAGAAGATCATGAACAAGATCGCTCATACGCTTGACCCCCTCGACGGCAAACGCAATGTACTCCTTCCCTTCAGCATCGAGTTTTTGGTCATAGCGCCTGGCGAGCATTTGCACAAAGCTTGCCACGGTCCGCAGCGGCTCCTGGAGGTCGTGGGAAGCCACGTAAGCGAACTGCTGAAGTTCGGCGTTCGCTTGAGAAAGGCTCTCGGCGTGCTGCCGTAACGCATTCTCGGCGTCGCGGCGGTCGAGCGCCTTCCCTAGGACGTCTGCGATAGATTGCACGAAGCGGATGTCGCCGTCCGTGAAGCTGCGGACTGACCGCGAGTAGGCGCCGAGCACTCCGTGAGGGGTCGCATCACCCGGGATGACGACGGAGATTCCGCTTCGGACGCTACTGTCCCGCAGAAGACCGCCCGCCGCGAACCGGCTGTCGGAGCCGAGATCTTTCACTACAACCTGCTGCCTTGAAGTGAAGGCAAGGGTGGGCAGAGAGCGTTCGCCGATGTCGATCGCCGCTGTGCCAACCACTCCGTTGGGCCAGCCGGTTCCTGACCGCAACAGCAATTGCTTATTTCCCGGGCATGGCTCGAAGATTCCGGCTAAGTCTACGCGGATTGTCTCCCTCAAGAGGTTGCATGCCGCCTGCATCCATTGCGCTGGCGGTTCCGCGCCGAGCGCCCTCATCGCGAGATCGGCTACGGATGTCTGCTCGGCAAGACGGCTCCGCAGTTCGCTTTCTACGCCGGGCTTCCCGGTTACGTCGTAAGTCAGCCTGGATAACGCGGCAAGGTTCCCAGCGGCATCGAACATCGGAACTGTGACGGATTCGGCGCAAAATGGCTTTGCCTTCCTCCGCAAGAGCCAGTGGCGGGTGACAAAATAGCCTTCCCTTTGCGCTTGCTCCAGTTCCTTCTCTGGCTGGTGGTTCCGCCTCTCCTCCTCCGTGTAGAGAACTGCCGCTGGCTGGCCGATTATCTCCGCAGACGCGTAGCCGTGGATCTTTTCGGCTCCGCGGCTCCAGCCCTGAATCCTGCCGTCACGGTCGAGCAGGATCAGCGCGAACTCCTGTGTTTCGGTCGTTACTTCCCGGGGCCGGCCTCCCTCGTCACCGCGGCGTTTCGACTGCTCGCGTTCAAGGGCCTCCTCGAGTTCTTTAATGCGCCTCTGCGCTCGAACCAGTTCGTTTGTGAGCTCTGGGGTCATCGCATTGAACCAACACAGTTCTTTTTGTTTTCCGTTTCCGGGAAAGCCCTCGCCAGCAACGTTCAACCGCCTGCCCGAGGCGAGATCCTCCGAGTATTTAGATGCTGGCGCGGAGGGTTCGATTTCCTTTAGAAAGCGTTAAGCTGCTGTTTTGCTACGATCAAGAGAGAGCTTGTGCTGACCGCCTCGACAAATCGCTGAAGATTGTTCTTGTTTTTATGGATGTTACTCTGCGCACTCCTACCGCCCCTCCCACGGCCCGCAAGCAGCCGAAGCGCCTGGAACTCCACGGAGACGTGCGAATTGACGATTATTTCTGGCTAAGGGACCGGAAAAATCCTGAGGTGATCGCCTATCTGGAGGCTGAAAATCGCTACACCGAAGAACAGATGCGCAGTGTACAGGGGCTGCGCGAGAAGCTTTACAAGGAGATTGTCGGCCGCATCCAGGAGACAGACACCTCAGTTCCTACGAAAATCGGAGGCTATTACTACTACATTCGGACCGAACAGGGAAAGCAGTACGGCATCTCGTGCCGGAAAAAGGGCTCTCTCGATGCTCCGGAAGAGGTGCTCCTCGATTCGAATCTCCTCGCCGACGGCCATGCATACTTCCGCCTCGGAGTTTTCGAAGTTAGCCCGGACCATCGTCTCCTGGCCTATTCCGTTGACACCGTTGGCGATGAGACGTACACGCTTTTCATCAAAAATCTTGACACCGGAGAGCTGCTCGCCGATCGGATTTTCAACACGTACTATTCGGTTGAGTGGGCGAACGACAACGAGACGATTTTCTATAACGTGGTTGAGCCGTCGACAAAGCGGCCCTTCCAGGTCTTTCGCCACCGGCTCGGTACTCCAGCCGAAGAGGACAAGCTCGTCTACCACGAGCCGGACGAGGCATTCACTCTGAACATCGGCAAGAGCCGGAGTCGAGAGTATCTGTTCCTCGTCCTCGATAGCGCGACGACCACCGAAATCAGGTACCTGCGGGCGGACAACCCGGAGGGCGAGTTTCAAACTCTATTGCCTCGCAGGCACGACATTGAGTACGACGTTGAGCACCACAGCGACTGGTTCTATCTGCGGATTAACGATACCGGACGGAATTTCCGCCTGGTTCGCACGCCGGTTTCAAATCCATCTCCGG
This sequence comes from uncultured Bryobacterales bacterium, assembly GCA_937959285.1. GTDB lineage: Bacteria > Acidobacteriota > Terriglobia > Bryobacterales > Bryobacteraceae > JADGHK01. The sequence goes on from CALGAR010000025.1 coordinate 52,464, forward strand.
AGGCTTGGCAAGAGGTCATCCCGCACCGGCCGGATGTGCTTCTCGAAAGCGTAGACGCCTTCCGGGATCACCTGGCGATTGTGGAACGGCATCAGGGCCTGCGGCGCATTCGGATTGATTCACTGCCGGACGCTTCCAGCCACTACATCGAGTTTCCCGAGCCGACCTACACTGTCTTCCCGACCAGCAATTACGAGTTCGACACGAAGCTGCTTCGGTTCACTTATAGTTCTCTTGTCACTCCAGATTCGGTCTATGACTACGACATGACCACCCGGAGCATGGAGCTCAAGAAGCGGACGCCTGTATTGGGTGGCTATGATCCCAGCCAGTATCGCTCCGAACGGCTCTACGCGACAGCGCCAGACGGAGTTCAGGTTCCTGTCTCGCTGGTGTACCGCGCAGGCCTGGTGAAGAACAGGCGGAACCCGACTTTGCTCTACGGATACGGAGCCTACGGCCATAGCATCGATCCGTCATTCTCCTCCGACCGTTTGAGCCTGCTCGATCGTGGGTTTGTGTATGCCATCGCTCACATCAGGGGCGGGTCGGAACTGGGCAAGCCGTGGCATGACGACGGCAAGATGCTGCGCAAGAAGAACAGCTTCACCGATTTCATCGCTTGCGCCGAGCATCTGGTCCGCGAGCAGTACACTTCTCCGGACTGCCTTGCCGCGATGGGCGGGAGTGCGGGCGGTCTCCTGATGGGCGCTGTCCTGAATCTTCGCCCCGATCTCTTTCACGCCATGATCGCTAAGGTGCCGTTCGTCGACATTATCAACACGATGCTTGATCCGACGCTGCCGCTCACCGTCGGCGAGTACGAGGAGTGGGGCAACCCGCAGGACCCCGAATATTACGCGTATATGCGGTCTTACTCTCCGTACGATAACCTGGCTGAACGCGCGTATCCTCATATTCTGGTCACCGCCGGTCTCAACGATCCCAGGGTGTCATATTGGGAGCCGGCCAAGTGGGTTGCGAAGATGCGAACCCTGAAGCGCGACAACACACTCCTGCTGCTCAAAACGAATATGGGGGCGGGGCACTTCGGCGCGTCCGGACGCTACGAGCGCATGAAGGAAACAGCGTTTGAATACGCCTTCCTACTGAAGGTTTTCGGGATCGAAGAGTGATGCGGCGGTACGAACGGGGGATTCGATGAACTCCACGATGGCGGCGCCGAGCGACAGCTTCCTGCGGACGCTTGTGACGCGCCACAGCCTCCTTTATCAGATGGTCCGGCGCGACTTCGAACAGCGCTTTGTCGGGTCGGCGGCCGGCTGGCTCTGGAGCCTGATCCATCCCCTGGTGCTGCTGCTGAGCTGGACGTTCGTCTTCCAATGGTGCCTCAAGGTGCCCCCACCGCCTGACGCGCTGACTCAAAATTACACGCTGTTTCTCTTTTGCGGTTACCTTCCGTGGATGCTGTTTCAGGAGACCGTCCAGCGGTCGGCGAATTCGTTAATTGACAACGCCAATTTGATTACGAAAACGATTTTCCCGTCTGAGCTGGTCCCGGTCTCGATCTTCCTGTCCTCGCTCGTGAGTCATCTCATCGCGCTGTGCCTCGTGATCGCCATGGTGGCTGTCGTTCTGCACACTGTGAGCGTCATGGTATTGCTGCTCCCGCTATACACGGTTCTGCTCGGACTGTTTGCCGTCGGCGTGGGCTGGATTTTCGCGGCGCTTCAGGTCTATTTAAGAGACACCGCGCAGGTTGTTGTTGTCCTTCTGACTGGTTGGTTTTGGCTGACGCCAATCTTTATCGACGAATCCAGGTTTCCGGAAAACCTCCGGTTCCTGATCACCGCCAACCCGTTGGCTTATGTCGTCCGAGGCTACCGGGAGCGGATCTTGTCAAACCGCGTGCCGGATGTGGAAGAACTGGCGGTACTGGCTTTGTACGCCGTCGGAGCTTTTCTCCTGGGCGCGGTTGTATTCAAGCATTTGAAGAGCGGTTTTGCCGACGTGCTGTGAGTTTTTCCTGCGCACTGTCCTCCGCTGGTATCCTTAGAATATTAAGGTCTGCTCATGTCTGTGACACGCCGCAGTTTCCTGATATCCTCCGCGGCGGCTCCGCTGCTGGCGCAGCGCCGAACGACACAGCGCCCTAATATCGTACTGATCCTTGCGGACGACCTGGCGGCCTGGATGGTCGGCTGCTACGGCAATAAGGAGATCCGTACGCCGAATATCGATAGTCTCGCGCGGCTTGGGACCCGATTCTTAAACGCCTACGTCTGCTCGCCGATCTGCTCTCCCAGCCGGGCCACTTTGTTCACCGGCCGGACCCCACGGCAGCACGGCATTCATGATTTCCTTACGCCGCGTCCTATCGAGTCGCCTCCTCAGGGACAGTTGGAACCTCCGGCGTCTTTTGAGAAAGAGGTGATGATTTCGGATCTGCTGGCAGGGGCGGGCTACAACTGCGGCTATGTCGGCAAGTGGCACATGGGCAATGATGCCAACCCCGGCCACGGCTACACCTACACCTACACGATGTCCGGCGGGTCCCGCTCATACACCGACCCGGAGATGAACCTGAACGGCAAGCCGGTCAAGGAGACCGGGTACCTGACCGAGCTAATGACAAAGCGCGCGGTCGAGTTCCTGGACCAGCAGAACAGCGACAAGCCGTTCTTCCTCGTCGTGAGCTACCTCAATCCTCACACGCCATACGACGGACACCCGCAGAAATACTACGACATATACGCCAACGCCACCTTCGAGAGCTTCGGCTACGAGCAGCCAGCTCCGAGCGCTCTGCGCGAAAAGGAGATGCTGAAGGATATCGTGGGCAACCTGCGGAAGTGCGCCGCATCCGTGACAGCGCTCGATGATCAGATTCCGGTGCTGCTCTCGAACCTTCGGGCGAAAGGGCTGTGGGAGAACACGCTGATTATCTTCACAGGCGACAACGGATATCTGTTGGGACGGCATGGACTCTGGAGCAAAGGCCTCGCTTCCGACCCGATCAACATGTATGAGGAGTCGATGAAGGTCCCGATGATCCTGAGCTGGCCGGGGAAGATTCCGATCGAGGCCACGCGCCCGGAACTCGTCAGCTTCTACGACGTCCTGCCGACACTCTGTGATGCCGTCGACATCCCCGAGCCCACGGACCGAAACCTCTGCGGGCGCAGTTTCCTGCCGCTTGCCACAAACACCCCGCTACCAAAGGATCAGCCTTGGAGGAACACCGTCTTTGGCCATTTCCGAAATACAGAAATGGCTCGCGACGCCCGGTACAAGCTGGTGCTGCGGAACAACGGCGAGGGTCCGAACGAACTCTACGACCTGTCCGCCGATCCTCAGGAGCGGGTCAATCAGTTCGACAACCCGATGTTCCTGAACACTCGGAACCGCCTGCGCCGGGAGCTTGATGAGTGGCGCAAGAAGACTTCTTGAAGTTTCCATCAAATTGAATTAGCAGGAGAGCTCGCATTTACGAGCCGTACGACCTGCGATAGCATCGATTGGCGAAAGGTGGAGGGTTATGAACACCCGATGCTCGCGCAGAGCGCTCTTACGGCTCGCTCTCGGTCTCCCGGCTGGGGCCTGGATGGCCCGCTACAAGGCGTTGGCGGCCCCTTACGAGGGGCAGGTCAAGATCACGGCCATCAAGGCGATGCAGCTCGATTTCCAGTTCGATGGCTGCCTTATCAAAATTGAGACCGATGCGGGTCTCGTCGGGTATGGAGAAACGGGCGTCAACGGCCCGATGGGACGCATCTGGCACACCTAACCGGCGGCCAGTTTCCGAACGCTTCCAAGTATGGCGGCTTCGGGGCTGATCGGGCCGATCCCCTCTCGATCGAGAAGCACTTTTATCAAATGACCTCGCTGCAGCATCTGTTCATGGCGTTCATGGGCACCGTCAGCGGCATTGACATTGCCCTTTGGGACCTTGCCGGCAAGATCACTGGCCAGCCGGTCTACAAGCTGCTCGGCGGCCCATTCCGCGACGGGTGTCCGATGTACTCGCACGGTGATGCGCTCCGGAATATGCATGACAAGGCGGCGTGCCGCGAGTGGGTTCAGTTTGTGAAAGAGCAGCCCGAAGGTTTCACTGCTTTCAAATTCAATATCGATCAGGCCTTCCCGGTGGAACGTCCCTTCCATCCCGTTCTGACAACACAGGAACTCAGGAAGCTCTACCAGGCGTATGCGAACGTACGCGAAGCAGCGGGGGATTCGCTTGACATTGCGGTGGCGTGTCACGGCGAGTTTGATACGCCGAGCAGCATCGCGATTTGCAGGACGTCGAACCGCTGAATATGCTCTTCGTCGAGGATGCGCTGAACGTGCCGTACTCGGAAGGCTGGGCTGCACTGAAACGCGCGAGCCGCGTTCCGATCATGACGGGCGAGAAGCTGGAACGGCTGCGCGATTTCAAGCCGTTTCTGGATGCCAAGGCTGTCGATATCATCCACCCGGACATCTCCTTCGCGGGCGGCTTCACAGGGTGCCGGAAGATTGCAGACTATGCGGCAATCACCAGAACCCCGGTGGCTCTGCACAACGTCGGGACGCTCGTGCGAACCTATGCCTCCGCGCATATGTCCATGGCTATTCAAAATTTCTACCGGTCGGAAAGCTGGCTGGGACGCCCTGGCAGGCTTCGCGAGCAGATGACCAAAGGGGAGCCGCCAGCCGTGAAGAACGGGATACTCCGAGTACCGGACAAACCTGGGCTTGGGCTTGATATCGACGAAGCGTTTCTGCGTAAGCACGTCGCCCCGGGAGAGCCCTGGTGGGGCTGAAGCGATCAAGGCCGATCGTGGGCATCGAGCCGCGCCAGACGGGAAAGAACTTCCGCCTGCCTGCGCCTGCTGTAGACCGTTGACGGAAAGCTGCGGTCCCACTGGCTCCAGATGTTGAGATTCTTCTGATAATGCAGCCGCGCGTTGTTGCGTTGCGCCGCCCGCTCACTCGCTGTCGCGCCGGAACGTGCCTGCCAGAGGTGATAGCGTGCCATGCCTTCGAGGGCGTCCGCCTCGTCTGCGAGATACTCGGCGTTCTTTGGCGCGAGCTGCACGAGATTTTCCGCAATGTTCAGGGCGCTGCGGTAATGCGGGGCGGCTTCGCTTTCGGAACCTGCAGCAAGCAGGACGTCGGCTAGCAGCAAATGAGTTTTCCCGGCGGAGCGCCGGAAAAGAAGCCGGGAGGGATCCTTCCGGCTGATCTCCTCCTGCAGCGCAAGAGCAGATCTCAAATGAGAAACTGCCTCACGCAGCCTGGATTGCTCTTTGAGGACCATGCCCAGGCAGGCGTTGAGCACGGATTCGTGATAGGCGAACTCGATGCTTTGGACTCTGAGACTGGCGTGGCGGGCAAGAGCGGTGATGCCGCGGCGGTGCAAGGCTGCGGCGCGCTCCGGATCCTTTGCCGCCAGCAGCACGCCCAATACTCGGGCGGCTGAAACCAGATCGTGCAGGGCCAGGACATCGGCAGGGTCGGCAGACGCCGCTTGCTCCGTTAGAGAATACGCCTCCTCGGCGTACGGGATCGCTTCTTTGGGCTTCATGAGGTTCAAGCCTGTCGGATCACCGAGGAGCCGGGCGGTGGAAATCTTTATCGCTGCCAGCAGCCGGCGATGCTCGGCGCCGGCCGGATTGTCATTCAGGAGCGCTGCTGCGTCGGCGTGAGCTTGCCTGACCTGGTCGAGCGCCTGTTCCAGCGCCCCTGAGGCTCTGAGAGCCTCGGCCAATCGGAGGCGGGCCTTGCACAGCCAGACTTTGGCTGACGGAACGGACGCGGTTTCGCTCCATTTGGACGCGATGCCGAGGCCATGCTCGTAGCGGGGGATGGCTGCCGGAGCATGACCAGCGCGCAACAGTACGTCGCCCGCCCTCAGATAGGAAACAAGCTGGACTTCGTAGTTCTCAACGGGCGAAGAACTGGCGGTTGAGAGGCTTGCAGCCAGCGAGAAGCCCTTCCGGTAGGAGTCGGCTGAGCTTGCCGAGTTTCCGCAGTATGCCTCGAGATCTCCGGCTTTGAAGTACGCCCACGCCAAACGGCGGACCAAAGGAGGATCTGCTTGCTTGGATTCTGCAACCCGCTCGTAGATTGCGATTGCCTTTTGAAGGTTCTTCAAGGCCTCCTGCGGCTGGCCGAGGTTGTGGGAAAGAGGATTCCCCAGAACGTCGGCTGCCCGTTCGTAGGCCGCTGCCAAGTCCACTCCGAGATTGCGGTCGTCCCGTGCATCCTCGGCGAGTGCGTCCAGATAGCCGAGCACGGTGGTCACCAGGGATGCACGGAGCTCCGTTGCCGCTGGCAGTCCCCGCAGCTTCTCCTCGTAGTCGGAAAGGAGCGTGTTGGCCAGCTCGCGGACTTGCTGAAACCGCCGCTCCGCGCGCCTGGCCTGCACCGTAGTTGCGATAATGCCGGAGACGAGCGTGACGAGCAGAAGCGATGTCGCCAGCAACGGCACGCCATGGCGGCGAACAAACTTCGTCGTGCGGTAGAAAACGGAGTCCTGCCGTGCGAGAACGGGCCGGCCTTCGAGGTAACGGCGGATGTCTTCAGAGAGCTGATCCGCTGAGACGTAGCGGTGGGCGGCATTCTTGTGCATCGCCATCAGAATGATGTTGTCCAGCTCCCCTGCGAGCTGCCGTGCCCGCTGACGCCGAGTGCGGAGCGGGAGATCCTCCCGCCGCTTGATTGCCGTGCTGGGCTTTTCCGTGTCTGCCTGGCAGATCACCTGCACCGCTTCGGCGGGTGACTTGGATTTGAGCCGGTGGGGCCGCTGCCCGGTCAGCAGCTCGTACAGCATGGCGCCCAGCGAGTAGATATCGGTTGCGGTGGTTGGGGGCTCGCCGCGTACCTGCTCGGGGCTTGCGTAGTCCGGCGTGAGAACGCGAAAGCCGGCAGCCTGAAAGCTGACGGAGTCGTCGCTCCATGCGGGATCGAGAAGCTTCGCGATGCCGAAGTCCAGGAGCTTTGGCACGCCCTCCGCAGTGACAAGGACATTGCTCGGCTTCAAATCGCGGTGGACTACCAGATTCTGATGTGCGTGGTGCACCGCGCTGCAGACCTGACGGAACAGCTCAAGCCTTTCCCGAATCGAGAGCTGCGCCGCCTCGCAGTACTGGTTGATCGGCTTGCCGTCGACATACTCCATCACGAGGTACGGCAAGCCATCACTGGAGACGCCCGCATCGAGCAGCCGGGCGATGTTCGGGTGCTCGAGCCTGGCGAGGATTTGACACTCGCGGCGGAATCGCCGGAGGACAAAGTCGCTGGCCATGCCGCGGCGGACAAGCTTGATCGCGACTGTCTTTTCGTATTGCTCATCGTCGCGCACCGCCAGGTAGACGGAGCCCATGCCGCCGCGGCCTAGCAGTCTTGCCAGGCGATACGGTCCGATGCGCCGTCCGAGCGTCCCGATGGCGCTCAGATCCGACCCTTCAGGATCAAGCTCCGCGGCCGCTTCGAGCACGGCTCCCCGGATGAGCGGGCCAAGAGGCGTGTCGCTGGCGAGGAGAGCTTCCACCTCCTGCCTTAGCTCCGGGTCATTCCGGCATGCGTTGTCGAGATAAAGAGCCCTCGCCGAGGGCTCGAGGTCGGCGGCATGTTGAAAGACCGTCTCGATGAGCCGCCACCGTTCTGGTGTCATGAGGAACTGGATGCTCCGGCGCCTCCGGTCAGGGCGCGCCGCAGCCACGCCTCGGCAAGGCGGGATTCCCGGAGAACGGTGATGGGCGCAACTCCTAATGCCTCGGCTGTTTCCTCTATGGTGCACCCGCCAAAGTAACGCATCTCGATGATGCGGCTTTTGCGTTCGTCGAATGCCGACAACTCCCGGAGCGCTTCGTCGAGCGCCAGCAGATCGATACTCCGGCTGTTCGAGATGAGGCCGGCATCTTCAAGAGAAATTTTGCGTGAGCCGCTCCCCCTCCGGGCTGCATTCTTTTTGCGCGCATGGTCTACCAGCACCTGGCGCATCACATGTGAAGCGACGGCGAAGAAGTGAACACGGCTCTGCCACTCGGGTACGTTCTGGTTGATCAGCCGCAGATAGGTTTCATGAATCAGGGCTGTGGGCTGGAGGGTATGGTCACTGCGTTCCCGCTGCAAATAGGCCCGAGCGCGCGCGCGCAGCTCTTTGTAGATGGCCGAGGTGAGCTGGTCCAGAACTTCGTGATTGCCGTGGCTCCACTCGAGAAGAAGCTGCGTTATGTCCGTGCCGGGGTCATCCATCATCACAACGCGAACTGCTCATCTCCCGAATTCCCGGAGTCGGTGAACTTCCGACTTCCATGGGGAGCTCTCCAAAGCTTTCCCCCGTTCCTATGCATATATATCATGGATTGCCATATGAGCCGGCTGATCGTTCTTGCGCTCCTTTTCGCCGCGGCCGGATCTGCCGACTGGGTGCGGTTTCGGGGGCCCAACGGCAGCGGCGTGGCCGACGTCGCCAAGCTGCCAGTCGATATTGGTCCGGACAGGAATGTTGCCTGGCGGACCGAATTGCCGGCCGGTCATTCATCGCCGGTCATCACAAAGGGCCGCATCTTTCTGACCGCCGCTGAGGGCGGACAGCCCAGAGACGCCGGTCTGCAGAAGGTCGTCGATGAAGGCGGCAAGCTCTACACCATTTGTCTGGACGCTCAAACGGGCAAGATCCTCTGGAGGAGGGAAGCGCCGCGACCGAGGATAGAGCGCTACCAGCCCACAAACTCTCCCGCATCGCCAAGCCCTGTCACCGACGGCAAAAACGTCTACGTGTTTTTCGGCGACTTCGGTCTCCTCGCCTACGACATCGACGGCAAGGAGCTTTGGCGTCTCCCGCTTGGTCCGTTCAATAACGTGAACGGGCATGGCTCCTCGCCGATCCTGGTCGACGATCTGTTGATCATGCTTTGCGATCAGGACTTCGGCTCGTACCTGCTGGCCGTCGACAAGAAATCCGGGCGCGTCCGCTGGAAAGCCGACAGGCCTGATATGACGCGCTCCTACTCTACGCCCTCCGTCATCCGGCCGAAGAATGGACCGCCTGAGCTGATCGTACCCGGCTCCTACCAACTGACGTCGTATGATGCGAGGACGGGTGCGAAGCTCTGGTGGATCAGCGGCCTCTCCTGGCAGCCCAAATCGACACCCATCATCGACGGGGACATGATCTTCGCCCACTGGTGGGAAAACGGGGGTGAAGCGGCGCAGCCGACCGAGACGCCGACGTTCGAGGAAATCCTGGCGAAGTTTGACGCCAACGGAGACCGGAAGATCTCCGAAGCGGAGTTTGCTCCTGACCCGCGGCTTCAGAGAGGGCTTCCGAACAACGACCTCGACGGCGACGGCCTGATTGATGAAAGAGATTGGAATTTCTACAGGGCGCGCCGCGCGTCTCTGAACGCGCTGCTGGCTGTCAAATACGGTGGACGCGGCGATCTCACGGGCAGCAGGAACATCATCTGGCGCATGCAGAAGTTTCTCCCGAACGTGCCTTCGCCGCTGCTCTATCGAAATGTCCTGTATCTCATCAAGGACGGCGGAATTCTTACTACGGTCGATCCAAAGACCGGCAGGATTTTCAAACAAGGACGGCTCCCGGGCGCTCTCGACATCTACTATTCGTCCCCCGTAGCGGGCGCCGGCTATGTTTACCTGACGAGCGTGAACGGCAAGATGACCATCATCAAGGCTGGCGAGCAGTGGGAAATTGCAGGAACCGCCGACTTCGACGATCAGTGCTATGCCACACCCGCCATCGACGGCAACGCTCTCTACGTCCGTACGCGGAGCGCTCTCTATTGCTTCCGAGCGGCAGAGTAGCCGCAACTCGTCAAACACCGGTTCTTACCGCTAGTAAGAGAAAAAACAATGCGGATTTTAGGGCTGCCCCCGCGCATCCGGGCGATTTTTGCGGTATAAGAACAGAACCATCCTGGGGAAAGGGGATAGAGCCTTGAAGATGCGTTCGCAGATTCTTGGGGTTTTAGGGCTCAGTGCACTTACCTGCCTGCTGCCCAAACAGGGAACCGCACAGGAAGTTACGGCGGGCGTTTATGGCATCGTGCAGGACCAGTCCGGGGCAGTGATCCCCGGGGCTACGGTCAAGCTGAGAAACACGGCGACCGGCCGGATGCAGCACACCACGTCGGACGAATCGGGCAATTTTACGGTTCCATTTCTTCCGATCGGCGTCTACGAGCTTTCCGCCGAAGCGCCGGGCTTCAAGCGGGTGGTTATACCCGACATCACGCTGCGCGTGAATGAGAACCGGCGTATCGTTTTCACGATGGATGTTGGCGACGTCGCCGACTCGATCACCGTGGAAGCGGCGGCTGTAGCGGTCAACACGGCATCGGGTACAACCAGTCAGCTCCAGGACGGCAAGGATATGGTCAAGCTTCCTACGGCTGGCCGGAACGTCCTGCCGTTCGCGCTGTTAATGCCCGGCGTCGTTTCCGATGATCCCTACTCGCGCACCGCCAATCGGGCCATGGTGAACGGCATACGCCCGACCCATAATGCCTGGCTGCTGGACGGCGGCTACAACATCGACACCGGAGGCAACTGGGGCTCGCCCATGGCGCCGAACCTTGAATCGGTCGCCGAGTTCCGCGCGATCCGCGGCAATTACAGCGCAGAGTTCGGAACGGGCGGAGGCAGCCAGTTCAACGTCATTACGAAGTCCGGAACAAACGACTTACATGGGACTCTCTATTACTGGCTCCGTAATGACAAACTAAATGCCAGGAATTACTTTTCGCCCCGCCGGGAACCGTTCAAGGGGAACGATTTTGGTTTTTCTGTCGGCGGACCGGTATATATTCCAAAAGTCTACGACGGACGCAACAAGACATTCTTCTTCGTGCTTCTCGGCTGGGTCAGGGAGAGACAGGAGCAGCAATTCTCGGCCATCCTTCCGACGCCTGCGCAGCGTTCGGGCGATTTCAGCGCCTTAGGCAAGACGATTGTCGATCCTGACACGAAGATGCCTTTCCCGAATAACGTGATCCCGTCCTCCATGCTGGATCCGAATGCCCTCGCTTACTCCCGGATGTATCCGGAGCTGAACTTCGCGGACTCAGCGGGGCGAAATTGGACGGCTTTACAGGGTCGTCTGGCGGACCGGACGGAGCGGAATTTCCGCGTCGATCATCATTTCAGCGAAACGCACCGCGTGATGTACCGCTATACGCCCGAATACCGCCTGTCGCGATACAGGGTCAGCCCCGGATTCGATTTTCTCGAGCGTGAGGATCGGGTTCCCGCCCGGAACATGACAGCGAACTATAACGCGGTGTTGCGTCCAAACCTGATCAATGACTTCAATTGGACGCGCAGCCACAATCGGATCATGTATTTCCCACCGGAATTTGGCTCGCAGGCCTGGGGCATCAACATTCCGCAGATCTTCGAGGATACGCCGGAAACCTATCCGCTGGACAGCCTGAATCTGAAAGCCGTACCCGACCGGGTTCCGGGATTCAGCATCACGGGCTATGCGGGCGTCAATCCCGATGCGCCGTGGAGTAACTATCAGACCATTTACGAGCTGAAGGACAACCTGACCTGGATCAAAGGCAAGCACACCCTTAAGACGGGTTTTTACTACTCCTACGAAATCAAGTTTGAGCCGACCAACACCAACGTGTTTGGGACGTTTAACTTCGACGGCCGGTACACGAACGACGGCTACGCCGATTTCCTGCTTGGCCGGGCGGCCAGCTATCAGGAGACGAATACAGTCGCCTTCAATGATAACCGGCGCAACTCGTTCGAGGCGTACGTGGACGATTCCTGGAAAGTATCGCGAAAGCTCACGCTGAACCTGGGGCTCCGCGCTTCCTTCTTCCGGCCGGCTTACGAACCCGACGACCGGTATCGAATCTTCGTCCCCGAGGCTTACGACGCCTCAAAGGCGGTGGCAGTGGATCCGGCGACCGGGCGGATCCCCCGCGGAGTCGGGGACCGGTTCAACGGCTTGGTAAACCCGAAGTCTTACTGGCGTACTTCGAATAAGAACTTTGCTCCCCGCTTCTCGTTTGCCTACGACCTCTTCGGGAACGGCAAGACGGCTTTGCGCGGAGGCTACGGGCTGTTCTACAGCCGCGAGATCCTGGGGGCTTTCATCCTGATGTCCGGCAATCCGCCGTTTTCGGAACTGCTGACGATCGAGAACACGCGGCTCTCAAATCCTTTCGGCGGCACTCAGCGGGACTTCGACCTGCCCATCACGCTCGGCAACATCGACCCCAATCAGCTTACCCCGTACAGCCAGCAGTGGAACTTCAACATTCAGCACGGGCTCTCAGGCAACACCGTGCTCGAGATCGGCTACTCCGGATCGCGGACAATTCACATGATGCGCTCGCGCGACCTGAACCAGCCGCTGCCGGATGCGCGAATCGCCCAAGGCCTTCTCAACGCAGACTCACAGCGTCCTTACAAGGGCTGGAGTACGATCAGCCACCGCGAACAGAGCTACAACGCGAACTACCACGGGCTCCAGCTCGGCCTTAACCGGAACTTCTCAAACGGGCTCATGTTTCAGGTGGCGTACACCTTCTCGAAAACGATCGATAATGCAGACTTCAGTGGGGGCATTTACGGTATCTACCCGAATGCCCGGAATGCCCGGACGGAGCGGGGCCGCGCCAGCCTCGACGTTACCCACAATTTCGTCGCGAGCTATCTTTACGAGCTGCCGTTCCTGAAAAACCGGAACGACCTGATTGGCAAAGTATTCGGCGGATGGCAGATTTCCGGGGTGACTTCGATTCGCACCGGAATGCCGATACCGTTGACGATCGGGCGCGACTACGCCGGTGTCGGCTATGCAACGGGGCAGCGGCCCGTCGCATTGGCGAACCCCGCTCTTCCAAAGGGCGAACGCACGATTGACCGCTGGTTTGACACGTCGGTCCTCACACTACCCGCTTTTGGCACGTTCTCGCCGCTCAGCCGGAACATACTGACGGGCCCGGGCTGGAACAACTTCGACATGTCCTTTACCAAGTTCTTCCGGCTTGGAGAGAGCCGGCGGCTCGAGATTCGCGCCGACGGCTTCAACGTGTTCAATCACACGCAATTTAATGGCGTTGGTACATCATATCTGACGCCGCAGACGTTTGGAAAAATCACCTCGGTGCGGAACCCGCGGTCTTTCATGATCGGGTCCCGCCTCGAGTTTTAGAGTGTGATTCGAGCCACGGCCATGCCAGGGGCGCTCTAAGGGCGCCCCTGGTCAAGCGGGAAAGAGGGGCCTTTCGTTTCGTATCTTGTAATTGCTACCTGCTTGACAGTACGCTTTCGGTAATGTAATGTCGTGAAAACACCAAACTCTGAACGACGCTGTTCTGGAGTTAAGGCTATTGGTGGGAATGTTCTGCTCATCGGGATCATTGCGGCTGTCTTTATGAGCTTCGAGGGCGCTCGTAGAGTCGCGCTCCAGCGCTTGGGCGATGGCTGCATAGTCATTCACGATTGTGCACTTTGTTAACTGAGTTAGTCTGAGTTGACATTCAGTATGGAGGTAACCTCGATGTTATTGAGGTTGTTGTGTATCTGTTTTGTGTTCACCCTCGGCCTATGGGCTCAGGGCGAGCGTGCAACCCTTAACGGTACCGTGACTGACCCTTCGGGCGCGGCTATCGCAGGCGCCACCGTTAGGGTTCTCAATCCTGCCACTGGGGTCGAACTGCCGACGACAACGACGGAGGCTGGAATTTACCGAATGCCCAGTCTTCCTCCTGGAACCTACCGTATCACGGTTTCGGCGCCAGGATTTAAATCTGCGATTCGCGAGAACGTGGTCCTTGGCGTTGCGCAGACGCTGACCGTCGATTTCGCCCTCGAAATCGGTAATGTCACAGATCAGATCACCGTATCGAGCGAGCCGCCCTTGATTGAAACGGGTACTGCCGAGATTGGAAGCTACGTCAGCAAGAAGGAATTCGACTCATGGCCGATCACGGTTGGTGACGGCCGCAGGCAGATTCAGCAGTTTATCTTCACGTCGCTTCCGGGCACTGTTGGCGGCGTTTGGCAGGGCTCGATCAACGGCGCACAGAACTTTTCGCACGAAATTCTGATTGACGGAATCTCCGTTGGCCGCATGGATATTGCTGGCGGCGCCAACAGCGAGTTCAGCCCGTCGGCGGAGTCCATCAGCGAGTTCAAGCTTCAGACTGGCACCACGAGCGCTCAGTATTCGGGCGGCCAGACCGCTGTGGCGAACTTCGCCACGAAGTCCGGAACGAATGAGCTGCATGGTTCGGCGTATTACTACGGCCAGAATGACGCTCTGCGCGCGAACAGCTTCAATTCCAACGCGTCCGGCGTTCCGCGCCAGCCGTTCAAGCAGCACAACTACGGTTACTCGATCGGCGGCCCCGTGTACATTCCGAAGGTATACGACGGGCGCAATAAGACATTCTTCTTCCACAACATGGAGCGGACGACGGCAAAGGACTACAATCAGACCGGCTTCACTACGCTCCCTGTTGACGATTTCAAGCAGGGAGATTTCTCCCGCCTGTTCGACGCCAACTTCACCGGCAATGCCTCTTCCGGAACAAACGTGGGGAATGATGCTCTCGGACGCGGCGTTCGATTCGGGGCGATTTACGACCCGGCCACGTCGCGGCTCGTCGACGGGACGTGGGTCCGCGATCCCTTCCCGGGCAACGTAATTCCGCGCAACCGCTGGAGTCCGGTTTCCGCGAAGATCCTTGAACTGGCCCCGATCGATTCCCCGATGTTCGACACAATGCTCCGAAACATGCCTTCGATCGGCGCTTGCTGTCCAGAATTCCGGGAGCGCATGCTCACGTTCAAAGGCGACCACGTCTTCAACGAGAGCAACCGAATCAGTGCGATGTTCAATCGCAACTTCCGAAGCCGTTACAATTCCGGCGCCAACCGCTGGGGCGTACCTCCGGGCTCGCCGACGAACGTGTACCAGAATCAGGACACGCCCGGAACAATGGTCCGGATGGCGTATGACTTCACTCTCAGACCCACACTGCTCGGGCGCGCTGCTCTCGGTTACAACCGTTTCGGCAACGTAAACGAAAGCGTGTATGTCGATGAGGACTGGCCGGCCCAGCTTGGCATCGAGAACGTCCCTGGGACTCACTTCCCGGTGCTGAACTTCTCCGGCCAGCCGTTTCAGGGAGGCGGTATCGGGTCGGATGGACGTCTGGGCTCCGGAAACCGAGGCGGGACCTATAACGGTTCCACAATCGGTCAGGTGGACATGACCTACGTGACCGGCAAGCATAACTTCAAGTTCGGGTTCGAACACCGGCGGTACTACTTCAACACCCGTAACAAGTCGGGTTCCGGCGACTTTAACTTCTCCCCGAACCAGACCGCTCTTCCGGGCTTCATCAACCAGACCGGTCACAGCTTTGCCAGCTTCCTCCTCGGCGCTTACAACAGTACGAGCCGTGCGGTTTCGCCCACCAACTTCGGACACCGCTGGCGCACCGCTGGATTCTATTTCCAGGATGACTGGAAGGCGACGCGCAAGCTGACCCTGAATATCGGTTTGCGTTGGGAGGTCGTCGGCGGACTGATCGAAGTCGCTGGACGCATGTCTGGCATCGACTTCAATGCGCCGAACCCGGGAGCGGGGAATCGTCCTGGGGCGCTTGTGTTCGTGGACGATCTTGGACGGCGCGGGTTTATGGACACCTATTGGAAGCAGTTCTCGCCGAAATTCGGCTTCGCCTACGCCTTCTCCGAGAAGTTCGTCATGCGAGGCGGATACGGCATCAACAACACACCTCCAATTTCCAATGGCTTCGGCTTTGGAGGAACTCTCGGGTTCAACGGTACCATTTCGGTGAACTCCGCGAACACTCCCATCCGGTTTGCCGAAGACGTGCTCGGGTACATGCATGAGAGATACCGGGACTTCACGGGCACTCTGCCGAACAAGAACCCGTCGCTTGCCAATGGCATCGGTATCGATTACTTCAATCCCGATGGCAACCGGCTGCCCTACGTCCAGAACTGGAACTTCGGAATTCAGTATCAGCTCCCGGCGTCCACAGTTCTGGAAGTCAACTACGTAGGCAACAAAGGCACGCGACTAATTGCCAAGGGCTTCTCACAGCCCAACAACCTGCCGTTCACCATCACGCAGCAGTACGGCGATATTCTGACGCGTCCCTGGACCCCGTCGAGCCCCATTCCGCAGCCTTACCCCGGCTTTAGCGGAACGAACCTTCAGGCGCTGAGACCGTACCCGCAGTTCACGGGAATTAATGACGTCTTCCCGAATCTGGGTACGTCCAGCTACAACTCCTTGCAGGTTCAGGTGACTCGTCACTTCAGGAGCGGCTTCGCTGTGCTCGGCGCGTACACGTGGTCGAAGTCGATCGGCTTGACCGATAACGCGATCGACGCCGAGTCCGTCGCCGACGTGTTCAATCGCCGTTTGGAGCGGGCAATCACCAACTACCATCTTCCGCACGTCGTAAAGGTGAGCTGGATCTATGAGCTTCCGATCGGGCGCGGCAAGGCCCTCAACCTGAGCGGCATTGCCGACAAGATCATCGGAGGCTGGACTCTTACCGGCATCCACAACTTCCGCTCGGGCGGGCCGGTCGCCATCACCACCGGTGGCATCAGCAACCCCACCGGAAGCGTGGCACGGCCTGACTATGTTGCCGGGCAGAAGATTGTTCTCAATCCGGATGCACCAATCAACTTCCGCGGCATTCCGGGTGGTGAGGCCTACCTGAATCGGGCCGCGTTCGCGAATCCGCCGGTATTCCCGGGCGGCCAGAACGTGGTTCAGCGGCTTGGAACGGTCGGTCCTTACCTGCCGAACATCCGCAGCCGGCATTGGGTGTCCGAGGATCTCAGCATCCAGAAGGCGTTCAAGTTCGACGAAGTACGCAGTCTGGAGCTGCGCGGCACCTTCCTCAATCCGTTCAACCGTCACGGCAAGGGCGGCTTGATCACAAACATCACGGACCCCAACTTTGGCCAGTATACCGGCCAGCAGATGGGGCCGCGCAACATCGAGCTTGCTTTGCGATTGACGTTCTAAAGCATGGCGAGGGGCGAGTACTGTATTCGCCCCTCGCTTCCTTTCATCCCTCTGTTTTTTCCTGCCTGGAAGTACTCTGAGTCATGCTTATTTCCAGCCATTGAAGCGTCTGCTCGGCGAGCGTGTTCAAGCTGTTCGTGATGCGGTCTGTCTCGACGTTCACGAGGGCATAGCGTTCGGTGAGGGAGTCCCCGGAATGAACAAGCGCATGGTGGTCCTCCCGCAGATCCGGCAGATTCTCGACATGGAGCGGCATTGAACTACGCAGGGCTGCAGCCAGACAGTAAAGCGTCAGTTCGACGTGATCGGCGAAGGTATGGAACATTTTGCGAGGGGGCACAGGATGGCTGGTGGACAGGCCCGCCTCGAGCGCCATGATGGCATGAATCAGACGGTGTGAACTCGCAAGCATGGCTCTCAAGGTGCTGAGCCGTGCCGGAGAAGCTCCGGGTTCCGCGCTGAAGCGGTCCACGGACGCCTCCAGGTTTGAACGTGCGAGCCGTGAGGCGGCGCGTGCGCGATCCAGCTTGTGAGGTGCCTGGATTTCGGGATGCGTGTAATGATCCCGGACCGCGCGGAAATAGTCGCGGTAAGCGTCGAGCATGCTGGCCATCGCTTCGGGGACTTGTGTCCGCTCCCACGTGGGCCAGATCAGGTACGCCGCCAGGGCGAGGCTTCCGCCTACCACGGTGTTTAAAGCCCGCGCGTTGATGACTTCGCTTGGCGCCACGCCACCCACAATTGCAACCATGAAGACCGTAAGGGCGGTGACGGCAGTCACGAAGATGCCGTAGTTTGCAGGTCCAAAACAGCGAAGCAGGAACGTCAGAACGGCGATCAGCAGGACCTGGAGGCCGAGGGCCGGGTGCAGAAGGTGGAACAGGCCCGTCGACACGACGAGGCCGGCGAATGTTCCCGCCAGCCGCAGCGTGCCGCGGCTGAACGTGGAAGCAAAATCCGGCCGGAGCACGATGGCGATCGTCATGGGCAGCCAGTAGGACCTTTGCCAGGGGAGGCTGCGGGCCAGAGCGTCACCGATGCCTACGCATGCGGCCATACGGATGGCGTGGCGCCATGCGGCGGACCGGAGGCTGAGGTTAGCCCGGATCACGGCCATCGTTCCACGGATGCGGAACTGCCAGGGCTGCCGGGTCTGCCGCTCTTCGAAGGCCGCCTGGCCCGCCGGTGTCGCATACGCGGCCAGATCCACCGCAGCGCGGAGTTGTCCTGCAAGCGCGTCGATCTGATGGCGAGCATCGCGGATCATCGCCGCAAGCGCCGGCCGTTCCGTTCGTTCCACGGCACGCAGTTCCTCGGCTAGTTGCTGCACTTCCGCCAGGCGCTCCGACGTGGCTACTGGCGGCTGCCCGCTCACGAGTGCACTGGCGACGGAGGAAAGTATCTCTGCCGTCAAAATGAAGCAGCGCTCGAGGAGCTTGCCAGCCGGGTCATTTGGGTTCTCGCGGTCCAGACGAGTGCGCAACCGGGCGAGCGCGAGCATGCTTAGCCGCATTCGCTCTGCCTGGTTCAGCAAGGAACGGTAGCGGTTGCTCTCGAGACTGTGCCCGCGGCCGGGAGTGTCGAGCGCGGCTCGCGCCTGGATTGCCTGCGCTGTCGCCGGAGGGGCTTCGGAGGCGCGGATCGGCCCCGCGGCAACGCGTGAGAGTTCCTGATAGAGGTCGGCCAGCGCCCGGCGTTCCGGTTCATAGCGGCGGATGGGCCACAGCGCCACTGACAAGACCGTTTGGAGGAGCCCACCCGCCAAGGCGAGCAGTCCGGCTGACAAGGCGTGCTCTGGAGGCAAGTAGTGGCCTGCGAAGACGACCAGGGTCACCAGGCTGATGAGCCCCATGTCCGCCGCGTGGGTACCGAACAGCACCAGCATTCCGGCGGCAAAGGCCCACAGGGTCGCGACCGCCACTGCAATCGCGTGCTGCTCGGCGGACAAGGCGCCGACGCTAACGGCGATAGCCACAAGCAGGCTGACCAGGAACATTCGTCGCCCGCGGTGCGGGTAGGGATCGGAGCTGTCTGAAAATGACGTGGTAAGAGCGCCTGCGCTCACCGCAACTGCCGCTTCAATATCCCCAATTAGAAGGCCAAAGAAAAGGGGAAGTCCCACCCCGGCTGTGTTGCGCAACGCCAGAACGGGATCAATCTTCTCTGGTTGAACTTTGGTGACAATTTGCCAGAGCCGGATCCAGGCAGTCCGCTTACTGGCGGCAGGCGCCGGACCTTCCGGCGTCGAAGAAGCCATATATTTTCATTGTCACTCCAAGAGCTTGCCCTCTTTAGGCTCGGGCAGGAAGAAGCTCGCGGTGAAACCGATCGCGTAGACACCGAACGCGACCGCGGCGGCTGCATACGCGGTTTTCATTGCTGGGCCGGTTCCCGGCATGACGTTTGCCAGCTGCGCAGTTACCACGGCCATCGAAGTGCCGATCATACGGCCGCCGATATTGGCTGCAAAGCTCTCGCCGGTACCGCGCAGGTGGATGGGATAGACGCGCGGCAGATAGTTGCCCCAAAAGCTGAACTGGCCGACAGTGAGCAGGCCGGCCAGGAAGATGCCCCATTTCAGCATCTCCAGGTTGTGCACGGCCGGATACAGGAAGACGAGAGGAACAAGGATGAGCCCTGGGAGTTGGAAGACGCGGAGGAGGTTCCGGCGGCTCAGGATCCGGACCGCCAGGAAGGCAAGCAAGAAGCGCCCCAGCAGCCCGCCAATCTCCTGAAAGAACTGAACCGAGCTGATAATCTGCTCCTGCACCGGACGGGCGAGGTTGGCCACTTCGGGAAGGCCCGGAACGATCCTTGGGATGTGCTGGATGGCGCCGAAAGCTGCTCCATAGCTGCATGCAAACATCAGCGCGGTCACGAGGGTTGTTTTTCGGTACTGCGGCTGGAACAGTTCCGCGAAACTTGGGCGCTTCAGCGTTCCCTTCGCCTTCTTCTCTTGCCAATTGGGTGATTCAGGCAGGAAGGGGCGAATGATCATCAGCGGGAAAGCCGGAAGGACGCCCGAAATCAGCGTATACCGCCACGCCTCATGCCCGCCGTAGATGGCGGGCAGCGACGGGCCAAGCGTCACGGCAAGATAATAGGCGGCCGTCACCATCAACCCGCCCAAGGAGGAAAAAGCCTGCGTATAGCCGAGAACGGCCTCCCGCGTCTTGGGATCGGGGAATAGCTCCGCCAGCCAGGCGACGGCGGCAACGAACTCGACGCAAACACCAATGAATGTGGTGCAGCGAAGGAAAAGCAGCATCTCCGGGCTTGTGGAGAAGCCGGCGCCGAGCGCGGAGAAGGCATATAGCAGGATGCTGTAAGTGAGAATGCGGCGCCGGCCAAACCGGTCCGTCAGGTATCCGCCAATCAGGCCGAAGATACCCCCGGCAACCGCGGGAACGTAGAACAACAGGCTGACCCAATTGTTGAACTCAGGTGTGCCGGGACGGATGCCCGCCAGCTCAATCAACGCCGGACGGAGGATCAGCGGCAGCACGAGGAGTTCGTATATATCGAAGGCGAAGCCTAGCGCCGCCACGGCGCAGATCGTCCATTGAAGCGGCGTGAGGCGCAGGCGGCGAGGAGACAGGTCTGGGGTTGCCATGGCAAAGGTTCCAGTGTATATGAACCCGGGCAGCCGTGGAATTCGATTTCGGCAGCCTGGAAGCTAAACTGAAAGAGAATGCTCAAATCGCCCGAATCGCGGGTCTTGCTGATTAATATCACAGGACCCGATAAAGTAGGAGTCACTCACTCGCTCGCCAGGATCCTCGGCTCTTCGAATGCCCGTATTCTCGATATTGGCCAGGCAGTCATTCACGATGCGCTGACACTCGGCATTCTGGTGGAACTGACACCAGAGATGAAGTCTTCGACACTGCTGACGGACCTGCTGCTCGAAGCGCACCAACTGGGAGTTCAGATTCGGTATACAGCGGTTTCAGCGGACGAATACCAAAAGTGGGTCGACAGCCAGACGAAAGGCCGCTTCCTTATCACGCTGCTCGGCAGGGATATCACAGCGCGCCATCTCGCCGAGGTCAGTGGAATCATCGTGCGGGAAGGCCTTAACATCGACCGCATCGACCGTCTTTCCGGGCGGACGCCCCTGACTCCTTGCAATGGGCCGAGCCGGGTTTGCGTCGAGCTTGCGGTATCGGGGGAACTTACCGATGAGGACGGCATGCGCGCCTCCTTGCTGCGGCTCACGGAGGAACACGAAATCGATATCGCCTTCCAGCACGATAACGTCTATCGCCGGAACCGCCGTCTGATCGCCTTCGACATGGATTCGACTCTGATACAGACGGAAGTCATCGACGAGCTAGCCAAGCTTGCAGGCGTCGGAGAACAGGTGCAGAAGATTACGGAAGCGGCAATGCGGGGCGAACTCGATTTCAAGACCAGTTTTCGCAAGCGAGTCTCGCTGCTGCGCGGTCTGCCTGAATCTGCGTTGAACACCGTACGGGAGAGAGTACCGCTCATGGATGGCGCCGAAAGGCTCACCGCTACGCTGCGCCGTCTGGGCTACAAGATGGCGATTCTCTCGGGCGGCTTTACCTTTGTTGGCCGCGAGCTTCAGAAGCGGCTCGGCATTGATTTCCTGCACGCAAACGAACTGGAGGTTCGGGACGGTGTTGTTACCGGCGAAGTCTGCTCCGAGATCGTCGACGGCGCCAAGAAGGCGGAGCTGCTGGAAGCAATTGCCCGCCAGGAGAATCTGAGCCTGGAACAAACGATCGCCGTTGGCGATGGAGCCAACGATCTGCCGATGCTGAGGATTGCGGGACTCGGGATTGCGTTCCGCGCCAAGCCGATTGTGCGAAGCAGCGCAAGGCAGTCGATTTCCAGGTCTGGTCTCGACGGTATTCTCTACTTACTCGGCGTCCGGGACCGCGAGATGGCCGCTGGCTGCTGACATCCGGAGAGTTTCCGTTACGCGATAGGTTCGGTTGCGCTCGGTGGGAAACTCGCTGGTTTTGTCGCCCAGCCGCAGGCGGCAGGGATTGCCGAGTAGAGAACGGATGGTTGCAGAGACAAGGCGGCCTTCCTTCCACTCGATGTCTACCTCAAAGCCGCCTCGTGCCCGCAACCCTTTGACGAATCCGGACGGCCATGCTGACGGCAGCGCCGGAAGCAGGTGGAGCTCGCCCGCATGGCTCTGCAAAAGCATTTCGGCAATACCAGCAGCGCCCCCGAAGTTGCCATCAATCTGAAAGGGCGGATGAGAGCAGAGGAGATTCGGAAGAACGCCGCCCCGGTTGTACCGGATCTCGCCGGACTTGGCTGGCTGAAAGAGGTTGCGCAGCAGCTTGTAGGCGCGCTCCCCATCCTCCATGCGAGCCCAGAAGTTGATCTTCCAGGCACGCGACCAGCCGGTGCCTTCATCGCCCCGCAGCTCGAGCGTCCGCCGCGCCGCCTCATAGAGTTTGGGCGTACGCCGCTTGCTGATTTGGGTTCCAGGGTGAAGAGCGTAGAGATGGGAGATGTGCCGGTGCTGCGGATCGGTCTCCATGTGGTCCTCGGCCCACTCCTGAAGCTGGCCGCGCGCACCAACCTGATACGGAAGCAAGCGGCCGAGCTTCTGCCGTAGCTCCTCGCGAAAGCCGGCGTCTGCATCGAGGATCGTGCTTGCTTCGATGACGGCGTGGAAGAGTTCCCGGATGATCGCCAGATCCATCGTCGGACCCATGGAAACGCCGGAGCGCCTCTCCCGACCCTGGGCGTCCTTGTAGCGGAAGCCGATTTCCGGTGACACGCCAGCCGCTGTCACCAGGCGTCCGTTGCCGTCATCAATCAGCCAGTCCGAGAGAAACTCCGCAGCCCCTTTCATCAAAGGGTAGGCCGTGGTGCGCAGGAAGTTCTTGTCTCCCGTGAACTGGTAGTGCTCCCAGAGATGCTGCGAGAGCCAGGCGCCGCCGAGGGGCCAGAAGGACGGCATAGGGGCGTTATCAACAGGCTGTGCGCTCCGCCAGAGCGTCGTATTGTGATGGGCGACCCATCCCCGGCGGGCGTACATCTCCTTGGCCACCTTGCGGCCATTAACTGCGAGCTCGGAAAGCATTCGGAACAACGGCTCGTGGCATTCGGAGAGGTTCCCCACTTCCGCCAGCCAGTAGTTCATCTCGGTGTTGATGTTGATGGTGTAGCCGCTGGCCCATGGAGGGATAACTTCCCGGTTCCAGATGCCTTGCAGGTTCAGGGGCTGCGTGCCCGGGCGGGAGCCTGAAATCATGAGGTAGCGTCCGAACTGGAAATACAAGGCGGCAAGCCCGGGATCGCGCCCGTCCGCGAAGGCAACGATGCGTTCGTCGGTCGGGATCTCGCTCCTTGAGGGTCCAAGGTAAAGACTGACCCGTTCGAAGAGTCGGCGGTAGTCTTCCGTGTGCAGCTTTCGAATCTGATCCCAGCTCTGTTTTGCGGCGGCTGCCAAGACCGGTACGACGCGCGTCGCCGGGTCGACGCCCCC
>CALGAR010000026.1 GCA_937959285.1 uncultured Bryobacterales bacterium
CCGGAGCTTACCGCCGACCAGGAGGGCCATGAGACATTCATCTCATCTCCTTTCAGCAACCTGTCTAAGCGACCGGCTCCACCCGGAGACGGAGACCTTCAATTCCCACCACCCGAACTTGCGCCCCGGGTTCGACTGGCGTGGAGCTGATGGCGTCCCAATATTCTCCTTTGACAAACACCTTGCCCTCTGGGGTAAGTGCCGTCCGAGCTTCGCCGATCTCATCTATCATGCCTCGTCCGCCGGTCATCACTTTTCGCCGGTGGGCCCGCATGGCGAGTGACAGAAGAAAGACGGTAATCAGAGAGAAGGGTAAAGCCACGGCGACTGCGGTGATCAGGCGGATGCGAATCTCGGGCGGCCCTTCGATCAGAAGCAGCGCGCCAAGAATCATCGCTGTTGCGCCTCCTGCTGCAAGAATGCCGTGAGACGTGTAAACCGCCTCCAGAGCGAAAAGGGCCAGCGCCAGGACAATCAGGGTGACTCCGAGCCAGTTGATCGGCAGAACGGAGAGGGCAAACAGACCGAGCACCAGAAGAATGCCGCCCGCCACCCCAGGAAAGATCAGCCCGGGAGATGAGAACTCGATGTAGATGCCCAAGGCGCCGAGAATCAACAGGAGGAAAGCGATATTCGGATCGCTGATCGCCGTCAGAATCCGTTCTCGCACCTTGGGCTGATACTCGATGACCTCGGCATGGGCAGTCTGGAGAGTGGCCGCCGAACCGTCGAACCGGCGTACTTCGCGGCCATCCAATTGGGCCAGCAATTCTTGCTGGTTCTTAGCAATCAGTTCAATCAGCTTGTTTTCGAGCGCTTCCGTCTCGGTGAACGATCGTGCTTCGAGCACGGTTTTCTCGGCGAGTGGAGCGTTTCGTCCACGCTGCGAAACGATGCTCCGCAGCCATGCGGCGGTGTCGCTCTGAAGCTTCTTGCGCATCGTTTCATCCATCTGCTGCCCTGAGGCGACCGGAGTCGCCGCCCCCGTGTTCGTGCCGGGCGCCATCGCCGCTACATCACCGGCTTGGAGGATGAAGAATCCCGCGGACGCGGCGCGGGCGCCGCTCGGCGCAACATAGGTGACGATCGGCACAGGCGAGGCAAGCATCTTCGAAACAACTTCGCGAGTTGCGTCAAGAAGGCCGCCGGGCGTGTCGATACGTATCAAGATGAGTCCAGCGTTTTGCCGTTCCGCCTCCCGGATTGCCTTCTCCAGCACCTCCACGGTGATGGGGGCAATGACGGAGTCGAAGGCGACTACTAGCACACGCTGGGCGGGGGAGGCCTGAATTGGCAGGAGGGCCAGAAGGAGTACCACGATTGCAACGAGGCGCACCGCCCGGTTCACACCTACAGGATAAACCACTGCAGAATGGCGGGTTGGAGCGATTTGAAGCCGGGATATCCTGGGAGTCGATGGATGGGATTCGCTTCGCCTGCCAGCCGGGTTGCACCAACTGCTGCAGGACGCGCGGCTTTGTATATTTGACCGAAAAGGACGTGCAACAAGCTGCAGCATTTCTCCGCCTCTCCCCCGCCGAATTCGAGGCACGCTATGTCTATCGGACGCGCCACCTCATTCGCTTACGGAAACCGTCCCGTTCGCAGTGCCATTTCCTTGAGGAAAGCGGCTGTCGTATCCATCCCGCCAAGCCAACCCAGTGCCGGCTGTATCCCTTCTGGCCGGAGCTCGTAGAAAACCGGCGGGCTTGGAAGGCGGAGTCGAGAAAATGTCCGGGTATCGGCAAGGGGCCTTTGGTTCAAATTGGAACGGCTCTCGAAACGGCATCCGAAATGAAACGCGCTTATCCGACGCAATATTAACCCTCGTGGCGGCGCCAATCTTCTGTCGGGCGTCAAAATCACGTCACGTCTGCGAAGTAGAGGCCTCGGGCGGCTCGCGTCGTTTCTGGGAGATGCAGTGGCAAGCTACGTGCTTAGTGCGTAGCCGCATGCTCGATCCGGTTGCGAATCGCATAGAACACTACATGGACCTGCTGAGCCGCCGTCAGAAGCTGGTGGCGTCAAACATCGCCAACATCGATACGCCTGGCTACCGGACGCGGGACATCGACTTCCAATTCGAGTTCATGAGTCTGGTTCAGGGGGGTAAGCCAAACATTATTGAACCTGATCTGCCGGTTAAGAACGACGGAAACAACGTCAGCCTGGACCGGGAGGCGAGGTTGCTGGCCGAGAATTCCATGCGGTTCAACCTCGCTGCACAGCTAATGCGGTCGCACATTCGAATGGTACGCAGTGCGATTAAGGAAGGTCGAGAAGGATGAGCTTGTTTTCTCTGCTTTCTGTCAGCGCATCCGGAATGGCCGCTCAACGCGGGCGGGCGGAGTTACTCGTCGAGAATATCGCCAACGCGGAAACGACGCGGACACCGGAAGGAGGGCCGTACCGGCGCCGGGATGCAGTCTTCGTGAGCGAGGAGCAAACTTCGCCGTTCTCGGCTGTCTTTCAGACTGCTCTTGATTCGAGCGCCACAGGGGTTCGGATTGCGGAGGTCGTGGAAGATTTGAGGGAGCCGGAGAAACGCTACATGCCGGGCCATCCCGATGCCGATTCCGACGGGTATGTCCTGTTTCCGGCCATGAATCCGGTGGAAGACATGGTGGACCTGATGAGCGCGGCGCGGGGATATCAGGCGAACGTATCCGCGATGGCGGCTGTCAAGGACATGATTCAACGATCGATTGATCTGCTGAGGTAACCATGGCGTCTCCGATTCTTCCTTCCCCTGCCGTCTCCGGCGTCGCCCTTCCTGAGGCGGCGAAGCCCGGGAGTGCTGGAAAAGCGAACGGCTTTTATCAGGCTCTTGAGGAAGCGATTGAGAAGGTCGACCGTTTCCAGCAGGAGGCGTCGCAGACGGTGCAGCGATTTCTGTCAGGCGAGGCGGAAGAAGTGCACTCGACGGTGCTGGCGACGCAGCGGGCCGAGCTTTCCCTTGATCTGTTCCTGCAGGTCAGAAACAAGGTGGTTCAGGCCTATCAGGAAGTAATGCGGATGCAGTTGTGAGGCAGGCGGCTCGGTCGTTGGCATGGAACAACTGAAGCAGCTCTTCAACCGGCTGTCCCGCAGGCAAAAACTGTCAATTGCCGGGGCCGCTCTGGCCGTGATTGTCGGTATCATTGCCCTGGCGCGGTGGAACCGGGAGCGTGACTTTCGGCCCCTCTATCAGGGGCTGGCTGCCGAGGATGCCGGAGCAGTTGTCAATCGCCTGCGCGAGACCGGCGTCGAGTACCGTGTGACGGATGGAGGCTCAACCATCCTTGTCCCATCGTCACGCGTGGCCGAAGTACGGCTGCAGATGGCGGCGAGCGGACTGCCGAAGACGGGTCGCATTGGATTCGAGCTTTTCGACTCGACCAACTTCGGGGTTACGGATTTTACCGAACAGGTAAACTTCCGGCGGGCTATCGAAGGAGAACTGGAGCGGTCCGTCATGGCGCTTTCCGAGGTTGAGGCCGCCCGGGTTCATGTAACGTTTCCGAAAGACAGTGTTTTTGTTGAGTCGCGCGAGCCCGCAAAGGCAAGCGTGATGGTGAAGCTGCGGGCAGGGGCGAAGCTGGCTCCGGCGAACGTCGACGCCATTGCGCATCTGGTAGCGAGCGCTGTCGAGGGGCTTCAGCCGGAAGCAGTCGCCATTCTCGACATGCACGGGAATTTGCTGAGCAAACGGCGGCGGGCGGAAGACGATGAGGCTCAGAATTCCGAAGAGCTGCTCGAGTTCCGAAGGAAGATGGAGCGCGACATGCTCGCAAAGGTCCACGCGACGCTGGAGCCTTTGCTCGGCCGTGACAAGTACCGGGCCGGCGTGTCAATAGACTGTGATTTCACGAGCGGAGAGCAGAGCGAGGAGCGGTACGATCCGTCGGCCTCCGTCATTCTGACTTCCCAAAGATCGGAGGAGACGAGCACTGGAACGACCGCAGCGAGCGGCGTGCCAGGCACGGCCTCCAATATGCCAAGACCGGCTGTCCGTCCTGGCGGCGGCGGGACGGCCTCGGTGAGCCGCAAGACCGAGAATCTGACTTACCAGCCGAGCCGGTTGGTGAAACGCCTGCGCCTTCCCCAGGGCGAGGTGCGGCGATTGTCCGTCGCGGTGTTGCTGGATCAGGATGTCACGTGGCAGGGAACCGGGCCGCAGGCGAAACGGATCTTGGTGCCGCCGTCTCCCGAGCGGCTGAAGGTCATTCGCGACGTTGTGGCCGGTGTGGTCGGACTGCGGCCCGAACGCGGCGACCAGATTACTGTCGAAACCCTGCCCTTTGAAAGCACGCTGAAGTCTGAACCGCCTCCCGGACCTCCTCCGCCCCCGGCCGGTCTGCGTGTTCCGGAGTGGCTGGAGCGCGCCCTCAAAACCACCAATCTACCGGTGCTCATTGGCATAGGCGCCGCAACGCTGATCGTGCTGATCGGCCTGATTGCGGCGGTGCTCATCCGCAGCCGTCGGAAGCGGAAACTGAAGGTGGAGATGCGGCAGTCCGTGGAAGCTCCTTCCGACCGCGCCGAACTGCCTTCAAGCGAAAGCACGGACCTTGAAGAGCAGATCGAGGCTCAGATTGCGGAAAACGCGGCGCTGCAGGAGGCGCAGGAGGCGGAGATCCTGAAGTCGCTGAAGGCGCCGCCGGTGGCGCGGAAGGCCGAGGCGTTGAAGAAACACCTGGCGGAGCAGGCATTGAAGGATCCCGTTGCAATGGCCCACGTCGTTCGGACGTGGCTAAGCGAGGGGGATGACCGTTGATTACCAATACCAACAAAAGCCCAGAGCGTCAGGAACCGCAGCTAAGCGGTCTTCGTAAGACGGCCATTTTGATGGTGACCCTTGGCGAGGCGGCGAGCGCGAGAGTTCTTCGCGAGCTCAGCGAGGAGGAGGTGTCTCTGATCGGGCGCGAGGTCGCCCGGCTTCCCGCAATTACAAACGAGCAGGCCGAGGCGGTACTCGGAGAGTTCTATCAGATGACGCTTGCGCATAACTACGTCCTTCGCGGCGGGCTGGAGTATGCGCAGAAGATTCTCGTCGAGGCGTTTGGCCCGGAGCAGGCGAAAAGGCTTCTTGAGCGTTTGCTGAAGCAGCTCGGCAGTGAAGCCGCCAGTTTCGATGCACTGCAGAAGGCGGATCCTCAGCAGCTGGCGAAGTTCATTCACAGCGAGCATCCCCAGACCATCGCTCTCATCCTGTCACACCTGAGCTCTTCCCAGGCCGCGGCACTTCTGTTCTCGCTTCCGCCCGAGATGCGAGCGGACGTGGCCGTTCGCATGGCTAATTTGGAGCAGATTTCGCCCGATATCATTTCCCGGATTGCCGGTATCATTGGGCAAAAGCTGAGGGCGCTCGGCGAGCTCAGCCGCGAATCCTACGGTGGCGTCCGCGCAGTCGCCGAGATGTTCAACCGTCTGGATTCGGCTTCGAGTAAGGAGCTTCTCGACACCATCGAGCAGTCCGATCCGCCCCTTGCAGAGACAATCCGCCATCTGATGTTTGTGTTTGAAGACCTGCTGCTGATTGATGTCGCAGGACTCAAGGAGGTGCTTGCTCGCATCGACCGGAAGGTTCTTACGATTGCGTTGAAGGGCACGAGCGAGCAGTTGAGAAATCATTTTATGCAATGCATGTCGCAGCGCGGCGCCGAGATGCTGCGCGAGGACATGGAAGCTCTCGGCCCGGTCAAGATTAAGGAGGTGGAGGCGGCGCAGCAGCAGATTATCGCGGTTGTGCGGCAGTTGGAAAGCGAAGGTGTCCTGAGCCTCAAGGGCGCAGTCGGCGAGCAGTATGTCATGTAGGATCATCCGTCCTGGAGCGGCAACGGTGGCTCCGATCGAATGGCCGAAAGTGGACAGCCCGGCCGTCGAGCAGGAACCGGTCGCTGCTTCTCAGGAATCCCCGGATCCGCCTGCTGAGTTACTGGAAAGGCAATGGCAAGTTCGTCTCGCTGAAGCCGAGGCCGAGTGGAGGCGCCGCTGCGAAGCGGAATACCAGCGAGGTCTGCGTGAAGGAGAGGCGCTGGGAATGCAACGGGCATCTGCAAAGATTGATCCGATGGTCGAAAGGATGGCTCGTTCCGTTGCAGAGCTGGCAGCGCTGAAGAGCCGGTTTCGACACGAGGCGGAGCAGGACCTCGTCGCATTGTCCATTGCAGTGGCGCGGCGGATTCTCAAGCGAGAGCTCCAGGTAGACCCGGAAGCCATCCTCGGCTTAGTAAAGGTGGCGACCGAGAAGCTGGCTTTGCGGGAGGTGCAGACGATCCGCGTTCACCCGGAAGATGTTCCTGCGATCCGTAACCATCTCGAAGCGATTGGCCCTTCGGTTTCGGTCGAAGTCAAGGCGGATCCCGCGCTCGAACGCGGCGCCCTCCTGTTTGAAACGTCGCGTGGCACGATGGATGCGGGTCTTGAGACGCAGTTGCAGCAGATTGAACGAGGCTTTGCCGACATTCTCGAAAGGCAGAGATGAGCGAATCCCGCTGGAATATTTCCCCGTATCTTGAATCTCTCGCACGTTGTGAGCCGGTGCTATGGACTGGAGAGGTGACGCAGTTGGTTGGTCTACTGGTCGAATCGCGGGGGCCGGCAGCCGCGATCGGTGACTTCTGTGTCATCCAGACGTCCGGCGGGCGCCGCATCCGCACGCAGGTCGTTGGCTTTCGCAATGGCCGCGTTCTGTCGATCCCTCTCGAGGAGACGGATGGACTGCAGCTCGGAGATCCAATCACTGCAAATCCGGACGACGCCCGCGTGACAGTCGGACGGGAATTGCTGGGGCGGGTTCTCGACGGCTTCGGACAGCCGATCGACGGCGGCCCTCCAATCCGCGGGGAAGCGGCTTACGACCTCTATCAGCCTCCTCCAGGGCCGCTCGAGCGCGAGCATATTAGCCAGCCGCTTGCGACAGGTATCCGGGCCATCGACGCCATGATGCCGATCGGAAAGGGTCAGCGAATCGGGCTTTTCGGTGGCAGCGGCGTCGGCAAGAGTACGCTTCTCGGAGCGATGGCCCGTCACAACAAGTCCGAGGTGACCGTGATTGCGCTCATTGGCGAGCGCAACCGCGAGGTACGAGGCTTTCTCGAACATGAGCTCAGCGAGGAGGGCCTGAAGCGGTCCGTCGTGGTGGTGGCGACTTCGGACCGGCCTGCGCCGCTACGCCTTCGCGCCTGCTTCGTCGCGCTCGCCGTTGCCGAGTATTTCCGCGATCAGGGCGCGGATGTTCTCCTTGTGGCCGACTCCGTGACGCGTCTTGCCATGGCGCAGCGGGAAATCGGACTCGCTGCGGGCGAACCGCCGAGTCAGAAGGGGTATCCGCCCTCCGTGTTCAATCTGCTGCCGAAGATTTTTGAGAGGGCGGGCAACTTTCCGAAGGGTTCCATCACCGCCTTCTTTACCGTGCTTGTCGAGGGAGACGACTTCAACGAGCCAATCTCGGACGCCGTGCGCGCCATCCTGGACGGGCATATCATCCTGTCGCGTGAGCTCGGCGCCGCGGGCCACTACCCCGCCATCGATGTGCTTCGCTCGGTCAGCCGTCTGGCCTCTCGGGTTGCCACTCCCGAACAGAAGGAGGCGGCAATGCGGATCCGTGAAGCGCTCGCGGCCTATGAGCGGGCGCAGGACCTCATTCAGTTGGGGGCCTATGTCTCTGGCACGGATCCGAAGCTCGATGCCGCGATTCAGACGCGGTCGGAGCTGATGCAGTTTCTGCGACAGGATGCCGCGGTCGAGGCCCCGCTCGCTGAGACAATCGAACGTCTGACCCAGCTCGGAAGGAAGGTCGCGGTGTAAGGCGGCATGAAGCGCTTTGAGTTCCGGCTGTCGAGAGTGAAGGATCTGCGGCAGCGCCAGATGGAGGCGGAGCAGGAGACTCTGCGTAAGTTGCTTGCCGAGCTGGAGGCAGTGCGGCAAGCCCAGCAGCGGCTGCGCGAGGAGTACCTGGCTGAAGAGAGCGCGCTCGCAGCGGCGCCGCGTCTCGAAGACTTTCAGGCCCTTGCCTCGTGGAGGCGCTCGCTGGGCCAGCACCAGGCCAGGCTCGAATCGCGCGCAATGGAAATCTCGAAGCGGATCGACCAGCAGCGGTTGCGTGCGGTTGAGGCGTCCAGGCGTTACCGGCTTCTCGAGAAGCTCTACGAGCAGAGGCGCAAGGAATGGGAGGCGGAAACGAACCGCGAAGTCGAAGCCTTTGCCGCCGAGGTCTTCCTCGCCGTATGGGGACGCAACGGCTAACGTTCCCGCGACAGCCCGAGCGCCCGCATCCTCTTATGCAGGTTTGTCCGCTCCATGCCCAGAGCGCGCGCAGCGCTTGATACATTCCATTGCGCCGCCTCGAGCGCTCGCAAAAGGTGCTCGCGTTCCGCTCTCAGCCGCGCCTCCTGCACTGTAGATCGCGGCGTTGGATCGGGTGGCACACGGATCTCCACAGGAATCGACTCGGGAACAAGCACGTCCCCGGGCGTGAGAATCGCCATGCGCTCGACGACGTTGCGCAGCTCCCGCGCGTTGCCGGGCCAGGGATAGGCCTCAAAGTATGGAAACACGTCCTTAGCGATCGTCTTGGCTTTGAAGTTATTGCGGGCGCAGAAGTCCGCGAGAAAGTATTGGGCCAGGGCGGGGATGTCGGAGGTACGTTCCCGCAGCGCCGGAACTCGGATCGGCACGACGCAAAGCCGGTAGTACAAATCCTCCCGGAACTTCCCCTGGGCAACGAGCTGGGAGAGATCGCGGTTGGTGGCGGATACGACGCGAACGGACACGCGGATCGGCTGCTCGCCCCCGACACGGTGGAACTCGCCTTCCTGAAGAACGCGCAGCAGCTTGGCCTGGGAGGCCGAATGCAGATCGCCGACTTCGTCCAGAAAGAGCGTTCCTCCGTCGGCCAGCTCGAACTTGCCTCTACGCGTGGCCGACGCGCCCGTGAACGAGCCCTTCTCGTGCCCGAACAGCTCACTCTCCAACAGCTCGGTTGGGATGGCGGCGCAGTTCACCTTGACGAAAGGTCCCGATGCGAAGGGGCTGTTCTCGTGAATGTGGGCAGCAAGCAGCTCCTTGCCGGTGCCGGACTCGCCGGTAAGCAGAATCCGTGCGTCGGAGCGGGCGGCGAGCGTTGCCTGCTCGACGACGTCCCGAAACACGCGGCTGGTCCCGATCATTTTGGAGCTGCACGCGACCAGCTCTCTCAGCCGTTCGTTCTCTTCCCGCAGGCTGGATTGCTCGATCGCGTTCTTGATAGCCAGTAACAGGCGGTCCCTTCCGACGGGCTTTTCGAGGAAGTCGTAGGCGCCCGCGCGAGTGGCTTCGACTGCGTCGGAGATTGTGGCGTGCCCGGAGATCATGATGACGGGCGTTCGAGGGTCGGCCTGCCGGAGCTCCCGGAGGAGGTCGATGCCGCTCACATCCGGCAGCCGGACGTCCATCAGGAACGCATCCGCGCGAGCAACTTCCGGATGCCCGCGAAATTCCGTTCCGGTGCGGCACACGGTGACGTGATAGTTCTCTCGCTCGAGAATCAGCCGCAGCGTCCTGCCAATGTTGTCTTCGTCGTCTACGATTACGATTCGCTTCATGCCGATACCTGGGCGGCGACCGCCGCTGCACGCGGGAGCTTCACGCGGAATGCTGCGCCGCTGAGCTCACCCTCGATGAGGACAATGTCGCCTCCGGATAGAAGCGCGCTCTTGCGGGCGATCGAAAGCCCCAAACCCATACCGCCTCGCTTGAAGCTGATGGTCGGCTCGAACAGAGATTGCCGCGCGAGAGGACTCAGCCCCGGTCCGGAGTCCTGAATATCGATCACTGTGCAGGCGCTGTCGAAGCCGGTTCGCACCAGAACCGTGCCGCCGGGGCCCGCGGCCTGGGCTGCATTCTCCAGCAGATTTGTCAGAATCCCGCGCAGCAGGTCTTCGTCGGCCATAACTCGGGGCCGGTCCGGAGAAAGGCGCAGGTCATAGGTGACACCGGCATGCGCGTGCTTCAGGAGCGCAATGCGTTCCTCGATCATCGCATTCAGGTCGAGGGGCTTCGGCTCGACGGGCGGTTCGGCCGCAAACTCCGAGAAGGCGCGCACCCGCCGTTCGAGGCTGTTCACCTCGTCGACGATAATTTGCGCGGCCTGCTCGACAAACTCACGATCGTTCTCTCCATGCCGGGCCACCATTTCCTCAACGTTCAGCCGTATCGGCGTCAATGAGTTCTTGACTTCGTGCGCCATCTTGCGGGCGAGCGTTTGCCAGCTCGCCAGTTGTGTGAGATACACAAGCCGGCTCCGGCTCTCCTGAAGCTGTTCCGCCATATGGTTGAATGCTCGAATGGCCGCGCCGATTTCGTCGTCGCGATGATCCGCGACCCGGACGCTGAGATTACCCGCTGCCAGTTCTGACAGGCCTTCTGTTAACCGTTGAATCGGGCGGCTGATGCGGGCGGCGCACCAGACAAGGGCTGCCAGCGATACGAGCCACACGCTTGTCGCCAGAAGGATGAATGTGTACGTGAAGCCGCGTCGAAGATCGCGCGCTCCAGCCGAGGCTACCAGCCGCCGTGCCTGCCGGTACTGGTCAGAAACGGCGGTCAAGCCAATTCGGAAGGTCTTTGTGTACTCCAGGACGCCGTCCTTCCGCCGTACCAGCCAGTTCAGCCGCTCGCCGCGTTCTCCTGAGAGGTAGAAGCGCTCGGCGCTGCCGCTTTCCCAGAAGTCCTTCACTGGATCCGGCCAACTGGAGGAAGCAGTCACGGGGTGGATTGCAGGGCGGAGACGTCCGGAGGAGACGTCGGCTCGGAGCGCTTCCTGGTACTGCTGATACAATTCCCTGCCGGTCCGTTCGAGCATCCTGGAAAGTCTGTCGAGCTGGGACGTGTTGGCGTAGCTGAGGCTGTGCTCGAGCAGGGAAGTGGTAAGCCACAACGTGGCGACAAGCGGAATCAGGGTTGCGGCCAGAAAGACGGCGATGAGTTTGTTGCTCAGCCGGTTCATCTTCACGGTTTCGGGTCCGAATTGCGTCGTAAGGACGCCAGACGCATCGGGCCGGCCTCGAAGGACCAGCGCATCTGCCGCTCGCGCGTACTCCTGCTGAAAAGTTCTACAAGGCTTGTTAAATCTAGCGGATCTCCCTCAGAACTTACCTCCTGCGTGCTTTGCGCCCTTACATCCAGGCGGACCCAGACCGTCGACTCCGGCGGTATGCCAGATGTTGACAGGAGTACGTGGTCGAAGCACCAGGCTTCCGCCGCGGTCGCCGAAAGATGGGAAACCTTTCTTAAGCCAGAGTGAAGAGGTACTACTGCGAACTTCTCCTCCCAGAGGTCGTAGCTGATTACGAAGTGGCTCAATCCACGCCGCAGAATATTGCTGCGCGTGTTGCCTGCGAGGGTAAGCTGAAACTGCATGCCCACGGAGTGGCCGTCCTGCAGCTGGTGCAACACCTTGCCGGTCAGGAAATGAAATGTGGGAGCGGAGATGCGTATCTGCTCGTCCTCCCATCGGACAAGGAGAGGCGTGCCGGCAAAGACCGCCGATCCGGACACATTCAGGGCGAGAGCAACAAAACCGCGCCTTGAAAGTCCGACGGCCCCCTTCTGGACGTGCAACTCTCCCCCTTCCCGACGACTGACAGACGCCATCACGGCATCAATAATTCATAGCCATGAGAAATACAGGAGTCATACGGCCGTCCCTCAATGGAAACGCAATGGAAAAGTATAAAGCACCAGTGTGCACTCCGCAGCCTAATGCCTGCTTGACGTCGCCGTCCTGGCCGCGGTTCCACAGGGCTCCCGCGTCGTAGAAGGCGTGGAACATCCTGTACCGGTATTCCGCCGAGGCGTACGCGACGCGGGAGCCGCCTAGCGGCTGTATGTCATACTTATTCCAGCCCCGGAGCGTGCTGCTGTTACCGAGGACGAAGCGCTCATAAAGCGGCGCTCGTCCGGACAGCGAGCCCGCCAGGGCATTGGCCTGAAAAGCGCTTCGGCCTCGTTTTAACTCGTAGTTGGCGGTTATGGAATGGCGCGTGTAGCCATAGTCGCCGCCAAGAGCGGGGTAGGCCGCGTGCAGAGAGTACCCTGCATCCAGGCTTTGACTGGTGTCCGAACCCTCCCACGTCTCCTGATAGCGCAGAGTATTTACCAGAGCGTTGGAGGATTCGGTCCTCGCGGCCGGAAACTGTGTTTGAAAATACTGAAAGCTTATGCCGGACGTTAACGTTAACGGCCGGGAAAGGCGGATTGAGACCGAGGGTTGTACGTGGTTTCGCCAGCGATAAATCCCGGACACCTGACTGTTTCCAACGGGAATTTCGCCAAAAGCGTTGAGCGTGGCAGCAGTCCATTGCTGGTGATAGGACTCGAAATCAACGCGAAGTGATGCCCGGTCATTCGGAAAATTCGTCCGTTCGTATCGTCCGCGCCACCCGGTTAGATGCTCTACAAATTCATCGTTATCGTTCACAGCGCCTACGCTCATGGTGTTATTTCCGGCGCGGACGGTAAGGTCGATTGCGCCGCTCCAGCCTTGTTTCGAGTGATATGCAAGCTTAGGTACCGCTAACTCGAAGTCTTTCTTGCGGATAATTTCGAAGACTACCCGCACATGGTAAGGCTGCGTGCCGCGTGTAATTCGATGAATTACCATCCGTGCGCCCGCTTCCCGCCGAATTCTGCTCGAAATCTCGTTCAGAAGGGCCGGATCGAGCTTCCCGCCGACCATGCTTTGGATGTCCTTGCGCAGCATTGAGCTAAGGGCGCCGCTAGGAATCACCTCTACACTCTCGACGGTATACTTCGCGTTAACGTTGGTGCTCACTTCGCCCCGGCATGCGAAATGTACCGTGAACGCTAACACCAAAAGGGTGACTACGAACCGCATACGCGGCAGCTATAGCATTTCTGATGCCATGTCTAACAAGTTGACTTATAAAGAGGAGCAGTGCGGCAGGAGTGTGCCGCACTGTCACGAGTGTGAATGAGGCGAAGCAGGGGAGAGAGGAGCTACGAGACTGTTGCCGTTTTGGACTGTCCGTCAAGAGCCGCCCGCAATGCGTCGAGCGAGGAAATCACCACTCGCCGCCGCCCGAGGATGAGCAGCTTGCGACGCGCCAGGACATTCAGCTTATTCGAGGTGGTTTCGCGTGTTGCTCCAATGATATCTGCGAGATCTTCCTGCGATAGTGGGATCGAATACACGGACCCGTTGGGCTCCTCGGGACCGCAAAGTTCCGCCAGTTCGAGGAGCGACGTCAGGAGCCTGTATTCCACATCGTGCAGGACGAGCAGCTGAATCTTTCTGTGCAGCTCTCCTTGCCGGCGCGCTAACACCTGGGCCAGATACCGCCATACTTCAGGACGCTGCTCGCAATATTGCAGAAAAGACCGTTGCGGAATCTGGTGGAAAACTGCATCGGCCAGAACCACTGCATGCGAACTCCGTGCACGCTCTAATAGAATGCCGTGGAGTCCAAATAGATGACCAGGGGAAACGATGCTCAGGACAATTTCCTTGTCATCGCGTCCGGTTACCGAAGCCTTCACTAGCCCCGAGTCGAGAAGGTACACATAATCCGGGCGGTCGCCCTCCGCGTAGATTTTGTAAAAACGCTCGCCCTTTACCTTGCTGACTCCGTCGAGGCTGATCAGTTCTTGTTGAATAGCTGCAGAGAGGGGGAACATTTGCCTGATCCATGTCAAGACTGTGTGAGATAGAAAACCTAACCGAGTATATAGGATTTCTTTCGGGAATGGTGCCACAAATTTTTATTTGTCGCGACAACTAATAGGTAAACGCCTATGCCTAAGTTGTAATAGGAAGTATAGGCGATTCCGGAGTACCTCGCTTGAGAGCGTGGCTTAAGTGCAGTTCACTCAGTTCGTTGCTTCCGAATGTCCGCCGCAAAGCTCGCCGCGGAGTCAAAAGTTTTTGTTAAATCGTGCGACGCGAGGTTTTTTTTCACTTGTTGCAGGTGTTCAATATAAAGGGACAATGCGGAGTCGATGGAGGAACGATTGGTGGCGAGGATGTCCTTCCATACTTCGTAGGAGCTCAGTGCCAGGCGGGTGCAATCGATCAGCCCGGGGCCGGCGACGGGGAAGTATTTGGGTTCAATTATCTGGGACAGGGTCGAAGCAAGTGTTGTAGAAAGTAGCTGCGGCAAGTGTGATAAGTAAGCTACAACACGGTCGTGTTCATCCGGCGGGAGAACGCGGAGTGTGGCTCCAGTCATGCGGATGAGTTCCTGGAGCCGCAGGGCTTGTTCCGTTTCGAGGTCTCGCGGAGACGTCGGCGTAAGGATGTAACTTCGTCCTTGGAAAAGGGTTGCGTCGGCTGCGCGGACGCCTCGTGTTTCCTTTCCCGCCATCGGATGTCCGCCGAGAAATTGAGCTCGGCGGATCGACTCCGATGCTTTCTGAACGATCTGAACTTTTGTGCTGCCTGCGTCCGTAATCAGTGCTGTTGGTCGAACCAGCGGGTCGAGGGCGGGAAGAATCTCTATGATGCGAAGAACGGGTTGGGCGAGGTAGATCAGATCCGCTCGCCGTACTGCCTGCTCGAATCCCGGCGCTTCATCGATGACGCCGAGATCCAAAGCGTCGCGCTCGGCCTGCGGAGAGCTGACGCCGAGAATGCGGCCTGGAAAACCAGCCGCGCGAAGTGCCTTGGCGAAGGAGCCTCCGATCAGCCCTACGCCAAGGATCGCGATCGTCTCCACGGGCTATACCGACCGCCCCACTGCGGGCGCAATCATCTTCAGTTGAGTCATCAGTTCCTGGAACTGCTCGGGCTTAAGCGACTGGGCTCCGTCGCTAAGAGCGTGGTCCGGATCATGGTGAACCTCAACGAGCAAGCCGTCCGCCCCAGCGGCAACAGCGGCGCGGGCCATGGGAAGCACTTTATCGCGGCGTCCGGTGCCATGTGATGGGTCAGCCACGATCGGCAGGTGAGAGAGCTTCTTGACGACGGGGATCGCGGAGATGTCCATCGTATTTCGTGTGTAGCTTTCGAAGGTCCGGATACCGCGCTCGCAGAGGATTACGTCATAATTGCCGCCGCTCAGGATGTACTCTGCAGACAGAAGAAGCTCTTCGATTGTCGCCGAAATTCCGCGCTTCAACAGAACGGGCTTCCGGATCTTTCCCAGTTCCCGAAGCAGATTGAAGTTCTGCATGTTGCGCGCACCGACCTGGAGAATATCCACGTATTCGAGCATGAGCGGAATCTGTGTGTGGTCCATTACCTCGCTGATTACCAGCAAGCCGTTGCGGTCGGCCGCTTCGCGCAGCATGCGCAGACCTTCTTCTCCAAGCCCCTGGAAGCTGTAGGGAGAACTCCTCGGCTTGAATGCTCCGCCGCGGATCACCTTCGCTCCGGCGCGAGAGACGATCTCGGCGGAGCATTCGATCTGGTCGCGGCTTTCGACGCTGCAGGGGCCTGCCATCACGACTACCTCATCGCCGCCGATGGCGACATCGCCTATCTTCACGACGGTTCCGGCGGGGCGGAAATGGCGGCTAGCAAGCTTGTAGGGAGAGGCGATGCGATGACACTCCTTGACGCCGTCCATCACCTCAAATTCTGCGGGATCGACGTCTTCGACCGGTCCGACGCCTCCGAGGACTGTGTGGATCACGCCTGTGGACCGATGGACCGTGAAGTTCATCGCAACCAGGCGATCGATCACAGCCTGGATCTGCTGCTCGGTCGCTCCTTCTTGCATTACGACTAACATAGCTGTCCTGCTTTCCCGGCCAGCGAGCCGGCCTCCCGATGGCGGCTGCTGCGCCGCTACCTTCCCATCTGACGACGCTGCACAGTTCGCATCTCGTCGATGATCCGCTCGAAGACGCGCTTCACGGCGTCGTTGGGCAGAGGGCCCCGATTGTTGCTGAGCACATTGCGAAAGACATCCTCTTCCCGCTTGGGCTCGTAAATCGGCATCTTCAGCGACTCCTTGATGCGGCCTATTTCCTCCACCACGGCGGTTCGCTGATTCAGGAGTTCGAGAATCCGGAGATCGACAGCATCAATGCGTTTGCGGCATTCTGCGAGGGCGTCAATTGCCTTTTCCTTTGTCACGCGTCCTCCCTACAGAGCGTTCCGCAGTTCACGCGCAAAGGCCTCGAGGCAAGTCTCGAGGCTCGGGCTGTCTGCATTCTGCTCGATGATGCGCACAATGGCACTGCCTACGACGATGGCCTCCACCTTGCCCGAAAGCTCCGCTGCGTGCTCGGGCCGCGAAATGCCGAAGCCGAGCGCGAGGGGCAGGTTCGTAATCGCGCGCATCGAGTTGATGAGCGGCTGAGCCGAGGAGGAGACTTTCTCCCGCTCGCCGGTCACACCTGTTCTTGAAACCATATAGACGAAACCGCTGGAATATTGCGCCACGAGTTTCAAACGCTCCGGTGTGCTGGTCGGAGCCGCCAGAAACACCGTGTCGAGGCCCTGGGCCCGCGTCATTTCGACGTACCGGCCTGCTTCCTCGACGCTGAGATCGGTCAGCAGGCAGCCGTCGATTCCCTTGGCGGCTGCGTCCCGGGCAAGCGCCTCAAATCCGTACTTCAACACCGGGTTCAGATAGGTGAACAACACCAGCGGAATCTCGCTTCGGCGGCGAATCTCAGCCGCTATTTCGAGCACCGAAGCCAGTGTTGTTCCCGCCTTCAAGGCTCGTTCGACGCCGCGCTGGATGACGGGCCCATCGGCGATGGGGTCGGAGAAGGGAACGCCCAATTCGATGAGATCAGCCCCGCCCCGTTCGAGCGCGGCAACGAGCGATGGCGTGCGCTCAGGAGCGGGGTCGCCCGCCGTCAGATAGGCGATCAGGCCTGTGCGGCCTTCGCTGCGCAGGCGCTCAAAAAGCCCGGAGATCCGTGTCGACTTCATCCAAATCCTTCAGGTTCTCGCGATAGATATCCATGTCCTTGTCGCCGCGTCCGGACAGGTTGATGATGTACACCTCACCCTTTGCCGAAGGAGCGCGGCGGATGGCTTCGGCGACGGCGTGAGACGATTCAAGGGCCGGTATGATTCCTTCCGTCCGGGATAGGAGCTGCGCAGCTTCGAGCGCCTCCTTGTCCGTGACCGAGACGTACTCGGCGCGGCCCTGATCGTGCAGCCAGGCGTGCTCCGGCCCGACGAGAGCGTAGTCCAGGCCTGCCGAGATGGAGTGCGTCAGGGAGACCTGCCCGTCGTCGTCCTGAAGCAGGTAGCTGTAGGCGCCGTGAAGAACGCCCGGCGACCCTCCTGAGAACCGCGCGGCATGGTCGCCGAGTTTCGGCCCGCGGCCGCCAGCCTCGACGCCGATCAGCCGGACGGTTTCGTCCGGAACAAAGGGATGAAAGATGCCAATCGCATTGCTTCCGCCTCCGACGCACGCGAAGATCGCATCCGGGAGCCGGTTCTCGCGCTCGAGAATCTGCCTCCGCGCTTCCGTGCCGATGACGCTGTGAAAGTCGCGGACCATGAGCGGGTAGGGATGCGCGCCGAGCGCGGAACCGAGCAGATAATGCGTTGTTTCGACGTTCGTCACCCAATCCCGCATTGCCTCGCTGATGGCGTCCTTCAGTGTGCGGCTTCCGTTGGTCACTCCCACCACGTTCGCGCCCAGGAGCCGCATGCGGAAGACGTTGAGGCGCTGCCGCCGCATGTCTTCCTCTCCCATGTAGACAACGCACTCCATCCCGAAGAGCGCGCACACAGTGGCAGTGGCGACTCCGTGCTGTCCGGCTCCGGTTTCGGCGATGATCCGCCGCTTGCCCATCCGCCGGGCGAGCAGGGCCTGGCCGAGACAGTTGTTAATCTTATGAGCGCCAGTGTGGAGCAGATCTTCCCGCTTGATGTAGATCCGCGCACCCCCGAGCGTCTCGGAAAGCCGTTTTGCGTAGTAGAGGGGCGTCGGCCGGCCGGCGTAGCTTTCCATCAGATCCCGAAGCTCAGCCTGGAAGCCTTCGTCACACCGGGCCGCGGCGTAAGCAGCCTCGATCTCTTCGAGTGGCGCCATCAGGACCTCGGGGACAAAGCGTCCGCCGTACGGTCCGAAGTGCCCTCGATCGTCGGGTTGGGAGATGGTCATAGGAGTTCAGATTGCGCGGCAGCGATGAACTGCCTTACTTTTTCATGATCTTTCTTGCCGGGGGCAGATTCCAGTCTCGAGCAGGCGTCGACGCCCCAGGGACGCACTTCGCGGATGGCGGCCCGAACGTTACCCCCATCCAGGCCGCCGGCAAGGATCAGGCGGCCCGGCAAATCCAGGGCCAGGGACCAGTCGAATGTCTTGCCGCTGCCGCCACGGGTGCTTGTTGGAGTATCGATCAAGTAGGCTTCGGCTGGCCATTCGGAGATCGCCTTAGAGAGTTCTTTCGTCGAAGCGGGAAACGCTTTCCACACACGAAGACCCTCGAACGCGGGATCGGGCCGTTCGTCGCCGTGCAACTGCACGACGTCGAGATCTGCCTTATCGCGGATGCGAAGCACATTGTCAGGCGTTTCGTTTACAAACACTCCGACCTTCAGCACGCCCGCCGGCAGATCGCGGCCGATCTCTGCAGCGTCCTCGGCCGAGATGTAGCGCGGGCTTTTTGCATAGAAGTTGAAGCCGATGGCAGAAGCTCCGGATTCCGCGCAGACCATCGCGTCTTCCCGATTTGTAATCCCGCAGATCTTCACAACCATTGTCTACGACCTGAGCGCCCTTACTGCTGCTCCGGGATCGCCCGACTTCACCAGGTGTTCGCCCACCAGGAATGCCTGAAAACCGCTGGCCGCGAGCCGCTGTACGTCGCTGGCTGTATGTATGCCGCTTTCCGCAACGCGGATGGCTGTCGAGGGAATCTTCTCGGCCAGCCGGAGCGAGGTTTCAAGGCTTACCTCAAACGTGTTGAGGTCGCGGTTGTTGACGCCGATGATCTCGGCGCCCGATTCAATCGCCGCCATCAGCTCGGCTTCCGTGTGAACCTCGACAAGTGCGGCCATGTGGTAGCGGGCAGCCAGCTCGCGCAGCTCGCGCAGCCGCGAGGCGGGAAGGATCGCGGCGATCAGGAGAATGGCGTCCGCGCCGTGAGCGGCGGCCTCGACGACATGGAATTCGTCGAGCGTGAAGTCCTTACGAAGCGCGGGAAGGGAGGTGGCCTTGCGGGCGCATTCGAGGTCCGCGAGACTGCCCTGAAAGAACTTTTCGTCTGTGAGAACGGATAAGGCCGCCGCCCCGCCGGCCTCATACTGGCGGGCAAGCGCCGGAGCGTCGTAGTTCGCGGCGAGCAGCCCTTTGCTCGGGGACGCTTTTTTACATTCGGCGATAATCGCCGGAGGAGAAGTCCGCAATGCTCCGGCAAAGTCGCGCCGGCCTGCAACCGAAGCTTCGGCCGCAGCTTCCAAATCAGACAGCCTCGCTTTGCGCTCAGCGAGCTCGGCGAGCTTATG
This sequence comes from uncultured Bryobacterales bacterium, assembly GCA_937959285.1. GTDB lineage: Bacteria > Acidobacteriota > Terriglobia > Bryobacterales > Bryobacteraceae > JADGHK01. The sequence continues at coordinate 19,403 of CALGAR010000026.1, forward strand.
CTCAACAATACGCGACAGGATGGCTGGAACAGCGCCGATCATTTGCGGAAAAACTTCATGCTATCACGGCGCCAAAGCTCCGGCCGGCGACGTTCAGGACCCGACCGGACCCCGGGATGGAACCGGAGGCTTAAAATCACAGGAGGGCGTCTGATAAAATCAGGTTGCCGAACTGGAGAAGCAATCCACAAATGATCGAGAATGCAATCTACTCGCCCAGCCCGGACTTCGTTCGGAAGGCCAATGTACAAGGAATGGAGGCCTACGAAGCCCTCTACCGGCGCGCCGCCGAAAAGCCTGAGGAGTTTTGGGGCGAGCTGGCTGCCAGCGAACTCTGCTGGTTCGAAAAGTGGTCGCATGTATTCGAATGGGACCCTCCGTTTACCAAATGGTTTGTGGGCGGCAAGACGAACGCCTCTTTCAACTGCATTGATCGCCACTTGAGCGGACCTCGCAAGAACAAGGTCGCCATCCTGTGGGAAGGCGAACCCGGCGATCAGCGCATGATCACCTACCAGGAACTGCACCGCCTGGTCTGCCGCTTCGCCAATGTACTCAAGGAGCGAGGGCTAAAGGCCGGCGACCGCGCAATCATCTACATGCCGATGATTCCGGAGCTCCCGGTGGCCATGCTCGCATGCGCGCGCATCGGTGTCATTCACAGCGTGGTCTTTGGCGGATTCTCTTCGGAGGCGCTAAAGGCGCGTATCCAGGATCTGGGAGCGACGGTCGTCATCACGGCCGACGGAGGCTGGCGCCGCGGCAAGGAAATCCGTCTGAAGGATGCCGTCGACGAAGCCCTGACCGATTGCCCCGACGTGCACAGCGTCATCGTTTACAAGCGTACGGGGTCCAATATCTTGATGAAGGAGGGGCGCGACCACTGGTGGCACGAGCTGGAGCAAGGCGTTGGCGAGGACTGCCCGCCGGAGCACCTCGATAGCGAGCACCCTCTCTTCGTCCTCTACACCTCCGGCACCACCGGGAAGCCCAAAGGGATTCTGCATACCACTGGCGGATATCTGCTGCAGACCACAATGACAATGAAGTGGGTCTTCGACCTGAAGGAAGAAGACACCTACTGGTGCAGCGCTGATATCGGGTGGGTGACAGGCCACAGCTACGTTGTCTACGGCCCGCTTTCAGCCGGTGCTACGACGGTGATGTATGAAGGCGCCCCGGACTATCCCCAGTATGACCGCTGGTGGCGCATCATCGCCAAGTACAAAATCAACATCTTCTACACGTCGCCGACTGCGATCCGTGCCCTGATCCGCCAGGGCGACAAGTGGCCGGAGGCCCACGACCTTTCAAGCTTGCGGCTGCTGGGCTCGGTTGGCGAGCCGATCAATCCGGCCGCGTGGGAGTGGTTCCACCGTGTCATCGGAAAGGGCCGATGCCCGATTGTGGATACGTGGTGGCAGACCGAGACCGGTTCGATTCTGATCGCACCCATGCCCGGCGCGGTTCCCGCGAAGCCTGGTTCCGCAACCCTGCCGATGCCCGGCATCATCGCGGACATCGTCGACATGAACGGCAATCCCACAGCAGAGAATCAGGAGGGATACCTGATTATCCGGCGGCCCTGGCCGAGCATGATCCGCAATATCTGGGGCGACCCCGAAAGGTTCAAGTCGCAGTATTTCGGACGCGTGCCCGGGGTCTATTTCACCGGAGACGCTGCCAGGCGCGACCAGGACGGTTACTACTGGGTGCTGGGCCGCGTGGACGACGTCATGAACGTCAGCGGACACCGCCTCAGCACGATGGAGGTGGAATCGGCGCTGGTGCGGCATCCAGCCGTAGCCGAAGCGGCCGTGGTCGGCAAACCGCATGAGATTACGGGGCAGGCCGTCTGCGCCTTTGTCACGCTCAAGGCCGGAAACTACGATCACGAAAAGCTCGGCGCCGAGTTGCGTCAGTGGGTGGCCCGCGAGATCGGAGCGTTTGCGCGTCCCGAGGAAATCCGCTTTACGGACGCCCTACCGAAGACGCGCAGCGGTAAGATCATGCGTCGGCTGCTGCGCGAGATCGTCACAAGCCATTCCGTGACGGGTGACGTGACTACGCTGGAAGACCTCTCAGTTGTTACCCGCCTCGCTGCGCAGCAGGACGAAGACTAGAAGACGAAATGATGGGAGGAGCGCCGGTATCCTAGCCGGTGCTCCCCGTCGCCTGCCTGTCCTCTAGACGTAAATAAAGCCTTCCAGATAAAGGACTGCGCGCCCGCGCAAGATCACTCGATCGCCTGATACTTCGCAGAACAGCTCTCCGCCGCGCGGTGAGATCTGCCGCGCATGGAGCTTGTTCTTTCCGAGGCGCTTTGCCCAATAGGGGGCGAGGGTGCAGTGTGCCGATCCTGTCACCGGATCCTCTGGTACGCCCTGCGCAGGCGCGAAGAATCGCGAAACAAAGTCGCAATCCTTTCCGGGCGCAGTGGCAATGACGGCAAAGCGATCCAGCCCGGCGAGAAGGCCCATGTCGGGCTGCAAGGACGCGACGTCTTCTTCCGACTCGTAGACTGCCATGTAATCGCGAGCCGCATGCACTTCAACCGGCCGCTTGCCGAGCCCCTGCGCGAGCGCGTCGGAAACGGCGATTGGCTCTGGCGACATGGCGGGAAAATCCATCGCAAACAAATCTCCGTCGCGACGCACCGTAAGTTCCCCGCTGCGACTTTGAAACCGGACAACGTCACGCTGCGCCTCCAGATAGCTCATTACAACGAATGCCGCGGCAAGGGTTGCATGACCGCAGAGATCGACTTCTACGGTTGGCGTCATCCAGCGCAGCCCATAGCAATCGCCCTGCGGGACGATGAAAGCAGTTTCGGCAAGGTTGTTTTCCGCGGCGATTGCCTGCATGGTGGCATCCTCGAGCCAGCGGTCGAGAGGACACACCGCCGCAGGATTGCCTGAGAACAGTCTTCCGGTGAACGCGTCAATCTGGTAGATGGGGATCTTCATCTAACAATTGTATTTCGTTCGCCGGAGGAACCCAGGATCCAGCACTCGTTCTTAAGAGGGCTGGAAAAAGGCGCTAGCGGAGGCGTCCGTCCCAACGCAGGCCCACTCGCCACAGACGCGGCGCTCCGATGAGCGCCGTGGGGCTTTGGCCGACGACATACTCCCGATCGAACAGGTTCTCGATGGCAAACTGCGCCCAGACGTTCGAAGCGATCCGCTGCCTCATCGAGAAATGTGCGACGGCGAAACCGGGCAGAACGAAGCTGTTCAGATCGTCCTCGAATTGCGCACCGTTTGAGCGGAAACCCGCGGCCGCGATCGTATTGTGCCCCATGAACGTAAGCTGAGCGGAGCCTTGATGCTTCGGGATCTGCGGCAGGCGCTCGCCGGTTGCAAAGCGGGAATCGGCGAAAAGATAACCTGCGTCGAACTGCCACGACCGCCATCGCTGGCGCACATCCACTTCGACACCACGGGCAAGAGCGGCGCTCGCATTCTGGCGCTGCCTGGTGATCAGGTTCGGCGCGACGCTCAGCGTAACGTTCGTGATCAGATCCGTAAGCTCGTTCCGATAAAATGTCACGCCCGCCCGCCTCGACTCGCCGACGTAGTCAATGCCCGCTTCGGCTCCGAAAAGGGCTTCGGGTTTCAGGTTCGGGTTGGCCAGCGTGACGGCATTGCCTACTCGAAACTCACGGTACAACTCATTGAGCGTGGGGGCGCGGAAGCTGCGATAGACGCTGCCGCGAGCTCTCCAAGGCCCTCGTCCTGCTGTAATTCCGGCGCTCGGGCTGAAGAAACGGCTGTCCTGGCCCGTGAAGTGGTGGCGCGCGCCGAGGAAGAGCTTCGCCGGACCAGCCGAGAAATCGGCCTGGCCGAACACCCCGTGCTGCAGGAGATCGCCACCTCCAACGCGCGACCCGGAAGGAAATACCTGCTCCTTCGAGTAGCCTTCCACGCGCTGGAAGTCGCCGCCAAAGACGCCGCGCCACCGCGACCCGCTATGGCGAACCATGGCCGCCCCGCCAGTGGCTTCCGCAGGGACTGTCTGAAGCAACGTCAACCGTTCGCTTGTGCGGTCGGCGGTAATCGAGGAGAAGGAAGCGCGGAACTCCTGGCGCATGTGATAGGCGTATGCCGACATGCTGTCTCGGTTCCACTCTCGCGAGTAGCTGGCCCCGATCATTCCCAGGCTGGTCGAGTTGTATTGCAAGACGGTGCCGTTGTCGCGCTCTTCAGCGAGCACGTCGAACTGGAACGAGAGGCGGTCCCGGCCGCGAAGCCAGTCCAGCTTTGTATCGCCGCCGGCGAATCGGAGATTGGCCTTGGTGTCAACTGGGCCGCGGTCGGCTTCCGAAATGATGTAGTAGCCGTCCGTAGTGAAGGCTCGCGCCTGAAATGTCGTTGCGAAGTTGCCCCAGAGATTTGAATAGCCTGCCGAGAGATTATGAGTATCTCGATTTCCCGCTTCGTAGCTGGCCTGAAGACGGTGCCGCTCCGGTTCGCGCGAAAACAGGGCAACGACTCCGCTCATGGCGCGGTCACCAAACACGCTGGTCGATGCGCCTCGGGATACCTCGACGCGGTCCACTTGATCCGCGGAGACGCGCGTCCAGTAGACCCAACCTCCGAAGGGATCGTTCAACGGAATTCCGTCACGAAGGACCAAAGTCCGGCTTGCCCCGGTCGATCCAACGCCGCGCAGGGAGACGCCTTGCGTCGTCGGATTGGCCACTACACTTGAGGATCGCCGGAACAGGCTGAAACCCGGGACCATCCGGAGCCGGTCGTCGATGTTCACCCCGGGAATCCTTTGGAGCTCCTGGTCTTCAATCTCCGTTACGGAACCAGGCGCTTCCGCCGTGATCTTTTCAACGACCGTTACGGAGGTCACCAGCGGCGCTGGCTTCGTCTCCTGAGCGGGCAGGAGCGCCGGCGCCAAAAGTATCGGGACCCACAATATGCGAGCCGGCCCAACTCGCCGCTGCTGCGGGTGATTCAGACGCGGTAAAGAGGATCTTGACGCTAACTTCATTGTCCGGTGAAGCTGCCCGCCGCCCTCGAAGCGGCTCGACGACAGCGAGATACTTCAGCATAGTATAGACATCACCCTCTTCAGGGATCCGCAACTCCACAGTCTGTGTCCGCAGCAACACCCTCGCTCCCCGCCTTGAAACGTGCCAGATGAGAAACGCACAACAGTCGACTGCCTTCTCGAACCACTCGAACTGTTCGGGCGGAACATTGAGGTCCAAGTAAATTTCGACGAGGGGATCCTGTTCCAGGGCAAACTCGCGCACCTGCAGCTCTCCGGAGTGTGCCGTCGCCTTCCAATCGACGTGCCGCGCGTTTTCCGAGGGCTGGTAGGGGCGGAGGCGGTAGAAGTCGCTGCCTCTGCCCCGGAGATGGGTTTCAATCTCGCCGGTAACGGTTGCCAGGAGCTCCTCAAACCCGGGCTGTGGATCGATGCACGGGTAAACAAGAATGTCCCCGCGCGGGTAGATATCGATGCGTCTGTCCGTGAATCCGAAAGGAAAGCGTGTCGAGAAGCGGAAGGCGTTGTCGCGGTGATAGCCGCGCCGCGGGAATATCAGCTCGACGTTTTCGGAAACCGAACTCCGGCCGGGAATGACAGGGAAATAGAGGTGACCGCGAAGTCCGTTCTCCTGAAGGCCCATCAGATGGATCGAGAACGAAGGGATCCAGCGCTTGTCGTTGATCACCGAGATCCGCCCAGTGACCGGGCGGCGGGCGGAGAGGTGCTCGGGGAGCTGAATATCCAGCTCCAGGCCCGCGAGCCCGAGGCGGCTTACGAAGTTCGAAATCAGCATGGTGGACAGCATCGCCGCCAGCAGAAGGAACAGCAGATTGTTGGCTGACGCAAACGCCGCCAGGCCGACCATTGTAATCGCGAGCGTGTACAGGAGACCTCCGGCCGTGACCTGCTGGCGCATTCCGCCCGTCAGCACCGCTCGCATCTTGCGCCACAAACTGAGCATTACTTCCATTCTGGAGCCCGTAGTGTCCGTGGCACAATAGACGAAATGGCGACTGGTGCAGGGGTCTCGTCGCAGCCCGGGCTCAAGCGCGCCCTCGGTTTGCGGCATTTGGTGGTGATGGGAGTGATTCTCATACAGCCCACCGCCCCAATGGCGCCCTTCGGAGCAATCAGCGCAATAGGAAACGGACATGCGGTCACGACAGTGCTCATCGCGCTCTGCGCGATGCTCCTGACCGCTCTGAGTTATGGACGAATGGCGCGTATCTATCCGAACGCGGGCTCTGCCTACACGTATGTCGGGAAGGAGATTCACCCGGTGGCTGGATATGCGGCCGGGTGGAGCATGCTGCTCGACTATCTTGTGAACCCGCTCATCTGCACGATTTGGTGTGCGCGCGCGATTGAAAACCTGATTCCCGGCGTTCCCTATGCGGCCTCGGCGCTCTTTTTTGCTCTGCTGTTCACGATGCTGAATCTGAGGGGCATTCAGGCGACAGCGCGGGTGAATCAGGTGCTCGCAAGCGCCATGGGCCTCGTGATTGTGTGGATGCTCGCTGCCGCCGCACGCTACGTGCTCCAGACGCCTGAGTTGGGGACGGCTCGATTCTTCACGCCATTCTACGATCCCGATCGCTTCTCGCTCGCCTCGCTTTCGGCGGGTACTTCCGTCGCTGTTCTGACCTACATCGGCTTCGACGGCATTTCCACGCTATCCGAAGAGGTCCGCAATCCGAGAGTCAATATCCCAAGAGCGACAATTTTGGTGTGCCTGATTATCGGCCTGCTGTCGGCGATCCAGGTTTACGCGGCTCAGGTGGTCTGGCCTCTCGGGCAGCCGTTTCCGGATCAGGACACGGCATACCTGCACGTGGCTCGGCTTGCTGGCGGTGATGCCTTATTTCAGGTGCTCGGCATTACGCTGATTGTCGCAACCATCGGGTCTGGTTCCGGCGCCCAGCTCGCGGGGGCGCGCCTGCTTTATGGAATGGGACGGGACAACGCGCTTCCAAAGCCATTCTTTGGCTATGTCGATCCCGCGCGGCAGATTCCGAGCCGCAACGTGCTGCTGATCGGAGGGCTCTGCCTTGCCGGCGCGTTCACAATGAGCTACCAGCTAGGGGCTGAACTGCTGAACTTCGGCGCTCTGCTCGGATTCATGGGCGTCAATCTGTCCGTGATCCTGAGATATTGGGTCCGCCGGGAAGACCGGAGGTTGCGATACCTCGTTCCTCCGGCGCTCGGTTTCGCGATCTGCTTCTACCTGTGGTTGAGCTTGAGCAATGCGGCCCGAATCGCCGGCATCGTATGGCTTGCCGTGGGACTCGCTTACGGTGCATGGAAGACGAGCGGCTTCCGCCGGTCGATGGTGCGCTTCGAGGCCCCGTCCGAGTAGAATCGCGATAGACAACTATGAACAAGCTTGTCCTTTGCCTCGCTCTTGCAGCCGCGGCTCATGCGGCGGATTGGAAGCAGCTCTTTAACGGAAAGAATCTGGACGGCTGGGAAATGGTCGGTCCGGGCCGCTTTGTCGTCGAGCGCGGAATGCTGAAGACGGAAGGCGGAATGGGGCTTCTCTGGTATAAGGGCGAAATGTTCGGAAATGCGACGATCCGTGTAGTGTTCAAAACTACCGGAGCGAGGGATAATTCAGGCGTGTTTATCCGGATCCCCGAGGAGCCGAAAGACCCATGGTTCGCAGTTCACAATGGCTACGAGGTTCAGATCGACGCCGGCGGGGACGAATGGCATTCCACCGGAGCGATCTACTCGTTGAGCAAGGTGACCAAGCGCAACCAGAAACCCTCCGGTGAGTGGAATACCATGGACATCGATCTGAGAGGCCAGGTCACGACCGTTTATCTCAACGGAGAGAAGGTGAACGAATTCCGCGGGGATCAGCCGGTGCCGGAGCGCAAGCAGTGGTACGAACCGGTTCGCGGTCCGCGGCCGGACTCCGGATACATTGGCCTCCAGAATCACGACGGAAACTCGACCGTCTATTTTCGCGAAATCAGCGTAAAGCGCCATTAATCCGCCGTCAGCAGGCAGAAATAGCTGAAGGTAGCGGCTGCTTTTTGGGGGGAGTACGCCTTCAAATCCCGGGCTAATTGCGCCGGGAGTGTGTCATTGTAGGCGTATGAGCCGCAGACGCCGCCTTTGGATTGTTGCGTTTGTAGCCTCAATTACATCTGCCTGTTCCGATTCGAAGCAGCGGCAGGATGCGATGGGGCAGCGGCTGCCTGCTGCGGAACATGCTGCTGCGGCGCTGTCGGTTCCAGTTGCCCGATACTGGGCCGGATCGATCCTGCCCAATGGCGGAAGCAGACCGGGGGGCTTGCCCCTGCGCTTTGTCGAGCAGCGGAGTGACGGAAGAGTTCTACTACTACCCCACTGACTACAGACAGCCGCGCGTTGAGCTCCTGCGGGCGGATTTTGGTTTGGAGAATGGATATCCGGAGTTCAGTCTGATAGTGGAACAGGCTCTGATCGAGCGTCTGACACGCAGGTATGGACCTGGGAAGACGCCAGAGGACTTCTCTGAAATCGGGGCGGGATTTCGGCCCTCTCCCGGTTCTTACTGGAACGATGGGGACCTGACGATCTTTCTTCACCGGAACCCGAAGTGGAGCCCTGCTGGAGTTCGCGAGGGCGTTCGTCTGACTGCCCTTCACCGAAAGGTGCTTGAGGAAAGAGAGCTGGACAATCAGATTAAAAGCGCATTCGGGATAACGCGGGCTCTCTACTCCCCCTCGGTCGGAACGGATCTCCGCCGGGAACTGGGCGAGCTGTACCCCGCTTCTGAGGACCGGCCCAAGACAGAGCAGGAGCGAAGGAAGGCGGAACGCGAGACGCGGGCAGCTCTACTGAAGCTGATGGCGCAAGCAAAGGAGGGCGACCGCAACAGGCGAGCTGCGGTCCTGGTCGCCGCCGATCGCTTAGCGGCCCGCCTGGCGGTTCTTCTGGTAGTCGGAGCCGATGTGAGCGGTTCGGAACATATTCCTGTTCACGAGGCGGAAAACTCGGAGCGCGTCCGTCGCCAACTGGCATCGCACGGCATCCGGTACGGCGGGATGCTACACCACGGCGAAGGCTTAGAGTACGATCACAGCCTTCTGCGGCGCGCATGGAAGGAATTCCCTGAGACGCAATGGGGACAGCGCGCCTTCGTGCTCCTGCAGGAGTTGCTTTGCTCTCTTCCTGAAAACTCCTGCAAGGGACCGAACTGCTTTCGTACCGTTATCGAGGAGGGCAAAGCGTTCCTCCCGCAGTATCCCGATACGGTCTTCCGCAGGGAAGTGATTTACCATATGGCCGTTGCGAACGACACGTGGTGGTCGCTGAGCCAGGCGAAGACAGGCGAAGAGGCGGACGTCGATCCGGCTTCGGGCGAGCGCGCCAGACAGAGGGCGATTCAACTGTATGAGCAACTGCTGCAGATGGACCCCGACAGCGCCGAAGCCCGGATTGGGTCGATGGCGCTGCCTCGATTGAAATTGAAGCTGGATACCGGAGAACGGAAATTCTTCTGTGGGATGTGCTAATTCGATGCTGACGCTGAAGGCTTTGAACCGGGCGCTGCTTGCGCGGCAGATGCTGCTGGCTAGGGAGCGCACGACTGCACTTGATGCAATCAAACGGCTTGTCGGACTGCAGGCGCAACAGGCACGGCCTCCGTTTGTTGGGCTATGGTCCCGGCTGGAGGGATTTCGCCGCGAGGATCTCACGGAATTACTGACTTCGCGCAAGGTTGTCCGTGCGACGCTGATGCGGGCGACGCTGCACCTGATGAGCTCGGACGATTACCTTGCATTCCGGCCCGTCCTGCAGCCGATGCTCAGCGCCGGCATGAAGTCGGTGCTGCAAGAGCGCGCCAATCTCCCGCTGGATGAAATCGTCGCCTCGGCTCGTGAGATCTTTACGCGGCAGCCTTGTACATTCACTGAGGTCCGCGGTTGTCTCGCAAAGGCGTTCCCGGCTTACGACGAGCGCGCCATGGGCTACGCGGTGCGCACATCGCTGCCGCTTGTCTGCACGCCCGATTCTTCGGTTTGGTCGTTCTCTGGCGATCCGCTGTTCACGACTGCAGAATGCTGGCTTGGCAGCGGGCTATCGGATTCGGCTGACGCGCGTACGCTTGTGCTTCGATACCTGAAGGCCTTTGGTCCGGCCACAGCAGCGGATGTACAAGCGTGGTCAGGCATGCAGGGCTTAAAGCCTGTGCTCGACAGCCTGCGCCCTCAGCTTGTCACGTGGAAGGACAGCCGGCGGCGGGAGTACTTTGACTTGCCGGATGCGCCCCGGCCCGAGGAAGACGTACCCGCGCCGCCGCGATTGATCGCCGGCTTTGATAATCTCGTCCTTGCCCATGCGGACCGGTCTCGCATTATTGCGGACGAGTACCGGCCGAGGATCGTCACGAAGAACCTGCAGGTGCTTCCGACGTTCCTGGTCGATGGCTTCGTCGCGGGAACGTGGAAAACGGAAATGACAAAGGGCACAGCCACGCTCACCATCTCCCCCTTCCAGCGTCTCCCGAAAACGACAAAGACGCAGCTTCTTGAAGAAGCAGAGAATTTGATCCGCTTTGCGGAGCCGGAGGCATCCAAGTTTGCGGTCCGCTTTGAATAAGGATAACCCTCTGGTATATACCCGCATCAGCGGGAAGTACCTTAAGACCGCGCGCTTATGAGAGCTTTTACACGAGAGGTCTAGGCATTCCCTCTGATTCTAGGCGTTGCCACGTAATGTTACTTTGGGCCCTAGGAGATCTAGCGCATCTAGATGCCGGTGTTGCAAGGAGAGGGACCCATGAAGCAGATGGCCAGGTTAGTGTGGAAACTCCGCATTTGGAAGGATAAGCGTGGTCAAGATCTCATTGAATACGCGCTCATGGTCGGTTTTCTTGCTGTCGCAGCAGGCGCGATCGTTCCCGGTGTTGCCGAAAGCATCAGCCAGATCGTCAGCAGGATCTCGAGCACAGTGACAAGCCCGTAACGATTGCGGATCCCTAGCGAACGAAAGACATTCGGGCGTGCGGCTGAGGAGGGCCGCACAGCCCGATACCTCTGTGCAGCGCTCCTTCTAGTGCTTGGCGGCAGACGCAGCGCCGAGCTGAGCCATCCAGTTCTCCAGCCTGCTTAGATTCCCCTGTGCGTCGAACTCCATCGGCCGCGGTCCATCGATCACCTCCAGCATTGGATTTTCCTGGATCTCTGGGAGCAGATTCTCGCTGAAGGCCAGGGCACCCAGCTCCAGTGAGTTTTGGATCCACCCGAGCGTAACCTCCTGCGGGTCGAATTTGCCGACGGTCGGCCAGATCTTTTCCAGGCAGAGGCGGTCGGTGGGGAAGTGAATCGGCGTACGGATGGCGGCGGGAGTAGACGCCGTCAGCGAGTTGATGTAGGTGGGCGTCCAGTCGATCTTTTCGAGGATCCGGTCGTGAATGACGTCCGCCATTCCAAGCCCGACGCCGTTGCCGTACGTGTTCGAGCTGAGATCTCGAACGAAAATCCGTTCAATGCGGGGCGCGTTAGGCCAGAGATTGGTCTGGCCGTGAACGCTGCGGTTGACGACCTTGGTGTCCATTCCCGCGCCGCTGATATTCTTGCCGATCTCATCAAGGACGAGAACGTCGAGCGCTTCCACCGGAATGCGTCCCATCCAGGATTTCACCAGCGCGAGCAATTCCTCCTCGCGCTGCTCCATGACCTCGACAGGAACGGCGGTGAGCTGTGCGGTGTTATGGTTGGCGTCTTCGAGAATAGCCAGGCCCCCGAGGATTTTGCCGGATTTCAGCACCTGACGGCCAACGCTGCGGATGACTGTCTCGAGGCCCATGCGGTAGGCGTAGGTGTGGTAGCGCTGGGCGCCGGCAAACTTGCCAAGGCCAATCGCCATCATCTTGAAGAGGCCGCTTTCAATCTTTCCCGCGAAATCGGTGTGCCACTTCACGCGGCCCACCAGCATGACGCCGTCGCTCTCGTAGGCCTTCCGATCCATAAAGGCTTCGACGCCGTTCTCCGTCTTGCCCAGAGAGACGACTTCGAGCTGGCTGACGATCGGGCAGCCCATTGTTTCCTCGACTATGCCGTAATGCGCCAGAACGTCGGCCTGGCCCTCCGCCGTCGCGGCGCCGTGGCTTCCCATCGCCGGGAAGATAAAGGGCTTCATACCCTGTTCCTTCCACCAATCGACAACCGCGCGAACGATGGTCGCGATATTCGCGATGCCCCGGCTTCCGACACCGATGGCGACGCGAGAGCCCGGCGCAAGCTTTGCTGCGAGGCCGGCGCTGGATAACTGCTCACGCACGGTTCCAGGAATGTCTTTCAATCGTCGGTCCGGAAAATGCTGGCGGACAAGAACAAGGCGAGGAAAATCCATGCGGAGATTATATCAGCGCGGGTTGGCGAGCTTGAAGCGGCGTCCGAGGCTTTTAGGGTGGTGCGGACGAAGGGACTTGAACCCCCACTCCCTTTCGGGAACCAGAACCTAAATCTGGCGCGTCTGCCAATTTCGCCACGTCCGCAGCGCCTTTGTAGGCTATCTTATCACTGCCCGGGCGCGATCGGCCGCTCGGGAGCGATGCTAGGAGGCGTACCGGGCAGGGGCCTTGATTGCGGGGAGCACTTCCGTCACACGAGGTGCGCGGGAGCCGCAACCGCAACGCTCTTCCGTGAATACCAGCGTCCGCCCGGTCGCCACCCGGATGGATGGCCGGCCGAGGTCGACCAGTGTCGTCAGCAGCAGTTCACCGCCGCGCGAATTGTCAAACTCCAGCAGTGCTTCGCCGGGGACCAGGTGAAGGCCGCAGTGTGCGTCGCACTCTTCCGCCAGCAGCTCGCCGCCAAACCCGCGAAGCTGCTCGAAAATCGGCACCTCAAAGACGTTCCATAGCAGCTCTCGCTCTGCCTCCCGCAGCAGCCCTCGCTGCAGATCGCTGAAGACAATCAGAGAATGCCGCGGGCCAGGATGCGGAACCCGCCCGCGTTCGATAGTCCTTGCGAGATCCAGCAACGCCTCGGCCGGGCCCGCAATCGATTCCGGCTCGAACTTCATCAACATCCTGGAATCATCCGGGGGAATGTACCGGCAATTCCGGTCACCCTGATAGGCCGGATCCAGGATTGCGGTCCGGGGCGTGGGCGTGATTGGATGACGCACGCGGGGCTTGTATTGGCGGGAGGTGCGGCTTGAAAACTCGGCCTCGTGCCGGAGGAACCAGGAAGCTTCAACGCGCGGAACACATGCCAGGAGCGCGGCGGGCGAAGCGGACCTCGCAACCTCGTCGTTGCGGCAGACCCTGGCCGCCTTGAGCCAAGGCCGGTAGTATCTGGTCGCCGCCGCCGACCGAAGAACGCGCGACAGGTTCTCTATCGTCCTATCTTCAGGCCTTTGCGGGGCGCTCCGGCTCCACTTTATACGCACAATTACGCGCACTTCGGCACCTCGGGCATGGCAGGGCAATCGAGGCGGGTCCAGGCAGAGCGCCGATCAGGATCTGGCAAACCTGTTTTTCCCCGATTTTTGTCCGATACAGAATTAGTTGTGGGAGAAATGAGGGCGATTTCTCTCGGAAATCCTACCTGCTTGCCAGCAAACGGTTCAGGTTGCCCCCAAAAATCTTCGCCGCATCTGTGCTGCTGACGCCGATTTCGCGAAGGGCTTCTACCTGTGCTTGAAAAATCGGGTAATTCCAGCCGCGCGGGAAAAATGAGGAGTCGGTGCCGAACAGGAGCCGGTCCGGTCCTGCTACGTCAAGAGCACGCTTGAATACCTGAGCCAGCGAAATGTCCTGAGGCTCATAGCGCATCCATCGATTCGAGCTCGAAGTATCCAGGTAAACGTTCGGGCAGAGGTCGCAAAGCATCAGCGCCTCTCGAAAAAACCCGGCGCCGAAGTGAGGAACAACAAAGCGCAGGTTCGGGTAGCGAAGGGCAATCGCATGGAGGTCCAGGGGATTGGAAAAGCGAAGGTCGAAGTGGGAAGGGAGACCGAGCTTCTGCCGTACGCCCACGGTGAGCACACCGCAATGGACAAACACGATCGTCCCTGGGTGCTCCGCGATTGTCTGGAAGACATCCTGCAGCGCGGGATCGTGCAGCGAATACCGGTGCATCGCGGGGACGAGGCAAACCCCGTGGAGCCCCGCGCCGATGACCCGCCTGACGGTTGGGGCCCCGTTTTCGAGAGGGTTCAGGAAGAAGTATCCGTGGAATCGGTTGCCATGGCATCGGACCGCAGCGACGACGGAGTCTTCATCGCCGGGCAGGCTTGCAATCAGGACCGCCTTGTCGACGCCGTGACGATCAAGTTCGCGCACCCATTGCGCTGCCAAAGCCGCCGGGTCCGGGGCGGGGATGTCCCATTCGAGCAGCGGGCCGAGCTCTTCCGCCGTAAGGCCGCCTTTTTGGTTCGCTAATATCGAAAAGAACCTGTGGGAAAAGAAATGAATATGAGCGTCGGAAACCGAAAGATTTCCCCAGGGCGTTTCCATTATCCCCTTGTCTCCCTGACGGCGAGATGAGTGAGCCCGGTGGCTAACGCGAGCTGTGTAAGGCCTGCGACATTATTGACGCCAAGCTTCTTCATCATGGTCTTCCGGTAGCTGCGGACGGTCTGGAGGCCCAGGTCGAGCACAACGGCGATCTCCTTGCTGGTCTTCCCCTCGGCTACCAGACGCAGAACCTGGAGCTCTCGAGGCGAAAGCCCTTCAAGCGCCGACGGCGCGGGGCGCGAGGTCAGATCACCCCGCTGGATCCGATGCAGCAGCCGGTCCGAAACCTGGGGGCTCAGGTACGATCCTCCCTTTGCGACTGTGCGCAAGGCGTCCAGCAGGTCGTTGTCAGAGGCTTTCTTGAGAACAAAAGCACGGGCTCCGGAGCGGATGGCGCTCACCACGGAATGTTCGTCATCATACATTGACAGAATGATAACCCGGGTTTCCGGTACATGGCGCAGGATTTCTATGGTCGCCTCGATGCCGTTCAGGCCCGGTAAGTTGATGTCCATCAAGACAATTTGAGGGCGGCATTGCTTGCATAACTGGACCGCATCCGCGCCGTTCTCCGCTTCCCCAACTACGCGAAATTCCTCACTGTACTTGAGAATTGCCTTAATGCCATCGCGCATTATTTTGTGGTCGTCTACAAGGAGGATGTCGTACGCCATCGTCTCACTCGGCAGTCGCTTTGAGCTGAAGCTTTCCCCGTCCCATTTCAACCCGCTTGCCGCGGCGGGTTCGCTGCGGGCATACAACTTGGACGCTGGTTCCGGTACCATTAGTACTTGAAATTTCCAATTGTAACCCACGTAAGGACGAGTAGTACTCCATCAGTGCGAGGCCGAGACCAAGACCTTGGGCCCGTGTTTCCGAAAGAGAAAATCCGACCCCATTATCAACAACTTCCAGCAAAATTCCGCCCGGTGCGCTGCGAACGGACACGTTGATGGACGTGCAGCGTGCGTGCATGATGGCGTTCTCCAAGGCCTGCTCCGCAATCTTGTACAGTGTCCCGGTCAATTCCGCAGGAATTTGCAGGTTTTCTTCGTATCGAACGCAGATTGTGCCGGGGAAGGACCTACCGTGCCGGGTGACCAGCCGTTCCAGCGACGCTTGCAGGCCAATTCGTTCCGCGATGCCCGGGCTTAGGTCAAGACTCAGGTCACGGACGCGTGTGATCGCCTCTTCGAGGATGGCTTGAATCTCGGCAGTTCGCGACGCAATTTCCGGGACCCGGTTCTCAAAATCGAGACGTAGGACATCAAGCTGTAAGCCAACTGCGCTCAGTACCTGACCGACTTCATCGTGAAGCACGCGGGAGAGTTTCTCCCATTCCGCCTCTCTTGAATTCAGGACAGATACGAGGATTCGGGCGAGCGATGAATTCGGCGCCATTGT
Organism: uncultured Bryobacterales bacterium; assembly: GCA_937959285.1. GTDB lineage: Bacteria > Acidobacteriota > Terriglobia > Bryobacterales > Bryobacteraceae > JADGHK01. The sequence goes on from CALGAR010000026.1 coordinate 35,271, forward strand.
GCGTAAGGTAATGCTGACGTATCCGGATTCCTTTCGCAAGGGGAAAACCGGACAATTAGACGTTAGGATCCCTTACGGCCGGGTCGCATCTCGGGTAGGAGCTGACGGCAGATCTTTGGACTCTACGTATTCCCGATCGTTGTATTATCGATCGTTCGTAAGGTGGAGTCCCTTGTGGATCGCGTACAAGGCAAGCTCGAGGCGGTCGGAGACGCCGAGCTTGTCGAAGATATTGTGAAGGTGGTTCTTCACCGTTTGTTCGCTGATGAACATCTTCTCGGCCATTTCCTTGTTCTTGTAGCCCTGGGCTACAAGGGCGACGATCTCCCGCTCCCGCTGGCTCAGCGGAGAGCGCTCTCTCGTTTTGCCCTGAGGCTGGCCGATTGCGGGCTCTGACGGAGACGCGAACTGACGCATGACGGCAGCCGTGGTATGGGAATCCAGCCAGATTTCTCCCGCGTGGACCTTCCGGATGCTCTTGACGATCAGCTCCGGGGATGTCTGCTTCAATACAATTCCGGAGCAGCCAAGCTTCATCGCCTGCACGAATTCGTTCTTGTCCTCGGACGCTGTCAGGACGATGATCTTTGCATGATGGTTTAGATGCTGCAAGCTCTGAAGAGCTGATAACCCGTCGAGGTTCGGCATCCTGAGGTCCAGCAGAATCACGTCCGGATCTGTCTCCTGAACCTTTTCCAGCACCTCGCGGCCGTCCGATGCTTCCCCGACTACAACCAAATCCTCTTCAAGGGCAAGGAGCTTTTTTAACCCATCCCTTACGATCGGATGGTCGTCGGCGATGAGGACACGAATGGAAGCTGACTGTGCCTGTTCTGGAAGCGGCTCGTCCTGGAGTCCGGAGTGACCGTTAGCCATGATTGTTCCCTTCACGCATCGATTCTAGAACCGGATTAGTACTACGTCAATTCAGGTAATTTAGTAGTACCCGATGAATTGACCTTAACAGAATCCCTCGGTCCCTGTCTTTGGTGGTAGGTGTCCTTGCTATAGGGATAGTACGGCAGCTACGGCTGACTCAGAGAAGCTTGATTCTCGCGCCCCTTTCCAGCATCATTCTGAGTCCAAGTTTCCGCGATCCCGTAGGCCCTATGTACATCCTGCAGGGTCAGAACTCCAACCAGACGGCTAGGGTCGGCGCGGCTCACCACCGGAAGCACCGGAAAGGGACCGAAGCACTGGAGCGCCGCATCGAGCGACATGTCCGGATAGAGGCGGGGCATCGTCTGTGTTTGCGTCGCCTCTCCGACGGTCCGTCCGCTGGCGGCCGGGTCTACGGCCGCTTCCTCCAGCTGGCACAAAGGCAGCCAGCCCCAGCGTCCTGATTCTTCCGCCACGAGGAGTCCGCCCTCCGGCGTCTGCTTCCCTAGCTCCACTGCTGCCGCAATGGGCGAAGCCGGGGTGGCCGGGGAATGCCATGGCGGCTGCATGGCGTCCTCGACGCAAATTGTGCGCCTCTCTCGCTCGTGTTCGAGCGTCGGCAGCTCCAGCCCCTCGTGATGGGCGATCATGGCGAAGAAGGGCACCGGCTCGAGGCTTCGCGACATCAGGTAGGAGATGATGTTTGCGACCATCACCGGCACGATAATGACGTAGCTCGCGCTCACCTCAAAGACCATGAACACGGAGGTCATCGGAGCGCGGAAGACGCCGGCGAAGAACGTGCCGATTCCTACAAGGACGTAAGCGCTCGGCGCGCTGAGCGGTACCGGCCAGAACTGCTGAGCAAGGGCGCCAATGCCTCCGCCGATCATCGCTCCCGTAAATACCGTCGGCGCAAACATTCCTCCGGGAGTTCCCGCGCTGAAACAGAGCAGAGTCGCCACGACCTTAGCCAGCGCCAGGATCAGCAGCGTGTTCCAGGGATAGCGATTGTGCATTGCGCTGTCGACGGCTTCGTAACCCGCGCCCATTACCTGCGGCAGCCAAAGTCCAACGAATCCGACCGCGAGTCCGGCAATCAGCGGCGCTCCAAAGCGGGTCTTCGGTTCATGCTTGTCCACCCACGCCCGGAGCCGGCCCGCCCCGCGGACGAACAGGACGGCAAGTAGTCCCGCGATCATCCCGATGCCGGCGTAGACGAACAGCTCTGACGGGTGCGTCAGGGTGAACTCCGGCACATGGAACAGGGGTTGATCGCCCAGGAACCACCGGGTAACAACCACGGCTGAGACTGTGGAGAGCACGATCGACCCGAGGACTCTCGCGTTCCACGATCCGACGACCTCCTCCATGACGAACAGAACCGCCGTGATTGGGGTGTTGAACGCCGCTGCAATGCCCGCGGCCGCGCCGACGGGTGCGATGCGCCGCATGCTGTCACGGGTAAGCCGGAAAACGCGGCCGAACAGTGATGCTGTTCCGGCTCCCATCTGCAAAGCTGGGTCCTCCGGACCAAGCGAGTTGCCCGCTCCAATCGACAGCGCGCAAGCAAGAAACTTGCCCGGCACCGTGCTCGACGGGACATAGCCATTCGAAATATAGAGAGCCGATTTTGTATGATTGACGCCGCTTCCGCGCGCTGCCCGGAATACGTACTGGATAAGCGCTACCGAGGCGAGGCCTCCGAGCGCTGGGGACAGCAGCGTCTGCGCGGTGTTGGTTCCGGCCGCGGTGCCGAGCACATGCCAATGAATGAAATCAATGGCGATGTGAAAGCAGACGATCAGCAAGCCGCTGCTGATGCCAATCAGGATCGACAGCACCAGGAACCGGTGATCCTCGCTCATCGTAAACTGGTTGAGCCTGGCCCTAAAAACGTTCAAGTTCACTGAGTAAGCCTCTCTGCAAGGATCGACAGCGCTCTATCTGTTACGGGCTGTTGCGGACAGGTTTCGTTGCGAGCCGTCCACACCTTATCAAGCGCAAAAAGATTTAGCTCCACGGCCTCCGAATCCAGACGCGTTACCCGCGCCTTCAGCCTTGCTTGCCCGGCCGCCAGAGCCTGGGCAGCAGAGGAAGGAGGTTGCGGCATCGATTCGACGCATTCGCGCAACAGGTCGGTTGCACGCTCCAGGAGGACCGTGCTGCGGCGGTATTGCTCCCTCGTGCTCAACCGTCGAATTGTGGGATCGAGGGAGAGAATCTCGGCAATGAGGTTGCTCCGCTCCTGATACTCCAAATTTTGGGGGTCGACGGTCCGCGCCCGGCTGTAGGCGTTGAGAGCCTCGTGGTATTGCGCCCGATCAAAATAAGCTTCTCCGAGACCTGCATAGGTATCGGCCGTCACATCCTTGGTCCTGGTCAGTTCCCGGTAGAGCGGGATCGCTCGCTCAGGCATGCCGTATCGCAGAAACCGGTCGGCCATCTGCCGCTTCATGTATGGGGTTTCCGGAACCTCGCTTTCCAACGCAATCAGCTCCGACAGCGCCTGTTTGATGGCGCCGTTCTCAGCGAGGAAGTCGGCCAGTTCCAGCCTGACCTGGTGGCGCTTGTTCACCGGATCGTCCGGCCAGTAGCCGAAGATCGCCCGGTGATAATAGGTCATGGAGGATTCAATGTCGTTCTGCTCGGCGCTGATCCGAGCCATCATCAGGTTTGCCTGCCCGTTCGTGGGATCGGCTCGAAGCGTCTCAGAGAGATATGTGGCCGCCTCCTTTGTTTGGCCGAGCTGCACAAGCGTGCGTGCGAGAGCGAGGACGTAGGCTGTGTTGTCCCGCGACAGGGACAAGGCTGCCCTGTAATGCTCAAGGGACTGGCTATAGCGCCTCTCCGCCGAGAGCCTTTCGGCTTCCTGAAACTCCTGACGCGCGAGGGCAGCCCGCTGAACGCGGTAGGCGCGCGTCAAAAAGCCCGTCATTACAAAGAGAGCAGCGATGCTGACAAAGGTGAGTAAAGTAGCCCAAGCGCCGCCCCACCGGCGAACCAGCTCCGGTAAGCGGGGAATCCAATCCACACTATCCAGGATAACGCTACATTAACCGATATTCACGCTCCGAGAAGCCGTGCGGCAGGTTTAGCAAAATACGTCAGGATAATCGAAGCGCCGGCCCGGCGGATTGACGTGAGCGACTCCATCATGGCCCGTTCGAGGTCGAGCCATCCGTTCCGCGCCGCGGCGTGAATCATGCTGAACTCACCGCTCACCTGATAGGCTGCGATTGGCGTGTCGAAACGCTCCCGCGCGGCCCGAATCACATCCAGGTAGGGCATCGCAGGCTTGATCATAATCATGTCTGCCCCTTCCTCGATGTCGAGTTCAATTTCGCGCATCGCCTCGAGCACGTTTGCAGGATCCATCTGGTAGCTTCGGCGATCCCCAAATTGGGGCGCCGACTCGGCAGCCTCTCGAAACGGTCCATAGAACACGCTCGCGTACTTTGCCGCGTAGGAGAGAATCGGAACTTTCGAAAATCCGTTTTCGTCCAGCCGCCGGCGGATCGCCGCGACGCGGCCATCCATCATGTCGGAAGGAGCCACAATATCGGCGCCGGCCTGAGCGTGCGTCAGCGCCGCCTGAGCCAGCCATTCGAGCGTCGTGTCGTTGTCCACATCCCCGTTCACGATCTTCCCGCAGTGGCCGTGGCTTGTGTACTCGCAGTTGCACACATCCGTGATCACGACCAGATCCGGCGCCTCCGCCTTGATCGCCCGGATCGCCCGCTGCACAATTCCGTTCGGATCGTAGTTTTCGGACGCCTCCTCATCCTTCCTGCTGGGAATGCCGAAGAGGATCACTCCGCCGATCCCCAGTTGGCGCACCTCGGCGCACTCGGCGACGATCTGGTCAATCGACATCTGGTATTGCCCCGGCATCGACTTGATCTCGCGCCGCACGCCCGAGCCCGGGCACACGAACAGCGGGAGGACGAAGCTGGATGGCGTCAACTGAGTCTCGCGCACCAGACGGCGGATCGGTTCCGAAGAGCGCAAGCGCCGGGGGCGGTGAATGGGAAAGGGCATACATCCGGATTGTAACAATCCGCAAGGAATGGCAGCCCCGTGCTATCCTACCGTCGGCTCTTTACGAACTATGTCTGAATCAAAGGCTACGGTCTCCCGGCGGTACTTCGTCTGGGGCAGGGTACAGGGAGTGGGATACCGGAACTTCGTTCAGCGGACCGCCTCCGCGCTGGGCTTGAAAGGGTACACGCGCAACCTGGACGACGGCAGGGTCGAGGTCTATGCTACCGGGACGATCGATCAGCTGTCGGCCCTCACCGGCTACCTCCACAAGGGGCCGCTATTGGCGGACGTCCGAGGGGTAGAGGAAGTGGAGACTGCGCCAGAGGCGTGCGACGGCTTTCGCATCCGGTACTAAGAAAGCGGCTGCCCGCTGTGAGCAGCCGCTTTTCGTTCGATGAATCCCCGCTGCGGCTAGTAGACCAGACGCAGACCGAGCTGTATGCTGCGCGGTGAACGGGCAGCGCTGACGATGCCAAAGTTCTGGGCGCCGAGAACACGGCCCGGAATCAGGAAGTTGGGGTGATTCGGCAGATTGAGAAATTCGGCGCGGAATTGAATGCGCCGGTCTTCGCCGGGCAGCCGGAAATCGCGAAGCAGGGAAAGGTCGAGATTGACGATTCCATCGGCCCTCAGCAAATTTACTCCCTGATTGCCGAACTGAGCGGGCGCGGGCTGCCGGAAGGCGTCCGTATCAAACCACCGCGAGAGCGTGCGTTCTGAATTCGGAAGATTCGGGTTGCGCAGGACGTCGGCACGAAGTGCTCCGGCCGCTGAGAACACGGTGTTGGCCTGAGTGGTGACGGTGAACGGCGCTCCCGATTGTAGGGTCAGGATCGATCCGACGCTCCAGTTGCCCGCAATGTGCCTCACCCACGAATCGGAGAGGAACTTCTTCCCGTTTCCGAACGGCAGTTCATAGACGGAGCTCAGCGTCAGCCGGTGCCGTATGTCGTTCTCGCTGGGACCGTAGTCGGCCCTGCGATTGTAGTAGTTCGAGTAAGTGCCTCCTTCGGCTCCGATCACAGTGCCGCCTTCATTCGTATTGTTCAGGAACTTGGACCACGTGTACGTAGTCAGGAAATTGAAGCCGGAGGAAAACCGCTTTTCCGCCTTCAGCGCCATGGCGTGGTAATTCGATACGCCAAGCGTCGGAAAGATGAGCGATACGTTGCTGAACTGCGGGAATGGACGGTCCTTCTGTGTCGAAGTTGGCGAGAGGATCTCCGGCCGTACCTGGTTGATGGACAGGCTGGAGCTGGAGAGCTTGCGCGAGAGGTTTGCCAGATAGGCTGCCTCAACCAGTATGTTGCCCGGCAGTTCGCGTTGAATCGTAAAGTTGTACTGCATGGAGTAGCCGGTGCGCCGGTTTTCTTCGTAAAAGGTGACCGCCTGCGTCGGATTCGTACCTACTGGTACCGCTCCGAACGAATCGTCCAGAACCGGCTTGTCAAAATTGAGGCCCGGGACGCCGTCGCGCAGCACAAACGGGGCGGTGATGCCGTTATCGGGAGAGTTAATGTTTGCCGAGAGCTCAAAGCCAAGCGAGGCCGAGCTCGGCGCGCCTCCATCGAACGGATGGGCGAAGAATACACCGAATCCGCTCCGAATGACAGTTTTCGTCGACCCGAAGGGTTTCCAGGCGAGACCAAAGCGAGGTCCAAAGTTATTCCAATCCGTGTTGTAGGGGGTGGTCCGGAAGCCGTCCACGCCCATAAACCGGACGACGCCGGGCGTACCCGAAACAGGGTTGATCCGAGTCATGTCAAACCCATTCATCCGCTTGTTCTTGTCATAGATCGGCGTGTCCGTTTCCCAGCGAAGTCCGAGGTTCAACGTTAAGTCCCGGTGCACTGCCCAGTCGTCCTGGACAAAGCCTGCGAGATACCAGCTCCTTCGATCCAGCACTTCGGTCTGCCGGGCGCTGAAGGTAAGCGGCGTGCCGAGCAGGAGCGACGCCAGACTGTACCCCGTGCCCGATTGTCCCGGCTGGCCCGTCGAAAGCGGGTTGAAGCCGAAAGCTCCTGATGCCGTCGGCAGATTCACTTCGTAGTTGAAGGAGGGGCGGATCTCCGCGCCGAACTTCATCGTGTGTTTCCCGCGAACCCAAGAGAGGTTGTTGATGATCTGATACTGCTGAATCGGGAACTGACGCCGCTCCTGTGCATTAGTCCCCAATGTCTGAAAGCCGGCGACCGTGAATTGCGGGAACGCGTGGTCCGGAATGCCAGTGAGACCGAGCCGGCTGGGCCAGTTGCCGCCCAGGCCGTACGACCGCTGATGATTGATGCGATTGCCGTAGGTGAATCGCAGCTCGTTCACGATGGTAGGCGATATAATCCGGGTCCACGTCGAGTAAACGAAGTTCTGATGCCGCAGTGCCTGCTGACGCGGATCCGCAGCGATGTCCGTCAATACGGTGGTGAAGTCGCGATTGTCGCTGTTGTACAGATAACGGCCGCTCAAGCGGTCTTTTGACGAAAGGTTATGGTCTACTTTCGCGAGGAGTGCATTGCGCGTGAGGATGCTTGAGTAATTGGTGCGATAGTTATTCGCCCCGCTCAGGTTGGAGGGGGGCGTATTGGGCATTGGCCAGAACTCGAGCAGCTTCAGCGCAACCGGATCAAGCCGGGAGGCGGGGATGATGTTGCCAGGGAACTGGTCGCGTACGACCCGGCCGTTCACAACGCGGCCAGTCGCCGGATCGAAAATCGGCACGACGGCGCCGGCCGCGGTATATGTCGTCGAGAAATTTCCTGCCCGCTGGTCTGCTGTCGGAACAGTGAACGTGTCCGTGGCGCCCTCCCGCCGGCGCGAGCCTTCATAGGCAAAGTAGAAGAACGTCTTATCGCGGCCGTCGTATACCTTGGGAATGTAGACGGGACCGCCGATCGTAGCTCCGAAAACGTTATAACGCAGAGGAGCGCGGACCTTTTCGCCATTTACCCAGGGCGCAAAAAAGTTAGCTGCGTCCAGTTTCTCATTGCGTAAGTATTCGTAAGCCGCGCCTCGAATTCGATTGGTGCCTGATTTCGTTGTGGCGACAATGACGCCGCCAGCGGAGCCGCCGTACTCTGCGGCATAGCTGTTCGCCAGCACCTTTACCTCAGCTACGGTTTCAACGGGAGGATCTGTATCCACCTGGCCGATGCCTAGCCGCATGTTCTGCACTGTGCCGCCATCCATGTAAAAGTTCTGGCTCTGCGTGCGGCCGCCCGCCAGGGAGAAGTTGGGTTTCTCGCCGTTGTCGTAGTTGACGAACACGGCTGCGCCCGTAATGTTGATGATGTTCATCGTGCGGCGGTCGCCGAGCGGCATATTCTCCACGGTCTTCGCTTCAACGAGCTGGCTGGCATCGGATGTACGCGTCTCGAGCAAAGAAGCCTGGGCGCTGACGGTGACACTTTCAGAGACAGCTCCGACCTCGAGAACGACGTCGAGCTCCAGCGCCTGTCCGGTCGTCAGGGTCAGACCTTCACGAACATACTTGCGGAATCCATCGCGCTCGACCGTGATTGTGTAATTTCCGATCGGCAGCGGCTGCAGCGAATAAAAACCCGCTTCATTGGTTCGCACCGCCACTCTGAACTTGGTGGCAGGATTCAGAGCAACAACTTCCGCATTCAGTATCGATGCGCCCTGACTGTCTCGTACGACCCCGCTTACGCTCGCCTGCGGCGACTGGGAAAACCCGGTGCTGAGAGAGAACAAGAACACAGGCACTAGAACGACATACGGCCTGCACCGCTTCCACGACATAGATACCCCTTCGTCTAACACTGGCATATAGCCAGGTGATACAGCACCAGATTGTAGCAGGAGTTACGGTTAGAAGTCTATAAAATTGATAGAAAATAGTGACTATGGGTTAAAGTGTGACGCTCCAACCATTTAGGCGGAGCGTCACACGTCCGGAAGCCTGAAGAAATGAAGGGTTAGCGGGCTGTGGATTCAGCCGGAGTCAGCTCTCGCTTGAACTTACATTCCGGGTTGGGGCATTGAGCCACCGCCCCGGACTTGAGATATTTTTCAACCAGGTAAGGGCTGCTGCATTCCGGGCAGTGCTCGGCGATGGGCTTGTTCCAGGCGACAAACTCGCAGTCAGGGTAGCGGTTGCAGCCGTAGAACGTCTTGCCGCGTTTGGATCGCCGTTCGACAATTTCGCCCTCGCTGCAATTCGGGCATCTCACACCGATGGTCTTCTGCTTGACGTACTTGCACGTGGGGTAGTTGCTGCATGCAGTAAACTCCCCGAACCGGCCGTATTTTATGACCAAGTTACTCCCGCATTGCGGGCACGTTTCCTCGAGCGGCACATCGGCTTTCTTCTGTGCAGCGCCGATCTGGCGGGTAGTCTTGCAGTCCGGATAGCCCGAGCATGCGTAGAAGGTACCAAAGCGGCCCTTCTTCAACACCATCGGACGGCCGCAGTTTTCGCAATATTCCTCGGCGTCCTGCTCCGTGAGGTCCACTTTGTCGACGTCCGGCAGCTCGACTGCGAGTTGCCGGGTGTTCGTGCACTCCGGATAGCCGGTGCAGGCGAGGAAGCTGCCATGCTTACCCCATTTGATGACCATCGGCTTGCCGCACTTGTCGCAGACGATATCCGTCGGCTTCTCCATGCGCTTGATGTCGGTCATCTGGGTCTCGGCGCGTTCGAGGTCAGCCTTGAACTTCTCGTAGAAGGCGCTCATCGCCTCCGTCCACTCGCGCTTGCCCTCTTCAATCTCGTCCAGCTCGCCTTCGAGTCGCGCGGTGTAGTGCACGTCGAAGATGTCGTTGAAGGACTCGAGCAGCAGGTCGGTTACGACCATTCCTAATTCCGTCGGATGGAACTTGCCGCCTTCCTTCTTTACGTACTCCCGCTCCTGAATGGTAGAGAGGATCGAGGCGTACGTGGACGGGCGTCCAACACCGTCCGCTTCGAGTTCTTTCACCAACGTCGCTTCTGTGTAGCGCGGAGGCGGCTCCGTGAAGTGCTGTTGCGGCTCGAGGCTGCGGAAGCGCAGCTGCTCGCCCTCCTTCACCACAGGCAGCTTGTTTTTGAGCTCTTCGTCTTCCTCGTCCTTATGGTCTTTGCCTTCCTCATAGACAGCAAGGAACCCGTCGAACTTCGGAACGGAACCCGTGGCCCGGAAGAGATACTCGGCCTGATCCTTGCCTTTTGCCGTCACCTCGATCGTGGTTTGATCGAAGCGGGCCGGCGACATCTGAGAAGCGACAAAGCGCATCCAGATGAGGCGGTACAGCTTCAGCTCGTCTTCCGAGATGCCCTTGGTATCCTTCTCATCCTTTTTCAGATACTTCTGCAATTCCTCCGGCGTCCGCAAAACCGACGTCGGGCGGATCGCTTCGTGTGCATCCTGGGCTTCCTTCTTGCTTCGGAAATAGTTGGGCTTCTCCGGGAGGTAGTTTTCCCCGTAGCGCTGGCCGATGAACTCCCGGACCTCGTTCAAGGCGTCGTCTGAAACGCGCGTCGAGTCCGTACGCATATACGTGATGAGCCCGACCGAGCCTTCCTTGCCCAGTTCCACGCCCTCGTACAGCCTTTGGGCCAGCATCATTGTGCGCTTTACGCTGAAGCGGAGCTTGCGCGAGGCCTCTTGCTGCAGGGTTGAGGTGATAAACGGAGGGACGGGATTGCGCCGCTTCTCGCGCGTCGTAACAGACTTAACGATGTAGCTCGCGTCGGCGAGGTTGTCGACGATCGCCTTTGCTTGCTCCTCATTGGCGATCTCGACCGCTTCGTCGTTGCGTTTGGCGAGAGCCGCCTTGAGAACAGGCGGCTTCTGCGCCGCCAAGTGCGCATCGATGGTCCAGTATTCGCGCTTCTGGAACGCGCGGATCTCGCGCTCGCGCTCCACAATCAGGCGCAGTGCAACGGTCTGGACGCGGCCGGCCGATAACCCGCGTCTCACCTTATCCCACAGTAAAGGGGAGATCTTATATCCGACCAACCGGTCGAGGACACGGCGCGCCTGCTGCGCGTCCACCAGATTGACGTTTACCGCTTGAGGCCGTTCAAAGGCTTTGCGGATGGCGTTCGCGGTAATTTCGTTGAACATGACGCGAAAAACCTTCGCGCCACCATTCTTCTTGTCCTGCAGCTCCTCTTGCAGGTGATAACAGATCGCTTCACCCTCGCGATCAGGGTCAGCGGCCAGATAGATTGTGTCGGCCTGCCGGGCAGCTTTCTTCAGCTCCTCAATGAGTTTCTTCTTGCCTTCGATGATTTCGTAGCGGGGGCGAAAGTCACGCTCGATATCGACAGCGAGGTCCTTCTTGGGCAAGTCCTTGATATGGCCCAGGGACGCTTTGACGACAAATTGCTTGCCGAGATATTTTCCGATTGTTTTCGCCTTCGCCGGCGATTCGACGATGACGAGAGATTTACCCATAACCTTTTTAACTACGTCTTTAAATACGTCCGTCCGGAACCGTAATCCAGATATTTCCCCGTACTACAACTGTTGCTCTAGCTCTGAAGGAACTGAAGGACGTCACGTCTGTTACCGTGGCGGCCTCAGAGACCAGGAGGCTCCGGGCAAGGAAGACGCTCACTCCACCCACAATTTAACAAAGTTCTTGCCGGGAAGCTGCCGTACTACTCCCGCCAGCTCCAATTCGAATAGGACCGCAATGACCTCCGACGAGGAATAATTTTCTACTTTCGTCAGAAGATCGTCAAGGTTTATGGCGGAATCGGTCGGGAGCGCATCGAGTACGGCCTTCGCGACATGTCGATTGGGTCCTGAGACCGGAACGATGGCAGGATCCCCTTTTTTGGGATGCTCCTGCTGTTCGAAAAGATTCCGCTGACCGCGAAGACGAATACGATCCTCCGGTGGCAGTCCTTCAATGACATCCTGCGGAGACTGTACCAGATGCGCTCCTTCTTTGATCAGCATGTTCGGACCCCAGCTCATCTTCGATGTGATGTTCCCGGGCACCGCGAACACCTCGCGGTTCTGCTCGAGCGCAAGCCTTGCCGTAATGGCTGATCCGCTGTGTTCGGCTCCTTCCACCACAAGCACGCCTACGCTCATTCCGCTGACAATCCGGTTACGAATTGGAAAATTTTGCGGATAGGCCGGAGTGGACATCGGGAACTCAGAAACGAGCAGGCCTTTGGTCGCGATTTCTTGCGCGAGCCGCCGGTTCTCGGCTGGGTAGATGTTGTCCAGGCCGCATCCGAACACAGCGACTGTCGCGCCTCCGCCTGACAGCGCCCCTTTGTGGGCAGCCGTATCGATGCCTCTCGCCATTCCGCTCGCGATCGTCAATCCCGCCTCCGCCAACTCTCTGCTGAGCCGTTCGGCCACCTGAACGCCGTAAGGGCTCGGGCGGCGCGTTCCGACAACGGCCAGCATGAGCGATTCGAGCAGCTCAACTCTTCCTCGCGCGAAAAGGGCAACCGGCGGATCGTAAATCTCGCGAAGCCTCTGTGGATACCGCGGATCGGAGAGTGGGATGAGCACCGCTTCTGCCGCCGCCATCTTCTCCTGCTGCCTGACTGCTTCCTCGAATGTGCAGCCGCTCGCAATGCTTCGTGCAAGGCCTCCCGGTAACCCCGCTGCCTCCAGCTCCGAGGGCGTCGCCCGGAAGATCGCCTCCGGGCTCCGGAACTGCTGAAGGAGCAGTCCCGCGGAGCGCGGCCCCAAGCCGGGCACCAGGAGCAAAGCCAGCCAGTGCAGTTCCTGTTCGCGAGTGTAAGCAGCAGTCGCCAAGCGAAATCTCCCCGAAAGGAGTGCATCGGCTGCGGGGAATCTCTCAGCAGGCGAACTCGCGGCGTCGAGCTTCCCTACGCTAAGATTGAGGTGTTCCGAAGGTGAGAAGAGACGACGACGAGTTTGCGGCGCTCGACCTCGAGCTGGTTTATATCGCCAAGAAGCTCAAAGAGGCGCAACGGCTGGAAAGCCAGCTGACTGAGGCTGGCGTCGACTTCCTGATTGAGGCCGACACCTACCGCGGCGGCATCATCTTTCAGACTGAGCGCGTCGGCGCCTTCTTCTACGTACGTCCCGAAGACGTGGAGCACGCCCACGGAGTCCTCCGAAAGCACCGCTACAAGCCCCATCAGCGAATGAAATGAATCAGCGCCGCTGGTACTTTGGATTGTACTTTCCGCGCTCGGCGAAGCCGCCGAGTTCGGGCCGCATCGGCGAATAACGAGGATAGCTTTCGAAGATATCACCCGTTCCGAGCATGCGGGGATCCTCGTGCGCTTTCAGACCGGCCTCCAGCCGGCGGCGCATCTCCGCCTGTGTCTGCTGGAACTCCGGTTTTCCCGCGAGATTATTGAGACACCCCGGATCCTTGCGAATGTCAAAGAGCTGCTCCGCCGGTTGCTTCCCAAAGCCGCGCTCGAAGAAGGGCCTCACTTTGGGATCCTCGCGGTGCTTCTGCACATAAGTTTTGGTCGGCCCCGCGTCGATGTCGTAATATCCTTCGGGGTCGCCGGCAGGCCACCGGTCCGGCTTGAAGTTGCGCACATACAGATAGTCGCGGGTTCGATAAGCGCGAGCAGGGTAACCGAGGTTGTCGAAGCGGGCGTGAGAATGGCGCTCGCGGCCTGAGAAGACACCGATCCGTCCCGTGGCCTTCCCGTCGAGCTTGCCGATGAGGGACTCTCCTACCATTGTAGCAGGAACTGGAACGCCGGCGGCCTCGAGAAACGTTGGAGCGAAGTCGACGAAGCTGATTACATCATCGTAGACGCGGCCTCCTTTCCACCGTTCGGGCCACGCTATGGCGAGGGGAAGGTGGATGCCGTAGTCTGTCATCATGGCCTTGGCGCCGGGGAAGGCCATTCCGTTGTCGCTCGTAACGACGACAATTGTATTGCTCAGCTCGCCGCGTTTTTCGAGGAAGTCGAGCATTCGCCCGAGGTGAGTGTCGAAATGTTCAATCTCGAGGTAGTAGTCGAGGATGTCGCTGCGCACCTCCGGCGCATCGGGTAGAAAGGGCGGGACTTTGACATCCTCCAGGCGGCGGCCGGCCTTCAGACCGGAACCTTCCTCGTACACCCGGTGAGGCTCCTGGCAACCGAACCAGAATGCAAATGGCGCACCCTTCGGGCGCTTGTCGAGAAAGGCCGCGAAGTTGGCGGCATAATCGATGTTACTGACTCCCGGACGGGCGTTCTTCACCGTAATCGATGAGAAGTCAGGACCCGCCGGATTCCGCTTCCATCCGCTGCCCTGCCAGTTGCACGGTCCCGCGCCTTTCCCGGTGAGACCAACGAAGTAGCCGGCGCGTTCAAGCAAATCCGGGTAGACAGTCAGCGAAGTCGGGAAGCCCGAGGCGTGCGTGCCTGCCTCCCCCAACTGCCAGGGGTAGCGGCCCGTAAGAATGGCGGCACGCGACGGAGCGCAGCCTGGAGACGCACAGATCGCATTGGTGAACCGGACGCCCACGCCGGCGACACGATCGAAGGAGGGTGTCCGGACGGTCCTGTCCCCATTGGCGCCTGTGTGGGGCCATGACTGGTCGTCGGCAATCGCGAACAGGATGTTCGGGCGCGCGGCCGCATAGCCACGACTTAGGAAGAAGGGAACAACGGAGGCTCCAAGGATCGTTCGTCGCGTGAGAGGTTGCACGCCTACATCCTATCGAAATCGGCGTGAAAGCCAACGCGATTTATCGATCGGCGGCTGCCGGTCGCGGGAGCTCTATCGGGGAAGCAGGCCGAGACCGGGCCGGTTCGGGAGGATCAGCTTGCCGTTCTTCACCAGCACGCCCTCGAAGGGATCGTTTGCGATGAGAAGATTGCCGTCGAGGTCTGCGTAATCCACGAGCGGCGACAGATGGGCGGCGGCGGTGATTGCGACAGAGCTCGAGATCATGCAGCCGAGCATCGTCTTTAGCTTCAGCGAACGGGCGATGTTGATCATGCGAAATGCTTCGAGCATTCCCCCGCACTTGTCAATCTTGATATTCACTCCGTCGAAGGAGCTGGCGAGCCTTGGCATGTCCTCCGGGTGCAGGCAGGCCTCGTCGGCGATAATCGGGATGTGAACTTTGCTGCGCACCCAGCGCGTCTCTTCGAGCATGTGCGCGGGCATCGGCTGCTCGATGAATTCCACGCCCTGCTTCTCCAGCCAGTTGATCTTCCGGACCGCTTCTTCCTTGTCCGTCCAACCCTCATTGGCGTCGACGCGCAGCGGCTTTGATGTGACGCTCCGGACCGCTTCAATCATCTCCTCATCGGTCTTGAGCCCAACCTTCACCTTCAGGACTGGGTAGGCATCCGCCTCGCGCACTTTCTGGCGCACGATCTCCGGCTTATCGATTCCAATCGAGAACGTGGTGACGGGCGCGTCGTTCGGGTCGAGGCCAAAGTAGCGGTAGAGGGGAACGCCGAGCTTCTGGCCGTTCCAATCCATGAGGGCGATGTCAAGGGCTGCCTTGGCGGCAAACTCGCCTCGAATGTGGGTGAAGACATCGTCGAGGAGCTTGCTGAACTGCCGCGGGTCGTAGGATGTGATACGGTCTTTGACGGCTTCGATCGCTCGGCGCGCGGTCTCCGCGGTCTCCTTGTATCGAGGAATCGGTGCACCCTCGCCGCGCCCCGTGACGCCGTCTGCCGTGAAACGGAGGTGAAGGGTGTCGCGGTACTCGCTCGAGGACATCACAGTCGTCCAGGTGTGGCGCAGCTTCAGCCGGACAATTTCCGTCTCCAGTTGACTGACGCTTGCAGACCTGACGGACAGAGGAAGCGCCGCTCCGAGAACCGTTTTGAAAAGGTCGCGCCGGTTCATGGCCGTCTCCCGGCTGCAGTGAAGCGTGGGCGTGAGGCTTTGGACATCAAGGGCGCATTTCCGCCGGAGCCCTGGAACACCGGCGGCAGAAGGGCGGAAAACATTCTCTGTTCTCAGTATACCGGCCGAAGGTTAGCGGCCGCTGCGCTCCTCCCGGACTCAAAGAACAGGAGAGATCGGATCCTGGATCGCCGTGCGCTTATGCCCGAAGATTTCGCGCTTCAGACTGGGCGCCGGCAGGGGCGTCCAGCCCTCGACGGGAACGGTGAACAGAGGGCAGGCCAGCCGCCGGACCACATGTCCGAGACCCACGTCACCGATCGCTGGCGAGGCCCCGCTCCCTCGTGAGCTCATTACCAGATCGACAGAATATTCCCGCGCGGCCTGCGCAAGACATCTGCTCCAGCTACCGACGAGAACCAGCGGCGTCGCAGGCACGCACAAGGCCGTTGCCAAATTCCGAAGGTCTTTGTCGGCGCGCTCGCGCGAGAGCGGCCTCCTTCCTTGCTCCACGACGTAATGCAGCAGCCCTTCATTGGGCTCGGGAACGACATGGAGCAGGACCAGTTCCGAGCCAGTTCTGAGGGCAACCTCCTGGGCTTTGTAAGCCAGAGCCGCGTCGTTGCCTTCCAGTTCCACAGCAACCAAGATGCGGCGGCTGCGCGGCTCGAAGGCGGAGCCGGGCTTGATTGCGGGCGCAATGCACACAGGCCGGCCGCTCAGACGGAGCACTTCCTCCGTCACCGAGCGCCTCCAGAACCGGTTCCACCGTCCGTACAGGCGCGTGGCCATCAGCACCAAATCCGCATCGATGGCTTCTGCATGCTCTGAGATGGTTGCCGCAGCCTCTCCGCGCAGCACTCGGCGCCGTATCTCGAATGGCTCCCCCAGGCCGGGCCACGCGTTCGAAGGCCAATGGCAGCTTTGCGCGCTCTCAAAGCGAATCACGTGCAACAGATTGAGATCTGCGGCCAAAGACCTGGCGACACCGATTGCGTATTCCACGGCCGCTTCTGACTGATAGGAAAGGTCGATGGGGGCTAAGATACTCCATCTTGAGGCCATACGAGACATCTCCCGGCACGCTGGCGCTTCGACACGGTTGCCTTTCAGCTCGCGAGAGGCCGCTTGCCTGGTCGTTGTCGGTGCTCAGCTACCGGTTCCAGTTGCACGCCCCGTGCCAGAGAATTGCCCTGAATTCGGAGGGGTGTTAAGGCGCTTCAGGCGCTGCACTGCCTCATTTCGGACGCCAGTGGCCGGATAGGGACAGGTCGTTCGATCGGAGCGGGATGCCCGGCTCTACTCGCTCCCGCCGGCCTCCGCGCCGTCATCTTCTTCGGCCGCGGTCTCCGGCGGCCGCTTGATGCCGTGCTTTTCCATCCGATAGATCAGCGCCTTGCGGCTGATGTCCAGATATCTGGCGGCGTGGGTCTGGTTCCACTTGAACTTGTGAAGCGCGCGGAGCAGCAGTTCCTTCTCGATGGCTTCGAGACTTACGCCTTGCGGCGGCAGCTCCAGGTTCAACATGTCTACGGAAACGTGTTCCCTGCGGAGGAAGTCCGGCAGATCCTGGAGCGTGATCTCGGGACCGGAAGAAAGGACCACGATCCGCTCGATGACGTTCTCGAGCTCCCGGACGTTGCCAGGCCACCGGTAGTTTTGAAAGTACTTGATGAGGTGCTGCGGCAGCACAAGATCGGGCCGGCCGACCTTCTCCTTGGTGCGGACGAAAAAGTGCTGAACCAGCTCTGGGATATCCTCGGCGCGCTCTCGGAGCGGGGGAAGCTCCAGCGGGATGACTGCCAGCCTGTAATATAGGTCTTCGCGAAAGGTCTCGTCTTCGATCATTGCCTTCAAGTTGCGGTGTGTGGCGGCTATGATGCGGACGTCGACCTTGCTGGGTTCTGCCGCGCCGACCTTCTCGATTTCGCCGTGCTGGATCAGGCGCAGCATTTTGACTTGCAGCTCGAGCGGCATTTCGCCGATCTCATCCAGAAACAGCGTCCCTCCGTCGGCGAGTTCAACCCGGCCTCGCTTGTGCGTGACGGCACCAGTGAAGGATCCCTTGACGTACCCGAATAATTCGGATTCGAGCAGATCTTTGGGTATCGCTCCGCAGTTGATTGTGACGAAGGGCTTGTTCTTCCGGAGGCTGTTGAAATGAATGGCGCGGGCGAGGAGTTCCTTCCCCGTGCCGGTCTCTGCATGGATCAGAATCGTCGAGTGCGTGCGGGCCGCGCGCGCTGCCATTTCGAGGACGGAAAGGAGCGCGTCGGAATGACCAATGATGTTCTCAAAGCCATACTTGCGGTCCAGGCTCTGGCGAAGGTTCGCAACCTCGTCCACCAGCTTCTGGCGCTCCAGCGCGCGGCTTACCACCAGCAGCAGCTCTTCGGAGTCGATCGGTTTGGTCAGGTAGTCGTACGCGCCCGCTTTGACTGCCTGCACGGCGCTCTGAATGGTCCCATAAGCTGTCATCAGGACCACGGGCAGGTCGGGTTCCTGCGCGCGGATTCGCTCCAGGAGTTCGATCCCGGAAATTCCGGGCATTCTTAAATCCGTTAACACTAATGAGGGCCGTTCCTTTTCGAGCACCGCCAGCGCGGCCTCGCCGCTGGGGACTTCGGTTACCCGGTAGCCGGCGTCTTCAAGCTGAGTCTGGGTCACCCAGCGGACGTTCTCGTCGTCGTCAACGACCAGAATCGAATCAGTCATGCTTCCTTACGCAATTCCTTCATCGGGAATTCAATCATGAACGTCATCCCGCCCGAGGGATTTCTGTGTGCTGTCAACAGACCGCCCATCTGTCCAACGATCTGGTGAGCCACAGGAAGGCCAAGTCCCGTCCCGGTCTCTTTTGTCGTAAAGAACGGGTTGAAAAGTTTATCGATGTCTTCGGGTGCCACGCCGGATCCCTGGTCGATAACCCGAATTTGCGTCGTTCCATCCACCTGATCGACTGCAACCGTCACCACGGACCCCGGTTCACT
This sequence comes from uncultured Bryobacterales bacterium, assembly GCA_937959285.1. Taxonomy (GTDB): domain Bacteria; phylum Acidobacteriota; class Terriglobia; order Bryobacterales; family Bryobacteraceae; genus JADGHK01. The sequence goes on from CALGAR010000026.1 coordinate 53,941, forward strand.
CGCCTCCGTCGCATTGATTACCAGATTCAGGAGGACTTGCGTCATTTGCTCGGGATCGCATTCGATGGCAGCCACGCCCGGCGCAACCTCACGGCGAAATTCGATGCTCTTGCTGCCGATAGCGTGCTGCGCTAGTTCGATAACCGTTTCCAGAATCGAATCAATCGATACAGATTGCAGTTTGGGCGGCCGCGGCCGTGCGAAGTTGAGAAACGTCGTCAGCAGTCCATTGAGCCGTTTGCATTCGCTTTCGATAATTTCCAGACACTTCGCAGCTTTCGCATCGAAGGACTGGCCTCGCCGCAAAATCGATGCGGCTCCGGCAATGCTGGCCAGCGGATTCCGAATCTCGTGTGCCAGACCGGCCGAGAGCTGGCCGATCGCGGACAGCCTCTCGGCGCGCTTCATCCCTTCAAAGTTGGTCTGCAGCTTTTCGTAAACGCTCGATAGCTGTTCGGCAAGCTCCTGGTATTTCCGCTTCTGCCTTCGCTCCCGGTCCGTGTAGAGGCCGATCATCGCCCCAAGCAACCAGAACAGAAGGAGAGCCGCCAAGTGATCTGCGGGAAGGAAAGCCTTGCCTGCATCCGCTACGACCAGGGCTGCGCTTGAGAGCAAGGCGATCAGCAGACCGACGCGCCACCCGTCGTAAAGCGCCGTAATTACGATTGGGATGAAGTAGAGCAAAGGGAACAGAGATTGCCCCGGGCTGGCGCCGGGCGTCAGATGCTGGCAGAGAGCGATCAGCGCGGCGACGGCGGCGAGGATGGCTCTCCGCGTCCAGTCCCCGCGAAGGCCCCGCGCAATTCTTTGATGAGAATGCATCTGCTGTTTCCCTTACTACTACAAGCGTAGCGTAAGTGATGCATTCGGGCAGCTCATGCGGAAAGAGAGTGGCTATCCTCCGCGAGCTGAAAAACCGATTCCGGGTGGCCGATCGTTTGAATGGCTCTGAGGATCCGTTCATGCAGCGTCAGGACTGCGTCCCGAACGCTGAAGGGCAGTCTCTGATCGAGGAGCGGCTTGATGGAGCGGACGACGGCAGTGGAGTGCCTGCCGGAACTGGAAATCGCCACGGGTTCCGGAACGTAGAGGCAGCCGGCGGGCGTCAGCAAGGCAGCTTCGAGCAGTAGGATCGGAGTGTCTACGTACAGGATCGTGCTCTCTTTCACAACGACACCCAGCTCCGCGCGCAGCCGTTCGGAGGTGTTCACTTCGCTTGGGATGCTCAATCCTTCGCGGGTGAGCGCCCCCCGGAGCGTATGAAGCGCTTCAGGGAACGGCTTGTCGATGATGAACGAGACCACGCGAGGCTCATGTGTCATGGCAGTTCCTTGTGCGAGTTACGCAGAGGCATTGGTGCAATTCCGGTGCCACGCGTTTGTATCCCTTGGTCTGTCCGAACCGTGGTCCTGATCGGACCATTAGGGACAACAGATGTGCCCTTTCGGGCACTAGCGGCTCCCCAAGCCCGTGTTTCCTGGCGCATCCGGTGAGTGGCACTGGACATGCACTACAGCTCCGTTCACGGTCATCTGGCCACATCGCCCGGAAAGGAGATCTGTACTGATGGGAAATAACATCTACATCACACAGGAAGACATGCAGCGGCTCCGCAGCCTCGTGAACGCTCTGCAATCGACGCCGAAAGCGGAGCTGGTTTCCGTCCTTGAAGAGGAGCTGGATCGCGCGCATGTCGTCGAGTCGAAGGACCTTCCGCCGGACGTCGTGAGCCTCAACTCGCAGGTGCGTGTTTCGGATCTGGATAGCGGCAAGACGATGGAGTATGAGTTGATCTATCCCAATTCGAAGCCTAGTTCCAACGCGCATGCTCTCTCCGTGCTCGCGCCCCTGGGCATGGCGCTGCTAGGCTGCCGCGCCGGAGACGTCATTGAATGGGAGGTTCCTAAGGGGAAGCGGCGGCTTAAGGTGATCGAAGTTCTCTACCAGCCCGAGGCAGCGAATCAGTCCGCTGCATGACGAGCCGGTTTCCCTGGACCTCCGAGTGGGGCATCGATCTCGGCAGCGCGAATACCGTGATCTGCTCTGCTGCGGGGGAAATTGTCGTCAATGAGCCGTCCGTTGTCGCGATCAATCAGCGCTGGAAAACCGTAGAGTCTGTCGGGGCGGAAGCGCACCGGGCCGTTGAGCGAAATCCAGCGGCGATTGAGCCGACTTACCCGGTCCGGAGGGGAGTTGTTACGGATCCGGTGCTTGCGGAGCAGCTGCTGCGGTCCTTCCTCAAGCGCATTAACCGGACTGTGCTTCCAGCCGGCATGAATGTGGCTCTGGCGATACCATACGGCATCACGGATGTGGAGCGTTTCGCCGCCGTCGAGTGCGTTCGCCGCGCGGGAGCATCCCGAGTTGCGCTCGTCGACCAGATCCTCGCGGCTGCGCATGGCGCCGGCATTTCTCTAGGTGAGCCTCGCGGCTCCATGGTCATAGATGTTGGAGCGGACCTCGTTGAAGCAGCCGTATTCTCGCTAGGGGAGATCGTCGTATCCAGAGCGGAACCGGTGGCCGGCAATGCGATGGACCATGCAATCAGGGAGCACGTGCGGAAAAACCACAGGCTCCTGATTGGACTGAAAACGGCCGAAGAAGTGAAGCGCGTGATTGGCTCGGCGACCGTCAACGGGCACTCTGCTTCGTCGTTGAAGGTCACTGGGCGTTGTCTTCTTCGCGGCCTTCCACGGTCTGTGTGGCTCTGTGCGGGAGAAGTACGGGAGGCCATTGCGCCCGTCATCTCCGCTATCATCCGAGTAGTGAGAAGCACCCTCGAGGCCGTGCCGGCAGAGCTAAGCGCCGATCTCATTGAAACGGGTGCCGTCCTCACAGGCGGGATGGCGTTCCTCCACGGCCTCGCCGATTGTCTTTCCTTTGAAATGCAGATTCCGGTGTCCGTTTGTGCCTCGCCCACGACGTCCGTTGCTGCTGGCTTGAGCAAGCTGATTCGCGCGGAGCGAGTATGGCAGGCTGCTCGAAACCTGGCGTGATCGCGGAGCGAGGATCGCCTGCCCGCATACGTTTCACGCCCCATGCCAGGGAGAGAAGAAGACAGAGCGCGAGCGTGACTCCCAATGCGTAGACCGCGAGGCGCTCAGCGCAAGTGCCGGTGCGGCGAGTCCCACACCGCCACGGGCATCCCTCTTTCAGGCATCGGAACACAGCTCCTCCCCCTGTTTCCGGTCTGCTGCGCCTCTTCAATCCCTGCTAACAGCAGGCCGCCAGCGCCGCATGGCTTTCAGTTTGGTGATGGCGAGCGGTGGCCGTGCCGGCAGCCGGATTCGAAGGCGCCTTCGGACCCTCCTTCTCGTTTGGGGCGTTGCACGTTCTATGCCGTTATCCGGATCAGTTTTTGCGTGTAACGGATACAGCGCCGCCGATTAAGGTGCCGAAAAAAGTCCAGCAGTGCCCGCTTGTGCACACTTCGCATTGCACGGGCAGTGTGATTATTGGGAAGTTTGCGATGCCGCCGATGTGACGGAACACATCCGGTTAATGCCGTCGAAGGCGGCGGTCTTGTAGCATTCCGCCAGCGTCGGGTAGTTGAAGACGGTGTCGACGAAGTAGTCGATGGTGCCGTTGTAGGCAAGAACCGCCTGTCCGATGTGCACCAGTTCGCTCGCTCCTTCTCCGATAATGTGGACTCCGAGCAGGCGGCGGTCATCCGTGCGGAAGATCAGTTTCAGGAGTCCGTGCGTGTCGCCGATGATCTGCCCTCTGGCGATCTCGCGATAGCGGGCCTTGCCGATTTCGTAGGGGACTCCCTCGTGCGTCAGTTCCTCTTCATTCCTTCCCACCATGGAGATTTCAGGAATCGTGTAAATGCCGTAAGGGAAAAGCTCGGGGACACTCTTGGCGGGCACGTTAAAGGCATGGCAGGCGGCGATGCGGCCCTGCTCCATGGATGTAGAGGCGAGGCTGGGGAAGCCGATGACATCGCCGACAGCATAAATGTTCGGCACCTTCGTTTGATAGTTCTCGTTCACTTCCAGCCGGCCGCGATCGTCTGCCGTGAGGCCAGCCGCCTCAAGATTCAGCTTGCTCGTCGCACCGGTGCGGCCGATGCTATACAGCGCCATGTCCGTGATGATCTGCTTGCCGCTGGCAAGAACGATGCGCACGCGTTCTCCGTGCTCGTCGACAATTCGTTCAATTCCGTTCACCTCCTCGCCGAGACGCAGGGTGACGCGATTCTCGCGAAGATGGTAGGCCAGCGTGTCGACGATTTCCTGGTCGACGAAGGGAAGCAGCCGGGGACGCTTATCGACTAGTGTCACACGGACACCGAGCGCTGCAAACATGCTTGCATACTCGCAGCCGATCACACCCGCCCCGATCACGGTCATCGTTTTGGGCAAATGGTCGAGGTTCAGGATGTCATCGCTGATGATGATCTTCTTTCCGTCGAAAGGAATGTGGGGGTCGCGTGTCGCTTCCGTTCCGGTCGCAATCACGATGAACCGGGCCGTTACGATGCGCTGCCCGCGGCCGTCGACAAAATCGAGGAGAAGGGAATTCGGCCCGCAGAAGGAGGCGGTCGCCGAGAGCAGCTCCACCTGGTTTCTCATCAGCTGATAGCGCGTCACGTCGATTTCATGGCTAATCACCTGATGGGTGCGCACAAGCAGGTCCTGCATGGTGATGTTGTTCTTCACCCTGTAGGATAGCCCGTAGAACTCTCGCTCTCGGTATCCTGAGAGGTCAAGGACAGCCTCTCTCAGCGTCTTGCTGGGGATCGTGCCGGTGTTGACGCTCACGCCTCCGAGGACAGTTTTCTTCTCGACCAAAGCCACTCGCTTGTCGAGCTTGGCCGCCTGAATCGCTGCTCTCTGGCCGGCGGGACCAGAACCGATCACGATCAGATCGTAGTCGAATTCGCCCATTCCACTCCCTTCTGATGTGTATCCGCGGGGACACGAACTACTACGTTCCGTTGCCGGGTGACGTTACTTCCAATTGTAGGGGAAGCGCAGAAAAGGGGCAGAAAAGGGGGTGTGCGAACCGGAAACGGTTGTATTCAACCGAGGCGCGATCGGGTTGAGATCGGGAAGGAAGGACGGGCTCCGACGGCGGCGGAAACAGAGAAGTCTTTATGACGGATGGCCTTAAGGGCAACGAACGGTGATGAGGGGCGTCCCACAAATAGAGGCGTTATTATATGGCGGGACAAGAAATCAGCAAGAAGGACTCTAAGGAGTTTCTCGATCGCTTCAGCAAGGAGCACCTGGGCTGCAAGGCGCGGCTGGAGACTTCGGCCGCGGGCGGCCAGGGGCTGAATCTGGTTGCGAACGATTTGCCCCTGACCGGTATTTCCCTGGACGAAGGAGGCGAGCTGAGCGTCATGCTGGGAGGACGGCCGGGTCTGGATTACGGCCATAACATCCCTTCATGGTCGCGCCTCTCGATCATCAATAACGACTGCCTGGAAATTGTCAGCGAGGATGGTACGGTAACGCGGCTTTGCTGTACGGGTCCCTCCAAAGTAGACTCCGGGCAGCCTGGCGGCGGCGCAGGTCGTGCCGACATCGTTGGCCGCAGCGGCGTCTATCCGATGTCAAAACCCGAAGGAGCAAGCCCCGATGCGATTCTCCAGCCCGAGGCTACATGGGGGCAGGGTGACCGTGGACCGGAGGGTTACTTTGACGCCGGCTCTTCCGAGATTCATCCGCCGGGTTCGCGTGAGCCGGAGGAGCTGACGGAAGAAGAGCGCCGGGAGATCAGAGAAAAGCAAGAGAAGAATAAGAGCAAAGAATAAGAGCGGGAGCAGGCGAGGACTCAGCAGGACGGGTTCGCATGCATTCAGCCGGAAACGAGACAGGGGAGAGCTGGTCGAAGAACGGTTTCCTCCGTTACACAAAGCTGAGATAATGAACGACCGCGGAAGTTCTTTGCATCATGACGCGACTGGTCCTTGCCCTGTTCCTTCTGTTCGCCGCGCTCTGTGCTCGCGCGGCGGGTATTGACTTCAATCGCGATGTGCGCCCTATTCTGTCCGATGCGTGCTTCCAATGCCACGGTCCGGATGAAAAGCACCGGATGGCCGGACTGCGGCTGGACACGAAGGAAGGCGCATTCGCAGAAACCCGGCGCGGGAAAGTGATCGTCCCAGGAGATCCGGGGAAAAGCCTCATTATTCAGCGGATTAACCATGCCGACCCGGCGCGGCGGATGCCGCCGCCAGCCTCCGGACGGACACTGACGGCGAAAGAGATCGAGACCCTGCGCACGTGGGTCGAGCAGGGCGCGGAGTGGCAGACGCACTGGGCTTTTGTCCCTCCCAAGCGCCCCGAGCTTCCGCCCGGAGATGCTCCAAACCCGATCGACCGCTTCATCGATGCACGGCTGAAGCGCGAAGGTTTAACACCCAATAAGGAAGCCGACCGCGCGAAGCTGCTCCGCCGTCTCAGCCTGGACCTTACCGGACTTCCGCCAACACCGGAAGAAGTCGAGGCCTTCGTGAAGGACAAGTCGCCGGATGCCTACGAGAAGCAGGTCGACCGGCTTCTCGCGTCCCCTCACTACGGCGAGAGGATGGCCATGGACTGGCTGGACGTCGCCCGCTACGCCGACACCCACGGATATCACATTGACAGCCACCGTGACATGTGGCCCTGGCGCGATTGGGTAATCGACGCATTCAACCGGAACATGCCGTTCGACAAGTTCACGATCCTCCAGCTTGCCGGCGATTTGCTGCCGGAGGCGGGACTCGAAGGGAAGATCGCCAGCGGCTTTAACCGCAATCACATGATCAACTTCGAAGGAGGCGCAATTCCCGAAGAGTATCTGGTTGAGTATGTGGCGGACCGTGTCGAAACGACGGCTACGGCGTGGATGGGACTCACTATGGGCTGCGCGCGATGCCATTCGCACAAGTACGATCCCATCTCGCAGAAGGATTACTACAGCTTCTTTGCTTTCTTCAATAACGTCGACGAGAAGGGACTCGATGGAAAGACCGGCAATGCTCAGCCGATTTTGAAACTGCCGACGCCGGAGCAGGAAAAGGAGCAAAAGCGCCTGGAAACGGCAATTCAGGAAGCCGAAAAGGTGCTCGAGTCGGACGAGGTAGCACGAGGGCTCGCCGAATGGCGTAAGACTCTCACCGCCCAGCCGGTTCCCGTCATCCGCGATGGCCTCACGGCACATTACGGTTTTGACGGCAGCTTCGCCGACATCTCCGGCGCTTATCAGCATGGTCGGACTCTCCGCGGCGACCCCGTGTTCGTTCCGGGGCAGGTCGGCAGGGCCGTGTCCTTTGATGCTCAGACGGTAGTGAGCTTAGGGCGTGTCGGAGCGCTGAAGGTGGACCAGCCGTTCACCGTTGCATTCTGGTTGCAGCCGACGGGTAGTAAACAGTCGATGCCCGTCCTTCAGAAGATCGCGGATAGCAGCCGCCGGGGCTGGGAAGTGCGTCTGGAGGAATTCGATCTTTTTGGGATTCAACAGCGTCACGCCCGGCTTGCCTTCCGTTTAATTTCCCAGTGGCCCGACGCGGTGTTAGAGCTTCGGACGCGCGAGCGCCTGAAGCAATCCGAGTGGTATCACGTGGCGATCGTATCAGACGGTTCCGGAAAAGCTCCCGGGATTACGGTCTACGTAAATGGCGAGCCCGTAAGCGCGGAAGTGGTTCGCGATGCGCTATCCGGCGCGATCGACAACGATGCGGAGCTGCGGATCGGCGTCAAGGAACCGGATGCCAAAGCCTTCGCGGGCGGCCTCGACGATTTGCGCTTTTACTCTCGCGCACTGCCGCCTGATCAGATCACTGAGATTGCTGTGCATCATCCTATTCGCGCGCTTCTGTCGGGCTTGTCCGGCAAGCCCTCGGCTGCCGAGGAGCAGCGCATTCGCACCTACTATCTCCGGCGTGTCGCTCCCGAACCGATTCGACGCACTTATGCGCAGTTACTCGATTTGAAGGAGCAGTTCAGGCGCCTCGACAAGCGAATTCTCAGCACGATGGTGATGAGCGAGCTCGAGAAGCCGCGTGAGACGTTCATTCTTGCCCGCGGCGACTACCGCAACCGGACGGAGAAGGTAGAGCCGAACGTTCCGAGCGTGCTGCCGCCCTTGCCGCGGGTGGACGGGAGGCCCAACCGTCTTGCCCTGGCGCGGTGGCTTGTGGATCCAGGGCATCCTCTGACGGCCCGCGTTGCGGTGAACCGGTTCTGGCAGATGTACTTCGGAACGGGGCTTGTGAAGACGTCGGAGAATTTCGGCTCCCAGGGAGAGCCTCCGTCGCATCCTGAGCTGCTTGACTGGCTGGCCACTGAGTTCATCCGTACCGGGTGGGATGTCAAGGCGATGCAGCGTCTGATCGTCACTTCAGCGGCCTACCGGCGCAGCTCTCATGTCACTCCTGAACTGCTTGCCAAGGACCCCGAGAACCGGCTGCTGGCGCGCGGCCCGCGTCATCGCCTTCAGGCGGAGATCGTGCGCGATAACGCGCTTGCCGTGAGCGGCCTCCTGAATAAGAAGCGAGGCGGCCCCGGCGTTTTCCCATATCAACCACCCGGCATATGGGAAGAGCTCGCGTATGGCGACGGCTTTTCGATGCAGACCTATGTACAGAGCCACGGCGAGGATCTTTATCGAAGGAGCCTTTACACCTTCTGGAAGCGTACGGCGCCTCCCGCTCAGCTAGTCACATTCGACGCTCCGGACCGGGAGAAGTGCACGGCTCGCCGGAGTACCACAAACACTCCGCTCCAGGCACTGGTGCTAATGAACGATCCCACATACGTCGAGGCGTCGCGGGCGCTCGCCCAGCGCGTGCTGAATTCGGGCAAGCGCAGCGTGGCCGATCGGGCGAAGATGGCATTCGAGCTTGCGACGGCGCGGCCGCCATCGAAGGCAGAGACGGCCGAGCTGATACAGCTTGCCGTTAAAGAGCTGCAGCACTACCGGAAGTCTCCTAAGGAGGCGCTGGCGCTGCTCGATGTTGGGGAATCGCCGTGGGACAAGAAGCTGAAGGCGGAAGAACTCGCGGCATGGACAGTGGTTTGTAGTGCCATTCTCAATCTCGATGAGACAATTTCGAAGGAGTAGGACATGAGCGCTCTGGAATGCACACGGCGTCACTTCTTCGGCCGGACGGCCACGGGCATTGGAATAGCGGCGCTCGCGTCGCTGCTGCGTCAGAAGGGATATGCGGCGGAAGGGCTCCCGCATTTCGCGCCAACAGCGAAACGCGTCATTTTCTTGCACCAGTCGGGCGGCCCCTCGCAGCTCGACCTGTTCGACTACAAGCCAGAGCTCGTCAAGCGGCGTGGAACCGAGCTGCCGGACTCGGTCCGCATGGGCCAGCGCATCACAGGGATGACATCCGGGCAGGGAACTCTGCCCGTTGCGCCGAGCATTTTCAGCTTTAAGCAATACGGAGAATCGGGCGCGTGGGTCAGCGAGCTTTTGCCGCATACGGCGAAAGTTGTCGATGACCTTTGCATCATCCGCACCGTGAACACAGAAGCGATTAACCACGATCCGGCGATTACCTTTATCCAGACCGGATCGCAGCAGCCTGGGCGGCCGAGCATGGGTTCCTGGGTGAGCTACGGGCTCGGTAGCGAGAATGAGAATTTGCCTGCGTTCGTCGTGTTGCTCTCGCAGGCTCACGCCATCAACACGGATCAACCTTTGTTCTCACGGCTGTGGTCGAGCGGTTTTTTGCCGTCGAGCCATCAGGGAGTTCGATTCCGATCCGGGCGCGATCCGGTGCTGTATCTGGAGGATGCTCCGGGCATCTCGCGCGAGACACGGCGCCGGATGCTCGATACTGTGGCGTCGCTGAACCGCCGGCATCTCGATGAGTACGGCGATCCGGAGATTCAGACGCGGATCCGCCAGGCTGAAATGGCGTACCGGATGCAGACTTCGGTCCCCGAGCTCATGGATCTTTCCAAGGAGCCCGACAGCGTCTTCGAGATGTACGGGCCGGAGTCGAGGAAGCCCGGAACCTACGCCGCCAACTGCCTGCTTGCGCGGCGGCTCGCTGAGCGGAACGTGCGCTTTATCCAGCTCTATCATCGCGGCTGGGACCAGCACTTTGACCTTCCACGCGACCTCACCTTGCAGTGCCGGGGCACGGACCAGCCGACAGCGGCGCTCATCACCGACCTCAAGCAGCGGGGTCTGCTGAAGGACACGCTTGTCGTCTGGGGCGGCGAGTTCGGCCGAACCGTGTACAGCCAAGGCAAGCTGAGCGAAGCCAACTATGGCCGCGATCATCACGGGCGCTGCTTTACAATGTGGCTGGCCGGAGGTGGGGTGAAAGCCGGCACGGTCATCGGCGAGACGGACGATTACGGCTACAACATCGTGAGCGATCCCGTACACATTCACGACTTGCAGGCAACCATCCTGCACTGCCTAGGTATCGACCACACCAAGCTGACGTTCTTCTTCCAGGGCCGGCACTTCCGCTTGACTGACGTGGCTGGCAACGTCGTCAAAAAGGCGCTTGCGTGACGGTTGGCAGTGGACAGCTGTAACGGGTAAGGATACTGCGCGGCAGGGAAGGCAAACAAAAGGCCCGGTCAGGACGACCGGGCCGGCAGGAGGCTATCTGTTCAGCAGCCGATCTTTGAGGTCGACGCTCGAGTCAGGAACGATCTGACCGCGAATCTCCCCGCTGGGATACTTTTCCGAGTGGACGTTCGCATAGGCTGCGCCTCTGCGGATGGCTCGAATGAGGTCGGCCAGATCGTTGGCCTCGACACCTTGTCCCGTCGGTCCGCCGATGTCCGCTGCTACGATCGTTCCCGTCACTGTGCCGCCGCGCAACGGGCACGGATCAGGCTTTGTTCCACCGCCGCAGAGGAACGTGGCGATGCCTCCGTTCGTCCGGCGCTGTCCTACGTGAATGTGGGCGAAAAGCGAATCGGCTTCCAGCCCGTCGAAGGTGAGCTCATATGTCAGCTCGGTGTCTGACTCGTTGATCTGTAGCTTGAATGTTCCGCTTGCAGGTGTCAGGATACTCGGTACCTCCTGAAACCCGACTAACTTCGCAGCGAAGCGGGATCGTTTTACTTCTCCCTGGCCGGTCTGAGATGTTCCGATACTCGCCGTAAGCGCCACGGCTGCGGCGAGGACCGCGAGGCGAGATGGGAAGGTGCACATCAACATGGAATCCTCCTTCGTGTTCGTGCCTTTTACTCGCTACGTGCCGTCAACTCTTGTAATGGTAAGTGAACCCGATCCCGGAATCGATGAAGGCTACGTGAATTTACAAGAATCGCAAAGCGTCCTCTAGTGGGAGTGCCGATGCTGCGCGTGCTGCTGGCGCAGCAGATCCTTTCCGTAGTCGTTGCCGTTGGGAGTCCTCACCACACAGTGGATGTGTTGTGTGGCGAGGGTTTGCCGGTTCGATGTGAGATGCGCGGAATTCGCTGGCCGTTGAGGGGCAATTGTGATCAGGATGACAGGACCGTGCAGTATTCCGCACGGCCCTCTGCTACTGACTTAGCTTTGAATTGACTCCGGAAGCATCGGCAGGGAACGGAGCCGGACGCCCACCGCCTGAAAGATCGCATTGCTAATCGCCGGAGCGATCCCGACAATCGGTGTCTCGCCGGCGCCGGCCGGCGGCAAATCCGGACGGTTCACAAGTACGGACTCGATCACTGGAACGTCGCGGAATCGAGGCACACGGTACCGCGAAAAGCGCGGATTCAGAATCTTTCCGTTCTCAAAGTGGATCGCCTCCGTCAGTGCGCCTCCCAAGCCTTGTATGACGGCGCCTTCCACCTGATTCCGTAACATGTCGGGATTCACCACAGCTCCGCATTCGAAGGCGATTACGACGCGCTCCACACGCACCTGTTTCAGTCCCGAGTCGGCTGACACTTCGGCGAAGGTTGCTACGTAGCCGCCCTTCTCGTACCCTCCGCCCATGCCGAAGCCGCGTCCGGCTCCTGGTTTGCGCTTACCCCAGTGGAACGCCTCTGCCGCACGCTCAAACACAGTCCGGAGCCGCGGATTCGTGAGATTCTGCAGCCGGAACTCCAGCGGGTCCTTTCCTAGGGCGTGCGCGATCTCGTCCATGTGGACTTCCCGAGCAAAGTGATTTGCAGTAGCGGCCAGGGCGCGGTAGGAGCCCTGGCGCAGCGGCGATTGCGACCGGTGATAGTGGACACGCTGGTGCGGTGCCTCATAGAGCGTCGCAATGCCGGAAGCGCCCGAGTTGTAGTTGTGAAACTCCCAGGCTGTTAGCGTGCCGTCTTTCTTGACGCCGCTCGCCACCTCGATCACGCCCGCAGGCCGGAAGTACGCCCAGGTGAATTCCTCTTCGCGTGTCCACACCAGCTTTACCGGCTTACCGGCTTCTTTTGCGAGCCGCGCGGCTTCGAGCGCTGCTTCTCCCGTATGCTTGCCGCCGTAGCCCGACGCGGTATCGGGCACAATCACACGCACTCGGGACTCGGGAATATGGAAAGCTTCCGCAAGTTCCCGCCGCACACCGAAGGGTCTCTGCGTGCCTGTCCAGACCGTGAGCTTGCCGTTCTCCCAGCTTGCGAGCGCTGCCCGGGGCTCCAGTGGAGCGTGGGCAATGTAGGCAACCGTGTACGTGGCCGAAAACTTATGGTCCGCTGCGGCAAATCCCTCTTCAATGGAGCCCTTGGTCGAGTTTGTTCGAGCTTCGGCACGCTCCTTCAGCAGCTTGAACAGTTCGTGTTCCGAAGGCTGCTCGGTCGTATTCCATTCCGCCTTCAGTGCTGCCGCCGCCTCGGCAGCCGTAGCGCTATCCGGAGCTGCCACCGCGAGGAAATTTCCTTCGCGAACGACGGTTACTCCCGGCAGCCGCTCCGCTGCGCTGGTATCAGCCTTGACGAGAGTTGCGCCAAAGCAGGGAGGTCTCACAACCTTGCCGTGGAGCATTCCCTCCAGCTTCATATCCGAGGCGTAGCGATGGCGTCCGGTGACAAAGTCGCGTCCGTTCACCTTTGGAAGAACGCGTCCCATCACTTTCCAGTCGGATGCCGGTGTGAGCGCGCCCTGATCCGTTCTGGCGGTTCGCAGAAGGGTTTGATCCTTCGCCAGTTCGCCGTATGTAAGGGATCTTCCAGATGTGGCCTCTCCAACACGGCCGTCGGCTGCGACCAGATTTGCCCGGTCCACCTTCAGCAGTTCGGCTGCCCGGTCAATGAGGATTTCGCGTGCGGTTGCTGCCGCCCTGCGGACTTTCGGGAGCATGTCCGGCATTGACCGGCTGCCGAAGGTTCCGGCGTCAAACGGAACGTGGTCGGTATCTGCCATGAGGAGCGTCACAGATTCAGGGGCAACGCGCAGCTCTTCGGCAATTCCTTGCACCAATGCCGTGCGCGTGTTTTGTCCCACTTCGGCTTTTCCGGTGAACGCGCGAATAGAGCCATCCTCGCCGATGTGCAGCCAGGCTCCGACTTCTTCGGCCTTGGCCTGCTGCGCATCCGCCGAAATCTCCGTTAGGCTGAGCACAAGGATTCCTGCCCCAAGGAATTGAAAGAACTCGCGCCGGTCCAGTTCGAAGGAGTAAGAAGGCCCGGCAAGCAGCTCGTAGCGTTCCGGTTCTATGGAGTGGTTAGCTCTCATGACGCAAGGCCTTTCCCGCCGCCTTTACGGCAGCGATAATCCGGGGATAGGTTCCGCAGCGGCAAAGATTGCCATCGAGGGATGCGCGGATCTCGCTCTCGGAAGGATTCGGCTTTTTGTTCAGCAAGGCGGTTGCCGCCATGATCATGCCAGAAGTGCAAAAGGCGCACTGGAAGGCGCCGTAGTCGAGAAATGCCTGCTGTACAGGATGGAGCTTCCCGTCCTGTTCGAGGCCCTCAATCGTTGTGATGCGTTTGTTTCTGACAGCCCGCACGGGCATCACGCACGAACGCACCGGGGCCCCATCCACGAGTACGGTGCAAGCGCCGCACTGGCCTTCGCCGCAGCCGTACTTGGCGCCTGTTAAGTCGAGGTCTTCACGCAGCACCGAAAGCAGGGTGCGGTCTCCTCTTACATCGATGGTGACTGCCCTGCCATTGATATGTAGCGAACGTACCCGCTCTGGCCTGGGATCTGCCATACGAGTAATGATTGCGCAATTTTAAAGCGGAGTCACCACCGCCACACACAGGTCCGGGCGGTTTCCAAAGTCTTACTTCTGTGTATTCACGGACACGCGTGCTCTGATCACTCTCCCGCAGAGATGACGAGGATTTTGGCAGGCCGGTCGCTCTCATTCACCCAGCGGACTGGCTTCTGAGCTGGCGTGGATGCAGCATCTCCGGTTTCGAGGATGATCTCTTCTCCATTCAACTCGAGCTTAATCGAACCTTCCAGTACAAATGCGAACTCGTCGTAAGGACGGCGGTGCGCCTTCTTCCCACTGCTCCCATTGGGCTCTACCGTAATCAGCAGCGGACGCAGGCGGCTGCCTTGCACGCCAAGGTTTTCGATCTGCGCTTTCGACCACACGCTTTCGTACCGCTGGCGTTGCGAGGAGCGGACGACGAGGCCCGCTGCGCCTTCCCGGTCGGCGTCCCGGAAGAAGTCCGAAATACTGGCTCCGAGCGCGAGGGCAATGCGTTCCAATGAGGAGATAGAAGGCGAAACCTGACCGTTCTCGAGTTGGGATATGAAGCTCGGCGAGAAGTCGGCGGTCATGGCCAAGCTTCGCACGGACATCTTCCGAAGCTCTCTCAAGCGCCGGATTGTGTCGCCGACATGGTGCTCACGAGGTGTCACAGGGCTCATAGTAACGACCGGCGAGCCCCTCTGCAAGACAAAGTAGCGCGATGATATTCTTAACGAAACTTTACTTTCGCCCGGTAATCTCGCAAGACCGGATACGTCTCAGGAAGAGTTTCTTATCCAGGTTTTTTTGTGCCCATTTGTGAGCCTATGGCTAAGAATCTCGTCAAAATTTTGTCCGCCGGTACGATCCTCACTCTTGTTTGTTCCTCTGGTACTTTGGCCCAGCAAGTCATCGAAAGCTCAATGAAGCAGGTTCTGCCGCACGGCAAGACTGCGACACGGCCGCCAATGGGGTGGATCGCGCCTGCCGGGGCCGAGTTCGATGAGGCTGCTGTCCGTGAGATCGCGGATGCCCTTGTCAGCAGCGGGCTTGCGGCAGCAGGGTACGTGTACGTCAGCATTCCCGACAGTTGGCAAGGGGAGCGCGACGCGAGCGGGAATCTGCGGAGCGGCTCGAGGTTCCCCGATATCGCGAAGCTCGCCGCCTACCTTCACGACAAGGGGCTCAAGTTGAGCTTGCCTGCTTCGCCCGGCAGCACCACCTGTGCAAATACGCCGGGAAGCTTTGGGCATGAAGAGCAGGACGCCAAGATATTTGCCTCCTGGGGCATCGATCAATTGATCTATGATTGGTGCGGCGCGGAGGCCGATTATGGCCGGCCGGGCATGCCTGCGGCTTATCAAAAGATGGCGAAAGCATTGGCAGCCGCAGGCCGCCCGATCCTCTTCGGTGCGGCACGCCTCAGCCCACTGCTTTCGGACTGGCCGGCCCTCAGCGGTCTGAACTTCTGGAACGTGGAACGCCTGCCGCCATCCTGGCGCGCGGTTGAGGCCGCCGGCTTCGATGCAGGTCCCCCTGCAATGAACGGGCGGGGAGCGGGACGATGGTACTATCCTGGCGAGCTCCACGTCGGCAATGACAATCTCTCGCCCGCCGAACAGCGCAGCCAGATGGCACTCTGGAGCCTTCTGCCCGCGCCGCTGTTCTTCAGTGCCGATCCACGCAAGCTGACGCCGGACGCACTGGCAATTCTGCGCAATCCGGACGTCATCGCTGTGAATCAGGACGAGGCGGACCGGCCCGGCTGGCGGGTCACGAAATGGATGGATAAGGATGTCTGGGCCCGGCAGCTTGCTTCAGGAGAATACGTTCTGGGACTCTTTAATCGAGGCGACAGCGTCCTCGATATTCGCGTCAAGTGGAAGGACCTTGACCAGAGCGGCAGCTTTCAGGTGCGCGAACTCTGGAGCGGAAAGGATCGAGGGCGCTGGTCGGAGCGCTTCACAACCAAAGTGGAGCCTCACGACGTCGCCCTGATCCTGATTAAACGGTAGAGATCGTGCGCAAAGCGGTTACTCATCTCAAGAAGTGTGATCCGGTCCTGGCCGGAATCATACACAGGGTCGGTCCTTGCCGTATGACCTTCAAGGAGCCTACCTTCGAAAGCCTGGCTCGATCCATCGTGTATCAGCAGTTGAGCGGAAAGGCTGCGAGTACAATCTTCGGCAGACTCGTCGCGGCCGCCGGCCCCATCACTCCCGATTCGATACTGAGCCTCACGACTCGACAGATGCGTTCGCTGGGACTCTCCCAGCAAAAGGCGACCTACATTCGCGACCTGGCTTGCCGTACGAAAGCGGGGGAGATTGTCTTTGAAAACTTACCAAGTCTTTCTGACGAGGAGGTCATCGCTCATCTCACTCGGGTGAAGGGAATCGGGGTCTGGACAGCGCAGATGTTTTTGATCTTCGCTTTGCGGAGACCCGATGTCCTTCCGGCCGGCGACCTTGGGATCCGCACCGCCATGATGCGTGAGTGGGGCCTGGCCGCGCTTCCGAAGCCAGCCGAGATGGAGGAGATTGCCAAACCGTGGCGCCCGTGGTGCAGTGTCGCCTGCTGGTACCTTTGGCGAAGCATCGATGGCGCCGCTGAAATGTAGACAAGCGGGAAATGCTTCGAGCGGCGGGGCGCGTCGATAGAACGGGATTACGGCCGCAGACTGGCGGCAAAGGAGATGAGATGAATGTCTCATGGCCCTCCTGGTCGGCGGTAAGCTCCGGAAGGCGACTTCCGGAGTAGACAGG
>CALGAR010000027.1 GCA_937959285.1 uncultured Bryobacterales bacterium
GGACGCGGCTCTAGCGGGTCGTCGACCGTGCCTGCGGGTCCTTCGTCTATAGGATGAAACCGGCGCCGGCGGTCTGCCAGGAAATCGAGGCAGACGTTTGTAGCGATCCGGTAGAGCCACGTGCGCAGCGATGCGCGACCGTCGAATCTGTCGATGCCCTTCCACGCGCGGATCATCGTCTCCTGCACGGCGTCGTCGGCCTCCGTGACAGAGCCGAGCATCCGGTAGCAGTGACCCATCAATGCGGAACGGTGTGCTTCGAGCTGAGCGATGTTCTCCGTCACTCACCGCCAGCCTACCATATCTCTTCAGTTCGCCATAAATATGTGACAGTGGTTACATCTGATGTCTGTCCGCTTTATATACGAGTTTCCGTTCTTTCGATGACCATCGAAAGAATGCCCCAGGCGGCCGCAAGGACGATTTCGAAGATGGCGTCGACCAGGTAAACCGGCCAGATGACTCCGGCCGTCACATAGTAAATGTCGATTGCAGCCAAGGCTGCAGCAGAGGCGGCTCCCAGGAGACGGATCTCCATGCGCGGCAGGCCGCGTCCAACCGCGGTCAGCAGCACCGCGCCGATCACTGCAACCAGCACGCCAACCGTGTTCACTAGCCACAAATCCGTCTTCGGTCCCGTGACAGCGAGGAAGGATTTCATGTGTACCAGCGGCCAGACGCCCGTCAGCACGTAGACAACGCCTTGAACCAGGGCGACGAGGCGCAGGAAGCTCTGGGGTGGCACACCTTGTAGACGCTGTGCAAACAAGACTGCTGCAGCTCAATTTGTCCGAAGAACGGGGACGGATCCGTCAGGCTTGTTTTGATAGGATGTGCGGCATGATACGCGCGCTCGTACTGCTCGCCATCGCAGGATCTTGCGTAGCCGAACCCATCCGGCTCCACCCAGAAAATCCCCGGTACTTCGAGTTTCGCGGCAAGCCGGCGTTCCTCCTTACATCGGCCGAGCACTACGGCGCGGTCATCAACCGGGCTTTCGACTACCGCAAGTACCTCGATACGCTCGCGGCTGACGGGCTCAACTACACACGCATCTTCGCGGGACAGTACCGGGAAGTGCCGGGCACGTTCAGCATTGCCCGAAATACACTGGCCCCAGCCGAGGCCGATTTCGTAGCTCCCTACAAGCAAGTTGGCGGAAAGTACGACCTCACCCAGTGGAATCCTGCATTTTTCGACCGGTTGAAGGATTTCGTGGCCGAGGCGGGCAAACGTGGGATTGTCGTTGAAGTTACCTTGTTCTGCACGTTCTACCAGGATCGCCTCTGGGACTTGAGCCCGATGAACGCGAAGAATAATGTCCAGGGCATCGGGAAGGTGGGCCGCGAGGAGCCGCTGACGCTAAAGGATCCTGCCCTGCTGAAGGTCCAGGAAGCCTTCGTGCGGAAGATCGTCACAGAGTTGAAAGACTTCGACAACGTCATCTACGAGATCTGCAACGAACCCTATTTCGCGGGCGTTTCCCCGGAATGGCAGCGCCGCATCTCATCCATCATCGTTGACACCGAGAAAGGACTGAAGACACGCCACCTGATCGCGCAGAACATCGCCAACCACGTGGCGGATATTCGGGACCCAGATCCGAATGTGGACATCTTCAACTTCCACTACGCGCGTCCGCCCGTAGCCGTCGCCCGAAACTGGAATCTGCGCAAACCGATCGGCTACGACGAATCCGGCTTCGACGGCGCACACGACTCGGTCTATCGCATCCAGGCGTGGGATTTCCTGCTTGCGGGCGGATCGCTCTTCAACAATCTCGACTACTCGTTCGCTGTCGGCTACGAAGATGGAACGTTTGAATATCCTCCATCGCAGCCGGGCGGTGGCAGCGTGCAATATCGAAAGCAGCTCGCGACGCTGCGGCGCTTCCTCACCAGCTTTGACTTCATTCGCATGACGCCCGCCGACAATCTCATCGTCAGCGGAGTGCTACGGGAAGCTTCGGCCCGCGCCCTCTCCCAACAGGACAACGCCTTCGCCATCTATCTGCACCATGGCAAAGTCCTGCGAGGCTACCGCCCTCAGTATGCCGTTGGCACGAATGAAGAGCGCACCGCTTTGGGATTGAATCTTCCGGCTGGATCATGGCGAGTGCGGTGGTGGAATCCGAAAACAGGCAAGATCGACAAGGAAGAAACAATCGAGCACGGCGGCGGGGTTGCGACACTGGCCTCGCCGCCTTATCGGGAAGATATTGCGCTGGAGTTGAGGAAATAGCGTCTAGACGTCGCAGAGCTCCACGGCTTCCGCAAGCGACTTGAGCGGATCGCGCTTCGGTACGAATTCGTGAGCCATGTACCCTTGGAAGCCGAGTTCGATAATTGCCTTTGTAATGGCTTTATAGTTCAGTTCCTGCGTGTCGTCGATTTCATTACGGCCGGGATTGCCGCCCGTATGATAGTGTCCGATGTACTGGGCGTTTTCACGGATGGTGCGAATTACATCGCCTTCCATGATCTGCATGTGGTAGATGTCGTACAGCAGCTTCACATAGGGCGAGTTGACCCGTTTCACCACCTCGACGCCCCAGGCCGTCCGGTCGCACATATAGTCCGGATGGTCCACCTTGCTGTTGAGCAGCTCCATCACGACGAGGATTCCCTTGTCCTCGGCCATCTTCTTGATCCGGTTGAGACCGATGACGCAGTTCTCCAAACCCTCTTCGTCGGACATGCCGCGCCGGTTGCCTGAGAATACGATGACGCTCGGAATCTTCTCCTTCGCGGCATGATCCAGGATTTCCCGCATCTTCTTTTCGATGGCGTCGTGATTCTCCTTCCTGTTGAAACCGTCGGTGATCGTTGTAGGGCCGGGCACAACGGTAGGAACCAAGCCGTACTTCTTTGCGATCGGCCACTCCTTTGGATTCAGTAGGTCGATCGCCTGAATGCCAAGCCGGGCCGCTTCGCGGCAAAGATCTTCGGTCGGGATCTTGTTGTAGCACCACCGGCACACCGACTGCTTGATCCGGCCCTTTCGCTGGACCGGCTGCTGCGCCTGCACGGCGCCCGTCAATGCTGCCGCTCCAACACCTGCCGCCGACACAAACTGTCTCCGATTCATGTGGACCTCCTAGAAATCGATCGCCACGACTTCGTGGTCGAGGATGGAAGGCACAACCGCTTCGACCACTCCATTCCGATAAGTATGCTTCAGGGGCTGACCCGCCGTCAGCAAGTGCACTTTGCGGGGGCGCAAGCCCTGCTCCAGCCGAATCCGGACGCGCTGTTCCCCGATCGGAATCAGTTCGCGGAGCGGTCCTTTCATCGTCATTGGATTCGTCAGATTGACCAGGTGCACCGTCATGGACTCCTTCTGACGCCAGACGGTCACGTCGAGCAGGCCTGGACCCACAACTTCCACCGGATGCGGCTCGTTGGCTGCCCAGTCCACCGCGTTGCGCAGCAGCTTGCCATGATCCACGCTGAGCACTTCCCAGAACGTACGGTCAATGTCCCAAGGAAAGTACACGACCCTTCCCCGGCCGTGTTCGCGCACGTATAATTCCGGGCCGCCTCTCTCCTTCTGACGTGGATAGACCTCCTCCATCGGCAGATCGGGGTATGACGGGATCAGCGTGAGGGGCGGGTTGGGGAAGGGAACCGAAGGCTCAGTTTCTACCCGCTGCACGCCATTGATGATCCGGCCGGCATCCTCAAGCCCGCGCATCAGCGGATGCTTCGGGTCCTCGATGTGGAGGTAGGAGTTCTGCATCCGATCAATGCGCCGCCCGCGATAGCGAGCGCCGAACAGATCAGCCAATCCAAAGTCGGGACGTCTTGCTCCACGCTCGTTGTACAACGACGTCTCAAACGTCGCCACAAGACCGCCGCCGCGCTGAACGAACGCACGGAGCTGCGAGCACTGCTCGTCGGACAGGGCGGCAATATTCGGCAGAATCAGCACGCGAAAAGGCTCGACATGAGAGGCATCGAGCAGACGGTCATGGACCATCTCAAAGGGAATGCGAGCTTCAATCAGCGCGTGATAGAAGCCGTCGATGTGATCTTCGGTTCGATACCGGGCGCGATCACCGCCGTAGAACTTTGCGGTTTGCTGGGAATAGACGAGTCCGACGCGGGCAAGAGGGCGGGTGTTGCGAAGATAACGCTCGTTGCGCCAGTGCCAGTCGTAAATGCGTTCGACTGTCTTCAGCCACCGGCGGTCTTCCAGCACTGCCCGGAACTTCGTGAACCAGGGGCGCATGCCGTTTGCGGCGGCATCTGCTGTCCAGATGCGAACTTCGGCCTCATTTTGGACTGAATCCTTCCAACGATACGGTTCCTCTACGCCGACGCTGAAGATACCGGCCACCGGCTTCATGCCCATCGTCGCGCGGTACTCTTTGCCGTTCTTCCCGGCGGCCCAAGGAGCCATGAGACCGCGCCGCGCCTGCCGGTCTGCCGCAAGGAAGACCGCAAGCTCCCCGATCGTCTTCATGTCGAGGCTGCTGGTGGCTCCTCCGCCCGAATTGGCGATAAATCGTGCGTTCGGATTCACCTTGCGAATTTCTCTGTCCCACAAGCGCCACAAATCGAAGAGCCGCTGCTCCTGCCAGTCCAGGTAGGCTTGGCGGGCAGGGTCCTGCGGATCAGTCGTTCTCGGCAGGTCAAATCCGGTAGCGGCGCGAAAGTTGGTCCGGCAGTTTTCGCAGTAGCAGATTCCATGTCCCGCCCAGCGGTTACTGAAAACTCCGTCGACGTTATACTTGCCGGCGATTTCCCGCGTAACTTCGGTCATGAATTCGAAGTTGTACGGGCCCAGGGCGCAAGTCACCCAGTAGTCGGGATGCGCCCAATGACGGCGTTTCCGGCCCTCCGCATCGACGGCGACCCACTCCGGGTGCGCTTCGGCGGCGTCGTGATGAATTCCATGCGGATCTGTTCGGGCCAGAACTACCATGCCGAGCTTCCGGCAGCCTTCCACCATTTCGCCGAAGACATCGCGGTCGCCGAGGTACTTGCTCCGATAGTGCAGCGGGATTTGTGTGGGGTAGAAGGCGACGCAGCCGCCGGCGCTGAGGCAGACGCCATCGGCGTGGATACGGCGGAAATAATCGAGCCAGAACTGCGGGTCGTAGGAGCCGGGATCGTTTTCGACGAACGCGAGCTGCGCCCACCGCATCGGCTTATCCGGCCAGGACGGCTCCGCTGCCGGAACGGGAGCGAAGCCGCCGCTTCCGGCAGCCAGGACCGCTGCTTGTACGAACTCGCGACGCCGCAAACGATCTCCTGCTTACTTTTTCGGATGCGACTTCAACTGGGGCCGCAGCGCCAGATTGACGAGCACCATGACCACGGAGCCCGCCGGCAGCAGCAGAAGCGCGGTTCGCAGGTTACCGAGTCCCTCCCCCGCAATGGCGCCTATAATCCGTGAGCTGACAGCGAGGCCAATCCAGCCGGAGGTGATGACAATTCCCATGGCTGTTGCGGTGCCTTTCGGGAATGCATCGCCAACCATCGCGAGTGTCGTCGGGAAGACGGGAGCCATCGCGAGTCCCGCGCAGAAGACAGCCGCACCAGCAACGGTCGGATTGCTGGTCCCGAGCATCAGGTATGTCGTCAGCGCCATGAGGGCGGCGGAGGCCAGCGTAACGTTCACAGCCGACACTTTTACGAGAATCGGAGCGACAACCATGCGTCCGACGAGCAGCCCGAGGGCAAACCCGAGTGAGAGGATATTCAGCGCCCGCGATTGCTCGATGCCCTGTCTCACAAGATACTCAACCAGCCAGTTCCAAACGCCCACTTCCGCCGACACGTAGAGGAACATGAAAAGGGAAAGCAGCCACAGCGCCGGACGGCCCAGGATCATTCCCGCCTGGCTCCATTGCACGCTTCGCTCTCCACTGGGAGGAGGCATCTTCGTCACAACGTGCACCACGAAGGTGACCAGCGTCAGTATCGCCGCGGTGTAGGCCAGACGGATCGTGTCGCTGTTCAGCAGGTTGGCGGCGATAAAGGGCGTGGCAAGGCCGCCGAGCCCAAAGAACAGATTCAGGAAGTTCAAAACCGCGCCGCGGCGGGCCGGGTTGATATCGCTGACGAGGGCATTGGCGCCGGTTACGATGATGCCGCCGCCGAGACCCAGCAGAAGCAGCGTCGGTAACAGTTGGCCGTAGGATCCGCCAGTATTGGGAAGCCAAAAGAGCGAAATCGTGATTAATCCAAGACCCGTGACGAGCGCCGTCTTCTTCCCCTTGTTGTCGATCAGCGGGCCAGCGGATAACGAAGCGATGACAAGCCCCATCGCCTGCGCGAGCGCAACATATCCTTTCTGTTCTCCAGTGAGAGAGGTAAATGTCGGCATGATGGTGCCGAGCATGGCGGCGATTATGCCGTATACAAAAATCGCCAAGATTGCGGCGACGATCAACATACGATTCTCCTGACTTGTTAGCCGCGGCATCACCGTTACAGCCGCGCGAAACAGAATCTTACCAGAAACAGTCTGGACAAAGAGGCACTTTCCTCGATACTGCGTCCGTTCACGGGGCGTCGTAGAAAAGGGAGGATCTCCATTCATGGAGGATAGGACCAGGGACACGACGGTGGTCGGTGTCTTCGATTCGGAAACGGACGCCGAAAACTGTGTGCGTGAGCTCCGAGATATTGGGTTTCGGGCCGGGGATATCAGCCTGGTGACAAAAGATCGCCGGGCGAGGGCGGCGGGCAGGAGGTTGCGAGGCAGGGGCGAGCGGAGAGCCGCGGAGGGAACGTCGATCGCCGAAAACGTTGCGGGCGGCGCGTTGTTCGGCGGCTTGGGCGGTCTGCTGATCAGCCTCGCGGCGATTGCAATACCCGGTGTCGGCCCGATTGTCGCAGCTGGTCCGCTGGCCACGACTCTTGCCGGGGCAGGCATCGGCGCAGTGGGAGGAGGCATCATCGGCGCTATCAGGAATGCTGGCGTTCCCGAGGACGAGGCGAATGTCTATGCGGAAAGCATCCGCCGCGGCGCGACGCTTGTCGCGGTCCACTGCGGCGTCGAAACGTGCGGCCGTGCCCGTGAAATCATGAACCGGCATCACGCGGTCGACATCGATGAACGCGCGCGCCATTATCGGGAGAACGGTTGGCGCCGCTTCGATGAGAGCGCGGGTGAATATGAG
>CALGAR010000028.1 GCA_937959285.1 uncultured Bryobacterales bacterium
CTGATACACTAAGTGGACTCGATCTTGCTGCCCTGCAGCCACTTATCCTCGTTAAGCGGCACAGCAAATTGGAATGCAGGGCGGCTCGGCGAGTCCACTTTCGTCATTTTTCTAAAACAGAGAGATCTGAAGCGGAGGGCTCTCGGCCGGGCGCCTCATTCGCCCGTAGTACACCTCCATCTTTCCGAACTGGTGATCCGTCACCATTAGGAGCCGGACTTGTCCTTCCGGCGGCAAATAAGCCATCAAGCGCGTCTTGATATGCTCAGCTGCATCTTCACTCGGCATGTGGCGTGCGTAAACGGAGTACTGCAGTTGCGCGAAGCCCATGGACAGTATTTTCTTGCGGAACTGAGTGTACTGCCGGCGCTGGTCGACCGTCTCTACCGGGAGGTCGAAGAGGACGAACAGCCACATGATTCGATAACTCGAAAGCGTAGCAGCGCTCCTTCAAGGCTTAGGCTCGAGCCTTTGGCCGAATCATCTGCCGGTTGCCGCGGCCGCTGCCAGGCAAAGGACTCCACGGCGGCAGCCATAACTCGGCCGCCTCCCCCATAATGACGGCAACGACGGATTGAGCCAGTTTTGTAAGCACGTCGAACATTGTTCGGCTCTCGTTGGCGACAAGGAGGCGGCCGGATACAGCAGCAATCAAATTCCTTTTCGCTTCTCCAGTCAAAGGCGTCATGTCCGATCCCGCAACGAATCGATCAACCAGCGGTCGGAATGGCTCCATGAGATCATCTGCCAGTGCAAAGGCATTCGCCTTATTCCGGTGGGCGATCCCAAACGTAGGATGTAAGCCGCACGCGCAGATCGCACGCGCTGTCATCGCGCGGAGGACAGCATATCCATAGTTCAACCAATGGTTGCGGTGATCCTCGTCATTCCTCCTCTTAAAGCCGAACTCATCGAACAGCAGTTGCCAGTACCGCCGGGCTGCTCGCGCCTCTACATTGGTCGTATCGCCCGAAGCTACCCGTTTCTTTAGAGCGCGAAGACCTGCATCGCCGCCAAGCTTCTCCTCGAGGACTCGGGCTTGTGCTTCAATCTTCGCGCGGACGAGCTGCTGCCACATCCTCTTCCGGCGCGGCTTCGTCAACGCCGTCTGCCTGGCGAACCGCGCAGCCTGAACGTGATGGGATTGGAGGGGCAGCAGCATTCCCGCCGGCCGCTGGCTGCTATCGCAAATGACAAACGCGGCGCCGGCTTCTGTGAGATGACTGAGGACGGCCTGCGTGAAGACGACCGCCGGATGCGAAACAAGGACGCACGCGATCTCTCCGCAAGGAATTGCTTCAACCTCCTCCGTTCCCTGGGTAACCACTAACAGGCCATTCCGAATCGATAACCTCGACGGTTCCTGACTGAAGTCAAGGATGCGATCAGTCATGAGCTTCCAAGATCTCGCCCAAGGGGGTCACAACCACCTTCCTGCCTCCGAGTTTCATCAGGGTGTTCAGTTGAACGTCCCAGAGCTTCCCACTCTCGATCACATCCTGCTTTTTCCTCGCGTCTGTAGATGGCTGTAGCTCGAACGCTCCGCGAGCCCGCACGCTGCGAACGTACCAAACGTCTTCCGGACTCCCTTCCGATCGCCTGGCCATGACTAAATCGCCCTCCGCAAGGGAGAACAGGAACTCCCGCCCGGGTCCATGATCTTTCTGAACAATTGGCACTCGTTGTCTATACCGTTCGGCTGCCTCGAGGCTTGAGACCGTGCAGTGTTCCCACTTCTTGATTTTGTTCGTTAAGATGTCGCGAACAGCGAGAACCTCGATGTGGTGATTCCCTTTGGCGATGACATATCTGGGCGACGCATCCTTATTTCCCAAACGGTGTGCTTCTTCCCTCTTGTAGTATCGAACCCGTTTGATCGGAATGCGGCGGCCGTCCTTTGTTTCGAGGCATGGCCACTGCCCTCGAAGTTTCTTCGCATCCCGGCCCACGGCTTCCCACGCAGACTTGACGATTGTCCGAACCTTGGGGTCCGCAATCTGATTGATTTCTGCCGCCGTGAGTTGATCGACTGGTTTTCGAGTCCGTATGTACTTCTTTCCATCAACCGTAATCGGAGCACTGTAGTACGTCTCCTCGTGAAGGGCGCCCTTGAGCCTTCGTTTCGGACGGTAGGAGACTTGCACCCGCGAAACGGCCTCTTTCACGTGCTGCCGGAAATCCGGCCAGGGATCCGCGAGAGATCCAAAGCGGCGGTGTCCTTCAGCTAGTGCGCGCGAAGCTGCATCCGCAAGGCACCTGACTTGAGCAGGGCTGGCCAGCGCAATCGCGATCGCATCGACGGCATGGTGCCGGTGATCCTCGCGGTTCTTTTCCGGCCGGTCGTGCAGAACGCGATTCAAGTCCCACTTCTGCCTCAGATACGCGGTTACCTGACCCGCGCAGACAACGATTCTCCTGTTATCGGACCGGTCGATTCCATAGAGGCATCCAAGATACTTTGCCGCCAGTCTCGACGCGTATCGGGTGTCGTTGAGCTGCCGCTGCGTAAACTCGGCGAGCAGCTTCTCGGTATCGGTCTCGGTCATGGTAAATCGTTTCAGCTTGCCCGGATTACCGAACTCGCGAACACGCGCGACCATCTCAGGCCACTCGCTGCTGTGTCCAGACGCCTCGAACGGTGTGCGCTTACCTTTGGTGGTTTTGTTGAAGGAGGCCTCGCAGAGTGTCTTGTTTTGGAAGGAGTCGTCCAGAGATCTTTCGAACGGGATGATGTGCTCCACGTCAAAGCGGGGGTACTCACCGAACAACGACTGGAGGCTGATGGACTGGCCGGTATACGGGCATCGCCCTTTGCACTCCAGCCAAAGCAGGTATTTTTCGATGTCGGCGCGGCTTGGGTTGTCCCCGACATACGGCTTGAGTTCGTTTTTGGCGCGCTCGCGAAGCTTTTCCCGCTCTCTATTCTTCCTCGACTCTTTCAGCCTCTCCTCGCGGCTGCGCTTCATGTCTCTGGCAAGCTCAATATGGATCGACGCTGGCTTACCGTAGCGGCGGATGACCGCATTGACGACCTTGCGGAGCTCGGTCAAGGCTCTTATAACGACCGGGTTTCTTACCTCCGAGAGAACGTCCAGGACAGGCGGCAGGTACGGGAGAGGTTCCTTCTCTGTAAAGTGCTCCGGCCAGAGAAGCCGCCTCGCTTCGCTGAATGTCATTCCGGCTTCTAGGTGAGGCATCACCTTCTGAATCGCCTTCAGTGACAGCCGAACGTACCCGTCTGGCAAGTTGACCTCAGAGAGAGCCTGGGCGGTGTCACAAGGAAAACGCCACTTGGTTGTCAGGCACTTCAGAAGATCTTCGTCCGTTTCATTGCGTTTGGGATCAGCCAAATCGGCAACGAGTTCTCGTTGCCGTTCTGCTGGCATCTGCAGCCATTCGTCGCCCAGGATTCTGTAAATCCGATGGGAGGTGGCATTGCCGGGTATGCCGGTCTCGCCTCCGATCTCGATGCTGAACTTGCAGTTGTCCGCTAAAGCCAGCAGCTTCCGGATCTCCTTGAATGAAAGCTTTTCGCGCCTCAGCGACTCCTCCATCAGCACGCGCCTTTCCCGGTCATCGAGCTGTCGAGTTGAACCATCCTTCAAGACAAGACGCAGATTGTTGATGGCGCCGAGCACGCGATACTGTTGTGCTTCCAGAAGCCAAAGCGGGGCTCTCTTTTCACCGGGCTCGAGCTCGCACTGCCCCACGAGGTGGTCTGTCGGTTTCAGCGGCCTTTGGTAGAAGAGGGCCGAATGCAGAACCGCCCGCCGTTCCGGCGTCAGGATTTCCGGGTGATGCGGCGCCTGAAAGTCCCAGATCGCCTCGAACTCCTCTTCGTACATCCGCCTGTGCGTCCGGCGGTCGCGAATCCGGCTTATATGCGGATCGAGGGTCGAGAGGTATTGGCCCAGGGTGCGGCAGCCGCTTTGCCGGATCTCCGCCCATAGACCTTCCATCTTGGCTTTGAGCTGCCCGCCCTCGTCGCCATCGGCATCCCTGGCCGCCCGGCCGCGAAAACCTCTCCGTTGGGCCAGGTGATAGAAGGCTCGGCCCAGTTCGTAGACGGAGAGCGGCTGCTCGACAGCGCGCGCCCGTAGCGTGTAGGGAAGAATTTCCGTGTCGGGATACTGTTTTCGAAGTTCGGCGTCCAGCGCCGGAAGAACCTGGGTCCGCTCGCCGCAAGGCAAGAGTCCCCACTGCTGCAACAGCCGGTAGACCTTGAGCATGCGGCGCCGGCGCCGGTCGGTCTGCCGCCGCTGCTGCCGCGCCAGCCGCCGCTGTCTGGCGCGAGATTCTTCTTTCCCGGATTCATAATCCCCTTCAAAGGCAGCGGAGAAAATGCGGACACCGCTCCAGAGAATCTGTTTGGCCTGTGGATCGATTAACGCCGCGCCTACTGAAGTAACCCCGAGGTCGATGCCAAGAACATGCGAAGATTCGCTTGACATAAGTTTTCCTGTATGCGATGTATTAGACAGAGTGTATCAGAGAGGTCAATTCCTTACCGTGTCAGAGTAAGGTTTTGTCCGACCGCGAGGTATCTGGTTTCCAGTAGCCTCTTAGGACGCCCCTACGGGGGCGTTTTGCTTTTTAGGGGTCTTGTTATTTCGCGCCTATTATCGCGATCAGGAGCGCGCCCAAGCGCGCCCATAGTGTAAGGATTGTTACGGTAAGAAGCGCCTAATTGCGCCCGTGTCTGTGAAGGTCGCGGTTCAGTACTTCCTTGATTACTGCGCCTAGTTTGAGAAACTCGTCTAAGTCCACCGGCTTTCGGAAATACTCCGCTCCCAGGGAGGCTGCCATTTGTCGATCCTCGGGCGCGTTGGAGGATGTTACGATAACGACCGGCAGCAGGGCGCATAAGGGATGGGCCCTGAGTCTGGCCAGTAGCTCCCAGCCGCCCGCCCGTGGTAAGTTCAGGTCGAGCAGAATTAGTTCGGGACAGTCCTCATTCGGCTGTATCCCCATCCGGTCGAAATAGCGCAGGACGTCATCTCCGTTTGCGACGACCGTCATCTTATTGGGAATCCCATGCTCGAGTAACGCTTCCCGAACGAAGATCACGTCGGCGGGGTTGTCTTCCGCAAGGAGGATGTGAACCGGCTCATTCATTGCCAAGCACCGGAAGCGCGAGATAGAAGGTCGAACCTACGCCCACTTGCGATTCCGCCCACATCCTGCCGCCGTTGCGCTCGACGATCCGCTTGCAGATCGCCAGGCCCAAACCGGTGCCGGGATATTCATCCTGCGTGTGCAGTCTCTTGAAGAGCCCGAAGATTCGGTCGGCGTAGATTGGGTCGAAGCCGATCCCGTTGTCTCGAACGCGGATCAGCCACTCCTGTCCGTGGCGCTCCACTGAGATCCGAATGCTGGGCGGCACTCCAGGTTTCCGGTATTTCAGCGAATTTGCGAGAAGATTCTGGAAGACCTGGCTGAAGTGCATCGTATTGCCGGGAACGGTCGGCAGAGTGTCGGTCGTTATTTGGGCGTGGTTTTCATCGATCACGGTCTTCAGCAATGTCAGCGCCTCCCGGAGCGATTCGTTCAAGTCCGCGCGCTCTGTATCGGGCCCCATTGGGCCGTAAGTTACCTGGGAGTAGGTGCGAAGGTCCTGCAAGAGCGAATCCATTCGTTTGACTCCGATACCGATAAAGTGCGCCAGCGCCTGCAACTCCACATCGGGGTGAGGGCCCAGCCGCCGGAGAAGGAGTTGCACGGACGCATTCACCATTCGCAGGGGTTCCTGAAGGTCATGGCTTGCCACGTAGGCGAACTCTCGCAGGTCCCGGTTCACCCTTTCCAACTCCTTGCGGGCCCGGACGTCGGAAGTGACATCTACGGCGGCCGCCATGACGCCCGAAATTGAGCCATCGGGCTCGCGTAACGCTTGAAGCGCCACATTGAACCAGTTGTCTTCGAGAACTCCATCCCCATTCCGGTCGAGACGGATGTGATATTCGTCTGCGGTAAACGGCTCGCCTGTATTGAAGACGTGCCGGAGAATCTCGATCGCCCCGGAAGAGGTCTCCGGAACTGCCTCGGCGATTCTCCGTCCAAGAAGAGTTCTGCGAGGGAATAGTTCCTGGTACTTGCGGTTGACGAGCTGGTAATGCAACTCGGGGCCGCTGAGGACGGCTACTGCCACGGGAGCCTGCGCAAACAGCGCCTCGATACGGCGTACCAGCGCGGATTGGATTCGCTCAAGTTCCTCAAGCCGGGTTACCTCGCTGACATCCTGCAGGGAATGCAGAAGGTATTTCAGCTCCCCTTGTTTGCCAAGGATCGGCGAAATGTGCACAATCCAGTGATCCGGCTCAGAGAGTTTGCCCGGCGGCTTCCGGAGATCGCGCCCGTCAATACGAAACACGTGAGAGGTTAGCGTCGCCAGCACACGGGCAAGAGCCTCCCGGGCTTTATTCGCCACATCAAGGAGCTCCGGCCGGTTCATGAGTGTCTCGAACAGTCCCCGGCCCGTTAGCTCGGCGCGGCCCCGGTTTGTGACAGTCAGAAAGGCCTGGTTCACCGCGACAATCGTGAACGTAGGATCGTTTGCAAGAGTCGCGATGTAGGGCGTCGCCGCAACCTCAAAGAAGGCTTCGAAGTCTGCGGCAGGCACCGTACCGGCATCCGCGTTAGAGGTGTTGGAGAGGTTAGCCATCCAGACGCCTCCTCCGCATCCGGTTGATGGCAAATCGCACCAGAGTATACCAATAGCCTCTATGCGTATCCACGCCAGTTGTCCTGCGGGCTGCCTGATCCGGTCCGCTGCACGAGAGCGTCCCCGCTCTTGAAGACGCGCTTGAATGCTCCGGTTGCGTGCCTTTTGAGGAACCGGATGTGTTTTGCGATCGGCGCCGTTAATTTGGCCTCAGCGATGAAACTGCGGTGCGATCTCCACGTCATATCAGTGAGACGAGAACGCCGGAAGTAGGGCTCAGTTGAAAAGGTAGGGACGGTACCAGACGAGGGTTTTCCGGCGTCGAATCCCGGCTCGGCTGTCCTGCGATTCCGCGTAGCGCCTCGCTGCGCGGCGGGGAGTTGCTGAAACGTGTCGAAACGATTGCAGCATGCCTGTAATCCATAGAGCGGTTGCTTTGATGCTGCTATGGAGCAAGCCTGAGGAGTCCGGCCGGCACTGCGCCCGGCTGATTGGGCTTCGGACGGATTTCTCAACGGCGTCGCATGCTGCCGGCTCTCAAGGTAGTGCGGAAATGGCTGCTCGGCTTAGACCCGCGCAGGTGCTGGCTATCCTTCGTTCCTCTGCGAAGGGAGAAGGTGTTCGCGAAGCGTTCTCCCAATGCGCCGTACCTCATTTACTGACTGTGATTGTTGATGGCGAGGTGAATCGGAGCGAAGTTGTTGACTTGCTCGAGCACGGACTCGCCCGCCTGCCGGACCTGCTCGTCCTCGAAGCAGGTAGCGACGACCAGCTTACGGTGCAAGACCTTAAGCAGAATCGCAAGACCCGCCGAGTACCAATCGTCGCGATTACAGACACGGTCGACAACGCTACGGCTCTCTACGAGCAGCACGTGAATTGCTGCATTGTGGATGATTCGGAGTTGCAGGAGCATTTGTGCGCAGCAGCCAATTTCTGGCTGACTGCGGCATCGCTCGCCGATTCCCAAGCCTCCGGGCGCTAACCTGCCTTCCAGCACAGCACGCATTGTTACAATAGCCCTTCGATCCTAAGCGGAGGGAGAACAGCAATGCGTTTGGGCGCCGTTACTTATAACGTCCTGAAGGACTGGGACATTGAAACAATCATCAGGAATCTCGAGGCCACGGGCTTCGAGGCTGTCGAGCTGCGTACCACGCACAAGCACGGAGTGGAGCCGTCCCTTTCCACTCAAGAGCGCCTCCGTGTGGCTGAGCGCTTCCAGCGATCGAAGGTCCGCCTCCTCTCCTATGGCACCGTAGCCGAATTTCATTCCCCAGACCCTGCCGTGCGGCGCAAAAATGTAGAGGACGCGAAGGCATTCATCGACCTCGCGCATGACACCGGAGCCTGGGGCATCAAAGTGCGTCCCAACGGTATACCAAAGGAGGTGCCGCAAGAGGTAACGATCAACAACATCGCAGCCTGCTTGCGGGAGCTCGGAGACTACGGCGCCGGGCGTGGCGTCGAGATCTGGATGGAGGTGCACGGGCGCATCACCCAGAATCCTCCCGTCTCTGCCGCAATCATGAAAGCCACCGACCATCCTCAGGTGGGGGTGTGCTGGAACTCAAATCCCACAGATATCGTCAACGGCACGATCCGGCCTTCCTTTGAGCTCCTCCGTCCATGGATCAAGAACGTCCATATCAATGAACTTGCCAACCCCGGCTACCCCTGGCGCGAGCTGTTCGTTCTGCTCCGCAAGTCGGGCTATCAGCGCTATACGCTTTGCGAAGCGCAGGAGTCGGCCGAACCTGAACGCTTCCTTCGCTGGTACGCTGCTCTCTGGAGGGAGCTCACGCGAGAATGATTGTGCTCGTTCTCCTGCTGCTGGCAGGAAGGCTTACCGCAGCTGTCCCCGCGCCTCACTCTCATTTCGGACACCCGATCGGGGCGGACCGGACGTCGCTCGAATGGGCAAAGGTTGTCGACTACTTCTATCTGCTTGATAAGAACAGCGACAAGATCAAAGTCGCGGAGTACGGCAGGACAACCGAGGGTCGGCCCATGATCGCGGCGTGGATCTCGGCGCCGGAAACGATCCGGTCGCTCGATCGCTTCCAGGAAATTCAAAAGCGCCTGGCCGATCCCCGCCGGACTACGGAGCCCGAAGCGGAGAAGCTGATTGCCGAAGGCAAGGTGGTCGTCATGATCACCTGCTCCATCCACTCGACGGAAGTAGCCTCGACGCATACCGCTGTCCAGTTTGCTTACCGAATGCTGACGGATGACGGGCCGAAGACGCGGGCGATCCTTGCCAATACGATCTTCATTCTCGTGCCGTCACTGAACCCCGACGGCGTCGACCTGGTGACGAACTGGTATCGAAAGACCCTTGGCACTCCTTACGAGGGGACCGCGCCGCCCGAGCTGTACCAGAAGTACGTCGGCCACGACAACAACCGGGACTGGTATATCTTTTCTCAAGCCGAAACACGCAACACCATCTCCCGGCTGCACAACGTCTGGCACCCGCAGGTTGTCTACGACGTGCATCAGCAGGGACCGAACGGTTCCCGCATGTTTGTACCGCCGTGGCTTGACCCGATCGACCCTAACGTCGATCCGATCCTTATGCAGATCTCCAATATGATTGGCATGTCCATGGCTCTCGATCTCACCGCCGCGGGAAAGACCGGGGTAGCCGTGAACGCCATGTATGACTTCTGGACTCCGGCCCGCCACTATCAGGCGTACCACGGAGGCGCGCGCATCCTGAGCGAATCCGCAAGCGCCCGCCTGTCCTCGCCCATCACGGTCACGCTGGACCAGATCTCGTCAGAGGCGCTTGGTTTCAGTCCGCGGCAATCGTCCTGGAACTATCTGGAGCCCTGGCTCGGCGGCGTTTGGCGCTTGCGAGACATCATCGACTATCAGTTGATTGCCATGGAGTCCTGCCTCTATACGGCTGCGGTCCGGCGTCAGGATCTTCTGCGCGCTTTTTACCGGGTCGGCCAGCGTGCGGTGAAGCGGTCTCAGCCCTACGCATTCGTTGTTCCCGCGGAGCAGCGGGACCCGGGCTCTGCGGAGAAGCTCCTGTCTACGCTCGCCTTCGGTCTCGTAGAGATCGAGCGGGCTCAGCGTCCCTTCGAAGCGGATGGCCGGAAATTCAGCGCCGGATCCTATGTAATCCGAATGCAGCAGCCCTATAACGCCTTTGCGAAGACGCTTCTCGAGAGGCAGAAGTACCCGGACCTTCGCATGTATCCCGGCGGGCCTCCGAAACGGCCCTACGACGTCACGGCGCACACCCTGCCATTGCTCATGGGAGTCGACGTGACTGCCATTGAAAAGCCGTTCCGTGCGTCGTTTACCAGAGCAGCTTCATTCTCCTTCCCAAGACCTAACGGCCTCACGCGATCCGACATTGAGTGGTGGCGGAAGGCGAACCGGAAGAAGAGTTCGCGGATTGGCCTCTATCGAAGCTGGGTCCCGTCGATGGACGAAGGCTGGACGCGCTGGCTGCTTGAAGAGTTCGGCTTCGAGTACACAAGCTTGCGCAACTCTGAGATTCAGGCGGGAGGATTGTCCCGAAAGTACGATGTCATCGTATTCCCGGACCAGTCGCCCGGTACGATCTACCATGGCTACCGGCCTGGAACCATGCCCGACGAATACGTCGGGGGCCTCGGAAGCAAAGGGGAGCAGGAGCTGAAGCGCTACGCCGAAGAGGGAGGCCGCTTGGTCTTTATTAACCGCTCCTGTGACTTCGCGATCGGCCATCTGGGAGTGGGAGCAAGGAATATTGTCCGGGATCTGCCCAATCGCGAGTTCTACGTGCCCGGCTCGCTCCTCAACGTAACCCTCGATCGCAAGCACCCTCTGGCCGCGGGGCTTCCGGAGAAGATTGCAATCTGGGTTGAGTCCAGCCCGGCTTTCGAGGCTCCTGAAGGAGCAGTCGTCGTTGCCCGCTACAACCCGTCGGAGCTGCTAGCTTCGGGGTGGCTGCTCGGAGAGAAGTATCTTCTGAACCGGGCAGCCCTGCTGGACATACCGGTCGGGAAGGGAAGAGTGATCCTCTTTGGCTTCCGGCCTCAGTACCGGGCTCAAAGCTATCAGACTTTCAAGCTATTCTTCAACGCTCTGACGAGCGGGGTGGAGTAGCCGGAGAGGCGCGAGCGTGCCGCTCCGGCTGCGGAAGTAAGGCTGCTTAGTGACGTAAGCTCTCGAGTAGCTTGATCGCGGAAGCGATGTCCTGCAGCCGCTGGGCCTGATCGGGAATCTCCCGCTCGATGAACAGCGGATTCTTGTAACCGATCTCTTTGAGCTTGTTGACAAACCGCTCCATTCCGACCGAGCCCTGGCCGAGCGGCTTCTCCGTTCCGAGAGCGCCGGGAACGTCTTTCGGCGGCCAGTCGCCGTCCTTGCAGTGCACCGTGACAACATGAGGGGCAAGCAGGTTGAGCGCCTCGATGGGATCGCCGGTGCCGTACATGATCATGTTTGCCGGGTCAAAGTTGATCCGCAAATTGGGGCGGTCGACGTCCTTGATGAAGCGCAGCAACACATCCGCCGGCTCCTGGCCGGTCTCGAGCGCGAAGGTCTGGCCATACTTGGCGGCGTGGTCGCAGATCCGCCGCACTTCGTCCCGGACAGCGACATAGGCGGGCGCAGTGGCGTCGTGGGGCACGAAGCCGACATGGCACGCGATGCCGGGGACACCAAGCTGGGCTGCGAGATCGCTGATCTTCAGCGTCCGCTCCACGCGCTCTTTCCGGGTGCTTTCCGGAATAAATCCGACGGTTCGCTCCACCGTCGGGATGTCAGCGTAGTCCTCGCCCGTATAGGCCCCGACAAGGGTAAAGATGCGGAAGTTGCATGCCTCAAGGGCGCCTTTCCACGCGTCGGCTGCGCCTTCCAATGGATAGTCGCCGGGGATGCCGAGCTGGCCGCACCGCAAGCCGAGCTTCGTATACTCGGCGAGGGTTGCTCGCGGGTCCGCCGTAGCCCAGAAAATAACACCGATCTCTCGTTCGCTTAAAGTTTGCATGGCACTAACTCTCCGTTTTTCGCCCTCGCTGTTCGTAACAACCGCGCGAGCTTCACCGCTGCGGCAGACATTTCGGGGGGGCAGAATTCCGGCTGCCTGTTCTCACGGCAGCACTCGAGGAAGTATCTGATCTCGGCTTCGTAGCCGTCCGTCTCCGGCAGCTTTACCGTTTCGTCGCAACCGTCGACGCGGTACAAAGCAGGCGGGCGGTAGGCCGAGCTGTAGTCAACAGTGCCCTCTTCGAAGGTGACCGTATACTCCATCACGAAGGGATACGCCTTCGGATGGAGCCATCCGCCCGCCACGACGACCTCGGGAACGTTCGGGTAGTGGAGACGTGCGGTAATCCAGTCAATGCCCCGCGGAAGGTCTTCGTGGCCAGTGGCCGAAACGGCTTCGGGCATGCCGAACAGGTGCAGGCACATATCGATGTCGTGTATGAGAAGGTCGACGACGGCACCTCCGCTCCTTTCCGTGTCCGACAGCCATTTGCTCCAGGTGGGAGCGGCGCAGCGGCGGCGGAAACTCGCGCACTTGACCTGCCCGAGCCGTCCGCTGTCGACATATTCGCGTAAGGGAACGTAGGCAGGGAAAAACCGCAGCACCTGCGCGACCATGAGAATCCGCCCGGACTCGCGGGCGGCCTTGATCATGGCGTCCGCCTCCGTGCCATCCAGGGCCATCGGCTTCTCGACGAGCACGTGCTTGCCGGCCCGCAAAGCCTCGATGGCGATTTCCGCGTGCAGATGCGTCGGCAGACAGAGGTCGAATGCTTCGATGTCCGGGTCTCGCAGTGCGTCCTTGATGTTGCGGTATTTCCGCACCTGGCTGAAGTCGTGCTTCTCACCCGGGCGGTCGAGGTTTCCCTGAACTCCGCTCAGATCACCGGCGAGCTTCTCCGGTACGTCGCTGACGACGGCAAACAGTTGCGCCTCCGGGATCGCTTGCAGCGCCTTGATATGGGTGCTGCCCATGAACCCGAGGCCGGCTACAGCAATACGCATAGATACTGTACTCTAACACGAGCACGCACCTCCGGGCGTATCCCTGCCGTTTGCCTTGCTAAATCGACATGTTAACGACCTGGAACCGGAACCTCTCTGGAGGCAGCGATGAAATCGGTTCCGGGCTCATCCTCGCCCATGTCTCGTATGCCTTGGTCGCGACGGATTCGTTCAGGTAGAAGAGAAACTGATCGGAAAAGCAGGAAAGCGGCGGCGGCTGCCGGAACGTCAGGCGGAGTCCGACTGCGTGCTCAAGTTCCGCGCCTTCAGGCGAGACTGCTTTGTCGGAAAGCAGCGTGACAAAGCTGCTGCGGCCGACATGCGGCCAGACGTCAGGACGAAGCAGAGGCCGCAGGTTGCTGCGCCTCTCGAACATTGTTTCACACTGACGGATCCATTCCAGGATGCTGTCGCCCCACTGCCAGACGCGGACAAGCTGCAGGTACTGCTCAACGAGATTGATGGAGAGATCCAGCTTCCGGCGTTCAAGGCTCACGGGATCCACGAATTCGTCCTGAGGGAGCGTCGGTATGAGCTCTTCCGCGTCAATCAGGTCGCTTGCCATCTTCATGACCCGATCTAGCCGGTTGATCTGAGGCGTGGTGCGTACCAAAAGGGGAGGAAGCTCGTGCGTTTCTTCCCCCGGAATATCAACAAACCTTCGGTTGCCGATGGTTTCCATGGCCGCCTCACTGAATGAGGTTCTATAACATGCGGATACAGCCACCCGGAACTGTATGCATTCGATTATAGGGACGCCTTGCCGGGTACTCAAGTTTCGGCAAGCAGATTGCAACGAAAATTCGCCGCAACATAAGCCTTGCTGTCCGCGTCCCGTCGCTCCCATGGAGGGTGTCTGTCGCGTTTCGTATACTTTCTCCCATATATGCTTTCGTTCTTGATCCGGATACTGGCCTCTGTTTGCGCGTCAGCTCTGTTTGCCTCGGCACAACCTGCCAACTGGAGCAAACCGTTTCCGGCCCATCGCATCATCGGTAACGTTTATTACGTCGGCACAGAGGACCTTGCCTGCTTCCTGATCACTACGCCCCAAGGGCACATTCTGATCAATACCGGTCTTGAGGATTCGGTTCCATTGATCCGGTCCAGCGTGCAGAGCCTGGGATTCCGCCTGGAGGACATCAAGATTCTTCTCGTCATGCAGGCGCATTTCGACCATGTGGCGGGCATGGCGGAGATCCAGCGCCTTACGTCCGCGCGAATGCTTGCCACAGACGGGGATGCGCCAGTGCTCGAGCAGGGCGGCAAGGGAGATTTTCTGAACCTGCCTCTCTTCCCGCCTGTAAAGGTGCACGGGCGATTGAAGGATGGCCAGAAGATCCGGCTCGGACGAACGGAACTGAACGTTCACCTGACTCCCGGCCACACACGCGGAAGCGTCAGCTACAGCATGCGTGTCGTGGAGAATGGCCGGACGTACAACGTCCTGTTCGCAAACCTGAATACGATGATCGGCGCGAAGCTGGTAGGCAATCGCGAATACCCGAACATCGCGAAGGATTACGCGCGGTCGCTCGAGATTCAGCGAAAGCTCCCGTGCGATATCTTCCTAGCTGCTCATGGATCGCAGTACGGCTTATTAAAGAAGTACAAGCCGGGGCAGCCCTACCGGCCTGACACTTTCGTTGATCCCGACGGCTACGGAAAAGCCGTGGAAGACTTGGGGAAGAAGTTCGAGGAGCAGCTGCGCCGCGAGCAGCACCAGTAAGTTAAAGCCCATCGAAACCGCAGACACCGCCTGCCTTTAGCGCGTCTGCCCGAGCCCGTCTTTCGTCAGAAATCTCACAATCGTTTGCATGAAAACAATACACATTAAGCGAAATTGAAGATGTTAAGTGCCTGTTATTCCAATTGAATTACCCGAAATACGCGATTATAATGCTGCTGATTCTTGCGTAATTGGGGGGTAAGAATCCATGCATCAACTGTTTCGCCTTGTAGCGGGGTTGTGTCTCCTTGTCGCTATTGGGGTGGCGCAGGAGTACCGGGCAACGATCCTGGGCCAGGTGTTTGATCCGAGCAAATCGCCCGTACCAAACGCCATCGTTCGGGTC
Organism: uncultured Bryobacterales bacterium; assembly: GCA_937959285.1. GTDB lineage: Bacteria > Acidobacteriota > Terriglobia > Bryobacterales > Bryobacteraceae > JADGHK01. The sequence continues at coordinate 14,734 of CALGAR010000028.1, forward strand.
ACCAAAGAAGACAGCAACATTAGCCGCGAAACCAGGACGAACACGCAGGGCCTGTATTCCCTGGTTGGGCTCGATCCTGGAACCTACACGCTCACTGTCAGTGCAGAAGGTTTCCAAAGCATCCGCCGAACCGGAATCGTCTTGCTCACGGCTGACAAGCTGAACATGAACATTGACCTGCAGGTGGGCCAGGTCAGCCAGGAAGTGACGGTCACGGCAGAGCAGGAGCTGGTTCAAACAGCTACCGCGTCCCGCGGCCTTGTTTTTGATCCGGTAAAAATGCAGGAAATTCCGCTAAATGGGCGGCAGGCTTACATGCTCATGAGGCTCTCGCCGGGAGTCGTATTTACGCAGCGTGTATTCGGCTCTACCGGTTTTTCCGGGACAAGAGCGTGGGACGTCAACGGCTCTTTTACGATGAACGGGGGGCGAGCCGGGACGAATCAGTTTCTGCTGAACGGCGCCCCTATCTCTACGAACGGTACGTTCAATCTGGCTCCCAACGTCGAGGCTGTGCAGGAAATGAAGGTGATGGTAAACACCTACGACGCGCAGTACGGACGGTCGGGAGGAGGACACGTTTCCACCACGCTGAAGTCCGGAACGAACGAGTGGCACGGCTCTGTTTTTGAGTTCTGGCGCAACCGGATTTTGGATGCAAACACGCGGCAGAACAACGCCCTGGGCGTCGAGCGCGGCTTCCGCAATCAGCATCAGTTCGGCGGCGTGATTGGAGGTCCCATCCGGAAGGATAAGGACTTCGTGTTCTTTAGCTTTGAAGGATGGCGGGAGCGGGTGCCATTCCCTTCGAATGTCAGCGTGCCGCCCATGGAGATCCGTGACGGAAACTTTAACTTCCAACCCGCAGGCCAGACCGGACCGATTAGAGTCTACGATCCGATGACCTCCCGGCCCTGTACCGATCCTGGAACGGACTGCCGTGCCGGGGGCGTGTTCGTCCGCCAGCCGTTTCCGAATAACGTTCTTCCAGCGTCACGAATCAGCCCGATCGGCCGCGCCATTCTCAGCTATTACCCGGCGCCGAATTTCCAGCCGCAGGCTCTCGCCAACAACTTCACGCGCCCCGACAATCTCGGGCGTTACCGATACGAGCAGCCAATGGCGCGGTACGACAAGATTGTTACCGACAACGACCGGTTGAACTTCCTCTTTACCTTCCAGGACGGCAGCGAGTTCCGCGATCAGACTGGTTTCGATCCTCCGGCGCAATGGGGCAACATGGAGGGCACTGTCCGGCGCGACTGGAATCTGGTAATCTCCTACGACAAGACGCTGTCACCGACAAAGATCCTGCACGTTCAAGCCAGTTACAACCGGTTCGTCGAAGACTTTCCGGATGTCTCAGACCCCGACTTCACATGGGATCAGGTCGGGATCAAGAACATACCGCAAGTCGACAGTTTTCCCAGCCGGCTGATGCCCCGCATCGAGGTGTCCGGATACCGGGAGCTGTTCGGCAACCGGTTCGTCAATCAGAGCTCCCGCCAGCAGCTAAACTTCCAGGGCAACATCGCGCAGGTTTTGGGCAAGCATAACCTCAAGTACGGCGTCGAAGTCGCCCGGATCATGAGGCACAACTTCGACTCAGGGAGATCCTCCGGCCTTCTGAACTTCAACGGCGTCTGGACCCGTCAGTACTCCGGCATCGGCCAGGGCTCCCTTGATGGCAGTTCCGTGGCGGACCTCCTGCTTGGGCATATCAACAGCGGCCGCATCGAATTCAACGATACCTACTTCCGAAGCGAGCCTTATATCGCCGGTTTCATCCAGGACGATTGGAAAGTGACGCCACGGTTCACGCTCAACGTAGGTCTCCGCTACGACGTACAGTTCCCGTTAACGGAACTCCATGACCGGCTGTTGAACGGATTCGACTTTGAATCTGTGCAGCCCTTCAGCGACGCAGCGATCGCCCGGTGGCGGGAACTGGCGGCCCAGAATCCCGACTTTCCGCCTCCGCCGGATGCCATCCGCGGCGGTCCGCTGTTTGCGGGAAACCGGGGAAACCCGCGGCGCGTGTACCGCTGGGACCTCAGTAACATTCAGCCGCGCATCGGCTTCGCCTTCAACTTTATGGATAAGACAGTCATGCGCGGAGGCTTTGGCATCTTTCACCGGACCGCCACACAAGGCAATCTGTCGACCGGGTTCAGCATCAACACGGAATACGTGAACTCGCTCGATGCCGGGCGCACGCCTTCGAGCGGCCTCACCGGCCCGTATTCATTGGAAAATCCGTTCCCGGATGGTGTCGTCCGTCCGTTGGGGAATACTCTGGGCATTTCAACGAATGTCGGATCCGGCATTGAGTTTGATGGCCGCGACCGCTTCATCCCGCGAACCTTCCAGTGGTCTTACACCCTGGAACGCGAATTGCCATGGAACATGGTTCTCGAGGTCTCCTACGTCGGAAGCCTGACAAATAAGGAGCCTCGCACTACACAGCTTTCGGACATGAGCAAGGAGCATTACGACGCGGCGCAGCTCAACCCCGGCTACTATCAGGAGCGCGTTCCCAATCCGTGGTATGGAATTCTGCCTCGGAACCGTCCTCTCGGAGCTTCACCGGATATCGCCAGACGCGAACTGCTTCGCGCCATCCCTCAGTTCAACAGCGTGAGGAACTTTATCAACCCCTGGGGCCGGACCTGGTATCACGGGTTGCAGGTACGCTTCGAACGGCGCATGTTTGGAGATCGATCGAGGGTGGGCGCAGTCACCTGGGTCACCGCCTACTCGTTCTCTAAGAGCATGGAGCGCGTGTGGCGCGACGAGCACACCACAAGTTGGCGCGGTCCCATTAGTCAGGTCACGGACCTGGACCGGACTCACAACCTGACGTTTGCCGGCATCTGGGACCTGCCCTTCGGACGAGGCCGCGCGTTCCTGAATAACATGGGCCGGCTCGGCGAGTTCGCGCTCGGCGGGTGGACCAGTAACGTCAACTTCATTTACCAGTCCGGAGTTCCGCTCGCAGCCTGGCGGGATTGGGAGTTTCTATGCGGCGATCCAACGGATGTGAACCGGAACGAGAATTCGTGGTTCTTCAACGATCGAAGCCGCTTCAGCGAATGCTGGCGCCAGCTTCGTCCGTTCGAGTATCGGCAGCTGCCCAACCGCTTCCACCAGATCCGGAGCCATACGGCGCCGCAGATTGACTTGATGCTCTCGAAGAAATTCAACGTCAACGAGCGCTGGCAGGTGGAGTTCAGGGCGGAGGCGTTCAACGCCTTCAACACGCCGCTCCGGGGGGATCCGCCTTCCGAGAATCCGCAGGCCGCCAACTTCGGCATCCTGCCTGTGACGCAAAATAACTTCCCGCGCAACGTCCAGCTCGGGGCGCGCATCCGCTTCTGACCGCAGCTTAAGCGGGACCGGTCGCAACCGGTCCCGCACCTTCATCGAATTACTCGCGGTTCAGAGCCCGGACGCGGTAGAAGGGCTTGGTTTTCTCTTCGGGATCCTGTTCGTAGACTTCCTCGGTTTTGGACGGGTCGTATCCACGCCAGAGCCACGTCATGGCGACCGGTAACTCTGCGTTGCCTTGCGCCGTGGAGTGCGTCCCGTTGCCCCAGTGGAAGCGGAAGTCGTAGCCTTTCATCTTCAAGGAATTGGCCATCTGAATGTTCTGGAGCGGCCAGCTTCCGTGGATATTTTCGAGATCCTCGGATCCATCCGACAGCCACACGCGGATGTTCCGCTTCGGTTCCTTGCGAACCTTGTTGGGGTAGCTTTGCCCGCCGTCCAACTGGTTCGGCTTCCATTGAATGCTGGTGAAGCTTCCAATGCGGGAGAGGACACGGCTGAACTGGTCCGGCTGATGCCAGGCGACGTTGAAGGCGCAAATCCCGCCCGAGGACTCGCCGGCAATCGCGCGGCTGTAGCCGTCGCGCCGGATGTTGTACTTCTCCTGAACCTCGGCGAGAATTTCATCTCGCAGGAACCGGGCGTATGTGTCATTCACGGTGTCGTACTGAATGCTACGCATGCGCCGGGCGCCTTGCATTCCGGGGGAAATCAGGACGGTGATCATGACCGGGATCTTCTTCTGCGCGATAAGGTTGTCAACGACGTTCAGAAGCCGGCCGCTGCCGTTGCGATTCGTGTACTTCTCCCCGTCCTGCCAGACCATCAAGGCGGCAGGCTTTGATGGGTCGTATTGGGCCGGGACGTAGATCCAGTAGTTCGTGGTCATGCCCTCGTAAATCTTGCTGGTGTGCACAAGCTTCTCCGAGAGCTTGCCTTCCGGGACACCGGGTTGCTGGTAGCTTTCAGGCAGGTAAGCAGGAATGTCATTCCGGCCGCCGAAGAGCTTGCCATCGATCACGTAGTGGAACTTGTGCGAGGTCCCCTGTTTCAGCTTTCCGGTGGTGAACCAGAGATTGCTGCCCTTGCTGCGGCGAAGCACGCCGCGGGGTTCGTCGTCTACATAGAGCGTAGGCTGCTTTTCGGCTTCCACGACCCAAAGGAAATCCGCAAGTTCGCCGATGACGGCTACGCCCTTCTTGATATTGTCCTCGCCCATCGCAGCGGAAGCCGCGTTCCGGAACTCGGCCGTGTGGGGCTTGTTTCTTGCCATCTCCAGGAGGGCTCGGACCGGTGGCGCGTCGGCGGCTAAGGCGGAAACCGCGGCGAGGAACAGAACAACAGAGTTCTTCATCTGAAAGACTCCTCGAGGTTGAGCTATACTCGCTACCGCTTCCGGCTGTAAGCGGCGGGAGCGGCGAAGTAGGAATCGGGCTCCGGTACGGCGGCGCCATCCTTGCGGGGCGAGGAGGCGCCGTAGTTCACTCCGGTACGGGAGTCGTGCATGACGGCCTGGCCTCCGCCCATCGTGCTCGAATAGGCTCCTTCGACGTTAAGCACGTGGCCGCGGCGGGTGAGCTCGTTCCGGACGCTCTCCGGGACACGGCTTTCGATGTAGGCGTTGCAGCCTCCGAAGTCGAGCTTCGTAAACCGCGGCGCTTCGAGCGCAGCCTGAAGGTTCATGCCATGGTCGACCACGTTCGACACGAACTGAGCATGAGCTTGCGCCTGATTGAGGCCGCCCATGATTCCGAAACCGATGTAGACGCCGTCCTTCTCCATCATGGCTGGAAGGATCGTGTGCACAGGCCGCTTTCGGGGCGCAGCTACGTTGGGATGTCCTTCCTCGAGCACAAAGAGCCCGCCGCGGTTTTGCAGATGGAAGCCGAAGCCCTCTACCGTAACGCCCGAGCCCCAGCTCAGGTAGACGCTCTGGATCAGCGAAGCGATGTTGCCATCGCTATCCACCACAGTGAGGTACACCGTGTCGCCCGCCCGGCTCATCATCACGCCGGGATCCGGATTGCATGTTGCTTTCTCCATCGAAATGCCCGAAGCTCGCTGTTCGGCATAGCTCTTGGACAGCATCGTCTTGACCGGGATAGGGCTGAACCGGGGATCCCCGAGGTAGCGGGACAGGTCGGCGTAGGCGATCTTTTGCGCCTCCATTTTTATGTGGAATGCGTCCGCGCTCATCGGCTCGTAGTTGGCGAGCGGGAAGCGTTCCATGATGTTCAGCATTTCCAACGCCGCGACGCCCATCCCGTTGGGAGGCAGCTCATAGACCTTCCAGCCGCGGTAGGTGGTGGAGACGGGCTCTACCCATTCCGCGTCATAGTCGCGAAGGTCGCCCATTTCGAGCAGTCCATCGAGCTTTCGAGAAGTCGCGACAATTGCCTTGGCGATCTCTCCTTTGTAGAAGGCGTCCGCGCCTGCTTCCGCAAGAAGCCGCAGCGCCCTCGCCAAGTCCGGATTGCGGAAGACGTGTCCGACCTTGGGGGATTCGTCGTTGATCAGAAAGGTCCGGCGGGCGTACTCGTCGCTCTTCAGCTTGCCTACCGTGTCGAGCCAGTGCTGGGCGATCCATTCGGTGACTGGAAAACCGTTTTCGGCATAGTAGATGGCCGGCGCGAGCACTTCTTTCCAGGGCAGCCGCCCGAATCGTTTGTGCAGTTTCTCCCAGCCGTCGACGCAGCCCGGCACTGTCACCGAGAGGATACCCGTCGAAGGCATGACCGTATGGCCCTTCTCCTTGATCCTGGACAGAGTAAGGTTTTTGGGAGACCATCCGCTCGCATTGATGCCGGAGAGTCTGCCGGTCCGGGCTTCGCGATAGATGGCGAACAGATCGCCTCCGATCCCGTCGCTCATCGGTTCCACTACCGCCAGAACCGCGTTTGCCGCGATCGCTGCATCCATCGCAGATCCCCCGCGAGCCAGAACCTGCGCTCCCGCCTGCGAAGCCAGCGTCTGGCTGGTCGCGACGATTCCCCGCTTCGTTATGACCATCGACCGCGCATGAGAACGTCCTTGAGCAAACGCCGGTCCGGCCATAACGAAGGAAACTCCCAGACAAAAGACCGCCAGTTTCATGGATTCGCTATTGTATCGCCCCTTATTCACACAGCACCACTCATGCTGTTTTCGATTGTCCGAAGGTATGATATTGTCACTGAATAACTGGAGGTGTCATGAATCGCCGTAGCTTCCTGACCACGAGCGCCCTTGGAGCGGTTTCTCTTCAATCGTTCCCACATCATCTGTTCGCCAGCTCGACGAAGAAGTACGCTTCCGACCGGGTGAAACTCGGGCCGATGAAGGTCGAACTGAGCAGGCTCGCCATGGGAACCGGTACAAACGGTTCTGGGGGCAGTTCGAACCAGACAAAGAAATTAGGTTTGAGCGGTGTGGCGGACCTGTTTCGTGCCGCATTCGACCAGGGCGTGACGTTCTGGGATTCGGCGGACCAGTACGGATCACATCCGCATTTGAAAGAAGCGCTGAAGAAGACTCCTCGGGAGAAGGTTACGATTCTCACGAAGACGCACGCCAACACGGAAGCCGAGATGAAGGCGGATCTTGACCGCTTCCGGCGTGAGATTGGCACCGACTACCTCGACATCGTGCTGTTGCATTGCATGATGGACGAGAATTGGCCGGAGCGGAAGAAGGGAGCCATGGAGTATCTCTCGGAGGCCCGGGAGAAGGGAATTATCCGAACCCACGGCGTCTCCTGCCATACTCTCGGCGCTCTGAAGACGGCGGCCAAGCATCCGTGGGTCCAGGTCGATCTGGCGCGAATCAACCCCGCCGGCGTTGCCATGGACGCCGACCCGGCTACCGTAATCAGTGTCCTGCGTGAGATGAAAGCGGCGGGCAAAGGAATCATCGGCATGAAGATTCTGGGAGCCGGCAGGCTTCGCAACAGGGTCGATGAATGCTTGCAGTACGCCCTTGCATTGGATTGCGTCGACTGCTTCACTATCGGGGCGGAGAGCCGCGCCGAAATGCTGGATTTGGTGGCAAAGATTCCAGCCGCAAGCACGCGCGGTTAGCCGTGTCTTCGCCGGCTCGGTCTTGAGTATTCATAGGAGAGTCATGTCGAAATCGAAGCTTACGCTGGGTTCCATCGCTATTCTCGCAGTTGCTTCCACGCTCATCGGCCAGGCGCCGAAGAAGGGTAAGGGGCCGGGCATTCTTCAGCCTCAGATGGTGGCAGAGACAGGAAGCTACTCGAAGCCCCACGGGAAGCTTGGCGAGAAGCCAAGCGAGCCTTGGTCTGCCACAACGATTGGCGCTGCGGTTGATCGCCAGACGAATCCGGGCAAGATTGTTACGGTGGTCGGGGAGATTCTCGACTTTTCCTGCTATCTGCAAATCGGAAAGCACGGGGAGAAGCATCGCGCGTGCGCGCAGAAGTGCTTCACGGCTGGTCAGCCCATCGGGCTCCTGGCTGCGGATGGCTCCATGTATATGCTGATGGAGGAGGAGCACGACCCGCGCCGCGACGGTCTCACCGACTTCCGCAAAGCCGCCATCGAGCACGCTTCGCACATTATGGAAGTCACCGGGACGCTCTCCCAGCACGGGGGATATAGCGCGCTCTACGTGCACGGCTATCTGAAGAAATAGGGAGGAGCGAGATGCGTACGCGCCGGATTTGCTGCCTGTTTGCGACGGTCCTGACGGTCATGCCCGCCGTCGCCCAGACTAAAAAGACCGCGGTGAAGCCGGCGCCGCCAAAGGCGCCGCTCGGCCTGCTGCCCGTCATCTGGCCCAAAGACAATCCTTATTCGCCGGAAAAGGCTGAGCTTGGCAAGTTCCTGTATTTCGACAAGCGCCTGTCCGCGGACAACTCCGTCGCCTGCGCCACGTGTCACGATCCGAAGTTCGCTTTCACTGACGGCCAGCCGGTCTCGACCGGAATCAAGGGCCAGACGGGCGGGCGGAGCGCTCCAACGGTCTTGAACCGGGCCTTCAGCCTTGCTCAGTTCTGGGATGGCCGCGCACCTACCCTCGAGGAGCAGGCGAAGGGCCCGATAGCGAATCCTATCGAGATGGGACATACCCATGAGGACGTGGTCAAGCGCCTGAAGGAGATTCCGGGATATCGCGCCCTGTTTGCCAAGGCATTCGGGACCGAGGATTTCACCATTGATCATGTGGCTCAGGCGATAGCCACCTTCGAGCGGACACTCCTCTCTGGCAACTCTCCATACGACCGCTACAAGGCCGGAGACAAGAAGGCGATGACCCCGGAGCAGATCCGCGGCATGGACGTCTACTTCAACAAGGCCAAATGCGACCAGTGCCACGAGGGCATGAACTTCACGTCCAACATGTTTGCCAATATCGGCATCGGAACCGACAAGCCCGACCCTGATGTGGGGCGGTACGCGGTTACCAAGGACCCCAAAGACTGGGGCGCCTTTAAAACGCCCACCCTTCGAGAAATCGCCCGGACGGCTCCTTACATGCACGACGGCAGTCTCAAGACACTGGAAGAAGTGGTGGAATACTACAACAAGGGCGGGAACAAGAATAAGAACCTCGATGAAAGGATGAAGCCTCTGAATCTGACCGACCAGGAGAAGAAGGATCTGGTTGCGTTCCTCCATGCGCTGAGCGGCGAAGGTTGGCAGCACATTCAGGCGCCCGAGACATTTCCCCAATGATGTTGCGTAGTACGAGAATCTTGAGCGGGGCCCTTGCAGGCCTCCTGCTCCTGTTGTGCCTGCTCGCTGGCTGCAACAGGGAAAAGAAGAGAGTAATCGCGGTGGTGCCGAAGGGGCGCGCTCACCTCTTCTGGCAATCCGTGAACGCGGGAGCCGTGGCGGCTGCGCGCGAAACCGGCGCCGAGATCGTCTGGAACGGACCAGCGTCAGAAACGGACATCCCCGGCCAGTTGCAGATTGTCGAAACAATGATTAACCGCCGGGTCGACGCCATCGTTCTTGCTCCCATCGATAAGACGGCATTGGTGAACGTGGTTGAGCGGGCGGCGAAGCAGAACATTCCGGTGGTCATCTTTGATTCGGGTATCGACACCGACATGTTCGTTTCCCAAGTCGCCACCGACAATTACGCAGCCGGCAGGATGGCGGCGGAGCGCCTGGGAAAAGTTCTCAACGGGAAGGGAAAGATTGTCATGGTGAAGGTCCAGCCCGGCGCCGCCTCGACAATGGCGCGGGAGCAGGGCTTCGAGGACGAAATCAAGGAGCATTTCCCTGGCATACAGATTGCCGACAGCCGCTACGGTATGGCTGATTTCGCAAAGTCGCTAGCCGTCGCCGAGAATATGATGACGGCTCACCCGGACCTCAAGGGGATGTTTGCGTCGAACGAGTCCAGCACCGTCGGAGCTGTGCAGGCGCTCAAGGGCCGCAAATCGAACCTGGTGCTCGTTGGATTCGATTGGAGTCCGACGCTGCTCGAAGATCTGAAGAACGGCGTCGTCGACTCGCTGGTGGTTCAGGATCCGTTCAGAATGGGTTACGAATCGGTGATGGCGGCTGTTCACAAGCTCGACGGAAAACCCGTCGAAAAGATCAAAAATTTACCTCCCCGGCTGGTCACGCGCGAGAATTTGAACGAGCCGGACGTGCAGGCGCAGTTGAATCCCGACTTGAAGAAGTACCTGCAATAGGGGCAAATAGCGGGCGGCTAGGAGTCGTGGCCGCTCGCCTCCAGGAATGCCCGCAGCCGGTGGCTCCGGCTGGGATGGCGCAGCTTTCGCAGGGCCTTTGCTTCGATCTGCCGGATCCGTTCCCTCGTCACCGCGAAGTATTGTCCCACCTCTTCGAGCGTATGCTCGCTGCCGTCCTGGAGGCCGAAGCGCATCTTGATAATCTTCTCTTCGCGCGGGCTCAAAGTCTTCAGCACCTCGGCTGTCTGCTCGCGCAGATTCAGGTTGATGACGGCTTCCGAAGGGGATACAACCCGGCGGTCGACGATGAAGTCGCCGAGATGGCTCTCCTCTTCTTCACCGACCGGCGTTTCAAGCGATATTGGCTCCTGCGCGATGCGCAGAACCTTCCGCACCTTGCCCACCGGCAGATCGAGGCGCTTGGAGAGCTCCTCGGTGGTGGGCTCGCGCCCGAGCTCCTGCTGGAGAAGTCGTTGCGTGCGGACCAGCTTGTTGATTGTCTCGATCATGTGGACGGGGATCCGGATAGTGCGCGCCTGATCCGCTATCGCGCGCGTGATCGCCTGCCGAACCCACCACGTCGCGTACGTCGAGAACTTGTATCCGCGCTGGTAGTCGAACTTGTCCACCGCCTTCATCAGGCCGATATTCCCTTCCTGAATCAGATCGAGGAACTGGAGGCCCCGGTTCGTATACCGTTTGGCGATGGAGACCACCAGACGCAGATTCGCTTCAATTAGCTGCTTCTTCGCGGCGTCCGCTTCCTGTTCGCCGCGCTCGACGATTTGAAGCGTGCGGCGCAGTTCTGTGGAAGTTGCGCCGTACTCTTCCTCCAGTTGTGCAATTCGCTGATTGAGCTGGCGGAGCTCCTTGCGGAAGTCCCTGCTTGCAGCCTTTTGTGCGTCGTCCACCTCCTCGCTCTTGCGCTGCAGCCGCGAAATTTCCTTTTCGAGCGGGCGGAACTCGTCGACAGCACGGCGCAGACGGGCCGTTAACCGGCGGATCACAACCGTACTAAACGGGATGGAGCGGATGGATCGCGAGATCTTGACCATCAGGCGGGCCAGGCTGTAGCGCAACTCGCGATGCTGTTTCGGCTTCATGTTGCGCGACACCACCTGAAGCTTCTGCCGGAGCTGCTGCGCTTTGCGATAATCCTGCTCAATTTGGCACAGAAGTTTCAGAAATTCCTCCTGCTGTTCGGCGAGCGCTTCGTCGCTCACAAGGAGATCCGGCATAACCAGTAAGTCCCGGATCGAGAGAGTACCGCGACGAAGCTCTTCTTGCCACTGGAGGATTTCGCGGATGATGAGCGGGGATCGCGAGAGGGCTTTGCAGACGCTTTTTTGGCCGCGTTCGATGCGCTTTGCCAGTTCGATCTCACCCTCGCGCGTGAGGAGGGGCACAGTGCCCATTTCACGGAGGTACATTCGGACCGGATCGTTCGTCTTGTCGCCGAACTCCTGGTTCAGCTCGAGTTCGGAAAACTCGTCACCCTCTTCGCCTTTTTTCTCGAAGTCCAGCTTCGGCTCTTCGAGAATCTCGACTCCAGCGTGGTCGAGATCGGCCAGGAGTTCATCAAGTTCCGGTCCGGCAGCCAGATCGTCCGGCAGGATTTCGTTGACATCGTCGTAGAGGACGAAGCCCTTCTCCTTGCCGATATCCATCAGGTGTTTCAGGCGGCCGTACTTATCGTCGGCTTGCACGGAGACCCCGTTTCCTGGAACTGCAATTCACTGGTTCCACCTATATTACAACACGGCGCGTCCGATGGACTTTCCGGATCAGGACGCGCTGCGAGCTTTTTTCCAACGGTCCAGCTCACTAAGCTCGGTCATCAGACGAATGGCGTCAGCCACGTTTCCAGCTCGCTCGGCAGCCCGAATTTGCGCACGCAGAGCAGCGCGCATCGATTCCAGTTCCGATTCCATCAGTCTTGCCACGCATGCGTCTGCCTGTTCGGGAGTAATCACCTCTTCCCCTATCGAATCGTCCAAAACGATCGATGCCAATAACGTTTTATCGGCATCTTCCAGCCTTGATTCTAATTCCCCAAAGCTGATCGGCGAGCCGCTTTCCCACATTCCAAGTAGTGTCTCAAAGATTCGGCGCGTTGCAAGCGTCTCCAGAACTTTCAGGCCCCGCAGTCGCGGAAGCGTGAGTTCCCGAATCTGAGGATCCGCAACGAGCGCCTTGATCAGCAGCGTTTCGGCACCCGAAAGCGACGGCTTTGCCGTCGCGGACTTCTGCTCTCGCTGATTTTTTACCCCTGAGGCTCTACGCAGGTGATTGCGCACGAGCGAAGGATCCACACCCAGATACGATGCAACGTCGTTTGCGAGGGTTGCACGTTCAAGCTCGCTCGACAGCCTGTGAATTGCGGGCAGCAGCACCTTTTCGAAGCCCTCAAAGCGGCCTTCCGCGGTGGGCGGATATTTCGCGCGCACTTGATCCGCCAGCCAGTAGAAGTACGGGCTGGCGCGCTCCAGCCTTCGCGAGTACGCCTCGGCGCCATGCTGCTTCACGTATTCGTCGGGGTCGAGACCGCCGGGGAGATGAAGGACGCGCACATGCATGCCTTCGTCGAGCAACATCTGAATCGACCGCTCCGTGGCATTCGCGCCGGCCGCATCGGGATCGAAATTGACGATGATTTTATCCGAATGGCGCTTGATCGCGCGAACCTGATTGCTCGTGAGCGCCGTTCCACAGCTCGCGACCACTTCGTGTATTCCCGCCGAATACACTCCAATCGCATCCATGTAGCCTTCGACGAGAATAATGCGGTCGTGCTTGCGCGCCGCAGTTTTGGCGCGATGGAGGTTATAAAGGACATTGCTCTTGTCGTAGAGCGCGGTCTTTGGGGAATTCAGATATTTCGGCTCGTCCTCATCCGATAGCGCGCGGCCTCCGAAGCCGATAATGCTTCCCGATTCATTGTGAATCGGGAACATAAGACGCCCCCGAAAGCGGTCGAAAAAGCTGCCGTCCTGACGCCGCGAAACGAGACCTGCCTCCTCGGCCATTTCGGCTGAAACCCCTTTTTGCTGGAGCAGGCGCAGCAGCGCGGTCCCGGAACGGTCGGAGAGGCCAAGGCCGAACTCCTCGGCAAGATGGCGGCTGAGGCCTCGACGTTCCAAGTACGCACGCGCCGCAGAGCCATTAGGACCGAACAAATTCGAGCGAAACGCCTCTGCCGCGATCTTGTGAATCTCAAACAGAGAGGCGCGAAGGCGTGTATTCGGATCGGTGTACTCCTGGCGCTTCGGCATCGGGATGCCGTTGCGCTCCGCAAGGATTTTCAAGGCCTCAAAGAACGTGACCCCTTCGATCTCCATGACGAACTTCAGCACATCGCCGCCGGCTCCGCAGCCGAAACACTTGTAATACTGATGCGTGGAATTTACGCCGAAAGACGGGGTCTTTTCATTGTGAAACGGACATAATCCTACCCAGCGGCTGCCAGCCTTGCGCAGGCGGACGTACTCCCCGACCACCTTCACGATGTCGACTGAAGCCTTCAGTTGCTCGACAAAATCCACTTCGCTTATTATCGTCGTCCCAGCCCTATGCGGGCGTTAACCGGGATCAGCTCGCCGTCAGCGATCCTTCCAAAACAGCTCCGCGTCAGAACGGCGAACGTAGTTCGCATCGATTGCAGCGGGGTCGGTCCCTTGCCCTGAGCCCAGCCGGGTGGCTGCGATCCGTGCAATGGCGCCGGCAAGCGCTCTTGGAGTCTCGCGAATCTCTGCTGAAGCAAAGCGCGTCGAGGCGATCGCGTGACGAAACGGGCTGAAATCCGGAGACAGAAACTCAACCGGCGCATCCGGCAGCGATTCCAGCCATTGGGAAAAAGCGCTGACAGTCTCCGGCTGCACTGCCTCCAAGTCCTGATTGTAGAGGCCGCCGTAAACCTCGCCGCGCCTTGCGTCCAGCACCGGAGCACGGAGTCTGCCGGAGCCAAAGGATGCGATCGCCTGTAGATTCGATACCGCAATCGCAGGACGTCCTGTCGCTTCCGCAAGTCCCTTGACGGCTGTCAGCCCTACACGGACTCCCGTAAAGGAGCCGGGCCCCGCTGCGCCCGCAAAGCAGTCCACATCGCGAATGTCCCATCCGTGGCGAGCCAGCAGCCGCTCGATGTGGCCGAACAAAAGGTGAGCGAAGCCGTCTGGGGAATGGAGGATCACCTCCTCGATCACGTGATCGCCCTCGGCCAGAGCGATGCTGCCGAATTCGGCTGTCGTGTCCACTGCAAGCAGGCGCGCGCTCACTTCTTCACCGTATAAACTCTATCGAGGGAGTAAGCCTTGCCATAGGCGTTCAGCGCGGTGACGCGCAAACTGACGATACCCTCTCCTTTGGGTAACCAGCTTTGGGGAATCTCGAAGCTGCCGGTCGACCCTGTTGCGAGGACACGGAAACCGAGGTCATCGCTCGGGACCTCTCCCGTGATGAGATACATCATCGTGCGTGTTGCGCGCGATTCCCGCTTGAGCTTCAGTTCGAACTTTATGGGCACGCCTGCCTGCAAGTCATCACCAGCAGGCTGTGCGATCTCGAAGGGGATCTTCTCGGGCGATTGTTCCACTTCCTGCAACACAATCGGCCGTGAATCGAATTTGTACGAGCGCAGCATCCCTTCCTTGTGGCCTTCTCGGGAGATGATGAGAACCCAATCGTGGTCTGCGGAAGGTGGCTCTGCTGTGAACCGCTCACCCTTCCAGTCTTTTTGGACCACGCGTTCGCCGGTGGCAGGATCCATCCATGCGACGTTGTAGCCGCGCTTCTCCACGAGTACTTCGACTGGCCTGTGCTTTTCAACGTAGACGATGTATTCCACGCCGGGTAAAGCCAGGCAGCGCCCGCCGTCTACGTCGAAGTACGGCTCCAGTTCCCAGTGGCGCGTTTTCGAGAAGAAGTCGTACCAGACCGTCATCGCTTTCGCGCCGGGAGAATCGAGATATTTTGCGTCGACACTGAACTTGCGGCCTCCATACGTGCCAGTATTGCCGAATGTCGGATACTGCCCATTCATTGTGGCGTTCCACAGCCGCCTCCGAAACGTGTCGCTGTCGACGTGATGCGGGTGGCTGGCTCCCGCGCCGCTGTTCTCATAGGCGAACTCAACGTTCACCGCGGGCGTTGCATACAACTGATGCTCGATCGCGCCCAGTTGATCATCCGAGGACTGATACACCCGATAGTCCATCCAGTTGTCTTTCAGTAGGGGGGAAGACGTGGCTACCGTGTGCGTGGAGCGCGGATGCCTGTAGGGGTCGAACTTCTTCAGAAGCTCGCCGATCTCTTTCAGCAGCACGCGGCCCTCCTTGTACTCCTCGAATTCTTGTACTCCCTGCCAAGTGATATTCATCGCCGCATAGCGAGCAGCCACGTACCGAATGAAGCGTTCGCGCTGCTGCCAGGTTGGGAACAGCTCGGCAAGCTGATTCTGGTCACCGGCGAGGATGAGGTCGGCGATGATACCCTTGCGGTTCATGTAGAGGATGCGGTAGTCGATTTCGCGGAAATAGTCCGCATTGGGCGTGTCGGGTGTCGGGAAGGCTTGCGTTTGAAGCTCGCCCCAGCCGATCAGAAGTCCTCGGATGTGGTTAAACTTTTGCTCAGCCCGCTTGTCCACGATCTGTTGGAACAGAGCCCTGTCGATCGACGCGAAGCGGTAGCTCGTGTCGCCCATCCACAGGTGCGGGATGTTGTTTTCCGTGTAGGACCAGTGATGGACGTTCCGGGCGTAGATGAATCCCGGCAAACCTGACGGTGTCGCCTCGAAACTGCCGATCTTTCCGTTGATCGTTGCGATGTTGCTGGTGATTCGAAAGTCCCACTGCCCTGGCTCAATCGGCGAGAAGCGAAGCACCATCCGGTTGCCTCCGTCATAAAAACCCGGCATGAGGTACGTTCGGTGATCGGGGGAGCGGAACTCGCCCTGCAATGTGACACTCACGTAGGGGTTGGGATGCTCCTTCAACTGCTCGGGAGTGAGTTCAAAGACGATTTCGCAGGGCGTGTAGGTAGGGGTGGGTCCGCAGACGGTCTGCGCGGCCAGAGGGGCCGCTGCTGCCAGCAAAAACAGCATCGCTCGCATAGCTACAGTGTAGCGTGCAGCAATCGACCCTCATGAGATAGCGAGCCAAACGGGTCGCCGCATGGATGCGCTTCCGGCGCTGCTGTCGCGATTCGATCCTTGGCTAGCGCGGAGGAAGGCGGGCCGTGTTAAACCAGAATATCTCGCAAGTTCTGATTACAGTTAAGAACTCCTCGAGTGTGCTCGGCTTCCGGATGTAGCAGTTTGCATGCAGCTCGTAGGCGCTTTCAATGTCCTGCTGTGCGTCCGATGTAGTCAGGACGACGACGGGAATGCGCCTCAGCTCGCGGTCCTGCTTGATTTCTG
Source organism: uncultured Bryobacterales bacterium (assembly GCA_937959285.1). GTDB lineage: Bacteria > Acidobacteriota > Terriglobia > Bryobacterales > Bryobacteraceae > JADGHK01. The sequence continues at coordinate 31,119 of CALGAR010000028.1, forward strand.
CAAGGACTTCGCGGCCATCTTTTCCGGGTAGATTCAAGTCAAGGAAGATGAGCTTGGGGCGTGGCGCATCCGAGTACGCCCCCTGACGGCGGAGGAACCTCAAGGCGGTGTCGCCATCTTCGGCCACGTGAAGAGTGATGCGCGGCAGTGAATTTTCAAGCGCCTCGCGCATCAGTCTTACATCACCGCGATTATCTTCAACCAGGAGAATGTCGGTCACTACTCACGCCCAAATCCCCACCTCAGGCTCTCGTCGCCCTCCTCAGTCTAGCGTAAGGCTTGCCAAACAACCACCTTGTGCCCGCATTGCAACGATCAATCCGGTACCATGACCGGTACACCTGCTACACCTCACGTTAACGTTCAAGGCAGCCTCGGTAACGGAAAGCCGCAAAAAGCTACACATTTGATTCCATAATCCGCTGCAGTATTGCAGGGATTTCGAAGACAGCTTGATTCTCGATAGCCGCGGCGTTTGCACGCAAACGTTCGAATGTGCCGGGCTCGAGCAGGTCGGCCACTGCCCGGTCGATCTGCCTGAAGCTTGGAACTACCAGACCTACTTCACGTTCGCGGACCCAATCCGCGTTATAGCGCTCTTGCGGCAGAGTGAACGCGTTGCGCTCAAGGATCACTGGAAGGTTCATTGCGAGCGCCTCGCTGATGCTTCCCGGCCCGGGCTTCCCGATGAAGAAATCCGAAAGATACATATAGTACGGTACGTCCGTCGTGAAGCCCAGTACGAACTTGCGCAGTCTCGTGGTCCTTCCCGAAAGCGTGCGCGCCAGGGCTTCATTGTGGCCGCAGATCAGAATGAGTTGCACATTCAGACCGGAACGGTCAAGCCGGTCCAGAATACCGCTCATCGCCCATGACCCTTGGCCTCCGAAAAGCACGACGCCCGTGGGAAGGTCTGGATCGAGGCCCAGGGCGCGGCGGCCCTCGCCGCGATCTCCATCGATGGGCTCGTAGTAGCGGGGATGCAAAATCATGCCGGACGTCCGGAAGACCCGCTCGGGCGGATGCCCGAAACTATAGGCCTGCTCTACGGCCTTGTCTGTTCCGCAGATCAGGTATTGCGATTCGTGTTCAATCCAGAAATGCGGAGGGAAGTCCGCCAGATCGGTGAGAATTGTTACCACCGGCGTACGAGGCGAGGCCGCGTGGGCGCCTTCATGGATCGCGCGATTGAAGTTGGGAATCAGAGAGACGACCAGATCCGGAGGCTCCTTCTGCCAGAGCTCCTTGAGAAGCTGTACCTCGGCGTCATGGCGGAACCGGATGAGGGCTTGCAGAATTCGAGCCAGCTTTGCAGCCCCTAAAGTCCAACCCTTCTTCAGAATGTGGTTGTAGAGATCCTGTACGCGCAGGCCAGTATACTTTCCGAAGATATCGAGCGGATCAAGGACCTCCTGGAGGTTCACCAGGCGGACCTGCCAGGGCCATCCCTGCCGCTCGATGACCAGCTTCAAAGCAGTGGCGGCGCTGCGGTGTCCACCGCCCGCATCGAAGAATATGAAATCGAGTCGGCGCATCAGATGCCTGCTACCAGAATCTTAGCTGTGCCGAGACGAGCCGCTGAGAGTAAATTTCACGCCGAAACAATTAATTTTACTAATGTTTTTGCTCCATTCACCGAGCTGTAATGATTGGCAGATATACAAGACAGAGGGAGGACGGTCCGATCTGTCCGAAAAGTAGCGCCCTCCACGTCCGGGAGCCCGGCTGTGAGACAGGTAGTGACGCAAGGGAGAGTCCAGGGACGCCAAGGTGCTAAGTTTTGTGTTCCTTGCCCGATGATTGGCTACGGCAGCCATTGCCTTATACACTGGTGTTTGGTACGTCGATCAGTGACGATGATTGATGCGCAGGGTGATGTAGCAGCATGACACTACTCGCTCAGAGCATGCTCAATTACATCAGCGCCAGAGACCACCGTATCATGCGGCGGATTCATCGCTGGCATGCGCCTCGCTGGATTCGGCTGTGGATGATCTGCGCCACCCGTGGAGGCGACGGCTGGCTCTGGTACGCCATGCTCCTGGCGATCCTGCTTTTTGGCGGGCCGGAGCGCGGCTGGGCGATCGCGGCGGCGGGTGGCGGTTGCAGCTTCGGCATTGTGCTGTTTCTCTGGCTAAAGCGCCTTACAGGACGCCGCCGGCCTTGTGCAATCGAACCGCACTGCTGGGCGACGCTGCTTCCGCCAGATCAGTTTTCCTTCCCCTCAGGACATACAATTGCGGCCTTTTCCATGGCGGTGCCGCTGTCGCTCTTCTACCCTTCGCTTTGCGTGGGACTCATGTTCTGCGCGCTGAGTATCGCAGTATCGCGGATCTTGTTGGGCATGCACTTTCTCAGCGACGTGCTTGCCGGCGCCCTTCTGGGATCCGCCATCGGATTCGCTTCGTTCGCAATCTTTTCGTAGCTCACTTGCCGGCCGGCTCCGGAAGCGCGAAGGCGTAATATGCGCCGCCAGAGGGCTGGCCGAATTTGCCGCCGCCTGCTCCGATCACGACAAACTGCCGGCCGTTGACCTCATACATGGCAGGGGTGGCGATGGCGGCCGCAGATAGTGTTGTCTCCCAGAGCAGCTTGCCGTTCTTCTTGTCATAAACGCGGAATTTGTTGTCGAAGACCGTGGCGCCGATGAAGAACAGTCCTCCGGCCGTGACGATCCCACCGCCGTAGTTCTGGCTCCCTGTATTCCTGATCCCCTGACGTACGAGTGCCGGATACTCACCGAATGGAATTTGCCACTCGATCTTGCCGGTGTTAAGATTCACAGCAGCCAGCGTGCCCCACGGGGGACGAATGGCGGGGTATCCGTCCGGGTCCTGAAACCACTGATAACCGTCCAGCGCATACTTCATCTCCTGGGGCGAGAGCTTCACGTTCTGCAGACGAACTTCTTTGTCCTCTCCCTGAGCCACGTAGCTAACGATCGCATCGATCGCCTTCTGCTCCAGGTGTCCGAATCCCGGCATTCGTCCAGCGCCGCCTCGTACGACGTTGGCAATCTCCGTAACCGAACGGCGAGAGCCAATCCCGCGAAGGGAAGGGAACTCGGCGCCGCTGCCGCTGAGATCCGCTTTATGGCAGGAGGCGCAGTGGCGGACGTAGAGACGGCGCCCGGAGGTCCGCGCCTTCATCTCCTCGCGGGGAACCAGCCGGATAATCGAGGGCATCTCGTTCGAGTTGACATAGAACCACCCGGTTTCGGGATCGAACGTCGTGCCGCCCCACTCTCCGCCGCCATCGAAGCCCGGAGCGATCACCGTTCCCTCACGGCTAGGCGGCAGAAAGGGCGCGCCGGACCGGTACGTCCGAAAACGCTCAAGGACTGCCTTGTGCGCCTCCGGCGTCCGCCGCGTCAGATCGGCCTCCGTGATCTGCTGTCTTGCAAGCGGCGGTGGAAGGACCGGGACTGGCTGAGTGGCGGCAAGAACTTCACCGTCGATTCCATCCTGAGGAACCTTGATCTCACGAATTGGAAACAAAGGCTCGCCCGTCTCGCGGTGAAACACAAAGATGTGCCCGGACTTAGTGACCTGCGCCACGGCGTCCACCATCCGCCCGTTGCGCTTGACACGCACTAAGCTCGGTGGAGAAGGCAGATCCCGGTCCCAGACATCATGCTTTACGAACTGAAAATGCCAGATGCGTCGGCCCGTCGCAGCATCGAGCGCAATTAAACAGTTGGCGAAGAGATTATCGCCGGCGCGGTTTGCGCCATAGAAGTCAAAGGCGGCCGAGCCAGTCGGCACGAAGACCAAGCCGCGCTGCTCGTCGAGCGCCATGCCTGCCCAACTGTTGGCTCCGCCCGCATACTCCCGAGCGTTGCGGGGCCATGTCTCACTGCCGAAGTCACCGGTCGCTGGAATCGTTCGAAACGTCCAGCGTAACTCCCCAGTCCTTGCGTCATAGGCCCGAATGTCGCCCGGCGGGGACGGCAGATCTTCCCCTGTGAGACTGCCGAGGATGAGCAGGTCCTTATACACGACACCTGGGGTTGTGACAGTAAGAGTCAAGCTCTCGGGATCCCGTCCGAATCCCAGACGCAGGTCAATCTTTCCTTCTTTGCCGAAGCTCGGGATGAGGCGTCCGGTGCGGGCGTCGATAGCGTAGAACCAGTGGCGTGAGGAGACGTAGACCCGCCGGTCTTCGCCGCTTTCCCAGTACATCAATCCGCGGTTCCGGATGTGACGGGGCTTTTCTCCTGGAGGATTGGGATCGAAGCTCCAAAGCAGCTTTCCCGTGGCTGCGTCGAGAGCGATGACGCGGAGGCGCGGGGTCGTAGCGTACAGAACACCATGCCGCACAATCGGATTGCACTGCATCTCGGAGCCCTCGAAGGCGTCGCCCGTGTCGTAGCGCCAGGCGAGCTTGAGCTGAGAGACGTTGCTCCGGTTTATCTGCTTCAAGCTCGAGTAACGAATCTGCTCATTGCCTCCTCCGTAAGAAGGCCAGCTCGTGTACTGCGAGGGCTGATTCGATCTCTGTGCATGACCGGAAGTGGCCGCGAGGAGAGCAAGCGCAGCCAGGAGTTCGAGTCGTAAGCGCATGGGTCCTTCAGGATAAATAACTTGAGTTTGTCCATTGTATCTATTCCCAAGGCTGTGGTAAGCTCTCAAAACAGTCTAGTAAGCCTATCGAATTAATGGCCTCAAGGGAAGAATCATGCTTCGCAACCTGCTGGCAGTGCTGCTGCTCTCGTGCTCGCTTCTCCTAGCGCAGAATTCCGGATTCCAAGGCTCTGTGCGAGACTCGTCCGGCGCCGCCCTCGTCGGGGCAACCGTCACCATCACAAATATCGAAACGGGGGTGCGGACGGTGAACCAGACGAACGAGCAAGGTCTCTACTCGGTTCCGCTGCTGAATCCTGGAGTGTACAAACTGGAGTCTTCCGCACAGGGATTCGCCACGCAGGTGATCGAGAGCGTGCGTCTTGAAACTGGGCAAGTCGCGCGCGTCGATTTTGAGCTGAAGCCTGGCGCGGTTGTCGAAAGCATCGACGTGAGCGCTTCAGCGGTATTGCTGAATACCGAGACGACGGACGTCGGGCAGGTGATCGACAACAAGCGGATTCTGGAGATGCCGCTCAACGGGCGCAACTACCTCCAGCTTGCGCAGTTCACGGTCGGGGTCCTTCCTGGCGGCGGCTTGAACGCGGGCAGCCGCGCGCGTGATGAAGGAGCGTTTGCGGCGGTAGGCATGCAGATTGCCCAAAACAACGTGCTTCTCGACGGCAACGACAACAGCTCCCGGACATCGGGCGGGCCGCTGGGCTTTGAAGCGCAGGCCGTGAAGCCGCCGGTGGACGCGGTCGCGGAGTTCAAGGTGGTGACGAACAATCTCAGCGCCGAGTACGGCTTTCGCGCGGGCGCGAAGGTGCTGGTTACGACGCGGTCCGGCACTAACGACTTTCATGGATCCTTGTACCACTTCCTTCGCAATGACAAGCTGGATGGAACGAATTTCTTTGCCAACAGGTCGGGCAGCCCGAAACCCACCTATCGCCAGAATCAATACGGCGGGACGATCGGCGGCCCTGTGATCCGCAACCGCACGTTCTTCTTTGGCAGCTACCAGGGTACGAAGATCCGCATCGGGCAAAGCTATTTGCAGAGCGTGCCCAGCCGCGATATTGTCCTGAACGGCGATTTTTCCCGGCAGCCTGAGGTTCGCCGCAACATCTACGACCCGCTCACGCTGTCGGGTACGGGCAACGCCGCCATCCGGCAGCCCTTCCCCGGAAACATCATTCCGAAGAGCAGATGGGACCCGGTGACGAGTAAGCTCATCGAGCTATACCCTGCGTCGAATATCCTGGGGCGGGACAATCTGCCTGATAATTACTTCTACTCGCCCAGCAACTCGGATGATGCGCACCAGGCGGACATCCGCTTGGATCACAACCTGTCGGACAGCCACCGCTTCTTCGTCAGATACTCGCTTAGGGATCAGTTCCGCAACGAGCCCGGTGTCCTGCCGTATCCGGCAACGGGAGGGCAAGGCCAGACGGTTGACCTCAAGGCGCACAACATCGCTGCGAGTCTCAGCAGCACAATCTCGCCGACCACTTACAACGAACTCCGGTTCGGCTTCTCCAAGTTCGATACTGCCTTCGACATTCCCTTCTCGGAGAATTTGAATCCACAGTTTGGCATCCTCAATGCTCCGGGGGATTCGTTCAACGACGGGCTCGATCATGGTCTTGCTCGCTTCACTCCGTCGGGGTTTGCGGAGGTCGGCGCACGCAGCTTCTGGCCAAATCTCAACAACCTGGCCAACTACATGCTGACAAACCAGACGGTGATGCAGCGCGGCCGGCATACCATCAAGTTCGGCGGAGAAGGCAGACGCATCACCATCTATCGCGATGCCGCGCGCTTCCGGCGCGGGCAGTATGCCTTCGATGGACGCTATACGGCGGAAAGGCCGAACGTCGGAAGCAGCCGCGGGAGCAGCGGCAATGGCATGGCGGACTTCCTTCTTGGGTGGGCAAGCAATGCGACCTGGGGAACGAACCTCGGCGAAAACGCTCAGATGCCTTACTTTGGCCTGTTCCTGCAGGACGACTGGAAGGTCACGAGCCGCCTCACGATCAATGCGGGGATCCGGTACGAAGTCTTCTTCTCTGCGCTCTTCCCCGATCCGGACAGGCAAAGGATCGGTCGGTACTTACTTACCGGATACAACGTGCCAACCCTCGCTGATGAGCGGTTCGTAACTCCGAAGGACGGCCGCGATTGCGGTTGCAAGAACGACTTCAATAACTTTGCTCCGCGCCTCGGCATCGCCTACAACCTCGGCTCGAAGACGGTCATCCGGGCGGGTGCGGGTATCTTCTACGGCGAGGCGAACAATGTCGAAACTGGCGGGCGTTTCTTTGCAGGTCCGCCGAACACACTCGAGCTGAGCGCTCCGCAGAACTTTGAGCAGACGACTCTTCGTGTTGTCGAAGGTTTTCCGGCGCTGCCGATCGGAACCATCCCGAGCGGCACAAGCGGAATCGGCTGGCCCGATTTTATTCCAACCTTTTATGCAGGCCAGTGGTTCTTCGATATTCAGCGGACGCTTCCCTTCGACACCCTGCTGACAATTGGCTACAACGGCACGAAGGGAACTCATCTGATTGCCAGCCGGAATATTAACTTGCCTTCTACGCCGAGCGCCACCGCTCCTGCGAACACTCGCTTTGTGCGCCCGGACATGACCTCGGTCACCGTTCACGAAGCGATGCTCAACTCGAGCTACAATTCGCTTACGATCAAGGCGGAGCGCCGCTTCTCGCAGGGACTCACGTTCCTGAGCTCGTTCACCTGGTCGAAAAACATCGACCAGGGAAACGAGCCGCTCCTCGATGGCACGCCTGGCATTGTGACGCCTTATGATCTGTCACGGGAACGGGCAAGGTCAACGCTTGATCGGAGACTCTCCTACGTCTTGAGCACCGTCTACGAGCTGCCCTTTGGGAACGGCCGCAAGCATTTGCAGAGCGGACCGGCAAGCTGGTTCCTTGGCGGCTGGCAGATCGGCGGCATTCTCAGCTTCTACTCGGGACTTCCCGTGAGCCATACGATCAATGTGAACAATCAGAACCTCGGAGGCGCCGTGCGGGGCAACTGGGTAAGGAATCCGAATCTGCCACCGGATGAGCGAACCATCGACCGCTGGTTTGATACCGGTTTCGTGACGCCGTCGGCACCGGGCGAAGTCAGTAATGCAGGCCGCAATCTGATTGATGGCCCGGGCAGGCGGAATCTCGATCTGATGGTTGCCCGGGTCTTTGTTCTGCCGTGGGAAGGGCATCAGGTGCAGTTCAGAGCGGAAGCGTTCAATGCGACCAATACGCCGAACTTCGGAGCTCCGAATACCGCGGTTGGCACGCCGAACGCCGGGCGGATTAACCAGGCCGAGGACCCCCGGCGGATTCAGTTTTCGCTGAAGTATTACTTCTGACCTTTAGCGGAGATAGCTCAGGAGGCGGTCGCGGAGGGCCGCGGCCGTCGGATTGTCAGGGGCGACTACCAGCACGGTGTCGTCCCCTGCAATTGTGCCGACAACCTCAGGCAAGTTTTCCGCGTCCAGAGCGGCGGCGACAGTGCTTGCATGCGCCGGAAGGGTTCTGAGGACCAGCAGGTTTTGCGCCAGCCGGACATCCCGCAGGAATTCTGAAGCGATTGTCGAGAAAGTCGGGCCTCCTGTCTCTGTCGGAAGCTGCTGGTAGCCCTCGGGCGTTTTAACCAGGCCAAGCTCCCGGATGTCGCGCGAAAGCGTCACCTGGGTTGCGGGGATACCGAGCTTCTTCAGTTCGCCCGCCAGTTCCTCCTGCGTGAAAATCTGCTGCCGGCGGATGATGTTGAGGATCTGTCCCTGCCGGTAGGCCTTGTTCATAGACGCAACGAAGCGAGTCGAGCCTCTGCCTCCTCGAGTGCCCGGCTCACTGCCTTCGGGCCGGTTCCGCCTGCGATCTCGCGGGTCTTCATCCCTTCCTGCGGCCGCAGAAGCTTCGCCATCTCTGGCGTGAATTCCGGAGAGAAGGCCGCCAGCTCCTCGGGACTCCAGTGAGCCGGAGTCTTGCCCGAACGCACACTTTCGAGCACCAGCCTTCCGACAAGCTGATGTGCTTTGTGAAAGGGAGTACCGTTGCGGGCGAGCGCCTCAGCCAGGTCCGTCGCCACCACCCAGCTCTCCTCGGCGGCTGCCGCCGGCTTCTCGACGCG